>NZ_PYBP01000021.1:0-28113 GCF_003015025.1 Nitratireductor sp. StC3 | reverse complement strand
TAACGCCATGTCTATCACTCCAATGTCCCCTGCGATCATCAAGCAGGGGTGGGTTCAAACATGGGTCACTTCTCGATGGAAAAATCCCTCAATCCCGGGTCAGTTCTCGGCGGAAATCAACACTCTGTCGGCTTTCGTGTGGGTTTGGTCATTTCGCTCGCCTCGAAACCACTGATTGACGTATGGGAAAATGTTGGCGATGAGCAACCTATAAGATCCCCCACGCTCGATAGCGCCCTCTCCCAGTCATTTCACGGACGCTGAGTTCTCTCACCAAGTTTAAGGCCCCGCGTGGCGAGATCCTGGCCGCCTTCGCAATCATGTGCGCTGACACGATAGGTCGCGACAGAAGAAGATCGATTGCGATGGGCAGGCTGCTCGTCGATCGCTTGCCCGCCGCCTTCCGCTGGAGTTGCCGCCTTGCCAGTGTCAGGCGGTCAACATCCTTGAGCCCGGCTCCAGCGGAAGCGCTCAGGGCATCGAGATAGGCGACCAGCCTGGTCGTTCGATCGCGTGCTCGACGGCGCTCGCGGGGGATTTCTCGCAAACCCACCGAATAGGCCAGCAAGTGCGATCGGACCTTTCCGCGCGATCTCATGAAGTCAGAAATAAGAATTTGCCCGAGCCAGTGCTGACGCTGTATCGGCTCGAGATGCTCCCATGCGTCCCATAGAACGGCCGCGGCCAAGGTTGCCGGAAGCACCTCCACCGTCTTGACCAACTCAAGCCAGGCGGCGACCCGCTCGGTTTCATCCCACTCGGGATCACGGATGAGCAGCTCGCCGATGCTAACTTCCGGTTCACGCGACTTCTGGGCACCGGATGCGTCACCATCGACCAGCCATTCCGTTCTGGCTAGGACCTCATCGATCTCGGCCAGTTCGGGAGAAAGAACGTCGATGTCATCGTGTTCGACGTCAGCCCCCTCCTCTCCTCTATCGAGCTGTTCTTGCTCGCCAGCAGGCTCCTGGGCGATTCCGGCGAGCGCCATTATCCCTGATCGGGAAACCGCCCAACCGGGGTCGTTCCGCGATATCCGCCGTCTCGCCCGGACGATCCTGTGCGCTATGACCAGCTCGTGACTCGGTGCGCGAACGTCCATCTGTGCATCGTGGAGAACCAGATCTTCGAGATGGACGAGTTCGCCAGCAACCCACATACTGGAGACGGAATCGAAGAAATCGGCCCGCTCGGCAAAGCCGTCTTTGACCTCCGATCGTGCCACGCGCTCCTCGAGTCTTGCCAATGCGTCCTCTGCTGCAGCGACCGGCCGCATGAGGGTCTCGTGGTTCAATTTTCCGAGTTCATAAACCATTGATAACACAGAGCTTCATAGGCGTTACAGAAGCTAACATACTTTTCACTTCCGTCACATCGGCAATTTTGCGGTGCCTCTTAATAGAATGGAGCGCTGCGGTCTTCGGGATTGAACAAGGGCCCGCCAATTGGTGCTCGGATCGACGAGAGAGCCCGTTTTTCCGGTGTTCTCGCAGCTCTCAGAGTTCAAAATGGTGCCTTAAAGACGTTTACAAACGATCGGTTATCCCTATCTTCTATGTTTGTAAATTTGGCTCCGACACGGCTCTCAGGCTTTCCAGATGGCCAAAACACCGCTCAATCCCTCCTCTCGTCGACGACAGGGCCGGCTTATCGGCTATGCGCGCGTCTCCACGGACGAGCAGGCGACGGAAGCGCAGGAGATGGAACTACGGTCGGCCGGATGCGACACAATCATCCAGGAGCATGGTTCCGGCGCCTCGCGGACCCGCCCTGCCCTCGCCCGACTGGTTCGTGAGATCGGCACCGGCGACACCCTCGTTGTGGTTCGGCTCGACCGCTTGGCGCGCTCGGTGAGCCACCTGCTCAATGTCATCGAGGAGCTGACGACCAAAGGCGCATATTTCCGCTCGCTAAGCGATCCCATCGATACCACGACGCCGCAGGGCATGTTTTCGCTGCAGGTCCTTGGCGCCGTCGCCCAGCTGGAACGGGCTCTCAACTCGGAACGGACGAAGGCAGGCGTCAAAGCTGCCAAGGCAAAAGGCCGGCTACCAGGCAATCCCGGGGTCAGGGAACGTCGGCCGGAGATGCTGGCCAAGATGACGGCTGCTCAGAAGGCGGCCTACGGCGCGCGCATCCAGTCCACTGCCAATCAATGGCTTCCGATCGTCCGGCGAATGCGACCGGACCACACCTGGGACGACATCTCGCGCGTCCTCAAGCAACGCGGCTTCGATTGGACCCCTGAGCGCCTGCGGCGCGCGGTGAAGTGGATGGTCAGCGAAGGCATGGCCGACAAGTCGCTCCTGAGAAAGTCGCCGCCACGACCGCCCGAGGACCGCCTGATGACGCTTGTGGCGGGCATCCATTCCTCCAATCCGGAGCTCACCTTGCGTGAAATCGCAAACCAGCTCGAGCGCCTTCATGAGCGCACGCCGCGGGGCGGTACGAGGTGGGCGCCCTCCTCCGTCAAGAATCTTCTCGACCGGGCAAAGCGCAGCGGCCTGCTCGAGGCAGCCTGAGCACAGAAGCCGGAATGACGTTGGGGCGCGAACGCGGTACAGATCGCGGGTGCCGACCGTCGCCAGCATACGCCAACAAACCCGGTGAGCGCTGCAATGGAAACGATGACCGTCAACAGCCGGGACGACTTCGCGCAATGGGCGATCGCGCGGGCCCGATCGATCCTGGAGGACCAAGGTTCGGATCTCGCTACAGCGGTCCGGAACGAAGACGAACGACGGATCGGTGAAACCGCAAACGCTCTTGGCCAAGCGATCGTCGACGCACTGCTCGAGGCATTCGACGAGCTTGTCGACGGCGACTGAGCACAAAGTTTCTGCCGAAAGTTGGCCGGGGGAAACAATGCAGTTCGGCTCATCGAGGCACCCTCATCTTCTTGGTCGTTCCAGCGATCGCAGCAGCGCGTCCGAGACCTCCAAACGCTCGCCCGCCTTGTTCCCGTCGCTTTGCGGCTCTGGAGCCTTCGCGGCGGAAGACCTGCTGGCGTCCAGCTTGGCGCGCAAAAGCGCCATGACCATCGGCCATGTGGAGAATTTGCCCTCCCTCGCCTTGTCCGTCAGGCTGCGCAGGTAACCGCCAGCGCTGTTGATCTGGTCGGAGCGCTGCAGGATCGCCGCGAGCGTGATTGCGGCCTGAACCTCGCCCATGGCCTCGCAGGCTTCTCGCCAGGCGCTCGGGCTGACCCCAAGCAGTGGTCGGGCCACCTCTGCGGCCGCCAGAAAGTCCCGCCAGTGGCGTATCTCACCCCCTTGCACCAAATCCTTCACGTCCGGGCAGGCATCAAGCACGATCCCCAAGGGCAACTCCCGCTTCGGCAAACTCCGCAGGTTGTCGTTTTCCGCGCCGCTGCCGCCCGCTTCGTTCTCTTTTCGAGAGCCTTTTTCAGATTCAGATATGGAGTCTGGGTTTGAATTCTGTATGTGGCGACCAAAATGGGACTCATTGGCGTCCGGATTCTGTGTTTTTGCGAATGATCCCAATACCTCAAGGATCTCCGTGTAGAGGCCGTGGAGATCACAGCAGGTGTCCTCGATGAGTTGCCTCGGGGCGGATCGCGGCAAGCGGCCGACAATAGCCTGGTAGGACTGCTGTACCCTGCCCCAATTGCCCGGAACGTTCTCCTCAATGCCCGTCTTGATGAGCTTGACGACGTCGCGGCGCAGTAGCGTCAGGCGTTCCTTGGCAAGCCGAAAGGCGTTCTTCTCGGCTCGAACAGCGTCCGCTAGTTCCTCGAATTCCTCTGCACGGGCGACGATCGGAGAAAGATCGAACCCGTAGGCCTGTTCGACCTGCCCACCCCTGCCCTTGCGAGCGAAGCGCTTTCCGTTCGGGCTATCGCGGCGGATGATCAGCCCGCATTCGACCAGGACGGACAGATGGCGGCGCAGCGTCGTCGCCGGCATCCCGTTAGCGCGAGCCATGAGCTGCTCGTTCGACGGCCAGACGATGAGCTCACCGTCGCCCGCGAGCTCCGTTTCCGGATGGAACGAGAGCAGGGCGTTGAGAATGGCGAGTGCGCGGTCCGTGGCGCCGATCAGATCGCGTGCCTCCCGGATCGAATGGAACACTTTCCATTTCTGGACCTGCGCACCTTCAGGCACGGCCTTCGCCACGGCCTGGCTTGCCATCATGCCGAGCGACATCGTTCGCCGCCCAAAGGGCGTCGTTGGGGTATGCGTCTGCATCTTTCTTCACCTATCGCTAGGCAAAAGAAACCTGCACGCCGAATCGGCGCTCAAACTGACCTGAATGGTCTTGACTATGATTCGCGGAAGTGGGATTCTCTCAGTCGCCAAACTTAAAGAGAAGGTCTTCCGGAATGCCGTTTCGGGGGCCTTTTTCTTTTGCGCTCAATCTCCGTTTCTGGTTGCTCGTTTTTCCCGACGGAAAGCCTCATACAACTCGCTGAGATTTTCCGAGAGGTAGTCACCGAACGCTGTTGCGTCGGCCCCCTTCGCCTTGAGGGCGATGGTGAATTTCTTGCCACTGGCCACCATCTCCGCGGCGACACGCCCATCAGAGGGCGCCCAGGTGCGCTTGGATGGTGCCGGCGCGGTACGGCGCCGTGGCTTTGAGGCTTTCAGCTTCGCGACGATCGCATCGAACCGCGCTTCGCTTGCCATCCCTTGAAAATCGGAATTCGCCGCCAGAGCCATGGCAGCGTCGACATTGCCCGGCTTGTCGAGGAGGAGTTTGAGCTCGTACCAGCGATCACGACCGACGGCTTTGGCGCGGCCGATCGCTTCGAGCAGGTCCTTGGGTATCGACGCGACAGAGAGCATCTTCGAAAGTGTCGGCCGATCGACACCGATCGCGGCGAGGGCAGTCGCGTTGTCCTCGTCGAATTTCCGTTGAACGATGTCGGCGGCAAACAGCGCCTTTTCAATGAAAGACGTGTTCGCTCGCGCGTTGTTCTCCTGCCCCTGGGCTATCACATGGTCGCGCTCGGAGATCTCCTTGATGACAGCGCGAAGCTTGAGGCCAAGCTCCTTAGCGGCGCGCCAGCGGAGGCGACCGAAGACAAGCATGTAGCGGCCGGGCCGCTCGGGATGAGGGCGAAGGAGGGCCGGGGAATTCTGACCGGAACTCCGGATCGACTCCAGCACCTGGGCGTAGTCGGCCTCGTAGTCTTCCTGATCAACGTTGAGCCGATCATTGGCGAAGGATTGGTCCACCAGGTCGGGGTCAACCTCGATTATCGTCTCACCCTCGAGCAGCTTGCCTGCCTGGGCTGCCATTTCGTCGATCGAGCTTATGAGCGAGCGTGATGCACCCTTGAAGGTGTAGTCTCGCGCGACCGCGCGCTCGGCGGGAGCGTCGCCATTGTCCATAATGCTCGCAAAGGGATTTTTCCGCGCCATTCGACTAGCACCCCCTTATTCGGCATATGCGCTTGAAACCGCGTACTTTTTTGGCGGTTTTGACGGCAGTCAACATCACAACCGCCCCCATGCTTGGTGAATCAGCCCCTGAATCTCGAAGTTCACGGCATCCATGCTGTCGATCGCCCGATCGTATGTATCCCGATTGAAGTTCGATCGCTCGACTTCATAGAGCGTCTGCTTGGTGAGGCCGGCGTCGGAAATCGCCGTGGATTTGAGCATCGAGTTCTTCAGGATTTCCTCGGCAAGCATCGACTGCATGAAGCCGACCATCTGCGCCTGGGGAATGTCCGTGGGCTCGTATCGGGTGATGAGATAGCGCAGCCAATCCAGCTGAACCTGCGCGCCAGCATTCTTGATCGACTTCATGATATTGCCCAGCATCAGCAGAAACTGACTCATGGACATCAGGTCCAGCATCTGCGGATGGACCGTAATCAGAACCGAGGTGGCGGCCGAGAGTGCCGAGAGCGTCAGATAGCCAAGCTGCGGAGGGCAATCGACGACCACGACGTCGTAACGGTCACTGACCGAATCCAACGCCTTGGCGACCCTCGTGAAGAACCGCTTTCCTTCTTGGGACGGAGACTGCATCGCAAGCGGCGTCTCGTACTCATACTCCTGCAGTTCTAGGTTCGCCGGGATGATGTCGAGCAACGGGAAGTTCGTCTTGCGAACAACGTCTTCGACGGGAGCGGCATCCTCGTATCGGATCGCATCGTAGAGCGAGGGGTTTTTGTCGAGCTCGGGCTGGAAGCCATGGAGGGCCGATAGCGAAGCCTGCGGATCAAGATCCACAGTCAGGACCCTGTGACCCGTGAGCGCGAGGTGCTGCGCGAGATGTGCCGTGGTGGTGGTCTTGCCCGACCCGCCCTTGAAATTGACGACCGCAATGACCTGCAGCTTTTCGCCGGGTTTGCGATAGGGCACATACTTCTTGGAATCCGATCGCCCGTGCTTATCGAGATAGTCCCGCAACTCGGTCATCTGCTCGGCAGAGTAAAAGCGCCGTCCGCCGGCAACGACGAACGGCTCGGGGCCTTTCTTTTCGAGATGGAGGCGTTTCAGATTGTTTGGACTGATCCCGAGATAATGGGCGACCTCGGCCATCGAGAACCGCCGAAGCGTCTTCTGCCCTTCGGTGGGAAACTTCTCGACCCTCAGTTGGTCGAGCTTGCGCGAGATCTCGGCCCCTTGGGCGAGGATCTTGTCGTCAAACTCAAAACTTGGGAGAAATGCCATCTCCGCTTTGTCCCCTGAACGAGAAAATAGCGCCATATTCGGCCATACGGCCAATCTGGCGCCAGTATGAGCGATTCCCGTTCTCTGGCAAGCGATTTTAGGTTAACAGAAGGTTGCCAGAAGGGCGACTACGATCGGCGGCAGCCTCTATCTTGGCCGCTTTTTGCTTTTCTCTCAGTGACTTAACAACTCTGCCCTATGATACCTGGAGCAAATCCTGGCCCGGCAGAATTGCCGGGGCCGAACCCGGCCGTTGGGCCCGGGGAAAGCAAATATCCTCCAATCCGCCGTCCGGAAGCCGACTCACCCCAACCGAACCCGGCAATTCTGCCGGGCTGACGGAACGCAGTCATCCATGATCGATAGGCCCGTCAATCGCATTTGTAGGACGGAAACATGCCACGGAGACGAGAGCGGTGCGGAGCCGCTCGATACGAGAGATCTGCGTCTAGCGAGGTCCAGTTTCCGGAAGCTGCCCGATGAGCCGGGCGCGGTCGCATGACCGGCTCGTGCGCAAACTGACGGACGCACTCGGTGCGGCGATCTGCCAGGCACTCGACGATCCGTCGGTCGTCGAGGTCATGCTCAATCCCGATGGCCGGCTGTTCGTGGAACGGCTGGGGCAGGGGATGGAGGCGATTGGCGCGCTCGAGCCGGGCGCCGCGGAGATCATTATTGGCAGCGTGGCCCATGCTCTTCAGACTGAAGCGGACACCGACCAGCCAATCATTTCGGGCGAACTCCCCATCGGCGGGCACCGCTTCGAGGGTCTGCTCCCACCAATCGTCGCTGCGCCCACGTTCACCATTCGAAGGCGGGCATCCCGGCTCATTCCGCTCGAGGAGTATGTACGCGCGGGGATCATGACCCACCGTCAAGCCACCGTGCTGCGGAGCGCTGTTGCTTCGCGCATGAACATCGTGATCAGCGGCGGCACTGGCTCGGGCAAGACGACTTTGGCCAACGCGGTGATTGCGGAGATTGTCTCGCTGTCGCCGGACGATCGCCTGGTCATCCTGGAGGACACCGCGGAGATCCAGTGCGCCGCCAAGAACGCGGTTGCCCTGCACACCAGCGACACGGTGGACATGGCCCGGCTGCTGAAGAGCACGATGCGGCTGAGGCCGGACCGGATCATTGTCGGCGAAGTCCGCGACGGCGCCGCGCTCACCCTCATCAAGGCATGGAATACCGGCCATCCGGGCGGCGTGACGACCATTCACGCCGACAGCGCCATCTCCGCGCTCCGCCGCCTCGAGCAATTGACTGCGGAGGTCAGCCAGCAGCCGATGCGTGAGGTGATCGGCGAAGCCGTCGACCTCGTCGTCTCGATCGAACGTGCCGGCCACGGGCGGCTGGTGCGTGATGTCATGCATGTCACGGGCTTCGACGGCGCGCGCTATACGACCGATCACCATCCCCAGATCGACGAGGAAAGTCATGCCGCATAACAACCGCGCTCTGGTCGCCGTCCCGGTTGCGGCAATGCTCTTGCTTGTCGCAACCGGGACGGCGGCGCTCGCCTCAAGTGGCGGCGGTCTGCCCTGGGAAGGCCCGCTCCAGCAGATTCAGCAATCGATCACCGGTCCGGTTGCGGGCTTCATCGCGCTGGCCGCCGTTGCGGTCGCAGGCGGCATGCTCATCTTTGGCGGAGAGCTCAACGATTTCGCGCGCCGGCTGATGTATGTCGTGTTGGTCGCCGGCATCCTCCTCGGCGCCACGCAGATCGTCGGCCTGTTCGGCGCGAGCGGCGCCTCGATCGGCTATCCGGCCGACGAGGCGCCGCAGGCCAGGGCAGGGGAGGGGAGCGATGGCTGAGCCAGGCGTTGCTCTCGCACGATCCCGCATCCATCGGGCGCTTTCGCGCCCGAACCATTTGATGGGAGCCGATCGGGAGCTGGTGTTGCTGACCGGTCTTGCCGCCGTGATCCTGATCTTCGTGGTCCTGACGTGGTTTTCGGTGCTTCTCGGGATCGCCATCTGGGGCGCCGTATTGGCTGCGCTGCGCATGATGGCCAAAGCCGATCCGATGATGCGGCAGGTCTATCTGCGTCATATCGGCTATCGCGCCGGCTACCGTCCGACGGCCTCGCCATGGCGGAGGCCCTGACTGGAATGGTCGCGCTTCGTCAGTTCCGCAACATCCGGCCGTCCTTCTCCGACCTTCTGCCCTATGCCGGCTTGGTCGACGATGGCGTGATCCTGCTCAAGGACGGGTCGGTCATGGCCGGCTGGTATTTTGCCGGCCCGGATTCGGAGAGTTCAACCAATCTCGAGCGCAACGAGGTGTCGCGGCAGATCAACACGATTCTGTCCCGGCTCGGCTCGGGCTGGATGATCCAGGTCGAGGCGGTGCGCATTCCCACCGTCGCCTATCCCGCACGCGAGGACTGTCATTTCCCGGATCCGGTGACGCGCGCGATCGACAACGAACGCCGGGCGCATTTCGAGGCCGAGAGCGGGCATTTTGAGAGCCAACACGCCATCATTCTCACCTACCGGCCGCCCGAGCGCCGGCGTTCTGGCCTCGCCCGCTATGTCTATTCCGATAGCGAGAGCCGCTCGGAGACCTATGCCGATGTGGTCCTGGACACCTTCCGCACATCCATCCGCGAATTCGAACAGTATCTGGCCAACGTGCTTTCGATCCGGCGCATGGTGACCCGCACGGTCGCCGACCCTGAATCCGGCCGCGAAGCCTGGTACGACGAACTCTTCCAGTTCATCCGGTTCTGCATCGTGGGCGAAAGCCATCCGGTGCGCCTGCCGGCGATCCCGATGTATCTCGACTGGCTGGCCACGGCCGAGTTCCACCATGGCCTTTCACCAGTGGTCGACGGGCAGTACCTCGCCGTCGTCGCGATCGACGGGTTTCCGGCCGAGAGCTGGCCGGGGATCCTCAATTCGCTCGACCTGATGCCGCTCACTTACCGGTGGTCGAGCCGCTTCATCTTCCTCGACGACCAGGAAGCGCGTGCAAAGCTCGAACGCACCCGCAAGAAATGGCAGCAGAAGGTGCGGCCGTTCTTCGACCAGCTTTTCCAGACCCAGAGCCGCGCGGTCGACCAGGACGCCATGACAATGGTCGCCGAGGCCGAGGACGCCATTGCCGAGGCCGCCTCCCAACTCGTCGCCTTTGGCTACTACACACCTGTGATCGTCCTTTTCGATACCGACGATGCGCGGCTGCGCGACCAGGCCGAGGCGGTGCGCAGGCTCGTCCAGGCCGAAGGCTTCGGCGCGCGCATAGAAACGCTCAACGCGACCGAGGCCTATCTCGGCAGCCTGCCGGGCAATTCTTACGCCAATGTTCGCGAACCGCTCGTCAACACGCGCAACCTTGCCGACCTCATTCCGCTCAATTCGGTCTGGTCGGGAAGTGCTGCCGCGCCGTGCCCGTTCTATCCGGCCGGCTCGCCACCCCTGATGCAGGTCGCATCGGGTTCCACACCCTTCCGGCTGAACCTGCATGTCGACGATGTGGGGCATACGCTCGTGTTCGGGCCGACCGGTTCGGGCAAGTCGACGCTGATCGCGCTGATCGCGGCGCAGTTTCGCCGCTACGAAAACGCGCAGATCTTTGCCTTCGACAAGGGCCGATCGCTGCTCCCGCTGACGATCGCCGCCAATGGCGATCACTACGAGGTCGGCGCGGGGGAGGGGGCCGCTTCGCTTTCGTTCTGCCCGCTGGCCGCGCTCGCGACCGATGGAGACCGCGCCTGGGCCAGCGGCTGGATCGAGACGCTGATCGCCATGCAGGGAGTGGCGATCACGCCCGATCATCGCAATGCGATCTCCCGGCAAATCGGTCTCATGGCCGCGGCGCGCGGCCGCTCGCTCTCGGATTTCGTGAGCGGGGTACAGATGCGCGAGATCAAGGACGCGCTCCATCACTACACGGTCGACGGGCCGATGGGGCAATTGCTCGACGCCGAAGAGGACGGGCTGGCGCTCGGTTCGTTGCAGACCTTCGAGATCGAGGAGCTGATGAATATGGGCGAGCGCAATCTCGTGCCCGTGCTGCTTTATCTTTTCCGCAGGATCGAAAAACGCCTGACGGGCGCGCCCAGTCTCATCGTTCTCGACGAAGCCTGGCTGATGCTCGGCCATCCCACCTTCAGGGACAAGATCAGGGAGTGGCTCAAAGTGCTGCGCAAGGCAAACTGCGCGGTGCTGCTCGCCACGCAGTCGATCTCCGACGCCGAACGCTCGGGCATCATCGACGTGCTCAAGGAGAGCTGCCCGACCAAGATCTGCCTGCCCAGTGGCGCCGCGCGTGAACCGGGAACACGCGAGTTCTATGAGCGCATCGGCTTCAACGAGCGCCAGATCGAGATCGTCGCGACCGCGACGCCGAAGCGCGAATACTACGTCGCAAGCCCCGAGGGCAGGCGGCTTTTCGACATGGCGCTGGGCCCGGTCGCGCTCGCCTTCGCAGGCGCCTCGGGCAAGGAAGACCTCAAACGCATCGATCAGCTGCACAAGGATCATGGTCCGGACTGGCCGGCTGCGTGGCTTTTGGAAAGGGGGATCGGCAATGCCGAAGCCATTCTCACACGCGATTAGGATCACGGCCGCCGCGATGATGAGCGCGTGTCTGGTTCTCCCGGGCCCGGCCAATGCCGGCGCGGTGACCGGGAACGCAACCGAATGGACGCAGCTCCTCAACAATGCCGAACTGGTGGGGCTCACCGGCCAGTCGGCCGAGCAGATCCAGAACCAGATCACCCAGATCACGCAACTCTCCGAGCAGATCCAGAATCAGCTCCGGATCTACGAGAACATGCTGCAGAACACGTTGCAGCTGCCCGATCACATCTGGGGGCAGGTCGAAAGCGACCTCATGGCGCTCCAGAACCTCGTCAACCAGGGCGAGGGCATCGCCTTTGCGATGGGCAATATCGACGACGTTCTGAAGCAACGCTTCGAGAGCTTCGCCGAGTTCGAGACGGGGCTCGCGAACGGCGAGGATTTTTCCTCAAGCTACCAGTCGTGGTCGGACACCAATCGCGAGACGATTTCGGCGACGCTGCGGGCGGCTGGGCTGACGGCCGATCAGTTCGCCAGTGAAGAGGCGACGATGAGCCAACTCCGCTCGATGTCGCAGAGCTCCGTCGGACAGATGCAGGCGCTTCAGGTCGGCCATCAGATCGCCGCGCAACAGGTGGCGCAGACACAGAAGCTGCGCGGCCTCGTCTCGCAGCAGATCACGATGATGGCGACCTGGCACCAGTCAGAACAGGCCGCACAGGACCTCGCGCAGACCCGCCGCGAGGACTTTTTCAACTCGAACGCGCCGTCGACTTCGGGCGGCCAGGTGATGGAGCCGCGCTGGTGACACGAACAACTATCATCGTGGCGGCAGCCACAGTCATTGTCGCAATTGCTGTTGCGATCTGGTTCGTACTGGACGTTCGCGAGGAACCCGATCGGGCACGCCGAATCCTCGATACACCAACTGAGTATGACACCACCGGCGGGCAGGAGATGCGGCCACGCTGGGGCAACGGAGAGGGGCAGGGCGATGAGGCCCCAGAGAACTAAACTCGCCCTTGCCGTATTCCTCGGCGCCCTGCTTCTTCTCCAGCCCGCCCTCGCACAGGATGGTTCGCTCCTCACGACGCTCGAGAACGAGGTCGCGGACGCCGCGCAGGGTTGGGAGACGACCGTCATGCAGGCGGCTCGCTCGCTGTTCTGGATTCTTGCCGGCATCGAGGTTGGCATCGCCGCCGTCTGGCTAGCGCTCGGCGCGGCATCGCTCGACACGTGGTTCGCCGAGCTGGTGCGGCGCATCATGTTCATCGGTCTGTTTGTCTTCATCCTCGAGCAGGGGCCGGACTTTGCACGGGCAATGGTCGACAGCCTCTTCCAGATCGGCGCCGGGGGCGGCTCGGCCTCACCGGCGAACGTCTTCAATGCCGGCCTGCAGGTCGCCAGCCAGATGTCGGAGAAAGCGCAGTTCGGGCTGTTCGAGGACAACGCGCTGGCGATCGCGGCGGTGTTCGCCATGGTGATCGTGGTGATTGCCTTCAGCCTGGTGGCCGCGATCTTCGTGGCCGTGATAGCCGAGATGTATGTCGGGCTGCTCGCCGGGATGATCATGCTGGGTCTCGGCGGCTCGAGCTTCACCAAGGACTTCGCGGTCCGGTATCTCGTCTATGCGTTCTCCGTGGGCATGAAGCTGATGGCGCTGGTGATGATCGCGCGCATCGGCTCCGAGGTGCTCATCGATCTCGCCAACTCCCCTTCGGGCGCCGACGAGTTTCTCTCCACCCTCGCCATCGGCGGGATCTCCGTCGTGGTCTTCGTCATCGCCATGTACGTGCCCAACATCGTCCAGGGTGTCGTGCAGGGGGTATCGGTGACCGGCGGCATGGAGACGATCCGCCACGGCGGCCAGGCCGCGACCATGGCCGCCGGCGGCGCCGCGCTGGCCTGGGGCGGGGCGAGGGCAGGGGCCTCGGCCTATTCCGATGCACGGGCCACCGGCAGCTCGTTCGGCGCGGCTGCGCTCAAAGGCATGGCCAGCGGCGCGACTGCCGCGGGTTCCGCGCTCGCCTCGGCCGGGCGGGACAAGGCAATCGGCGTTCCGGGCACCTGGGGCGCATCGACGCTCGGTCTTGCCAATTCCAAGCTCGACCAGAGCCAGGGCCGCCCCACCACCAGAAAATCAGCAGACGACAAGGCGTGACGTAGACCATGGCCGCAAAGAGCCCACCGGAGAACCCCTACCTTGCCGCGCGCCAGGAATGGAACGAGCGCTACGGGTCATATGTGAAGGCCGCCGCGTCCTGGCGCATCGTCGGCGTGACCGGCATGCTGATGGCGGTGATCGGTTTCTCCTATGCGCTCTATCAGAGCACCCAGGTGCAGCTGGTGCCCTATATCGTGGAGGTCGATCGGCTCGGCACGGCCGCGAGCGCCGGCTTCCCGCAACAGATCGAATATGCCGACCCGCGCGTCGTGCGGGCGACGCTCGGCAGCTTCGTCAGCAATTTCCGGTCGGTCACGCCCGATGCCGTGGTGCAGAAGCAGTATATCGACCGCACCTATGCGCATTTGCGCACGGCCGATCCGGCGACGGAGAAGGTCAACGCCTGGTTCCGGGGCAACTCTCCCTTCGACCGCGCCCGCACGATGACGGTGGCCATCGAGGTCACGAACATCGTGCCGCTCTCCAACCAGAGCTACCAGGTCGACTGGACGGAATATGAACGCGACCGGCAGGGCAGGGAACAGGACGTAAAGCGGTTTCGGGGCGTGGCCACGGTCACGCTCACCCCACCCCAGGACGAGGCGGTCATTCGCCTCAATCCGATCGGCCTTTACCTCAGAGATTTCGACTGGACGGCGCAATTGTGAGTGCCCGGAGGACTCTTTTCATGAACTTACCCAGACTCCGGAGCGCAGCATTCTGCACCGGACTTGTTTTCGCGATGATCGCAATGCCCGCGCTGGCGCAGCAATTGAGTGCCACCGAACAGCGTGGCACGAGCCTTTCCGGCCAGTGGCAGCAAGGGCAGGGTGTCGTGACGCGCGGCCCTGACGGCAAGGTCGTGTTCCTCTTCGGCCAGATTCAGCCATCTGTGGTCTGCTCGCCGCTGCAGGTGTGCGACATCGAACTCCAGCCGGGCGAAATCGTACGCGACGTGTTGCTCGGCGACACTGTGCGCTGGAAGGTCGAACCGGCGACGTCGGGCGCGCCGGGCAGCCAGGCAGTGCATCTGATCGTCAAACCATCGGAACCCGGCCTCGTCACCTCGATGGTGGTGACGACCTCGCGGCGCACCTACCACATCCAGCTCAAGTCCCATCAGACGAACTACATGGCGCGGGTCGGCTTCGACTATCCCGAAGACGTCAATGCGCGCTTCGCCGAGATTGCCGCGCGCATGGAGGCGAGCATCGTGCCCGGCGCCGGCGTGCCGGCGGAGCAGCTCAATTTCTCGTTTCGTGTGAGCGGAACGGCGAGATGGCGGCCGACCCGCATCTACAGCGACGGCCAGAAAACCTACATCCAGTTCCCCTCGTCGCTGTCGGGCCAGGATGCGCCGGTGCTGTTCGTGGTTTCCGGCGGCGAGAACCGGATCGTCAACTACCGCATGAACGGCACCATGATGGTGGTCGACTATTACATCGACAGGGCGATCCTCGTCTCGGGCGTCGGACGCTCTCAGGAGAAAATCACGATCAGGCGGGGAGGGTAGGGGATGCACCGTTCGATTTTCCTACCTCGCCTGGTGGTTTTCGTGCTGTGCGCCGCACTGCTGGCCGGGTGCCAGACACTGGGCGGTGCGGGTCTGGTCACGAGTTCGGCAACCGCAGAGCTCACCCCGGAGGCGGCGTCCGCGATCGCCGGCGACATGGTCGGGCGGCTTGCCGAGCAGGTCGGTCCAGGCACGACGACGATCCAGCTTGAGCCGGACGGCTCGATGTTCGGCGAGGCGCTGGAGTCTTCGCTCAGGGAATGGGGCTATGCCGTCGCCACGGACCAGGTGACGGAGGGGACGAATACCATTGCCCTCGCCTATGTCGTCGACACATTCGAAGGCAGCATCCTGGTCCGGTTGTCGACCCACGCGCTCGATCTCACACGCATGTACCAGATGGGCGGGGAGGGGGCGACGCCGATCTCGCCGCTGTCGATGATGCAGCGCGATGGAAGGGAGCCGTCATGACCGAGAGTCTCAAGCTCGGCGGCTCCGATCTCGCTGGCGGGCCGAGAATCCGGCGCCTCAATCGCCTGCCGATCGTCGTCGCGATCGTGCTGGTGGTGCTTTTCCTTGCCGCGATTTTCTATGGCCTGTCTTCGCGCGGTCTTCGCCTGGGCGATGACGATGCAGCGTTCACACCTGGGTCCCGACCGGCCTCGACCCATGCCGACCAGCTCAAGGAGGGTGTGCCGGACGGGATTATCGATGAACCGGCCCAAGCGCAGCCGCTCCCGGTCCCCCTCGAGCGCACGGAGCCAGAGGAAAACCCGTTCATGCCGAAGCCACCGGAAGCGTCCACGGCCGAACGGCAACGGGCGGCACTGGAGCCCGAAGAAATATGGCGCGCGCGCCTCGAGCGAGAGCAAGAAGAACAGCTCATGCGCGAGCTCCACCGTCAGCGCATGGCGCGATATCAAGCCAATGACGCGGCGTTCGATTCCCCGATCGCCGTTTCGCTGGGCGGCCTTTCGGCTGACGCCAACGACGGCACGAACGTGGCGCCTGGCGATCCGCAATCGTCGACAACGCGGCCGCAGAGCGCGCTCGACCTCTACGCCGCCGCCATGGAGGCGGGCGTTGGTGGCGCCACGGACGCGAACGGGCAAGCGGCCAAGGAGCGCTTCTTCAATCAGGACATCCGGGATCTGGGATATCTTCCCAATCCGGTCCTCGGTCAGATCTCGCCCTTTGAGCTCAAGCGCGGTTCGGTCATCCCGGCAACGCTCGTCACGGGCATCAACTCGGACCTTCCCGGGCGGATCACGGCTCAGGTCTCGCAAAATGTCTATGACAGCGCGACGGGCCGGCACCTTCTCATCCCGCAAGGATCGAAACTCTTCGGCCGCTACGATTCCGAGGTCACGTTCGGGCAGGACGGCGTGCTTGTGATCTGGACCGACCTCATTTTTCCGAACGGATCGACGCTCCAGATCGGCGGGATGGCGGGAACCGACGCCGCCGGCTATGGCGGGTTCCGGGACCAGGTCGACAACCACTATTTGCGCACGTTCGGCTCGGCGATCCTCGTCGCTCTGATCGGGGCCGGCACCGAAATGATGCTGCCGCAGGACCGCAACAGCTTCGGCACCGCCAACAGCGCCGAGGACGCCGCCAGGCGCTCCTTCGCCGAAACCTTCGGTCAGATCTCCGAGCAGACGGTCTCGCGCAACCTCAACGTCCAGCCGACACTCGAGATCCGTCCGGGCTACCGGTTCAACGTCCTGGTCGACCAGGGCATCGTCTTCCCCGGGTCGTATCGGTAGCGATGACCCAGTTCGTATTCAGCGCGCCGTGCAGAAGGGTCGCCTTCTCTCGCGGGGCTTGCCATTGGACACGCCTGCCATTGAACGCCAATCTGCTCAATCTCATCGACAGGCTTTCGCTGCCGCTTGACGAGCGTGCGGCTCGCCGGTCCTTGCGGGATTTTGCGGACGATACAGGGTTCGATTTCTTCGCCTATCTCTATCTTCGTGGTCCGGAGAGCTTCGCGGTCTCGAACTATCCGCGCGCCTGGCAGGAGCTTTATGTGCAACGGGAGTTCATCCGGGTCGATNCAGGTCTGGAATCTCGATTTCGATTCCCGTGGGGTTCAGGGACCGCATGGTGTTCACGCTTGCGAGCGGGAGGCCTGTATCGAAACTGAGCGAGGACATCGATCCGGTCACCGCTGCGGTCTCCGTCGCCTTCGTGCACTCCCGACTGGGAGGTGAACGTGGCGACGCGTCGCTAGCGACCGGCATCCGGCTATCGCCGCGCGAGGCTGAGTGCCTGCGCTGGTTCGCGGAGGGGATGTCGATGGCCGATATCGCTCTCATGCTCGACATCTCGTATCGCTCCGTTCGGTCCTATATCGACGCGGCTACGAACAAGCTGGGCGCCGCCAACAACCGGCAGGCAGGTACGATTGCTACACGAATCGGACTAATATGACCGTGGTCATGCCAGCTAGCCGGCTAATTGATCACTGGGCGCTGCCCGTCGACCTCAGGAACGAACCCGAGGCGCTCGACCACCAGGCTCACGACCTGATGCTGCGCATGAAGGTTGAGCATGGCGATCCGGTAGTCGTGCCTCAACTGCCCCAGATGCTCGTCTGTCGAACCGGCGGCGTCAAGCTGGCTGACCTCCTCGAACAGCTCCTGGGCCTTCTGCAACCGGCTCCTGTTCTCCCGAATGACCGCGACGGCCACCTGTGCCAGCTCTTTCTCACTCAGCTCGGCCAGGAGGGCGTTGATGACACTGGATGTCGCCGCCGGGCCGGGTCCGATGTCGACGTCTGGTTTTGTTCGCATTCAATCCCTGCGGCTTGGTTCGCGGTGCGCCCCCGCAAACTATAAAGACCATGACCCCAAGCCGGGGGTTAGAAAACCGCCACAGACGGTCCCTGCGACCTTTAGCACGAGTGCCTGGACATGCGTCGCAGGCCCCCGGCCGTGGCCAGAGGATCCTTGGTGTCGCGTCAGCCGACACCTGCTCTGTGGTGGGGTTTCTAAGCCCCAAGGCGGCGCGTACCGCCTCGGAGCCCTTATAGGACATGGTTGCCGCGTCGACCAGAGAACCATGTCACAAAAGCGAGGGTCGATTAGGCGTGGCGGGGGATTGGGGTCTGCCGCGGCTCTACATTCGCCAGCACAGGCGCGAGAAGTCTGCCGGCTTCGCCCAATCGCTCGCGCATGTCGTCTGACATGTCGAACACGCCGGCATAGGTCATCGTCCTGCCGATGCGCGTGGGGGTGCCGATGACCTCGAAGACGCAATCGATCGTGCGAAAGATTCGCGCCATTCGCGCGTCGAAGACGGATACGACGTGCTCGACACCAGCCCGCTGGCAAGCCTCGACGATGCCGCACAAGAGCTCGATTGTCGTGCGGTTGACGACATGGTTGGCTTCCGCACGTTCGCATGTGTTGAACGCGGCAGGATTTACGGCGAACCGGGAGCTTTCCCAGATGAGGGGGCTCGCCGGCGCCCCGCCCGGCACAAGAACCGGAAAGACGTCGCGCAACATGTTCGGGCCGGTGGTTGGCAGCAATCTCACGGCGCCCAGGAGCGCTCCGGTCCGGTCGTCCAGCGACAGAAGGTAAAGGGGATCTTCGGCGTCGAAGCGGTCTACCTCCCTGCCATCGGTGACGGTGACATCCCATTCAAGCCGGTCGGCGAATACCGCCGCCCGCATCCGAAACATCTCGTCGATCAGGGTTGGATGACGGTCGCGCTCTGCGCCCTCGACGATGGTGATCATGGTGTTGCTCCTTGCGTTTGTTAAAAACGCTGAAGCAACTAGACCCCGGGAGATGGCCTCGAAATCCGGCGCATCTGCCGGATTTACGGCAGTTGAGTGAGCAGACTAGCCTTGCCGGCTTTGTTGACCGCATGGGTGTTGTTGGCGGCACCTAGCTTGTGGCGGGCGCTCTCAAGATAGCAGCGCACGGTGTGCTCCGACAGACCGAGGATAACGGCGGTCTCCCACGCCGTCTTTCCCTCGGCTACCCACAACAGGCACTCTCGCTCGCGCGGGGACAGCCTGGCCTGCTCCACGGTCTTCCCCTCCAACCGCAGAATCGCCTGGTGCATATGGAGCGCCAGCATTTGGAAGTCGCGCATGTAGTGGAGTCGGAGGTACCGCCAGTCGCGATCGCTGGCGTCGCTCGTGATCGAGACCAGCGCTCTATCACCATGCTGGCCGTGGACGGGCAGGGAGATGCCACGACGGCCGAGGCCGAACTCCTTTGCCTCCCCGAACAGGCGCCGAACGTCCTCGTCTGCCCGATCGAACTCGTCCCAGTCGATGGGCAGCATACGGCGCATACCGATCTGCACGGTCGGATCGATATCGACGAAGCGCTGGGCCTTGTAGTGATCAACCCATTCGTTCGAATAGGTCACGGCGAGATAGGGGGATTGTCCAGGCTGTGCAGTCACCCCAGCGCCCAGATAGGCCACCGTCTTCAGCCCATAGATGTCGAGCAGCCTACCCAAGAGTGCGGGAATCCCAGTCGCGTCGGTTAGCTCCCCAAGCTTTTCGAGCAGTTCGAACAGTTCCAGATCATCGGAATTTCGATCTCGTCGGTTCATGCTCGACGCCCTTTCTGCAGTGCTGTAGTGCGTACGACCGATGATCGTCGATCAAGGAAGACCGGACCAGGCGACATTCCTGCCCGGCGATGAATTCTATGCGGGCCCCACGGCCAGCCGCCGTTCGGGTGGCCGATCCGCTCACGTTCTGGTGGCCGCCGGCCGGCCGCCTTCCATCGTCGGTCGCATGCAAGACCTGGCGCACGCCCCGACGACATGGCGCCGAGCTTTGCCGTGCAGGGCGCCAACACCATGACGCTCGGGTGGTTCTGGTGGCGGCTCTAGATCGGCGCGTCGAGGAGACGTACTTTGTGTTGAATAGGTTGGAAATTGGGCCGAATAAAGATGATTTTTTCCATCATCTTTTAGAGGCACATTGGCTGCAGAAAATCAAGGAGAGGCCTTCGCAAATGCTCTCATGATCGGGTTGTACTTCCCCATTTGAGCTTGGTTCGCGCCATACGGCTTCCGGTCCCCTGACGCTTAACCGCACAGCCCGGCTAGTCATCTGCTCATCTCAGATGTTGAACGCCATGATAAGTGGAAGATCAAAGAGCCGTGCCCAGGCAATGGTTGCGGACTTCTGAATAGCGACGATGCTGGTGCCGTCTGTCCACCAGCCGTTTCCCGTCGCCACAATGATGTCGGGCGAGTAGAGTGCCGATTGCAGAAAGGGCGATACAATGAGCTGCTCGTAGCAGATCAACGGGGCAATCCGTGCGCCACCGAATTCGACGATCGGATTTGCGAAGAATTGGGCCCGCGCGCCACCGGACTTGCCGATCAGCGCTAGCCAGGGCTGCCACATCGAGACCGGCACCGGCATTCTCTGACGGTAGAGGATGCGCGCTCCCTCGCCCGAGACTTCGACCATGACATTGTCATAGCCCTGCTCGTCAACCAGGATCGCTCCGGCATTGACGGTGACGTCGACTCCCTTGAGCTCACGGACCCAAAGGCGTTCGACGGTCGGCGACCAGACACCGGCGGCACCCTCGGGCAGTACCACGATCTTGTTGCCTTGGGCCACTGCCGCCTTTACTGCGGCGATCGTCTCGCGATGCTGGAACAACTCTGCATATGTGCCGCGCTCACCCCCGAATTCCGTGTCGACACCGATCCAGCCATCAGGCAGGCTGGGATCCGTCCATGTTGCGGCGGACCAGGCAAACGCTCCTCCCAAGACGAGCGTTGTGATCGGCCAGACCTTTGTCGTCATGACGAGGAGGCCGATCGCTGTCGCTCCGAGCCCCCACCAACCCCAGCCCGGGAACACGATACCGGCGGCGGTGATCGGATGCGCCCACCCAACGATGCCGAAGGGCGGCACGCTCATGAGGACCGCTGCCATGGCATATCGCACAGTCCGCCCACTCCCCGGCCGGGACGTCCACAACACCGCATGTACGGAGACGAAGGCGAGCGATGCGCCGAGCCAGAGCGCGAGACCTTCGGCTGTCCCGCTGCCAAAGTAATTGACAACGCCCTGGGGGAGACCGCGTGAAGCCGCGAGGAAATACCCCGCCGATACAATGCCGGCGGCGATCGGCGAGGGAGCATTTGCCCACAGGGCGGGGAACGCTATGGCGAGCGGAAGGGTGAGGGGATTGCCGCTCCATGCGATTGCTCCGGCGGCAACGGCAAGCACCGTGAGACCGACAGTCTTCACGACGTCACGGGTGAATGGTGAGGACGGGCTGGGCCAGGCCGAGGACACCGGCGGCCGGGACCGGCCCGAAATATCTCGAGTCATAGGAACCTGCGAAATCAGAGTGGAGGAAGATGCGACCGGGCGGCACGACGCCGCCGGCGAAGGGAATGAGCGCCCTGCCCTCGCCGTCAGCAGCGCGCAGCTCCGATCCTGCGAGCGGCACGCCGTCGACGGAAACGGAACCGGCGATCTCCACGCGCTGTCCCTGTGTCGCAGCGACTGTCTTGATCATCGGGCTCAGCCATCCCGAACAGAGCCCCGACCGCAGATATCCTCGCTGCCGCGCGAGCGTGAACACAGGTGTTGGCGGTGGGCAGATCATTATGAGATCGCCGACGGCAACCTCACGGTCGAGCGGCGCGATCCGCCAGATTCCGAGCGGGTAGCTCGAGGTAAGATTGAAGCGCAGGCTACCTAAATAGCCGAGGGAGAACAGGCCGCTCACGACCGCGACGCCGATCCAGAGAACTGTGAGCGCCCGACGCCTGCGGGTCATTTGAGCACCTGGGACTGACGCTGGCTCTGTCGCAGCGCCTCGATCTCCTTTAGCGCCTTCACGGTGCGCTCGTGGGCAGCGAGTTGCTGGCCGGCGCGCATGATCGGCCAGGCCGCAGCGAGCTTTTCGCGTTCGGCCGTGGGCAGGCCGAGGGCTGCTCTCCTGAACACGGCGCCCTCAGTGTCGCGCGCGCCGTTCGAGAGCAATGTGCGTTCTCCGAACCGCTCGGACACCGCCTTGTTGAAGCCGTCGATTTCGGCTTTGGCCATGCGATCGGCGAGAGCGAAGCCGAGTGCTGCCGAGAGATCGTTGCGGTCGATTGCATCGCGCACCTGTTCGAGCACGACACGCGCAGCGGGTGAAAGCGCAGGAATATCGATCGAGACGCGACGGCGTAGCGCCGTTTCATCGGCCTCGAGCCTGCGCTTGGCCGCTTCACGCAAACGCAGGTAGCGCTCAACCTCGCGCCCGAGGGCCGGCACGTTCGCCTCGGCCTCGTGCCGCGCCTCGCGATCCACTCTGCCCGCCAGAAACCCTTCACGGCCGCGCAACGCGCCGATCGAAGCGGGTTCACGCGCAAGCAGTCCGAGACGCTCTGACGCAGTTGCCGGATCGGTGAGCATGGCGTCGAAGCGCATGGCGCCAAACGCCGCCTCCGGATCTGCGAAGACCATGCGGAACCGGTCGGAAACCTCCTCCCACTGTCTCGCGACCTCCTTTTCCGCATGGGCCTTCTCGGCTGCGACGTCGGCGACGGATCTGGAGAATGTGGTCACGCCCTTGACCATCGGCTCGGCCTCCTTCTTCGATTGGACCTCGGACAGGGTGGCGTCGAACAGCCCGATGCGGGCGCCGACGGCGCGAAGCATTCGGCCGAGATCGGCAAGGCGTCGCTTCTGGCGCAGCGTCCAGTCCAGCCGGTCGCGAGCGAGTGTGCGGGCGACCCGCATAAGCTGAAGTCCACGGCTGTTGGCGAAGCTGAGCGCCTGCCGGTAGAAGCGTCCAGCGGCATAGTCGAGGGTGGTTTCCTTGGCGTTCCGCCGCGACAGGAGCGTGTCGAGCCCACCCGCGATCTGGAACGACCGCGCGCCATAGAAGAGCTGAAGGTCCTCCCTGTGCCGGGTCATCGCGACATAGGTCAAATGCCGGTCCAGCGAGAGCGAGGCGAGCACCTTGACGCGATCGACGGTCGCGCCCTGGCTCTTGTGGATCGTGGTGGCGTAGCCGAGATCGAGATTGCGATAGAACCGCTCCTCGACCTCAACGCGGCGCCTGTCGGTGCCCTCGCCGATCTCGGCGACAATCGTGCCGGGCCCGGCTTCGACCACCCTGCCGATCATGCCGTTCTTGACGCCGAGCGCGCCGTCATTTCTGAGAAACACGATCTGGTCACCGGCGTCGAAATTCCGTCGCCCCTCTTCCGTCTGGAACACGTAGCCCTCGCCGACAATCCCACGTTCGACCAGCCTTTCGCGGGCGAGCCGGTTGAGTTCGCGCACGTCACGACGCAGATGGGCCAGGATGAGCGTGGATTTCTTGGGATCGTATTCGCGGTTCCAGGATGCGATCAGGCTGTCGACCGCCTGGGCCTTGAGCTTCTCCCCGATCACCATGCCGTGGCCCCTATAGGCCGAGAGCGCCGCCGTCACATTACCGCGCGCCAGATCGAGCGAGGCGGTGCGCATCCAGGCGTCCTTCTGGCGGTAGATCGTCTCGAGCTCTGCATAGCCTGTGCGCTCGACGATGGCGCGGAAGGCAGCACCTGACTCGATCGGCTGGAGCTGCTCTGCATCGCCGACAAGCACCAGCTTGGCGCCAGCCTTCGAGACCGCCTCGACGAATGTCGCCATCTGTTTCGACGCGACCATGCCGGCTTCGTCCAGGACAAACACGGTCTTCCCATCGAGGCGCCGGCGGCCCTGTTTCCAGGCTAGCTCCCACGACGCCAGAGTACGCGAAGGGATCCCAGCTTCCGTCTCGAGGCCCTCGGCCGCCTTACCGGCCAGCGCGCCCCCGACCACCGTGTAGCCTGCCACCTCCCATGCCTCGCGCGCCGCGCGCATCATGGTCGTCTTGCCGGCGCCGGCGCGGCCGACAACGGTGGCAATCCGCGCGCCGGAGCTCACGTGCGCGATTGCCGTGCGCTGCTCCTCCGACAGACGGTCGTGACGCGCGAACACGTCGGCAACGATCTTCTCCCGGACGCCAAACCCCTTCGCCTTCACGAGCGCGGACGCCCGGGACACCATCTCCGCTTCGAGGCGGATCAGTTCGCGCGTGGTGAGCCTGTCCGGCAAGCGCGCGCCGGTCACAAAGTCGACCGCCCCGGTTTCGAGGCGAAGACAATCCGGGCTCTGAAGAATCCGCGCCAGGAGCTGCTGGAAGGCACCGGGATCGTCGACATAGCGGTGCAGCACCTTGGCGATGTCGCGCTCATCGAACACGCTCTTTTCGCGGCTGACGAGATCGAGCACGATGTCCGGCCGGGCCTGAATGCGCTCGGCGTTCACCGCGCGCGCAGCCGCATGCGAAGCGAGACGTTCGAGCCTGGGTGCCCTGCCCTCGCGCGTTGCCCGGCGCTCGATCGCCTTTGCGCCCGGGCCGATATGGGGCGTGGGCACAAGGTCGATGCCGCGCTCCGCATAGGATCGTCCGTCGACGCGGATCTCGAAGCCGCCCAACGCGAGGTGCTGGTTCTGAAGATCGAGCCAGCGTTGCCGCTGCTCGAGGAACTCGGCCTTCTCGCCCGCCCAGAGACGATACTGGATCTTTCCGTTCTTCGTGCGGATCGCCTGGCCGTCCGCTCCGATCACGGCGACCTTCTTTGCCCCGAAGCCGCTCTCGGTCAGGGGGCGCAGCGTCGTCATCAGATGCACATGCGGATTGCCTGGATCGTCGTGATAGACCCAGTCGGCGACCTGCCCGCGGCCGAGCACCTGCTCATGGACAAACTGGCGCACTAGCGCGGTGTTCTGCGCCTTCGACAGTTCCACCGGCAGGGCGATGATGAACTCCTTGGCGAACTGCGCGTCGGCGCGTTTTTCAAAGGCCTCGACCTTGTTCCAGAACGCTTCGGCGGCGCCCGCGGTCGAGCGGTCGGCGATCATCTCGCGCGCCCATTTGGGCGCATCGGCGGGAAGCAGGAATTCCTCGTGAGCGAGATTGCGCTTGCCCGAATAGTCGACGGTCCTCGCCTCGGCCGCATGCTCCATCTTCGCGCAGTGCCGATAGGCGGCCGACAGCACGGCACTGCGCCCGTCGGCACGTCCGATGATCTGGGGCGTGAAATGCGTGATGGCCACGGTGAGAGTGATCCCGGCGGTTGAACGACATGCGTTCCGCAGGCCACGCCTCTCCCGGGCGGGTCCGGGCGCGGAACGTCGCGTCAGCGACGTATTACTGCGCCCTTGGGGCATTCCTTCGGAACGCCGGGATGATCTCTCAAAGCGTCGGCTTCGCCGACCCGTCATTTCTGCCGGGTCGCGCTGCGCGCGATCCCGGCCGATCCTCGCCATCGCCACAACGCGAATGGTCGAGAAGGAAGACTACCGGAATGAAGAAGCCGTCATCGAAGATCAGAGAAGAAATCGCCAGGCTGCAGGAGCAGCTCAAGCAGGCCGAAACGCGCGAGGCCGAGCGCATCGGACGGCTCGCCCTTAAGGCCGGTCTCGGCGATATCGAGATTGAGGAGCGCGCCCTTGTGACCGCGTTCGAGGAACTCGCGGCACGGTTTCGCAAGGGGAGCGGACGGGCGGCCAGGCCCACGTCCGCACCGGTCGCGCCTGGCGCGGCTCAGGGGCCGTCTGGCGAGGCTTGAGCGGATGCGCCAGGCAAGCCAGTCAGAGGCGCGCAAGAAGGACACGCGCGAGAAGATCCAGCTCGGCGGGCTGATCGCCAAGGCCGGGCTTCGCTACGAGAAGCGCGCTTTGCTGCTCGGTCTCCTGGTCGACGGCGCAAGCCGGATAAGGACCGACGAAGCCGAGCGGGCGCGCCTGATGGCGATCGGGATGAAAGCGTTCGCCGATGACCCCGACTAAGCTAGCCTTGCTCCTTGCCCCCGTCATCATCATGACGGGTGCATGTCTCGGCCTCACGGGGATGGAGCACTGGCTCGCAAGCTTCGCCCGCGCGCCGGACGCGCGCCTGATGCTTGGCCGGATGGGCATCGCGCTGCCCTACGCGGCCGCAGGCGGGACCGGCGTCGTGTTTCTCTTTGCGGCCAGGGGCGTGGTCTCGATCCGGCTCGCGGGCTGGGGGGTCGTCGCCGGCTCGTTGGTGGTGATCACAATCGCTGCCATTCGCGAGATCGGCCGGATCGCCGCTTTCGCCGCAACGGTGCCGCCAGGCTCATCGATCGCCGAATACGCCGACCCCGCCACGCTCACCGGGACGGTCGTCGCGGCGGTCGCCGGCGTCTTCGGTATGCGCGTCGCCATGCGCGGCAATGCCGCCTTCGCGGCGTCCGCACCCCGCCGGATCCAGGGCAAACGCGCCATTCATGGGGAAAGCGAGTGGATGACTATTTCTGCTGCCCGGCGTCTCTTTCCTGAGGCCGGCGGCACCGTCGTCGGCGAGGCCTGTCGCGTCGACAGGCAAGCGGCCTGCGGGCCCGGTTTCCGCGCCGACGACCGCGCGACCTGGGGTGCTGGGGGGAAATCGCCGCTGCTGTGCTTCGACGGTTCGTTCGGCTCCTCGCACGGGCTGGTCTTCGCCGGGTCGGGCGGCTTCAAGACCACCTCGGTGACCGTTCCGACAGCGCTCAAATGGGGCAGCGGGCTGGTCGCCCTCGATCCATCAAACGAGGTCGCGCCGATGGTGATTTCTCACCGGCGCAAGGCCGGCCGATCGGTCTTCGTGCTCGACCCGAAGGAGCCGGGCACCGGCTTCAACGTGCTTGACTGGATTGGGCGCTTCGGCGGCACAAAGGAGGAGGACGTGGTGGCGGTCGCCACCTGGGTCGTGACCGACACCGCTCGCCAGGCTTCGATCCGCGACGACTTCTTTCGCGCGTCCGCGCTTCAGCTCATCACCGTGCTGATCGCCGATGTGTGCCTGTCGGGGCATACGGAAAAGGAAAGCCAGCATCTGCGGCAGATGCGAGCGAACCTCTCCGAACCCGAGCCCAAGCTGCGCGAGCGGCTGCAGCTGATCTACGACAATTCCGAATCCGCGTTCGTCAAGGAGAACGTGGCACCGTTCATCGCCATGACGCCCGAGACCTTCTCCGGCGTCTATGCTAATGCGGTCAAGGAGACGCATTGGCTTTCCTATCCAAACTATGCCGCGCTGGTCTCCGGCAACAGCTTCTCGACCGACGATCTGGCGGACGGCGACACCGACGTGTTCGTCAATCTCGATCTCAAGACGCTCGAAGCCCATCCCGGCCTGGCGCGCACCATCATCGGCGCCCTGGCCAACGCCATCTATAACCGGAATGGCAAGGTGAAGGGCCGCACGCTGTTCCTGCTCGATGAGGTCGCGCGGCTGGGATATCTCCGCATCCTGGAAACCGCTCGGGACGCCGGGCGCAAATACGGCATTAGCCTGTTGCTCCTGTTTCAGTCCATTGGCCAGATGCGTGAGACCTACGGTGGGCGGGACGCATCGAGCAAATGGTTCGAATCGGCGTCGTGGATCTCTTTCGCGGCGATCAATGACCCGGAGACCGCCGATTACATTTCGCGACGCTGCGGCAACACGACGGTCGAAGTGGAGCAGCTGAGCCGGACCTCGCGCATGTCGGGATCCTCGCGCACGCGTTCGCGACAACTCTCCGCGCGGCCACTGATCCTTCCGGAAGAGGTGCTGCGCATGCGCGGAGACGAGCAGATCGTGTTCACCTCAGGCAACCCGCCGCTACGATGCGGCCGCGCCATCTGGTTCCGGCGGGAGGATATGAAGGCGATCGTCGGGGAGAACCGGTTTCAGCGGACGTAGTCGCCAAGAATCTCGCAAGGGTTCTTGGCATCAATGTCATGAATCGATGACCGTTCATCGATTCAAGAAACTCGTTGGACGCCGCTTCCGTAGAAAGCGAGACTCCCCAGCATGAAAGATCTACATCCGGTTCATCTTCGCCGTATCGACCCGTCGCAGAACATGCGGCGGTTCTACAGCATTTCCCTTCAGCCCACGTTGTTCGGCGGGGCATCCCTTGTGCGGGATTGGGGCCGGATCGGAACGCGCGGCCAGTCGATGATCGAAACCTTCGACACGCCCGCCGAGGCCGGCGATGCGTTGACCCGGCTCGAGCGGAGGAAGCGCCGCCGCGGATATCTCGACTCGTATGTCTCGCGGAGCGGCGGGCGGGTCTGAAGACACCGGCCCCTACGGGCGGGCGGCCATCGCCTAGGCTCAGGACCTATTAATTCCTTTTGAGATGTGATTCACGGTCTTTGAGAAGGAGGCCGTGATGGGTGATTTGTTTCTGCTGAGCGAGGGCCAGATGGCGCGGATATCGCCGTACTTCCC
>NZ_PYBP01000020.1:0-29274 GCF_003015025.1 Nitratireductor sp. StC3 | reverse complement strand
GGGAAGTACGGCGATATCCGCGCCATCTGGCCCTCGCTCAGCAGAAACAAATCACCCATCACGGCCTCCTTCTCAAAGACCGTGAATCACATCTCAAAAGGAATTAATAGGTCCTGAGCCTAGTTTGCCCTCGCCAACCGCATTCTGATCGTCGACGAGGCCCACAGTTTCGATGCCTATATGGTGTCCCCGTCCACGCGGGGATGAACCGGCGACAACGCGGTGCATGGGTGCGCTCGACGGGTGTCCCCTGCAGACACCGGGATGAACCGCTTGAGACAGCGCTGGAGCGCATTCGCCGCCTGTCTCCCCAGGCCGGCGCGGGATCAACCGAAACCGCTGTCGCGCGGGATCGACGGCAAGGCGATCAAGGGCTTCAGAACCAGTTTCGAGCCCGTTCCACGGCGTCCCCGAATTTTTCGTGACGCGCAGAGCCGCCGTTCCCGTGCGGTTCGAAATCGGTGGGGGTACCGGCCCGCGCCGGGATGTCCGCGCCGACGGCAAGGGCCGCCATCCTCGCGCAGCCATAGCTCGTCAGCTCGTCGAGTGTCGACGTTCTGACTGTCCGGTCGAGGCTGTCGGCCAGGAATTGCGAGAAATACGGGCTCCGCGACAGCCCGCCGTCGATCGATACGCCGGCGGCGATCGGGATACGCTGCGACATGGCGTCGACGACTTGAGCGGTGCACAGGGCAATGCCTTCAAGCGCCGACTGAGCCAGTTGCGAACGTGTTGTGGCGGCGGTCATGCCGAGCCATAGGCCGGCCGCGCTGCGGTCCCACCACGGACACGCCAGCCCCGACAGAGCCGGGACGAACACCAGCCCGGCGTCGATTGCGGCCCGATCGGAAAAATCCCGCAACGCGTCCACCTTGTCCACGATGCCGATCCGCCGCAACCATTCGACCACGGCGCCGGCGTCGTAGACGCCGCCGTCGATCGCGTAGACGACCTCGGCGCCGATCTGCCACGCCACGGTCGGCAGCAGGCCGATTTCCGTGGCGCGAACGATCGTATCGCCGGTGACGGCCAAGGCGAAGGCGCCTGTGCCGAAAGTGATTTTTGCGTCGCCCGACGTCCGGCACCCGTGGCCGAAAAGGGCGGCCTGCTGGTCCACGATCGCGGCGGTGACGGCGGATCGGCCTATCGCGCCGATGACGTGGCCGGCGCTCGGCACGATCGTCGGAAGGCTCTCGATCGGCACGCCGAAAAGCTCGCACAGCGTCTCGTCCCAGGCCAGTGTCTCCAGGTTCATCAGCGATGTGCGCGAGGCGGTTGTGGCGTCGGTGACGTAGCGGCCGGCGAGCCGGTCGAGAAAGAAGGCGTCGGTGGTGCCGAGCCTCAGCCGGCCCCGTTCGCGCGCGCGCCGGGCCTCGGGAACGTTGTCGAGGATCCAGCTGAGCTTCGTCGCGGAGAAATAAGGATCCAGAGGCAGGCCTGCCCGTTCCAGCGTCAGGCTTTCGGCGCCGTCCGCGCGTAAAGTGTCGGTCATGGCGCCGGTCCGTTTGTCCTGCCACACGATGACCGGCGACAGGGGCTCGCCCGTCTCCGCGTCCCAGGCAAGACAGCTTTCGCCCTGATTGTCGATGCCCAGCGCGTCCACGGGCCCGGCGGCGTCCACACAGGAAGACACGTTGCGCAGCAGTTCCAGCGGATCATGCTCCACCCAGCCGGGGCGAGGATGGTGTTGCGCGTGCCGGACGGCATGGACGATCTGGCTGCCTCCGTGCTCGTCCACCACCAGCACGCGTGTCGAGGTCGTGCCCTGGTCGATGGCGGCGACGCGCTTTTGCGACATGTTCAGCCTTTCTTGAAACGAACGGTGACGCCGTCGTAGTCCCCGGCGGCACGGCCGATCGCCGCGATCGGGATCAGGAGGCGGCGTTCCGGCAGAGCGGCGACGCGCCGCCGCCAAAAGACGCGCCCGCCGGCTTCGACGCTGAGTTGCCCCCTGCCGCCCTCGGTCACGCGAAGCTGGATGTGGCGCAGGCCGCCACCGCCCGTCAAGTCGATACGCTGCGGCACCGCGAGCTTGATAGTGTCGTCGTGACCGATCTTTAAATAGGCCGCCCCTGCGGGCAGGGCGCCGGCGAGGTCGTCGGCGACCAGATTGCCGATCCGTGCGCCTTCGCGGAACGACCAGCCGGCGGTTTCGACCGGGCGCAGAAGATTGCCGGCCGCAAAATAGGCGGCATCGCTGCAGCGGCCGAACTGATCGATATCCGGCCCGCCGCTGCCGGGATCGAGCGCGAGATGGCTGCTGCGAACCAGCGCCGATTCAGGGACGAAACGCCCTGTAAGCAAGACGCCGTCGCAAGCCATCTCCGTGTCGGATCCGTCGGTCAGGCGAACGGTGATCGAGGACACGCGCGCCGGTCCCTTGATGTCGACGAGCTCCGCGCCATAGTGCACGGGGATGCCGAGTAGCCGAGGAAACAGGTGCATCGGTTTCCGCGCGACCGGGCGCATGTCGCTCTCGATGACTGCCACCGGCCGGATCCCGGCTTTCCAGCACGTCAGCACGGCCGAAAGGCTGACTAGCTCTGTGCCGACGATGACGGGTCGGGCGAAGGGTTTTGTTCTTTCCAGATAGATGCTGTGCTGAAGCGTACCCGTGGTCAGCACCCCGATCGGCCTGTCGCCCGAGATCAGGCGCGCCGCGCGCGGCGTCTCGCGCGCTCCGGTGGCGAGAATGACCCGCCTGGCCGTGATGGTGCCGGGGCCCTTGGGCGCGGTCAGGTGCAGCCTGCCGCCGACGCCGAGCGCGACCACGGTCGTTTGCAGGCGCAAGGCGATGCCAAGCGTGCTGGCCGTCGCGCGTAGCCTGGCGGCATAGGCCGGACCGGTCAGCACGCGACCGAATTCCCGCATTCCAAACGGCGGATGGCCGCAATGGCGCGGTACGCCGCCGATCTCGGCTTCGCGCTCAACGATCGCGATCCGTTCGAGGCCGCGCTTTTTCAAGGCGATCGCCGCGGCGATGCCGGCCGGGCCGCCGCCGACAATGACGACGTCGAAATCGGCAGCCTCACCCATGTGCGGGCCCCACCGACAGCGGTTCGGCGAGGCGTCCCGCCGTCAATGCCGCGACCCGCGCCTGACAGTAAAAGCCCTGGCACCGGCCCATGCACACCCGGGTGCGCCGCTTCAGCCCGCCGAAGTCGCCGGCAGGCAAGGGCCCTTGCAGGGCGGCTTCGACTTCGCCGCGTGTAACCAGTTCGCAATGGCAGACGATCTCGCCGTGATCGGTCGCCTGCCAGGGGCGGTTGCGATGGTCGGCCAGGTTGGCCATCCGGGGAACGGCCGGGTCCTCGAGTGGCGTGAAGGAGCCGCCGAACGCGGCATGAAGCGTGGCGACGTGCGCTGCAAGTCCGAGCGCCGCGGTCAGGCCGGTGGAGCGGATGCCGCCAACGCTGATCCAGTTCTGCTCGGCGATGGCCCGCACCCTGTAGTCCTTGATTTCCGTTGCCGGCCGCAGCCCGGCGTAGACGGCCGTCACCGGCATCGTCTCGAGGGCAGGAACCATCTTGACGGCGGTCGCAATCAGGCTGTCCAGAACGGGGGCCTCGACGCTCGCCCGCTCGCGGTCGTCCTGATCCTCGGCCGTCGGTCCGACCAGAAGATTGCCGAACACGGTCCGCGTCAGCACCACGCCCTTGGTGCGCTCGCTGGGCACCGGCAGGACGATGCTGCTGAGCAGCTTCGCCGCCGCCTTGTCGTAGACCACGAACTGACCTTTGCGCGGCTTGATCGTGAACCACGTCCTGCCGAGCAAGCATTGCTCGACCGTATCTCCATGCAGGCCGGCGCAGTTGATAACCGCTGTGGCGCGCACCGATCCGTGCGGCGTGTCGAGTTGCCATGCGGCGCCGTCGAAGCGGCCAGCCGTCACGCCACTGTTCAGCCGCACCTGCGCGCCGTTGACGACGGCCTGCCTGAGATAGGCGAGCGGCGCCGTCCACGGGTCGATAACGTGCTCGCCGGGCACCAGCAGCGCGCCGGCGGCGGCCGACGACAGCTCCGGTTCGCGGGCGCGCGTCTCCCTGGCCGTCAGGCGTCGAACCCTCGCGACGCCGTTTTGCCGTGCCTGGTTTTCGATTCCGTCCAGCTTGTCCATGTCGGCGCCTGTCCAGGCCACCACCATGGCGTCGGTTTCCAGCAAGGGCAGGTTCATCGCCTTGCGGATTTCCCGATACTCGCGATAGCCGGCCTGGACGCAGGCGAGTTCGAGACTGTCGGGCGGTGCGTCGAAACCGGTGTGCAGGATCGCGCTGTTGGCCTTGCTGGCCCCCGACAGGATGTCGGGCGCCCGCTCCAGCAGAACGAGTTTGGCGCCGTCGAGAGTCAAGCGCCGGGCCATGGCGCAGCCCACGACGCCGCCGCCGATGATGGCGACGTCGAATATTTCATCAGCGTTTTTCATCGGCGTGGTTCAGGCCGCCGGCTCGACGAAGGGGGCGGGATCCAGGAAGCGCTTGAGCACGTTGTGGGTCAGGCGCGAGACATTGTTGTCGAACCCGTTCCACGGCAGCGAACCCGAAAACGCGATCGAGCCGACGGAAAACACCGCTCCGCCACGCGGCGTCTCGAAAAACACCATGTCCGCGCGCACTTTTTCACACACGTCGCCGGTGGTGCCCATGTGGTTGAACAGCATGTCTTCGACGACGAAGACGTGCGCCTCGGTGTGCTTTTCGGAGCTGGCGACAACGATCGAATGGGGCGGCGAGCCGATCGAGACGTCGTGTCGGTCGAGTTCCATGCCGGCGGCTCCACCGCCCGTCAGGCCGAAATCGCCGATAATCTCGTCGTCGATGCCCTCGAAGACGAAGGCGGCTCGCGGATCGTCGGCGCCCGACGCGCGCCGGTAGTAAGACGATTCGTCGAAGCCCTGGGCCGTGAAGCCGATGCCGACGAGATGATTGGGGCTGCGCCCGCCCTGGCGACGCCACAGGCCGCCATACTCTCCGGTGAAGGAATGATAATATTCGCCGGTCGCCGGCTCCCAGGCCCGACTGCCGCCTTCCGCGCGGCGAACCTCGATGATGCCGGGCTGGGTCTTGTTGAAGGCGATGCGCCAGTAAAACCCGTTGCCGCCGAGATACATCAGCCTGCCGCCGCTATGCGTATATGTCTGGACCGCGTCGTACATCTCGCGCGAATAATATTCCGGATGCGTCGCGGTTATGACCGTACGGTAGCCGCTGACGAGGTCGTAACCCTCATAATGCAGATCCTCGTCGGTGATGACGTCGTAGTCTTCCCCGCAATGCTCCAGCCAGCTCGTGATGTGGGTATCGGCGTTGAACAGCCAAAGATGCGAGGGTGCCGCGCCGTGATTGGCCTCGACTTTGGGACGCAGGTTGAGCATCGGCCGCAGCCGGGAGGAATAGGCCACGCCGCTGCCGTCCGAGTGCAGGTCGTAAAGCGAATGGCCGTATTCGCGATGCTCGTTGAGGAATTGCTGATGGGGGTGCAGGATCAGCGCGCGGTTGAGGTGCAGCTCCACCAGACCGTCATTGGTACCGAAATGCTCGTTGGCGTAGGCCATGTAGGTGGCAAGCGGAAACAGAAAGGCGAGCTTGGCGGTCGCCTGGCCGCGCGCCGGGCGCACGACGAAGGTGATGAACTGCTCTTCGCCTTCGGCCTCGATCCGCAGCGCATAGATACCGCTTTTCATCGTCTCGGGGACGGCCAGGGCAAGGTCGATTTCCCAGCCCGCGTCGTAGACGTCGTCGTCGTGGAAGTGGATGGCCGACCATTGCTCGGGCTTGTCCATCCAGCAATGGCCGTCTTCGCCAGTGAAATTGTGACCGGTTACCCCGCGTGTCGGCATGTTGACGACCAGACCGTGTCGGGCACAGCCGGATAGGTCTTCGAACGTGACGCCGGGAATGTCGCGTGAAAAGTCCCAGGCGCCGACCAGCGTACCGGTCAGGTGTTTGGGCCAGACATCGCCGGCAAGCGCGCGCAGATCGGCAAGGGGCAGGGCGCAAGACGACACGCGCGGCCGGTCGATCTTGCCGTTGAACAGCGCCCGCGCAACCATGCGGCCAGCGTCGGTTCCGCCATAGGTGGCGGCGAAGAGAAGCGGCGCGTCGCTGGACCAGTCGAGACCGGCGGCGAGCCGCGCCGACACGCTCCCGGCATCGGCAATGGTGGGGAAATCGTGCTGCGGAATCTGGTGCACGCTCGCATCGCCGGTGTCGGCGTCATAGGTGACGGCGGCGAAATACCAGTGGCGATCCAGCATCTGTCTGCCGGTCGATATCCGGTGCAGTTCTCCCCCCGCCGATATCTCGATCCCCAGCGATCCATCCTCGGCTATGACCATGGCGACGCCGCGCCCTGACCCCTCGTCCCACCGGGAAAGGATTGCCTGTCGGCCCTTGCCGGTGGTGGTCGGCATGATCATCGCCTGCAGCGATATGCTGGCCGTCGTGAGCCGCTTGTCCAGATCAACCCGACCGAACGAGCCGGCGTGGATGATTTGCGGGCGCCCCTCATACGTGCCGTCGATCGCGCTTGGCACATGGACCAGCTTCACGGGCGGCGCCTCCGGCGCGGTGTCGCCCTGGACGACCCGCACGATGCTGGCGCTGTAGCGAGCGTACTCGCAATTGATCATGAAACTGACCGTCTGGCCCGGCGTGACGCTGACACGGTCGGCGTAGCCCGTGATCTTGAGCATTGCTCGTCTCCCGTAGATACTGTCGGTCAATCGGTCAGGTCGATGTCGAAATGGCGTTTCATGCGGAGCTTGAAGATCGCCCATTCGGCATCGTTGATATCGTGAAACACTTCATCGCGAAGCGTCATGGGCTTGCCGCGCCCGTTCATCTCCACCAGCCGCCATTCTTCATGCGGCTTGGTGCAGAGAAGCGCCAGCTTGCCGGTCATGGGCTCGCTACGGATATGGTTGACGATCCGTTGCAGCGCAGGGCTGTGCTGTCCCGTAGGCTTGGCCCGGAATTCCGCGACGAGCGTCGGCAGATCCTCGGTGCGGATCAGAGTCTTCAAGTCGATCTTGGTCAACGACGCCTCCACGCCCGGATGAGATGTTGGCAGAAGATTACTGGACCGAAACTCGAATTGTCAATGACCGAACGGTCATTCACGGCCGCGATAAGTGACGCTATTCCGCGATCACGACGTCCACATTGGCGGCGCGAAGCGCATCGGCTAGGTCGTCGGGTGGGGGCGCATCGGTCACGAGTCGGTCAATGCGCGAGAGCGGGCAGACCTTCGCAAAAGCACTGCGGCCGAGCTTGGTCCTGTCTGCCAGGACGACGAGGTGGTCGGCCTGCTCGATCATAGCGCGCGCCACCTGTGCTTCGCCAAGCGAGAAATCCATCATGCCGTTGACAGGATGGACCGCGCCCGCGGTCAAAATGGCATGGGATGCGCGAAAATTGGCGATCTGCTCGATCGTGATCTCGCCGGTCGTCTCGCCGGCGTCAGGTTGATAAAGCCCGCCCAGCAGGTAGATGCTGTTGTTACCGTGCGCCAGTGTCGCGGCGATCGCGGTCGAGTTTGTGACGACGGATAAATCGGTTAGAGGCTGCATCTCTTCGGCCAGCATCAAGGTTGTCGTGCCCGTATCGATGAAGAGCGTGTCCCCCGCCGTCAGTGAGCGCACCACCGCGCGGGCGATTGAGCGCTTACCCGTCGGTTGCGACGCCATACGTTGGGCGAACGGGCTTTCCTCGGTCAGTGATGGCAGGCAGGCGCCGCCATGAAACTTGCGGAGCGCGCCAATGGCGGCGAGGTGGTTCAGGTCGCGCCGGATTGTTTCGCTGGATGCGCCGAACCGAATCGTCAGATCCTCGACCAGAATACGCCCCTGTTCGCGGGCGTAGTCCATGATCAGCGTGCGTCGAGCTTCGGGTGTAAATTTGCGTGTGCTCATCGAGCCCTTTCCGGACGTCGCTGCAACGGCGCCTTTAGCTTCATGGCGTGCCGAGGTTGAAATTTCATAACGGGCGTCCGTATGAGAAATCAACACACGAATCCAGGGAGCGGAAAATAGGATTGACTGAACAGTCATTTTTGATACGCTATTCGGGCATTGACTGTTCGATGCGCCGCCGGGAGGCTCGATTGGGTCGCGCAGTCTAGGAGGACGCCGCTGGTTCCGTCCCGATTTCAGGGGGAAGCGCCCGGCAAGACCGGCACAGGGCCGGATGCGCTGGGCATACCAAAAGGGAGATTTTCATGCTGACTACACGAAGGAAATTCATGGCCGGTGCGTCGGCGCTGGGCGTTGGCGCCGCGCTCGTCGGCCCGGTGTCACTCAATCGCGCGTTCGCGCAGGACGGCAAGACCCTGGTTTTTGCCGCCGCCGGCACGGTGACGAGCAGCTGGGATCCGTCCTCGCATACCATCGCGCCGCAGATTACCACCGAGGAGCTGGTGTTCGGTCGCCTGACCAAATGCCCGATGAGGCCTGAAAACCCCGGTGAGATTCTCCCGGACCTTGCCCTTGAGTGGAAACTGATCGACAAGCATACGCTGGAATACAAGCTGCGCCAGGGTGTCACGTTCCACGATGGCAAGGAATTCAAAGCCGAGGATGTCAAGGCGACCTACGAATACGCCTCGCAGCCCAGCCGGCCGGCATCCGCGTGGTATCCAGGGCAGGTCGAAGTCGAGATCGTCGACGACTACACGGTGCGCCTGAAGACCGAAAAATACGGCTATCCGGCGCTGAACTTCTGGTATGTCTCCGCGTTTCTGCCGATCATGTCGGCCAGGGATGTCGCCGACCCGGACGTTCTCAAACAGCGCCCGAACGGCACCGGCGCGTTCAAATATCATGAAACCCGCGGTGACCAGATCATCTTCAAGGCGAATGCGGACTATTACGGCGGGAAGCCTGCTCTCGACACCTTGCTGTGGACCTATGTTCCCGACGCCAACACGCGCGTGCTCGGCCTGCTGAACGGCCAGTATCATCTGACCGAACGGTTGGAGCCGGAACAGTTTGAATCGCTGAAGGGCGAGGCCGGTATCACCACCCACAGTTCGCTGTCGAGCGAGAACAAATACCTGCATTTCCGCTGCAACAAACCGCCTTTCGACGATGTGCGGGTTCGCATGGCGGCGGTCCATGCCATCGATCGCGAGCAGGTCCTGGCGCTGGTCGGCGAAGCCGCGCAGGCGTCCAACTGTCACATCTCGCCGGTGAAGTTCGGCTACAAGGATGTCGACAACTACCCCAAATACGATCCCGAACTGTGCCAGAAACTGCTCGCCGAGGCCGGTTATCCCAACGGCCAGGGTCTGCCGGAACTGGAGTACATCACCTCGGTCGGTTTCTATCCCAAGACCCGCGAATATGGCGAGTTGATCACGGCGATGCTGCAGGAGCAGGGATTCCCTGTGAAGCTGACGACGCTCGAGCCGGCGGCGTGGGAAGAACAGATCTATCGTCGCGCCGACGGCCAGGGGCCGGGCCACATCATCGATGTGGGCTGGATTACGGGCTCGCCTGAGCCGGATCTGGTGTTGCGCCCCAACTACTATTCCCAGTTCGCCCTGATCAACGGTATCGGCGACGCCGAGATCGACGCCTCGCTCGACAAGGAGCGCAACGCCGAAACCACCGAGGAGCGCCTCAAGCTGCTTCAGGAAGAAACCTTGCCCCTGCTGGCGGAGAAGGTGCCGAGCCTGTCGCTGTTTTCGTCGGTGTTCCTCAGGGCGATGTCCAAGGACCTGAAGGGCGCCTACTTCTACCCGAACGGCCCGATCGATCTCAGCAAGGCCACGCTCGGCTAAGATCACGACGCCAGGTCATACCGGCGGCGCCGCCAGCGGCGCCGGTATGTCGACGACACGCCGCCGCCGGTTGCTGATACCGGCCCCGACGACAGGAGCGCCTCCCCGATGGCATTCGCGATCGAGTTCTTTTTGCGACGCATCACGCAAGGACTGCTGATTGTCCTGCTGGTCGCCTTTGTGATCTTCGCACTGCTGAGGATCGTACCGGGCGATCCGATCCGCATCATTCTCGGCCCGATGACCCCGGCAAACGTGTTGGAAGAAACGGCCAGGGACCTTGGCCTCCGCGACCCGATGCTGGTTCAGTTCGGACGCTTCCTCGGCGAGGTGGTGTCGGGCGATTTCGGTCATTCTTTTATTCGAGGGCCTCAGGGCGGTAGCGCGGGAGGCTCCCAGGACGCGGACGGGTATGATCCTGAAAGCCGCGCTGCGGTTGCCGACCTGATCATGACAGCGCTACCCTACAGCCTGCAACTGGCCGCGCTCGGTATCGTCTTTGCCCTGCTGGTCGCGGTGCCAATCGGCATGGCCGCCGGATTGCGCGCCGGCAAATGGCCGGACCGATTGGCGCTTTACGTAAGTTCGCTGTTCGTCTCGCTGCCCAATATCTGGGTCGGGGTTCTGTTGATCTTCCTGCTTTCGGCCAAGGCGGGCTGGTTGCCGGCGATCGGCTATCAGGGGTTCAGCTACACCATCATTCCAGCAATGGTGCTGGCGATCGAACTGTGTCCGGTGATGATTCGGGCCATTTCGGTGTCCGTCGCGGGCAATCTGGGCGAGGTCTATTTTGACGTCGGTCTGGTTCGTGGACTGTCCCGTACGACGATGATCGCCAAACACGTGGTGCGCAACGCGGCCGTGCCTCTGCTCAACCTTTTCGGCGCGCAGATGATCGGCCTGTTGCTAGGCGGTCTGTTCGTCGTTGAATATATCTTCAGCTACCCCGGCATCGGCATGTTGACCATCAACGCCGTCTTCCAGCGCGATTTCCCCATTATCCAGGCGGTCGCGATCCTCGCCAGCGGCGTGCTCGTGGCGATCAACATGCTTGTCGATTTCGCGTCGACGAACATCGACCGTCGCCTGAAGTTCTAGGAGCCGCCGCCATGTCAGCCACATCGCCCGACCTCGTCGCCGACGGCGCGCCGGCAAAACGCCACGGCGTGACCGCACGAATCGCACGGCGTGCCTGGATCTCGACCGAGATGAAAGTCGCGTTCGGCTTTTTCGTTATCTTGATCATGCTGACGATCTTCGCGCCGCTCGTCATCGACGCCTCGGCCACCAAGATGAACGTCGCGAACAAGTTTCTCCCGCCGGTCTTCTTCGAGGGCGGCAAGTGGCCGCATCTGTTCGGAACGGACCAACTCGGACGTGATCTTTTTCTGCGCTCCCTGATCGGCTTGCGCAATGCCTTCGCGATCGGCGTGATCAGCGTCGTCGGCATGTTCGTGCTCGGCTGTGCCATCGGGATCTATGCGGGGTATCGCGGCGGCTGGGTCGACGCTGTGCTGATGCGGCTGACCGATGTCCAGATGTCGATCCCCGTCATCATTTTGGCGATCACCATTCTGGGCATGTCCAGGCCGACGCCCTTCACGATCATCGCGGTTCTGATCCTGGCGAGCTGGCCGGTCTACGCGCGCGTCTCGCGCGGGGTGACGCTGGCGGAGCGGCAGAAGGAATATGTGCGGGCGGCGAAGATTCTCGGGGCCAGCGACTTCCGCATAATGCTGCGCCATATCGCGCCGACTATTCTTCCGCCTATCGGTTTCGTGGCCGTTCTGGACATCGCCCGCATGATGATCTTCGAGGCGATTTTCGGATTTATCGGCATCGGCATCCAGCCGCCCACCCCGACCTTCGGCACGATCATCTCGTCCGGCACGCAATATTTGCTCAATGCCTGGTGGATCACCATCGTCCCCGGGGTCTTGCTGGTGCTCTCGCTCGGCAGTCTCAACCTGATGGGTGGCCTGCTTGAGCGCGCCCGGAACGATATCCTGCAAGGAGGCGAGTAGTGAGCGACACCAACACCCATCCGGGGCTTCCGCTGATGCGGGTGCAGGGACTGTCGGTTTCGGTCGACACGTCCGCCGGTCCGCGACCACTTCTGTCAGACGTCGACCTGTCCGTCGCGCCCCGTTCCGTGCTCGGCATCATCGGCGAAAGCGGTTCGGGAAAAACGGTGCTCTCGCGGGCGCTCGTCAACTGGATCAAGGCGCCGCTGCATATTACCGGCGGCAGTATCGAGTATGCCGGGCGCGATCTCGTCAAGCTGCGGCAAAAGGAGATGGCAAAGCTTCGCGGTCGCGAAATCGCCTATATCGGCGCGAACCCGACCAGCGCCCTGGATCCGACGGTGCCCGTCGGACATCAGATCCTGGAGAAATTGCGTGCCGTGACGCCCGGTCTCTCCGCGACACAGGCGCGTCGCAAGGTGATCGAGACGCTCGACGCCGTGCGCATTCCATCGGCGGAACGTCGGTTCGACGAATACCCCTTCCAGTTCAGCGGCGGAATGATGCAGCGTGCGCTGATCGTCGATGCGCTGGTGTCCAATCCGAACCTGCTGATCGCGGACAATATCACCCAACCGCTCGATGTGACGGTGGCTGCCCAGATTCTGCGCCTGCTGCGCGAACTGCAGAACGATTTCGATACCGCGATCGTTTTCATATCGTCCGCCCTGGGAATCGTCGGCGACATAGCCGACGACGTGCTCGTTCTGGATGACGGCCGCGTGGTGGAGCGCCAGCCTGTCAGGCAACTCTTGGCCGCGCCGGAGCACGGCTATACACGCAGCCTGATCGCCAAGGTGCCGCGTATCTGGTCCGGCAATGAGGCTCCGCCGGCGCGCTCGTCCGGCGATGTTGTGCTCGACGTGCGCGATGTCGCCCGGACCTATGCCGTGCGCGATCGCAGCCGATTGTTCGCCACCAGCAAAGTGCATGCCGTGCGCGGCGTGTCGTTCGAGGTCCGCCGCGGCGAGAATTTCGGAATCATCGGCGAATCGGGCTGCGGCAAGTCCACCTTGTCGCGCCTTTTGAGTAGCCTCGAGAAGCCGGATGCCGGTCAGATCCTGTTCGAGGGCAAGGACATTGCCGGCCTGTCGGGGCGCGACCTGCTGGCGGTCAGAAAGCGCTTCCAGCTCCTGCTGCAGGATCCCTACAATGCGATCGCCGCGCACAGCCAGATCGGTCGCACCATCGCCGAGCCGCTGCTGATCCACGGTTTCGGCAGCCGCAGGCAGGTCGAGACCAGGGTCAAGGAGACGATGGCCGAGGTCGGCCTGTCGACTGTTCTCTACGATCAACTTCCGGTCGGGCTCAGCGCCGGTCAGCGTCAACGCGTCAACATCGCCCGCGCGCTGGTGCTGGAGCCGGACCTGCTTATTCTCGACGAAACCCTTTCCGCGCTCGATCAGGTCGAACAGGCGAAGCTGCTCGATCTCTTCGAACAGCTTCAGGTCAAGCATGACATCACCTATGTCTATATTTCGCATGATTTGGCCATGGTGCGGCGCGTGTGCGCCCGGATCGCCGTCATGTATCTGGGACGCGTGGTGGAACTGGCCGACAATGACGCCCTGTTCTGGCATTCGGCGCACCCTTATACACGGGCGCTGCTGAGCGCGGTCCCCACCATCGAAACCAAGCCTTATGAGAGCGGCAGATATCTGCTCGAGGGCGAACCGCCGGACCCGATCGATATTCCGGCTGGCTGCAGTTTTCGCAGCCGCTGCCCGTTCGCCTTGCCGGTTTGCGAGACGGTCGATCCCGATGTCGAACCGCTGGACACGGGCATAAGCGCGGCATGCCATCTACGCGGAAGCGGGTTGCCCGAAATCGTCGAGGGGAGGCTGGCCGCGCCAAGGCGCTGAACGAAAATGGCTGCGACGGCTCTTTCTCTTCGGCTGGAAGCGTCCGGCCCTGATCTCGCGCGCATTCGGCGAGGCCACGAACCCCCGGCGGTCAATCAAGTCCGGCCCAGTGCTCGGCGCGCCAATCAGATCGGCTCTTCACATCGGCGGTTCGGCCGCGACCCGTTTCATCGCCAGCGCCGAAGAGAAGCAGTGGGCGACATCGTCCTGTATCCGGCGCCGGCACCGATGAAACTAAAGCGATTCAAAGGGTAGGGGGCTTCCGATCTTGTGAGTCAGAAATGAAACGAATGCGTTGGCGGCAGGCGATCGGGAGTGGTTCCTTCTCGAATAGATGTAGAAGGCGCGCATGATCCGCCCCGTCTCGACCCGAGCGAACTTCACCGCAAACTGGTCCGCGAAACTTCGCGCATATTGCGGTGCGGCCGTAACGCCCAACCCGAGCCCGACGAAAGAAAGAGCCGTCGTAAGATAACGCACGCTGGTGGTGCGGGCTTCGGGAATGGGCAACTCCGCCCAGATCGCGCGTTCCAGATAGAGCGTGAAGTCGTCGGAATATTGTATCCAGTTTTCGTTGCGTAGATCCTTCCACGTCAGGGGAGCGCCATCGCCCAAGGCAGAGGCCCTCGGCAGGACGATCTGGATCGGCTCCTCCCATAACGGCTCCGCGGCGATGTCCGCCGGCGCGGGACGCTGCGGGCCAATCCCGATCTCGGCTTCGTTGTCCTGAACGGCAGAGACGATGCGGTCGCCGGTCGTGTCCATGACATGCAGGCCGATATCGGGAAAGGCGGCCATGAACTCGGCCGCAAGCGGCGGCAACCACGAGCACGCAAGCATCTGGGGAACGGCGATGCGAAGCCTGCCCCGGCGCAGGGCCTTCAGGTCCTCAGCGCCTTCGTGAACCTGTCGCAGGTCTTCCAGCATACGCTCGGTGACGGGAAGCATCTGGCGTCCGACCTCGGTCAACTGGGCGCTGCGCTGGACACGGTCGAAGAGCGCCAGGCCATATTCAGCCTCCAACTGACGCACGAGCATGCTGACGGCGGACTGGGTGAGATTCATGTTCCTGGCGGCAAGCGTGAAGCTCTGTGTCTTCGCGACCTCGTAGAAGGCGTGCAACTGGCGCAGCGTTATGTTCATAAGGTTTACTTATGTTTCTAGAACCAAAATACGTTTGTCTGATCTTATCTGTGCAAATACGATGAACGGCAAGAGGGTGATCGGGTATTCGAATCGGGTACCGGGAGCGGGTGGCGGTTTGCATTTCGCAATTGTGGGAACGGGAATTGTCGGGGTGTCCGCCGCTGCCTGGTTGCAGAGAGACGGCCACAAGATCACCTTCATCGATCCGCGCGAGGCCGGCGAGGCATGCTCGTTCGGCAATGCCGGATCGCTCTCGCCGAGCGCCTGCCTGCCTGTCGGCATGCCGGGAATGTGGCGCAATGTTCCCAAATGGTTGCTCGATCCGGACGGCCCGCTGGTCATTCGCGCGCACTATCTGCCGCGGGCGCTTCCCTGGTTGCTTCGTTTCATGCGCGCGTCCAGCGAGAAGGAAGTCACGCGCATCGCCGGCGCCGTCCGCGACCTGTTGCGCCCGGTGTTCGATGCCTACGAACCGTTGCTGCAGCGTGCCGGCGCGATGTCGCTCGTCCGGCGGAACGGCTGTCTGTATGTCTATTCCTCGCGCGATTCCGCCCAACGCTGGAAATGGGGAATGGATCTCAGGCGCAGTCTCGGCGTCGAGATGCAGGAGGTCGACAGCGAGCAACTCAGCGAGCTTGAACCGGCGCTCAAGGGCATCTTCCGGTTTGGGCATTTCGCGCCGGACAATGGATCGACGCCAGATCCCGAGGCTCTCGTCAAAGCGATCTACGGCCGGTCCATTAAAGACGGCGCAGCCCATCTGCGTGCCGCCGCGACCGGCTTTCAACTGCGCGACGGCGTCGTCGGTTCGGTCCTGCTCGACAACGGCGACGCGCTGGACGTGGATGGTGTCGTCGTTGCCGCTGGAGCTTGGTCGGGCAAGCTGGCGCGCAGGCTTGGCGCGCGCGTGCCGCTGGAGAGCCAGCGCGGATATCACGTGACGGTGAAAGACCCCAACATCCGGCTGAACCGCAACGTGATGGCGGTCGAACACAACATGATGGTCAATCCGATGGACTCCGGCCTCAGACTCGCGGGCACGGTGGAGTTCGCCGGGCTTGATGCGAAGCCGCGCTATCGCCGCGCCGAGGCACTGTTCCGCAAGGGGCAAGAACTCTTTCCGGGTCTGAAGGGATCGGAAAATTCCTACTGGATGGGACACCGCCCCTGCCTGCCCGACAGCCTGCCCGTCATTGGCCGCGCGCCGGCTGCGGAAAACGCGTTCTTCGGATTCGGGCACGGGCATGTCGGCATGTGCGGCGGCGCGACGACCGGGCGCGAGATCTCCCATCTCGTTGCAGGCCGCGGCACCGAGGTCGATCTGGAGCCTTTCAGCCCGACCCGTTTTCATTAGCATCAGCAACAAGAAATCGAAAACACCAGAGGAAGGAAGAAACATGAAAACGAAAATCGAGCGGAGGTCACTCCTTAGCGCGGCCCTCGCGATCGCCGCGGCGACCGGCTTGTCGGCCGGCCTTGCTTCGCCGGCGGTTGCCGCCGACGGCTATCCCGAAAAACCGGTTACACTGGTTGTCCCGTTCCCGCCGGGTGGTTCGACGGATCTCCTCGCCCGCCAGATCGGCGAGGCGATTTCCGGGCCTCTCGGCCAACCGGTCGTCGTGGAGAACCGCGGCGGCGCGGGTGGCACGGTCGGCGCGAATTATGTCGCGACCTCCGAGGCCGACGGGCATACGCTGTTGATGGGCGTGACCGGCTCCAACGCCATCAGCGCGGCGCTCCGAGACGATCTACCCTACGATCCGGTGACCGATTTCGATCCGGTTTCGATCATCATCGCCTCCCCGCTTGCGCTCGTGGTCAATGCGGAGAGCGAATTCAACAGCGTCGCGGACGTGATCGCCTATGCGAAGGAGAACCCGGAGACGTTCACGCACGGCACGCCCGGTGTCGGCACTTCGATGCACATGACGGGCGAGCTTTTCGGCCTCAAGACCGACACGAAGCTGTTGCACGTGCCCTACAAGGGCAGTGCGCAGGCCCTGCAGGATCTGCTTGGCGGGCAGCTCGATGCCATGTTCGGCGACATCCTCGTGACCTCCGAACACATCAAGACGGGCCGTCTGCGGGCGCTTGGCGTCACCTCGACGCAGCGCCATTACATGCTGCCGGATGTGCCGACGATCGAGGAGGCCGGTATCGACGGCTACGCGGCCTTCTCCTGGCAGGGCATCTTCGCTCCGGCCGGCACGCCGCCGGAAGTGCTCGACACGCTGTATGCCGAAATCGCCAAAGCGCTCGAATCGGACAAGTTGCAGACCTTCTTCAAGGAAAAGGGGTTCCTCGTCGAGAGCATGCCGCCGGCAGAATCGAAAGAATTCATCGCCAATGAGGTGATGAAGTGGAAAGGGGTCGTCGAGGCTGCCGGCATCGGGCCGAAGTGACACGCCGCTCCAAACGACTGGCGGAGATTCTGAACGGGCGGTCCGCAAGGACTGCCCGTCCGGATCGCGAGAGGCGCGCATGACGGTTCGCACGGCGTTCAGGGACTACGCGGCCGCGGCGGTTGTGGTTGCGTTCGGGACCGGGCTTGCCGCGATCGCGTCGACCTATCCGCTCGGCAAGATGTTGCGACCGGGACCGGGGTTCTTTCCACTGGTGATCGGCTGTCTGATCGCCGTGCTCGGCGTCGTGATTGCGCTGGAAAGCTGGAGCGCCTCTCGGCAGGCGCACGAAGCGCCCGCCGACGAAGGCACTCCGGGTCCGGACAGGTTCGCGTGGCGCGCCGTGCTGTCGGTCACGATCGGCATGCTCGCCTTCGCGGCACTCGTGGACCGGGCCGGCTACGTGGCGGCCACCTTCGCGCTGGTGTTCATCGCGTCACTGGGCGAGATCCGCCGCAACTGGTGGGCCGTCGGCGGCATCGCCACCTTCATGGCGGTGTTCGGCTCTGTTTTGTTCATCTGGGGGCTTGGGCTCCCGGTCAATGTTTTCGGGCCCCGATGAGTGATTTCTACGCCCATATCGCGCTTGGCGTTGCCAAAGCGCTGAGCGTCGAGGGACTGTTTTTCTGCTTTGTCGGTGTGACGGTGGGCACGATCGTCGGGGTATTGCCCGGTATCGGGCCGCTGGCGGCGATTTCGCTCGCCCTGCCGATGACATATTATCTCGACCCGACCGCCGCCCTGATCATGCTCGCCGGCATCTTTTACGGTGCGCAGTATGGCGGATCGACCGCCTCGATACTGCTGAACCTGCCGGGAACGGCGACCGCGGCGATCACCTGCCTGGACGGCTATCCGCTCGCCAAGCAGGGCAAGGCGCCGCTGGCTCTGTTCGTGACAGCGGTAAACTCCTTCGTCGGCTCGTCCTTTGCCATCGTCCTGGTGATGGGATTTGCTCCCGTCATCGCGGAGCTGGCGCTGGAATTCTCGTCGGCGGAATATTTCTCGGTGATGCTGCTTGGGCTGATCGCCGCCTCGACGATGACCGTCGGTTCGCCCTTCAAGGGGCTTGCCATGGTCGTGTTCGGGGTCGCCTTGGGACTTGTCGGAACCGACGTCAATACCGGCATGTTCCGCTTCAATTTCGGCATTCTGCAACTGGCTGACGGCTTCAGTCTCGTTGCGCTTGCGATGGGCCTGTTCGGCGTCGCCGAAATCATCGCGAATATCGGTGGCGTGCAGGGCAAACCCATGGCGCTGGGCCGAATCGGGTTTCGTACGATGTGGCCCAAGCGCCACGAGTGGAAACGCATCTGGAAGCCGACCTTGCGGGGAACGGTGATCGGATCGTTCGTCGGCGCGCTGCCGGGCACCGGACCCGGCATTGCGTCGCTCATGGCCTATGCTGCCGAGAAGCGGCTTTCCAAGACACCGGAAGAATTCGGCAAGGGTGCGCTCGAAGGCATCTCGGCACCGGAAGCGGCAAACAACGCTTCGGTCCAGGCGGCGTTCATCCCGACGCTCAGCCTCGGCATACCCGGCGACGCCGTCGTCGCCGTGTTGCTCGGCGCGATGATCCTGCATGGCATCACGCCGGGGCCGAACCTGATCAACGACCAGCCCGAGATGTTCTGGGGCCTGATCATCAGTTTCTGGATCGGAAACCTGATGCTCCTGGTTTTAAACATACCGCTGATCGGTCTGTGGGTACGGCTTCTGTCGATTCCCTACCACCTGCTTTATCCGGCGATCCTGGTCTTCATATGTGTCGGCGTCTATTCCTCCGACAACAACGTCTTCGACATCTTCGTCGTGCTCGGCTTCGGCGTTCTCGGCTACCTGATGCGCATCTTCGATTATCCGGCAATGCCGGTTCTGCTCGGGTTCATCCTGGGCCCGCTGATGGAGGAGCATTTTCGCCGTGCCCTGCTGCTCGGTCGGGGCGACATCACGACCTTCATCGACCGTCCGATAAGCCTGGCATTCCTGTTGGTCAGCGCCGCCTTCCTGTCCGCCGCCTTCCTACCGGGGCTTCGCAAGCGGTTCGCCGGCAACTGAACGGTCTGCCTTCCTGGCCGGGCAGGCCCATGCCTCCAGGAGATAGATCGCATGGCGGATGAGCCCAGTGGCGGCCAGTCGTGTGACACGAATACGCATCCGCGGTTTCGGTCAGTCTGAAACCCCGGAGGCGATGTCACCCGTAAGGCGGCTTTCTTTCGAAAACAGTTCGAGGATCTTGAATGCGGGTGGGGAGAGCGCGCGACCGTGGCGTTTGTAGACATACAACGCGCTGCTGATTTGCGGCTCGACCAGAGGGATAATCCGCACCTGAAAATCCTTCTGGAGCGCGTCCGCGTATCTTGGCGCTATGGTGACCCCGCCGCCCTGTCCGGCCAGCGCCAGCGCGGTGGTCAGGCGTTCGACGACGGTCGCATCCTCGGGCAGGCGTGATCTATCCAGCTGGCCGAGCGCGGCCTGGATCTGCTTGCCGAAAGTGCTTGGGTAATAGATCCATTTTTCGTTGCGCAGCTCACTCCATCGGACTGAGTCGCGTTGGGCTGCATGGTGCGACTTGGCGCAGACAAGACAGATCGGCACGCTACACAAAAATATGCGTTCGACGCCCGGGTCGCTCGACCGTTCGGGGCCGATCCCCAGTTCAACGGCACCGCGCGCCACTTCCAGCGGGATGTTGTTCAACGTGGTGTCGTGCAGCTTGATCGAGATCGACGGATGCGTGTTGTTGAAGGCTGTCAGTATTGGCGGCATCAGCGTGCAGGCCATGATCTCCGGCACGGCCATGCGCAGCGACCCGCTTTGCAACTGCCGGATTTCGGACGCGCGCGAGGCAATCAGATCCAGCTCGTCCATCATGCGCCGGGCGATCGGTTCAAGCTGATGTCCCATATCCGTTAGGATCAGGCGTTTTTTCTCACGGCTGAACAGATCGAGGCCGAGTTCGATTTCCAGCTGACGTATGATCATGCTGACGGCGGACTGGCTCAGATGCAGACGGTGCGCGGCACGCGTGAAGCTGCCGCTCTCCACGGTAGCCAGAAACGCACGGAGTTGTCGCAGACTTACGTTCATAAGGCCGTCTTATGATGTGAGTGAAACTTCGCGTTTGACGCTGCTACAATATCGATTAATTTTATAAATGCTCTTCGTATCAAGATGAGATTGCATATTATGCCGAATATTACTTTCATAGACACTGAAAATATCTCCCAATCCATAGATGTTTTGGTTGGAGAAACATTGATGCGTGCCGCGGTAAACAACAATATTGATGGTATTTTGGGGGAGTGTGGCGGCGCTTGCTGCTGCGCGACGTGCCATGTTTACGTTGACGCGACTTCTGTCCCTGACGTGCCGCGCATCGGGGAAATGGAACGGCAGATGCTGGATCACGTTGCCGCGCCCCGTCGTGATGACAGCCGGCTTGCGTGTCAGCTCGTCGTCGATCCTTCAATGGAGGGATTGCGCGTGAGGATACCGCAGACACAGCTTTGAACACCTGAAAATCAGATTGGAACCTGCGGATCGTCCGCGCCCTGCCTTGAAGAAGTGGATTACACTATGAGACAGAAATCGTTCAGCATCGGGCCGGAAGATAGCCCGTGGGAGCCTGCCGATTACAATATCACCTGGACGGACGGGAAGGAATATGGCCGCTTCCGCCGCGTTCTGCGGCGTGACGACCATGGCCTCACGATCATCGCACGCTTCGTTGCCCCGGAAGGCAAGGCCTGGAAAATCGTCGGCCGAGCGCCGGAGCTGGGTGAGGAAGTATATCTGCTCAAGGGTGCCTACTACGATACCCAGGGCAGAATCGTCGCGCCAGAGGGCTCTTTCATGTTCAACGCGCCCGGCGCGCTGCATGGCGGCATTTCCACCGACATGACGGCATTAATTCATTGGTGCAGCGGCAAGCCCGACGATATCGTGTCGACCGAGTTGATCGATTTCGTGGCTCTCGCTGAGCCGACCTCCTGACGTAAGACATGGGTCGGTGGACGCTGTTCTGGAGTTGGAGTTCCCCCGGTTTCGTGGACGGTTACACGCCAGCAGATTCTGGTCTTTCAGCCTGTCTCCTTTCGTAGACGATGGGTGACTGGTATCTGAGCGCCGAATGATGCCGGGCGGGATTGTACCATCCTTCGATGAACTCGAAGATCACCATGCGCGCCTCCGTCTTGGTCTGGAACTTGCGCCGGTCTAGCAGTTCGCGTTCCAGCGTTGCAAAGAAGCTCTCGCGCATGGCGTTGTCATAGGCATCGCCGACCGAGCCCATGGACGGACGCACGCCGGCTTCCTTGCATCGCAGGCCGAACGTCACCGACGTATATTGCGATCCCTGATCGGAATGGTGGATGACGTTGCGCGGCCTGCGCTGCCCGACAGCCATGTTCATCGCGTCGATGACCAACTGGGCCTTGAGGTTGTGCCCCATCGCCCATCCGACAATCCTGCGGCTGAAGGCATCAAGGACAACCGCCAGATACAGGAAGCCTGCCCAGGTTGGCACATATGTGATGTCGGCGACCCAGAGCACGTTGGGTTCGTGGGCATAGAAGTTCCGGTTCACCAGATCGCTGGCTGGGCGCAATCGCTCGTCACGGATCGTGGTTCGAGCGGACTTGCGACGGCTGACGTCCTTGACGCCACCGCGCACAAACTTGCCCAGGGGGGCGAGAACAATTCCGTTCGGCTGCCCTCGCCATCGGTGCGATAGGTCAGCGCCGGCACATATGCCAGTGCCGTTGATATCGCATTGTTGCTGGCGAGCACGGTGCTCAGGTTTTCGGCCGCCCGCGCGGACAAGCCCGCATGGTAGCCAATGCCGGGGGCGACCCGAGCCTGCCCGCTTCCGGTTGCAGGGCACAGCTGTCTATGATACAAAATCTCGGCATTTACACATTATTGCCGAGTATACGAAACATGGCTGGGGCGGCCCAGGAAACGCTGAAGGATCGCGCGCTCACCATCGCCAGGGAGCGCGGCATTGCGCGTGCGCGCGATTTCGATGCGGCGGGCGTTCCGCGCGCCTATCTGCGCCGGCTGCAGGATCAGGGGCTTCTGGTGCGCACGGGCCGTGGTCTCTACCAGCTTGTCGATGCGGAATGGTCCGAGTCCCACAGCCTCGCCGAAGCCGCTCGGGCGGTGCCCCACGGCGTCATCTGCCTGCTCTCCGCGCTGAGGTTCCACGAACTCACGACCCAACTGCCGCATCAGGTCTGGATGCTGATCGGTCACAAGAAATGGGCGCCGAAAAATCCGCCGGTGTCCCTGCGCATCAGCCGCGCCACCGGCGACGCCCTGACGGCCGGCATCGACCGGCACATGATCGAGCAGGTGGAGGTGCCCATCACGAACCCGGCCAAGACGGTCGCCGACTGTTTCAAATACCGCAGCCAGGTCGGTCTCGATGTCGCCATCGAGGCACTCAGAGACTGTCTCCGAAGCCGCCGCGCCACGGTCGATGACCTCTGGCATTTCGCCGCTATCGACCGCGTGCAGAACGTGATGCGCCCCTATATCGAGGCCACGGTATGACCACGAAACCGCCCCTCAAGAATGTCGGCGCCTCGGTCCGGGCACGGCTCACACGGCGCGCAAGCGCCGCCAAGGAAAACGTCCAGCTTGCGCTCACCCGTTTCGCCATCGAGCGGCTTCTCTACCGGCTGAGCCTGTCGCCCCACAGAGATCAATTCGTCCTCAAGGGCGCGATGCTGTTCAGCCTCTGGACGCCCACGCCCTATCGGGCAACCGGCGACCTCGATCTTCTCGGATACGGCGACGCGGCACCGGAGCGGATCGCGACCGCCTTTCGGGAGATCTGCCGGATCGATGTCGAGGATGACGGCGTGGTCTTCAAGCCGGAGACCCTGCGGGCTGAGCCGGCTCGGGCTGAAGACGAGTACAGCGGCGTCCGGGTCACCATGACCGCCGAGATCGCCGGCGCGCGCTTGCCCATCCAGATCGACATTGGATTTGGCGATGCCATAACCCCGACCGTGCAGGAAATCGACTATCCCTCGCTACTCGACATGCCGCAGCGCGATGGAGCCGACGCGTTTTATTTGACGGCGTTTGGGCAAGAGCCCGCTGGCGGGCTTTGGCGGGCCGGCACCGGCACGCCGCCAGGCAGGGCGAACAAGGCGGGGACTGACGGGGCCGGCCCGTCAGCCCGCACGCATCGCCGAATGCCGTGTAGGCCCGGCTGCGCGGTCACGCCGTCTTACTGGCACTTGTCGTAATTCGAATAGGCCGGGTCGTTGCGGACCTTGTCGATCGCGGCGGCGCGCGAGGATGCCTCGACGGTGACCGAGACGGACTGCCCGGTGACCGAATCGACACAGCTCAGCTTGTAGCTGCCCGCATGCGCCGAGCCTGTGAAGGCAAGCGTGAACGAGGCCAGCGCGGCGGCGGCTGCGAGGCGTTTTGTGTTGTCCAGGTTGAGTGTCATGGCAGAACTCCGTCCTTGTGTTTTCGACGGTGCGAAAGAAACGAAATCGGCAGCGGCACACAATTAGGTCGACTGCACTAATTGAACTTGCGCCTGCCGTCGCCGGCATCGACGCGTCTGCGCGGCCCGATGAGGGGGTGCCCCGGCGCGCGTCGTTTGGCCGTTGGTCGTGCCTTGACTGGCGCGGTCGATCGCCGGGCCGCTGCCGCGGGTTGATTCCTGCCACAAACCGTCTCTAGGGTGAGCGGAACCCGGCCCGTGACGATGCATGGTCGCAAACGTTGCGGGCCACAGGTTCGGACACAGGGCGACGGGGCATCTTGGACGGTGCGAAGGAAAGTGTCGGCGGCGCGGCGCGCGCGCCAGGCATAACGGTTGCGGGGCTTCTGTCTCCCGAGCCGTGGAAGACCCGTTACCTGTTTTCGATCGGCGCCAGAAGCTGGCTGATCCATGTCTTTGTCGTCCTGCTTGCGTTTGTGGCGCAGCAGAACCTGTCACTGGCGGCCCAGGCGTGGCTGACCGGCATGATTGCTCTTTCGCTCGTGCTTGCAGGACTGTGCCAGTATGGCCAGCGCCTGCCGGACGTCCCGCCGCGCGCGCTCGCGATCGCCGCCTGGTTTCATTCCGCGCTGACCGCGACCGTCGGGCTGCTGTGGGCCTGGGGGGCGTTCGTGGCCGCCGAAGCGGGGTTCGACAACCTGCTTCTCTACACGCTGGCGCTGGGTGGGACGGCGCTCGGCGCCGTGTCGTCGCAGCACGCGGTGATGCGATCGTGCCTGCTCAGCATCTGGACGTCGGTCCCCGGCCTGGCGGCCGCGCATCTGGCCTTGGATGCGACGAGGCTGGGCCAGGCGAATGCGGCCATGATCGTCCTCTACGGCGCGGTGCTCACCATCCTCGCCACGCGAATGCACCGGTTCGTGGCCTCCAACCATGCGCTTGTCGAGAGGCTCGACCGGCAGGTTCATCAATTGCGATACGAAAAAAAACGCGCCGACATGGCCCAGGAGGCCAGGACGCGTTTCCTCGCCCACGCAAGCCACGATCTGCGCCAGCCGGTGCACACGATGAATCTGCTGATCAGCCTGTTGCGCGAAAACGAACTCGACCGGGACGCCCGCGACATCGTCGGCAAGATCGACCTGTCGTTGACCTCGCTCAGCGAGCTGTTCCAGTCCCTGCTCGATTTTTCGATCCTGGATCTGGGGCGGATGAGGGTTTCGACGGAGGCCGTCGACCTCAACGCCGTCCTTAATCGTCTCGCCAAGCAGAACATGCCGCTTGTCGAACGCATGGGCGGGGCGATTGTCGTTTCGCCGACCAGTGTCTGGGTCGAGACCGACCCGCGGCTTCTCACGACCATGCTTCAAAACCTGATCTCGAACGCCGCGAAATACGCGCCGGGCAGCACGGTGCTGATGGGTGTGCGGCACAGGAAAAACGGCGTCGCCGTCGTGGTGGCGGACCAGGGGCCGGGGATCGGTGAAGCCGACAGGCCACGCATATTCGACGAATTCTACCGATCGGACGACGACGCCGAACGCGTGCAGGGCTTGGGCCTGGGATTGCCGCTGGTCGTCCGTTTCGCCGAACTTCTCGGCCATGATTGCCGGCTGGAAACCAGGCCCGGACATGGAACGCTGGTCGAAATCGGCGCCATGAAGCGGGTCGCTGCCTGTCGCGAAGCGGTCAAGGGCCGCTGGACGGCCGCGCATCTGCTTTCGGGACTGGAAGTCTATCTCGTCGATCGCGATGGCGATACGCGAAGGGCGACCGAGGTGCTGCTGCAGAACTGGGGCTGCGTGGTTGCGCCGGAAGGCTCGGCCGCGCGCCTGGGCCGATCGAAGCCGGGCCTGATCCTGCTCAATCATGGCATGAATGGCAACGAGAATGCCGCGCAGGCGATAACGGCCATCCGCGAACAGGCCGGCAAAACCGTCCCGGCCATCGTCGTCAGTGGCACGCTGGATCACGAGGCGTTGGGTATTGCCGGGCTCGACGACGTGCAGCTTCTCGCAAAACCCGCCCCGCCCGCGCAGTTGCGGGCATCGCTGGTCTCGCTTGCCCTGAGCACCCGCACTTAGAGCGCATCCGGTGAGACCCGGATCGCACAGAGGGTCTCGCTATCTATTTCACGGAATTGCGGACGCGGAAGCCGTTTCGCACCCTTGCCGAAATGGCTCTGCGCCGTGCCTCAAAACCCCATGTCGCGCCCGAGCGCGGCGGCCGCCGCGCGGGACGGCACGCCGAGCGTGCGAAGCAGGGCCGAAACGTGGATGCGGACCGTGAAGGGGGAGATGTCCAGTTCCCGCGCGATCTCCTTGTTCGATTTTCCCTGTACGATCAGCTGGAGCACCTCCCTTTGCCGGGGTGGCAATTCGGCGGCGCTCGGGGAAGCGTTCTCCTGGATGTCGTCGTCGGCGTCGTGCGGCCCCAGAATGACGATCTGCCCCTCGAGTATGTCGCGCACGGCGCCGGCGATTGCCGCGGGATTGATCGCCTTGCTGACGAAACCGTCGGCCCCGTCCTTCATGACAGTTTCGATCGTGTCGTCGTCGTCCGACATGGAGATGATGAGGACGGAGGCGGTTGGAAACGCGCTGCGCAGCGCCGCGATCGACCGCCGGGGCTCGAAGCCGGGAAAATTGAGGTCGAGAACGAAAAGGTCGGGTGCCCTGGTTTGCGCCTGTGCCAGGACGGCGTCGAAGCGCGACGTCTCGAAGATCTCGGCATGGGGCAACGTCCTTTGGACGAGCCGGCGCAAGCCTTCCCGAAAAAGCGGGTGGTCATCCGCGATGACGATATGAACCGGAGGCATGGTCTTTCCACTGCAGCGTCGTTCCGGATTCTTAACATCGAATGCCGGCGGGTCATTAGTGCAACTGGTCTAGTTGCCCTCCCGCCGCGCCGTGCAGATGGTTTGGGCGACCAATGCCAATGTTCCGGAGCACGCGCATGAAACGCATGGTGATTTGGCTTGTCGGCGGGGTGTCGATGCTTGGCGCCTTGCCGTTCGGCCCGGCCGGGGCTGAGGCCGGGCAATTGTGCGCAACCACCCGTCTTACCCAGGCCTTCGAGACGCAGAGCATCTGCGTGTCGAGCGCCCGGCAGCCGAGGGGCGGCACAGTCTACGACATACGAAGCCTGACCGATTGGGACGATGCCACGGCCTGGTGCGTCGACGGAGACGGGATCGGCGAATCCATCATCGTGCGCCTGGAGGACGCCGCCCCGCCGGAAAACTTCTGGATACGCAACGGCTACGCGAAGTCGCAACAAACCTTCCGCAATCATGCGCGCATACGCACGATGGAACTGGTCGCCTTTTCCTACGGGCTGGAGCAACCGCAGCGCAGGGCCGAAATCGTGCTCGGCGACAACGCCACGGAACAGACCATCGCGCTTCCCTGGCGCGTCGCCGACCCGCGCTATTTCGAGCTGCGCATCACGTCGGTTTATCCCGGGCAGACCGACGAGGACCTTTGTGTGACCGGCTTCTCGGTTGACTACGGCATGTAGGCACGGTGAGGGAACGCGTCCCAGTCGATCCGGTCGTCATGTATGCGTGGGCGCACCGGCATCGGCGAGGAGGTTTCCGAAAAGGGAGTGTCAAATTCATGAAAGCGCTGGAACGACGTCCACCCTTGCGGCGCTGGATCTTTGCCGCGATCGCGGCCTGGCTCGCGGCCGCCGGCCTACCCACCATCGGGTTCTGGCTCGTCGCCGGGGGCGGAAGCGCTGGTGCCATCGTGCTCGGCGTGGTCTGGACGGTCGTTTTGGGATTGCCTCTGGCGCTGCCGGGTCTTCTGGTGCTGGCGGCGGTGGCCTGGTTCGGGTTCAAGAAACTGCGTTTGTGGCCGGTCTGGGGCTGGGCGGGGCTCGGTCTTGCCATCGGTGCGGTCTGCATCGCGCCGCTGCTGTTTGCCGGCTCGACGGCGAATGAAAACGCGCACAATCCGCTCGTGTGGGGCGCGCTCGCGGGAGGCGCGATTTCCGGTGCGGTGTTCCGGTTCGCCTTGCCGCCGTAACGGGGCGCGAGGGACGGTCCGTCTCCGGCAAGTGCCTGTCGACGCGGTTCGCAATCACCAGCAACCCAGGAACAAACCAGGCTGGGTGGTCCTGGAAACGGCCGGTGCCGATCCGCCCGCGAAACCCCGCAGCATCAAGGTCGAGATGGCGCTATGGCAACGTCCGACAATCACGGCGCCGGCCACGGGCAGGCTTCGACGCCTCGCGCAAAAGTACAATAAAATCAGCTCTTCAAAGATGTGGCTGGGGAACCTGGACTTTCAGCTGCTAATGTTTCAAGGCAACGCAAGTCGTTGATACGGCAGAAAAAGATTGTGATTCAAGGGGTTGCGAAACGACTACTGCTAATAGATGGTGCTAATAGATGCCCTCGAAAACGGCGCGAAAATCATGGCGAAATTGCACCGGCGCGGCCCCGTCTACTACGTAGTTATCAACGTCCCGACCGACCTTCATGCGGCCATGGGCTGCAAGCAGAAATGGATTTCGCTGCGCACGAAGGATCGCAAGGAGGCCACGCGCCGGCAGGCGGCCGTGATCGACGAATGGATGGCGACTTTCGACGAGTTGAGTCGACGCCGCGATCTAAACGACGCGGACATCGCCGGTGCCGTCTGGGAACACTACACGTCCAAAACGGACGAAGGCGACCGGGAACGCGCCAGCCGACCGACCACAGCGCAGATCGACGACGCCATAGAGAAGGCCGGAGTAGCCGCGATCCGCTCAGGCGCTCACAAGGCCGGTCCGATCGCCATGATCAACGCCATGACCGAAGTCGAAACCCTCGCCAACAAGGCAACGTGGGCGGCAAGACGCCGGGCAGCCCGGCTAAACAGATTGCGGTCTGATCTGGCGTCTGGCGACACGCGCCTCATTGAACCGGACGCCGATCGCTTCCTCGCCAAGCATGGCTTCACCATCGAACACGGCAGCGAACTATATCGCGAGCTTTGCCACAAGCTTATGCGCGCCGACATCGAGCAGCTTGAGCGATATGCCGAGCGCGATCGCGGCGACTACACCGGCAAGCCTAAAGACCCGATCGTGGTCGAGCCGGCAGAAATGCCCGACAGGCCAGACGCGGGCGGCGACCGGATCATGCCGCTGTTCGCCAAATACGAAGCCGAAAACCCGAACAGCATCCGGCCGGAGACGTTCAAGCAGACCAGACGCGACGTGCAGCATTTTTCTGACTTCGTAGGGCCGCGCGTGCGCGTGTCCAAGATCGACAGGCGCATGGTGCGCGAATGGAAGGACCTGCTTACTCAGTGGCCTGTTAAGGCGGCAGACACAGCCGCTTTCGAGGGATTGAGCGTCAAAGAGATCATCGCGGCCAACAACAGGCTTGAGCGGCCCAAGCCTGCGATCACGCGCAATACGATCCGCCGTTACATGGCCAGCCTCAGCGGCTTCTATCGTTGGCTCGTTGTGCACGACTATCTAGGCTCAGGACTCATTGATCAAAGCCAGAAGATGACGGTGGCTGCGATGCAGATGGCGGAGAAGAAGGTGTGGGCACACCGGTCATAGCGTGTTGCGATACGCCGCCAGTCCTTGAGTTT
>NZ_PYBP01000002.1:0-550514 GCF_003015025.1 Nitratireductor sp. StC3 | reverse complement strand
GGAAGTACGGCGATATCCGCGCCATCTGGCCCTCGCTCAGCAGAAACAAATCACCCATCACGGCCTCCTTCTCAAAGACCGTGAATCACATCTCAAAAGGAATTAATAGGTCCTGAGCCTAGCTTTAGACCTGTCTGATTGAGCGTATTCTTGCGTAAAACCGTTTAGGAAGCGTATCGCCTGCTCCAACCTGACGGCGAGCACCGGGCCGGCCGGCCGCGGGCGGCGGATTGGCTTTCGCGCCGGAATTGGATAGATGGCTTCACCCCCTTGTCGCCTCGGGGCCCAGACGCGGAGTTGTCGATGTCCTTGAAAATCGCCATCCAGATGGACCACGTTTCCACCGTCACCATCGCGGGGGATACGAGCTTCGCCCTGGCGCTGGAGGCGCAGCGGCGCGGCCACCAGCTTTTCCACTACACGCCCGACAGTCTGTCGATGCGCGACGGCACGGTGTTCGCCTGGGCCGAGACGATGACGGTGCGCGACGTCGCCGGCGACCATTTCGCGCTCGGCGAACCGCAACGCCTCGACCTTTCCGAGGTCGACGTGGTGCTCCTGCGCCAGGATCCGCCGTTCGACATGAACTACATCACCACCACCCATATTCTGGAGCGTATCCATCCCGCCACCCTGGTGGTCAACGATCCGGCCTGGGTGCGCAACAGCCCGGAAAAGATCTTCGTCACCGAATTCGCCGACCTGATGCCGGAAACGCTGATCACCAAGGATCCGCGCGAGGTCGCCGCGTTCCGGCGCGACTATGGCGACATCATCGTCAAACCGCTCTACGGCAATGGCGGCGCCGGCATCTTCCATCTGCACGAAGCCGACCGGAACCTCGCCGCGCTGCTGGAGATGTTCGGCCAGATGTTTCGCGAACCCTATATCGTCCAGCGCTACCTGAAGGCGGTGCGCGACGGCGACAAGCGCATCATCCTGATCGACGGCGAACCGGTCGGCGCCATCAACCGGGTGCCGGCCGAACACGATTCGCGCTCCAACATGCATGTCGGCGGCCGGGCCGAACATGCCGAGCTGAGCGAGCGCGAGCGCGAGATCTGCGCGCGGATCGGACCGGCGCTGAAGGAACGCGGCTTCATCCTCGTCGGCATCGACGTGATCGGCGGCCTGCTGACGGAAATCAACGTCACCTCGCCGACCGGCGTGCGCGAGGTCAAGAAATTCGGCGGCGCCGACATCGCGGCCCTGTTCTGGGACGCGGTCGAGGCACGGCGGACCTGAGCGGCGGCGTTGCCGTTCCGTTCACGGCAATGCAATCCCATGCAACCAATATGCACGTTAAACGCTAGATTGTTCTTGTAATGTTCTTGAGACTTACGCCTATCTGTGCTTAATTCGACCCGAGGGCGCGTGCGGGCGAACGCACCGGTTGCACGGCGCTCCCGTGGTCGGGGAGAAGCGGAGATGGTAGCGCGGGTCAGCACCGTCGCCTTCCAGGGCATCGAGGCGGTTCCGGTCGACGTTCAGGTGATGATCGCGCCGGGCAAGATCAACATGCAGATCGTCGGCCTGCCCGACAAGGCGGTGGCCGAGAGCCGGGAGCGGGTGCAGGCCGCGCTTCATGCCTCCGGCCTGTCGATGCCGCCCAAGCGGGTGACGGTCAATCTGGCGCCCGCCGACCTGCCGAAGGAGGGCAGCCATTACGACCTGCCGATCGCGCTCGGGCTGATGGCCGCCCTCGGCGCGGTGCCGGCCGACGCGCTGGAAGGGTTCGTCGTGCTCGGCGAATTGTCGCTCGACGGCACGATCACCCATGTGCACGGGGCGTTGCCGGCCGCGATCGGCGCCAACGGCCTCGGCAAGGGGCTGATCTGCCCCCACGCCGCCGGCGCGGAAGCCGCGTGGGCCGACGGCGAGATGGAGATCCTGGCGCCGCGCAGCCTGATCGCGATCGCCAATCATTTCCGCGGGACGCAGGTCCTGTCCCGCCCGGTCGCCGAAATCCGCTCCGCCTGCGGGACGCTGCCGGACCTCGCCGACATCAAGGGCCAGGAGACGGCAAAACGCGCGCTCGAGGTCGCCGCGGCCGGCGGCCATCATCTTTTGATGTGCGGTCCGCCCGGTGCCGGCAAGTCGATGCTGGCGCAGCGCCTGCCCTCGATCCTGCCGCCGCTGGCGCCGCGCGAATTGCTGGAGGTTTCGATGATCCAGTCGATCGCCGGCGAACTGGCCGAGGGGCGGCTGTCGGATCGCCGGCCGTTCCGGGCGCCGCACCATTCCGCCTCGATGGCGGCGATGGTCGGCGGCGGCCTGCGGGTGCGCCCGGGCGAGGTGTCGCTGGCGCATAATGGCGTGCTTTTCCTGGACGAACTGCCCGAATTCACCCCGGCCGTGCTGGACTCGCTGCGCCAGCCGATCGAATCGGGCGAGGCGGTGATCGCGCGCGCCAACAGCCATGTCTGCTATCCCGCGCGGGCCCAACTCGTGGCGGCGATGAATCCGTGCCGGTGCGGGCGCGCCGGCGAGCCGGGCTATCGCTGCGCACGCGGGCCGCGCTGCCGCAGCGACTACCAGGCCCGGATTTCCGGCCCGCTCCTGGACCGGATCGATCTGCGGATCGAGGTGCCGGCGGTGTCGCCGCAAGAGCTTTTCCACATTCGCGACGGCGAGGCGAGCCAGGCCGTGGCCGCCCGTGTCGCGGCCGCGCGCGCGATCCAGCGCGACCGGTTCGCCCGCCTCGGCGCGAAGGATGTCGCCACCAACGCCCTGTGCTCGACCCGGCTTGTGGAGGAGATCGCGCGGCCGGACGAGGCCGGTGCGGCGCTGTTGCGCGACGCGAGCGAAAAGCTCGGCTTTTCGGCGCGCGCCTATCACCGCGTCTTAAAAGTCGCGCGCACCCTGGCCGACCTCGACGGCAAGGACGCGGTCGGCCGCATCCATCTGGCGGAGGCGATCTCGTATCGGATGGGGAGCGAGGGCCTGGCCCAGGCGGCCTAGAGCCGCTCTGCTTTTCACGGATTGGCAGACCGGCTCCACCTTGTTGTCTTGACGCGTTTGCGAACGGCGAACCGGCTTCCACTTCGCCTGGAAACGCGTTGGGTCGCCGCCCTTTCCGCCACGGACGCGCGGCCGCCTTTTCTCCCTCGGACTGGCCGAAGCCCTCGGGCGAGCGGCGGGGAAGCGCTTTATGCGCGCGGCCGCCGTGGACGACCGAAATCGGGCCGGACGCGCGGCATCCCGGCCCGCCCACGCGAGGCACCCCCGGCACCGGCCACCGCGACCCGCGGCGATCCGGATTCGACCCGCGCGTGCACGAAACCGTCCCGCGGGCTGCAAACGTCCTTGCCGAAAAGGTCTTTCGGCCGGGCGGCGGCCGCGCTATCGCAGTCGGGCCGCCAAGCCGGTCAACACAGGTCATTCCCGGAGCGTTTCATGGCCCCCTTCGCAAACAGACTGCGTCTCGCCGTTTTGTTCGGCGGCCGTTCCGCCGAGCACGAGGTGTCGGTGCTTTCGGCGACCAATGTCATGCGCGCGCTGGCGCCGGCCCGCTACGAGGCGGTGCCGATCTTCATCACCCGCGCGGGGCGGTGGCTGCTCAGCAGCTACGAGAACGGGGCGCTGGCGCGGCCCTCGCGCGGCACGCAGATTTGCCCGGTGCCAGGCGGGGAAGGAGAGATGCTGGCGATCCCGGCCGAGGGCGCGCCCTTCGCCCTGCCCAAGATCGACATGATTTTTCCGGTGCTGCACGGGCTTCATGGCGAGGACGGCGCGGTGCAGGGGCTCGCGGCGGTGGCGCGGGTGCCGCTCGCCGGCTGCGATATTCTGGGCTCCGCGGTGGCACTCGACAAGGACATCACCAAGCGTCTGCTCGCCGAGGCCGGGCTGCCGACGGCACGGTCGATCACGATCACGGCCAATGACGTCCCGTCATTCGACGCACTCAGGCGCGCCGTCGGGCTTCCGTTCTTCGTCAAGCCGGCACGCCAAGGATCCTCGGTCGGGGTGAGCAAGGTGGCGAGCGAGGGAGACTACCAGGCCGCGCTCGCCGAGGGCTTCGACAACGACCGCAAGCTGCTCGCCGAAGAGTTCATCGACGGCCGCGAGATCGAGTGCAGCGTGCTGGAGGACGAAGACGGCGGCCTGTTCGTCTCGCGGCCCGGCGAGATCGCGACGGCGCAAAGTCACGGTTTCTACAGCTACGAGGCCAAATATGTCGACGAAGACGGCGCGACGCTGACCGTGCCGGCGACACTGCCGGAGGCGGTCGAAGGGGAGCTGCGCGCGATGGCGGCCAGGGCCTTCCGCGCCGTCGGCTGCGACGGCATGGCACGGGTGGATTTTTTCCTGACCGCAGACGAGCGCTTGTTGGTCAACGAACTCAACACGATTCCGGGCTTCACCGACATCAGCATGTATTCCAAGGCGATGGCGGCGAGCGGCGTGAGCTATCCCGAGATACTGGACCGGCTGGTGGCGCACGGGCTGGCGCGGGCCGGCCGCGCGACGTAGGCGTTCGAAACGCCGCATGAACCGGGGCGCCGGATAATCCAAACCCGGCACCGGCCCCATGGCCTCGATGCCCAAACAGCATGGCGTTCCGGAAGCGGGATCGAGCGCCCGCCCTTCACGACATGCCGGCGGCTGACCGCGCCGACCTGCGGGGCCGACGCGGCGCGCCGGCCCGCAGCCCCGTCATTTACCGCTGGTGGAAAAAAGATATTTCACCAGCGCGGCGGCTCCCAGCACGAGCACCACGATGACCAGAAGCCACACCAGGCCCATGCCCCACATCGCCATTCCGCCCATGCCGTCCCACATATAGTCCCGACCGTTCATCATCGTTTCACTCCTTTTTCCGTGTGATGGCTGCCGCTCGCGCGCGCCCTATCGACGTGCATAGACGCCGGTGACGACGCCGGATTTCGAGACTTGGAGTAACGCGAACGGCGCCGCCTTCGTCCTGCCCATGCCCGGAGAGCCCCGCGGCATGCCGGGCAGCGTCAGTGCCTGGATGTCGGGACGTTCGCCGAGCAGTCGTCCGACCACCCCGGCCGGCACATGGCCGCTGACTGCATAGGTTCCGGTCGTCGACAGATTGTAGGGTTGACCGTTGCCGGCAAGACCGATCTCACGGGTCGCTTCCGCGGTCACCGTGAGGCCGCCACGCCGATAATCACGGCGTTCGCGGCCAAGGCGTGGATCGATCTGCGCATTCTTGCGTCTCCTTTCGGCTGGATCCGGCATCAGGCGACGCGAATGACGCCCATCATTCCCGACATCTGGTGTTCGAGAATGTGGCAATGGAACATCCAGTCGCCGGGGTTGTCGGCCACCAGGGCGATCTCCACCGTCTCGCGCGGCGCCATCAGCACCGTGTCCTGCCATTCCCGATAGGGCGTGGGGTCGCCGTTGCGGGAGACGACGCGGAAGGAATGTCCGTGCAGGTGGATGGGGTGGGGCCATGCGGTGGCGTTGGTCATCGCCAGGACATGGCTGCGGCCGCGGTCCAGTGTCAGCATCGGCTCGAGCACGGGGCCCTTGGCCGCCACGCCGTTGATCAGCCAGATGCCGTCGCCATGCATCATGCCCATCATCGAGCGCATCCGGCCCATCATGCCGCCCATCATACCACCGCCGGGACGATCGCCTCCCATGCGGCCGGCCATTTCCTCCATCACCATCCGGCCCATCATGCCGCCGGAGAAGACCACCTCGTGACGGATGGCGGCGCCGATATCGGGCTCGGCAAGCGGATTGGCGGCGAGCGCCACCGGCCACTCGGGCGCGGCATCCCGCAACGGCTCGGCGCCGTAGGCAAGTTCGACCAGGCCGTATTCAAGCCCGTCATAGTAGCGATCGACGACCGTGGCGCGGCTCCCGACGGGACCGGTGCAGTCGAGCACGAGATCGGCGCGCATGGCCGGGCCGAGCACGACCCGCCCGCCGGCGGGCGGATGCGGCGTCACCGGCTGGCCGTCCAGCGCGACGACGAGCGGCGCGTGGTCGGCGAAATCGAGCGCGAATATCCTGGCGTTGGCGGCATTGATCAGCCGCAGCCTGATGCGCTCGCCCCTGCGAACCGCAAAGTCCCGCGCCACCCGTCCGTTGATGGTGACAACGTTGCCGATCCGGCCGGCATGCATCATGTCGTGCCGGCCGCCGAAATCGTCAACTATCGCTGCGTCCTCGCCAAGGCGCCAGTCGTCCAGCACCCAGGTGACGTCCCGGTCGACGCGAGGCGGTTCGGCCTCCTCGACGATCAAGGGGCCGTAGAGGCCGCGGCCCACCTGTTCAAAGCTGCGCTGGTGGGGATGGTACCAGAAGGTTCCGGCGTCGACGGCGTCGAATTCGTAGAGGAAGGTTTCTCCCGGGGCGATCGGAGGCTGGGTCAACTGGGGAACGCCGTCCATGGCGTTGGGCGTGCGCACGCCATGCCAATGGACCGTGGTTTCCTCCTCAAGGCGGTTTTCGACCGCAATGCGCAGGCGCTCGCCCTGCCGCACACGGATTTCCGGGCCGGGAACGGCATCGTTGTAGCGCCACACCGGCGTTCGACCACGGGGGGCGGGCAGCAGCGGCGACCGGCCCGGCGCGGCGCGCAAGGCGAAATCGCGAACGACCGGCGCCCCGGCCAGGCCGTGCCGGGCAGGCAGGAGCGCGGTCGCGACGGTTCCCGCCATGCCGGCGAGCAGGTTCCGACGCGTCAGCGCCGGCGGAAGGAAGATGGACATGGTTGTCATCCCGAAACGTGAATGAGATCGCGGACATGGCGGCGAAACGGCCGCCAATGCGCCTCGGCCACCGGCGGCACAACGCCGTGAACGGTCGCGTCGGCGGGGTCGGACCAGGTCCGGCCCGTCAGATCGGGATATTTATTGCGGGGGCTGTTGTTCGGGTGGACCAGAACGGCCGGCGATCGCTCGCGCGCGCGGCAAAGCAGGCTCGACGGTCGGGCCATCCCAGAGCGCGGCCCGCAGCGCGGGAAGGGCCGTCAGCGGCTGGCCGCAGGCCTGATCGCAATCCATGGCGGCGCCCTCCACGTCGACGCAGCAATCGGCCGCCATGTCGTCGATACCGGCCATCGACATGCCGACGGACATGCCGGTCGTCGCGGCCGCATTCGCGACACTGCCCGCCACGAAGGCGGCGAGCAGGAGAAGGGCGAGCATGCGCAGGAAGCTTGGCATCGCGACAACGCTAAACCGGTCGGCGGAAACTGTCTACGGCTCGATTGCCGCAGGCCCGCCTCATGCCTTCAACGGACGCCGGTAGAGCCACAATTGCGCCGGCGGCAGGTTGCGAACGATGAAATCCAGATGCTTCACCGTGTAGTTGCCGCGGCGCGGCGGCACCGGCGACAGCGGACCATAGGTGATCTGCACCATCGGCCGGCCCTCGGGAACCCTGTCCAGCACCTGCTCGACAAAGTCTATGCGCTGTTGGACAGGGAAATTCAAAAGAGGAACGCCGGAGACGACCGCGTCGAACATCATTCCCGGATAGGGCGACAGCACGGTGTCGAGATCGAAGGCGTCACCATGCAGGATGTTGACGGCGGGAAAGCGCGTGCGCAGATGCTCGACGAAATCGGCGGCGTATTCGACCGAGAACAGATCCTGCGGCTTGACGCCGTGATCGATGATCGCCTTGGTGATGACGCCGGTGCCGGCGCCGAGTTCGAGAACCGGCAGCCCGGAACCGAGATCGATCACGGACGCCATCTTGCGCGCGGTGACGGAACTGGTGGGCACCACCGATCCCACGGCCTTCGGCTTGTCGATCCAGCCCTTGAAAAAGCGGATTTCCTCGTCGAACCGTTCCGTCAGCGCCCTGCGCTTGTCTGTGCCGCGCATCATCTCTCCAATTCCCGGGCACATCGGCCGCGCCCCAGCCATCACTAGACTACAATAAACCGAGACCGTAGTCGAAACCGTGCCTCAAATTCGGGCGAAGGACCGCCTGGCTGACGCCTAATCGCTGAAGGATTCGAAGAAATCCTTCATGCGCGCAAAAAAGCCGCTCGACTGCGGACTGTTGTCCTTGGAGGAAAGTTTTTCGAACTCCTCCAGCAGCTCGCGCTGTTTCTTGTTCAGGTTCTGCGGTGTCTCCACCGAGACCTGGATGATGAGATCGCCCATGGCGGGCTGACGCAGCACCGGCATGCCCTTGCCGCGCAGGCGGAAGCGGCGGCCGTTCTGGGTGCCTTCGGTGACCTTGACCCGGGCCTGCGACCCGTCGAGCGTGGTGACCTCGAAAGCCCCGCCGAGCGCGGCCGTCGTCATCGAGATCGGCACGCTGCAATAGAGGTTTTCGCCGTCGCGCTGGAAAAATTCGTGCGGCGTCACCGACAGGAAAATATAGAGATCGCCGGACGGGCCGCCACGCAGGCCGGCCTCGCCCTCTCCGGCAAGCCGGATGCGGGTTCCGTCCTCGATGCCGGCGGGGATGTTGACCGACAGCGAGCGCTCTTCCACCACGCGGCCCTGGCCCGAGCATTTCTTGCAGGGATCGGCGATGGTCTGGCCGCGGCCCTGGCAGGTCGGACAGGTGCGTTCGATGGAAAAGAAGCCCTGCGCGGCACGCACCCGGCCCGATCCCGAGCACATGGTGCAGGTGACGGGCTGGGTTCCGGGCTCGGCGCCGGTGCCCGAACAGTCGTCGCAGGCCACCGAGGACGGCACGTGGATCTGGGCCGTCTTGCCGCCGAAGGCCTCCTCGAGCGAGATTTCCATATTGTAGCGCAGATCGGCGCCGCGATCGCGGCCGCCGGACGAACGCCGCTGACGTCCGCCCATCATCTCGCCGAAAATGTCCTCGAAAATATCCGAGAAGCCGCCGCCGCCGCCAAAGCCGCCGAAACCGGGCCCGCCGCCGGCGCCGCCATTTTCGAAGGCGGCATGGCCGAAACGGTCGTAGGCGGCGCGCTTTTGCGGATCCTTCAGGACCTCATAGGCCTCGTTGATCTCCTTGAAGCGCCGCTCGGCCTCGCTGTCGTCCGGATTGCGGTCGGGATGGCACTGCATGGCCAGCTTGCGAAAGGCCGCCTTGAGGTCCTTTTCGTTGGCCTCCTTGCTCACTCCGAGGGTCTCGTAAAAATCGGCCTTCATTTCGTCCCGCAATTGATCCTGCTGACAAACGTCGTGCGATGCTGCTGGTGTGACGGCATGCCCCCCGATTTAGGGAGGCCCGGCCGGCAGCGCCATAGCATGTCTGGCCTTGCATGCAAATTTTTCGCCGGTTCCGCGCCGTGCGGGCGCAGCAATGCGCGGGCGCCGGACAGGCAAAACCCCCGAACCGGCGGCCCGGGGGTTTCGTGACAAGACCGCCGGACGGCTCCTACTGCGCGCCCGTCTTCTGTGCCACCCAATCGCGGAACTCCGACAGGCGGGTGTAGACGCCATAGGCGTTTTCGTGACCACAGGCGATGTTGGAGCTCAGCGGGCCTTCGCCCCAGCTCACGATGCCGACCTGGACCGGACCGTCATCGCCGGTGGTGAAAAGCGGGCCGCCGCTGTCGCCGTTGCAGGCGTCGCGGGCGCCGCTCGGCACACCGGCGCAGATCATGTTGCCGGTCAGCGGATCGGCCATGGTTTCGGCGATCAGCGAGGTCGCCCGCTCGATGCCGTCCTGGGAAATGCGCATGCGCCGACCGTAATCGCTCAAGACGAGCCTCAGGTCGCGCGCGTAGATGTCCTTGATGCCGGCATTGCAGGCATCGTTGGAAAACAACTCGACGTCGGCCTGCATCAGCGTGTCGGGAAAGCCGCCATTTTCCATCTTGCCCCAGCCGATCACCCGCGCCGCGCCGGTTTCCAGATCCTCGCGCGTCATGCGGATCGGCGCCTGGGTCGCCGGCCGCGCCAGGCGGATCAGGCCGACATCATTGTCGAAGGCCTGTGGATCGTAATTTTCATGGGCGATGATCTCGGCCACCTCGATGCGTTCGCCCTCGGCCAGATCGGTCGCGCCGACCAGAGCGGTGACGCTGTCGGGTTTGACGAGCTCGCCGAACTGGAACAGGCAGTGCGCCGCGGTCAAAACCCACTCAGGCGCGATCAGGCTGCCGCCGCAGAACTGGGCGTCGAGCTGGGTCAACGGGTCGGGGTCGAGCAGGCCGCTGCTCAGCAACGCGACCTGGAACGGATAGGCGTCCTTTTCGGCTGCGGTGCCGCCGATTACCCGCGAATCCTCGCCGCTTTCGCGCTGGGCCTTGCGCAGTTCCGGCACCCGGCCGAGCGGCGAGGTTTCGGCTTTCGCGCCCGCCCGCGCGCCGTCCTGTGCCAAAACCGGCCCCGCCGCCGACAATGCGGCCAGGCTCAGCACCGTGGCCGCTGCGAAAGCGAAAAATCCCTTGTCGCGCTTCATGGTTATCTCCCGAGACGATCCGGCGCGCGGCCGGCAAATTTCTTCCAAGCCCGACCACTTTTAATGCGCGGGCCGGGCCAAACGAAAGCGATTTCTTGGCCCGATCGGGGAAATATTGCGGCGACACGAACCCGCGCCATCGCCGCCCGGCGGATACGGAACGCCCGAGACCGGCAGCCGGCCGAGCGCGGCGCGCCGACCACGATATAGACATTTTTTGTCTGTTGTGTTCGATTTCTCATTGGGCTTGGGAGCTTACTCAACATGACAAAGAACCTTATCGCAATTCTTGCCGGAACCTTCCTGGTGTCGGCGGGTCTACCGGCCACCGCCTTTGCCGACAGCGTCTCCGGCGGCCAGGGCAGCGGCGAATCCGCCCGCGGCGCGCTGGACGAGATGCCGGATCTTTCCAGCCGCAGCATCGTCGACCTGAAACCGCCGCGCATCAAGACGGACGAGGCCAGCCGCGACTTCTCCATGCCGACGGAGGAGGAACTGCAAAAGGCGTTCTCGACGCGCTCGCGCTCCGGCGACGGCAAGGTCACCCCGCCGAGCGAGGAGCTGAAGGAGATCATTCGCGGTCTCGTCAACGGCGACGGCGCGGATGCGGGCGACGCCCGCGAACCGGCGGACGATCCCGTGCTCGACGAAGCGTCGCGCCAGGTGATCGGCGAAGACGACCGCGTGCAGATCACCGAGACGAAGAAATATCCGTTCAACGTGATCGGCCAGATCTGGTCGCAGACCAAGGACGGCGACTGGGGCATCTGCACCGGCACGCTGATCGGCAAGCGCGCCGTCTTGACGGCCGCGCACTGCCTGTACAATCACGATGCCGGCGGCTGGCTCGCCAGATACGAGTTCTTTCCCGGCCTGAACGGCCAGAACGATGCGCCCTACGGGCGTTACAGCTTCGTCGACGCCTATATCCTGGAAGGCTACATCACCAATTATCAGGGCGTGTACGGTTCGGTCGTGCCGTGGGATCTGGGCATTCTGATCCTCGACAAACCGGCCGGCGAGGAAATCGGCTGGCTCGGCTACGCCACCTACGATCCGCCCTATCCGTTCACCGCCAACATTATCGGCTATCCGGGCGACAAGCCGCAAAGCACGATGTGGCAGGCCAGCTGCGACGTCGATCCGGGTACGGCGACGCAGAACAATTTCTCCTATCTGTGCGATACCTATCCGGGCTCGAGCGGTAGTGCTGTCTACCACTATGACGGCAAGACGCAGGAACGCTACATCGTCGGCGTCAACATTGCCGAGACCGAAAAGGAAAACATCGCCCTGAGGCTGAACGGCCCCTATTTCAACTGGGTGCGCAGCATCGCCCAGGAATAGCGCTTCTGCGCAAGGCGTCCTTCCAAGGCGGCGGCCGCACCAGAGCGGCCGCCGTTTTCTTTCGCCCGCCGCCGGGCCGCTCGACGCACAAGCCGGTTGCCTCCGATATCCGCAGCGGTCTTTAATAGGCCGCGACACGGCGTATCGGGGGAGCGTTTCATGATCCGTTTGCGGATGGCGGGGCTTGCCGCCTTTGTGGCCGTCCTGTGCACCGCCCCGCCGGCGGTGGCCGGGGCGCAGCAGGGGCGTTGGAGCGAGCGGGCACAGGTCTTTTTCGACACCGACGCCGGCACGGTGTTTCGGCGAACCGTCCGGGCCTGGGATGTCCATCCGCAAAAGAATCTCGATTTTCTCTGGCACCCCGCCGCCGGCACCGATGTCGCCCTGGGCGAGGACGGCGCCATAAACGGGCGCGGCAAGCTCGTGTGGCGGGTGCGCGGCGCCGCCAGCTACGATCCCGCGGCGGTGTTTGCCACCTATCAGGGCATGATGGCCGGGGGCCGGCCGCACGGCCGGGGACGGCTGGTCTATCGCAGCGGCGAACGTTTCGAAGGCGACTGGTCGAACGGCGCGCTCGACGGACATGGCATGCATGTCGACGAACGGGGCAACCGCTACGAGGGCGAATTCCGCTCCGGCGTGCGCAACGGCCGCGGGCGCCTGCTTCTGGTGAACGGCGAAATCTACCAGGGGCCGTTCGTCGACGGCAAGCGCCATGGCGAGGGCCGCACCACCCTGCCCGGCGGCACCAGCTATACGTCACGCTGGCAACACGGTCGCGAAATCGGCGAGCGCCCGGACATGGTCGCCGACGCGGGAGCCGGCGGCCTGATCAAGGTGCAGACCGGCCAGGACGCGGCCGCGCGCACCGAGTTCGCGATCACGGTCGACGAACGCATGAACCAGCGCTCCGAGGCACGTTATGTCCACCTGATGCGCGATGACGATATCGCCATCTATCCCGAAGCGCAGGACATGAACGACGCCTGGAACGGGACCGGCGAAATCTCCGAGTTCGGCCATTCGTTTACCGTCGTCGACTGGGACGATGCGCCGGTCTTCGTGGAGGCCGAACTGGCCACCACCGACAAGTCGCGCGTGCGCGTCGACACGATCGCGCTGGAGGTGGCCGACAGCCTCGCCTATCGCAAGCCGATGCTGACGATCCAGAGCCATCGCGGCTGCGTCGGCTTCCGGCCGAGCTTCTCCTTCGTCAACCATGGCTGGGGCCGGGCCGAAAACGCCACGATCTCGGTGCGCTTCACCGAACAAAAAAGCTACGCGGAAAATCCGCCGCCGCAAAAGACGACGCGGGACTTCACCAGCGCGATCGCCGATTTCGACGAAGGGGTGGACGTATCGCTGCGCGCCATGCTGGCCGAGGCCGGGGTCGACGTGGAGGCACTGGAAACCAAACGCTTTTCCTGCCCATCGATCGACAGCCTGGCCGTGTGCAAAAGCCAGGTGTTCAATGCGGTCGATTTCGGCGAGCTGACCGACGTGGTGTGGGGCGACCGGTTCCTGTCGACGCGGGCCGTCGGGACCGTCAGCTACGACTGGTCGGACGATCGCGGCAATCGGCAGCGGGCCGAAGAGGCGTTTTCGGCGGACGTGTCGCTGGCCGTCATCGAGATGGAGGAAAGCACGGCCGAATGCGGCGACGGCTTCGGCGGCTCGCCCGAAGCCTTGCGTTATATCGACGTCGAGCTGCCCGTCGAACGGCAGAACTACGCCATCGACATTCCCATGCGCGGCAACCGCAATTTGCGCAGCTACACCGCGCGGCTAAAAATGTCGGCCGCGATGTCGTCGCTGCACCAGTTCCGCGCCGTGGCGCGTTTTGCCGACGGCAGCGTGCGGCGCAGCAAGCCGGTGTCGCTGTTTTATTTCCGGCCGCGCCTCGTCGATTACATGCCGACGGTGCAAACGCCGGCCTGCTACCTGTCGGACGACGATCTGCCGTCCTGCTGAGCCCGGGCCTGCGTGCGCGCAAGCTCGAACAGGTTTGGCAACGGCATCAGCCGGGCAAAGACCGTGCCCTGGTCGAAGACGGTGAGTTCGACGAGCGCACCGGATGCCTTGTCCGCACCCTGGTCGAACAGGAAATTGCCGAGCGAATAAAGCTGCAGCGTGTCGCCGCCGGCCAGCGCCTGCATGGCAGGGCTGGCGACGTGCGAATGGCCTCCGAACAGGCCGGCGACCCCGCGCCGCGACAGCTCTTCGGCGAGATAACGCTCCCGCGCGCCGGGATCGGTCGCATATTCGCGGCCCCAATGAACCAGCGCGATCAACGGCCGCTCGGCCGGCCGGCCCGACAGCCGGGCGAGCATGTCGGGCGTGATCAGGTCGTTGCGGTAGGAGCCGTTGACGTCGAGATCGGTCAACGCCACCAGCTCGACGCCTTCGATCGCGGTCAATTCACCCTGGCCGAGGGCGACGATGCCGGCGGCTTCGAGCGCGCCTCTCGTTTCGGCAAGCCCGGTCTCGCCCAGATCGAGCGCGTGATTGTTGGCCAGGCTTACCGCCGCGACGTTCAGGCGCTTCAGCCAGGCAAGCGTCAGATCCTGCGGCATGGCGAGCGTCATGTGGCCAAGCCCCTCCGGCAGGTTGGGCAGGACGACGCCCTCCAGATTGACGACCAGCGGCCGACCCTCGGTACGCTGCAGGATTTCCGTCTCCAGGCGCGCGCTCGCACGCTCGTCAAGCAGCGCCTTCATCATCGCGCGGCCGAAACTGGTATCGCCGCCGAGATAAAGATGCCGCGCGCCGCGCCGGGCGGGGGCGGGTTCGTCCATCGGCATGGGGCCGAACAGCACCACCATGTAACTGGTGGTCTCGTGCGTCGGCAGCGGATCGTATTGCTGCGAGTTTTCGTTGGCCGCGACCAGCGTCACCGCGCCGTAGACCTCGCGCTGCAATTTGAGCTGGACATAAAGCGCGCCGAGCGAATCGACATGTTCCGGCTGGCGCAGCCGCGCGATCTGGTCGAACGTGCCGGCGGCGAGCAGCGCGAGCGTCTGCTGGTCGTGGGCGCGCGCGGCATGGTGCGGCAGATAATGCGAAAAATCGGTCGACTGGACGATCAGCGTGTCGGCGTCGGCGAGCGGACCGAGAGCAGCGGCGAGACGCTCCCAGTCCTGGCGGCGGCTTGCGATCGAGACCGCGACCGGCACCACGCGCACACCGGGCAGGAAACGGCTGAGGAAGGGCAGGATCGCCTGCAGGCCATGGTCGCGGCCAAACAGGCACGAGCGCGCGTCGATCACCTCGCCGCCCCGCGCAAGCAGACCGGCAACCGCCTCGCCGTCGATGGCGAGCCGGCCGAAAACCGTGTCGAAATCGCGCCGGGTGGTCGCAAACATCGTGTCGGTTTGCCGGAAATGGTCAGGGAAGAGCACGACCACGCGCTTGTAGCGCTGGCCCGACGCCGCCTTGATGCCCTCGGCAATCAGATGGCCGGCCAGGAGATGGTGCGGAACCGTGACGCCGCTCAGCCGGCGAGGGGAGACGGGCGCGTTTTCGGCATCGGCAAGCGCGCGCCGGAAGAGGTCGTCGCGCTGGTAGAGCGAGGCGAAGGCCGGGCCGTCGCCGCCGCAATCTTCGCCTGCGGCATAGGCTGCCGGCGACAGCAGCGCGGCGAGCAGGACGGCAAGCAAGGTCAGGACGCCGCGCAAAAGCGCCGTCGCGCGCCCCACGGCGAGCCGGCGAACGGCGGCACTCACGGCTTGGCCACGACGAAATTGTCGATCTTGGCGATATAATATTCCGGCACCTGGCGGGCATTGGTGAGCCGGCGTACTTCCCGGTCGATATAGTCGGCCAGCGCCAGAAGCCGCACGCCCTCGCCGGTCGGGTCGGCGCCGCCCTTCAGGCCGGCGAGCAGCGAATGGGTGAAGACGCCATGGCCGAGTTCGGGCAGCTCGGCGGCGGTGTTGTTGGCCGCGGTCGCCGAAAACACGATGATGCGCGCGTCCTCGGCGTCCTTTTCCAGACGCGGGTTGAACGCATTGGCCGCGTGGCAGGTGTCGAGCAGCATGAAACGGCGCCCCTTGGCCCGCTCGACGCCGCGCTGGATCGTCTCCCAGTCGACCAGCGAGCTGCGGCGCCAGCGGTCGTCGCGCTTGCGGCCGTCGGTGGGGATGAAATAATAATCCTCGTCGATATTGATGCCGTGACCGGCCACGAACACGATGGTGGTGTCCTGCGGCCCGGCCTGATCGAGAAAATCCTCGATCTCGTCGAGAATGGTGTCGCTTTCCGGCTCCAGCACCCTGGTGCCGGCGGGCAAGGCCGAAAGGGCGGCGTCGAGCTCCGGGCTTTCCTCCAACACCGACCGGTTGACGAAGATCTGCGCCTTCATGCGCTCGTAAAGCGGGGCGGCCTTTTGCGCGACCAGGCGCGCGAACTGGACCGCATCGTCGACCGGATAGGCAAGGTCGCAGGCGCGCCCGCCGCAGGCCGTCGGCAGCAGCGGATAGGACTCGACCCCGATCGCCAGCAGGTAGAGCGTGCCGGCGCGCTCCCGTCCTCGCGCCTTGCGGCCGACCGCCTTGACCGAACGTTCGGTCAGATAGCCGTATTCGTTGACGCCCGAGATGACGATCTCGTTGTCGCCGTCCTCGACGGGAACCTCCACGACGATGGCGTCGCCGCCGCCCGCCGCCGAGCGGGTGGCGAAGGACGCGACCCGGCGCGCATTCGACAGGATCGCGAAATCGGCAACGCTGGTGCCGGCCCGCTCGGCGCCGCTGATTTCGATCGACACGAAACCCTCGCGCGCCTCGTCCTGGTTGTCGACCAGGCGGACCTGGAATTCCGGCGGCTTGCGTGCAAGCAGCCGGTCGAGCTCGGCGTCGGTGCCGCGCAGTTCCCTGACGGCGGCGGCCGAATCGGCAAGCACGATGGCGCGACGCACGATCTCGGGACTGAACAGATACTGCTTGAGCTGGCGCGCCCTGACGAAGCGGGCCTCGCTGTCGGGACCCTGGTTGACGTGCCAGCCGACCAGGGCGTCGCCGCCCGGCGAGGAATAGTAATAACCCTGCGGCACCCAGATGATCCATTCCGCCTCGGCGAAGAACATGCTGGCGATCAGCGTACGGGTCTTCAGGTTCCACAGGCGCAGGGTCTGGTCGGCGCTGCCGGTCAGGAGAAGTCCGGCCTCGGCCGCCTCGGCGATGGCATGGATCTCGCCGGTATGGCCGTCCAGAAACTCGCCGCGATACCGGCCGGTCTCGAGCGCGTAGTCGATCAGCGTGCCGTCCGTGCCGCCTGTGACGAGCCCGGTTCCGTCGGCAAGCAACGAGAAGGCGGCATGGGCGAAACCGGTGGTGGCGTCGTTTTCGATCCCGTGCAGCGCCGCGCCGGCGCGCTCGATGTCGAGCACGGCGTTTGCAAGCTCGGCGTCGCCGCCGGCACTGGCGGAAAGCCGCCAGGCGCCGGCCTCGTGCACGGCGCGGGCAAACCGCGACAACGCCGCGCCGGCCGGCGCCGGCCGCTCGAAGAACCGCTCCCCGGTCGGCAAGAGGAGCCGGTCGGTCAGGTCGCCCTGCAATTCGGGACAGGCGGTGCGATCGGGACAGGGATTGGCGTTGCCCCAGGCGATCTCGCCGCCGTCGCCGGTGATGCCGACCGCGGTGACCGGGCGGCCGACACCCAGGAGCCGCGCCCTGGCCTCGCCGCCTTGCGGGTCCCAGACGTGGATTTCGTGGCGCGACCCGCCCGCGGTGGCGACCAGGCCGACGGCCTGCGAGGCGGCGCTCGCATAGACGGTGCCGTCATGGCCGCGATAGTCGAACAGCGTCCGGCCGTCGGCGCGCGCGATCACCTGCTGGCCGTTGCGGCCGGCGCAACGATAACCGCAGGACGCGACCAGCCGGGCGCCGTCGGGCGAAAAGGCAAGCGCGGCGACCAGATAGTCGCGCCGCGGCAGGGCGCGCTCCAGACCGCCATCGGCCGCGCGCCATAGATGCAGGTCGCCCGCATCGCTGCCGGTGGCGAAGCTGTCGCCATCGGGGGAGACGGCAAGCGCGCGCAGCGGCACGTCGCGCAGTGCCTCAGCCTGCGTCGACGCAAGCGCGATCTCGGAGAGATCCCCCATGTCCCACAGCCGGATGCCGTTGTCGGCCGTCACCGCGACCAGCCGCGCGCCGCCCATGGCGAAGGCGATTTTTTCGATGCGGAAGGAATCGGCGTCGAGACGTGTTTCCGGCAGCCAGTCGCCCGCCTCACCAGCCTTCCACAGATAGACGAACCCGTCCTGCCCGCCGGCGGCCAGACGTTTGCCGTCCGGGGAAAAATCGAGATCGTAGACGACATAGTCGTGGCCGGACAGAACCGCCGTCAGCGCGCCGCTGCGCAGGTCGAACAGGCGCACATCGCCGAAAGGCGGCTCGGCGCCGGTGCCGTCGCCATACCAGCCCGCCACCGCCAGCGAGCCGCCGTCGGGCGAGATCGCCAGGGCGAAGTTCTTGCCGTCCTGCCCCGTGCCGATCCGACCGCGAATGGTGCGCACGGTCACGCCGGCGCGCCAGTCCCACACCCGCACGGTCTTGTCGTCGGACGCGCTGACCAGCAATTCGCCGTCGGGCGTAAACGCCAGATCCTTGACGAAGGCGCGATGACCGCCAGTGTCGAGATCGAGGAAGAATTCCGGCCGCTCCTGGGCCAGAAGCGGCGCGGTGGCCAGAAGCATGATCGCCAGGCCGAGCACAAGCACGATCGGCAATGCCGCGCCCGGCCCGACGGCCGCGCGGGCCGAAAGGCGAAAAGCGACCCTTGCGGCCGCGTGCGCCATTGCGTTGTCACCCGCGTCCCTCACCGCGAGCCCCCCTATCGTTTGGCCGTCACGTAATCCTCGATGGCGCTGGCGAAATTCGGCGCGCCGCGCCTGCGCTGTTCGGCCACGAAGCCGCCGAAATAACCCCAGAACGACTTGGCGAAATCGAAGAAATAGGCATCGGCGACCGCCTGCGAGCACAGATTGCCCTCGACGCAGAACGACAGCCGGTTGAGAAAATAGACCAGCCGGTCGAAAGCCTCGCGGAAGTCCTCGACCGGCATCGCCCCGCCCTCCGGCTTCATCGCCTCCAGGCCGATGCGCTCGTAATAGATGGCGATCTCGGCTTCGCTCGGGCTCTTGCCGAGCAGACCGGCATGTTTTTCGTTCAACGCACTCAGCCGCTGCTTGAGCGCGCGCTGTGCCTCCTGATATTGGGGCCGTTCCCACAGTTCGACCAGCTGCAGCGTGCGCTCGATGCGCTTTTCCTCACGCGCCTGCATATATTGATAGACCGAAAAGATCGCCGCGAGCACCAGAACGATACGCAGCGCGAAGCCGGTCCAGGCGTAGCCCAGCATGCGCCAGTCGGGATCGTTGAAGGGATTGGGCTCCTCCTTCAGCTCATGCGCCGGCACGTCGGGAAAGCCGGTCACCGTTTCCGGCAGTTTCCTGCGCTTCTTGCGGCCCGCGCCGTCCCCTCCGGCCTCGCTCATCCGCACGTGCCCAGATCGATCCGCGTGACGGGAGCGCGCACCAGGCCGGGCTCTTCGAGGCGGCTCTTCAGGCAATCGAGCTGGGGACGCGACAAGATGAATTTCAGGTCCGGCTCGTCCGGTTCGCCGCCGACGGCGGGCAGCGCCTCGACGATGCCGCGCTCGGTTTCGCAATCGCTCAGGTCGACGGCGATCACGCCATTGCCGCTGGTGGCGAGCGTGGCGTAGCGGTCGAGCAGGCATTGCGCCAGCGGCGGGTTGATCGCGACGGCCGCCGCGCACAGGCCGCACGGCTCGGCCGCCGGCGCGGGCGCGACCGCGAAAAGCCCGGCAAGCAGCGCCGCGGCCGGCCGCAGGCGCGGCACGACGCGTCGTGCGCCAACCCGGTTCGACCTCTTGTCCATCATCGCGGCAAGCATCGCCTCATCCCTTGGGCACGGTCAGCACCGGGAAGAAGCGGACCGACCCTCTCGCCTTGCGGCTTTGCGTGCCGCCGACCGCCTTGGCCGCGCGGGTCGCACCGCCCATGCCCATCGCCCGGATCGCGTCGGCGATCGAGGCGGCGCCGCCGCGCATGGTCTGTTTCAGGCCGTCCTGGGCCAGGAAGCCGAGATCCTCGGTCTGACTGCCGTCGAACGCCTCGGTGAAAATGGCGACCATGGTCTCGCGACCGAAACTCTCGTCGGTGAATTCCAAAAACACCTCGTCATAGGTCGCCGACGGCTGCAGCCGCTCCTTGGCCATGTGGGTGATGGAATAGTCGCTGCCGATGTAGAGAATGTTCAGATCGACCAGATTGTCGGTGTTGTTGGTCGCCGTCACCCGCACGCGATCCTGCGGCACGGCACGCGGGGCGGCCGTCGCGCTGATCAGTTCCTCCTTGCCGCTCGCCATGCGCTGCAGGGTGAAATCGACCGTCACCTCGTCGGGGCCGTAGTCGGAGCCCTCGCTGATGCGGGCGAGATTGGTCGCGCGATAGATGCGCGACAAATAAAAGGCCAGGGCCTCGCCGACGGCGTCGTCGTCGCCGCTTTGCATGATGATCGAGGGCGGACGCCGGCCGTCCTCCAGCGTCATCGTGCCGGCCTCGGGCAGGAACCACAGGCCGGGTGCGGCGCTGGCGTCGAAAGCCGCGTCCGGCAGGCTCGCCTCCGAAAACACGGCCAGCCTCAGATCGGCCGGCTGGCCGGGATCGACGAGTTCGACGCTCATCTGCCGCGTTTCGTCGCCGGCGACCGCGTCGAGCAGCGCATTGACGCCGGCGACCGCATCGGGGAATTCGTCCGAAGGACCGGGACGGGCGACCCTGAGCACGAAATCGAACTGGGTCTCGACCAGCCGCGCGAAGGCGTTTTCGGGAATTTCGGAAACGGTCCCGATCAGGGCACGTCCGGTCTCGTCGGCGGGTTCGGCGGTCGCCGTCATGTCGCTGGTGTCGGCGGTCTCGGCCGCGTCGTCCGGGCCGGCGATGACAAGCCGGCTCTTGAACGTGTCGAGCGACGTCACCTCAAGATAGCCGATCGCCTCCTCCTCGCTCGCGCCCGGCTTGTCGAGGATCGCCAGCCGCGCGCCCTCGCTCAGACCGTGGATGCGCCCGGCCGGTATCTCCACGCCGCGCTCGCCGATCGCGATCGGCCACTGCGGAATGAAGTCGTCGAGTTCGGTGCCGAACACCGGCGCGTCGAGGTCGCCTTCGAAAAGCGGCGTCGTCGAAGACCGGTTGATGGCCGCATAATGCTGCAGGATGCCCTGAGCGAGCTGGCGGTAACTGACATTGGGATTGGCGCCGAGCTGCGAAAACAGCGTGTGGGTGAACAGCCCGTATTTCGGCGCGCCCTTCGCCCCGCGCGGCAGCGGCATTTCGGGCGTGGTCTCGTCGGTCTGCGCGGCGAAGAAGGCGACCATGCCGCCCATCTCGGCCGTCTCGGACGGCGCCGTGTCGATCTCCATCGGCGCGGCCGCGGCCGCCTCGCCCGACAGGCTGCGCGCGCCGTCCGCCGGGATCAGGATTTCGGCCGGCATCCCGACCGCCTCGGGGTCGATCTTGCGCTCCTGCACGTCGTCTCCGGGCGCGGCGCGGGTGGCGGTGCCGGAATGACAGGCGTCGAACACCACCCAGACGAAGGCGCCCTTGGCGCGAATTTTGGTCAGCGCCTTGCCGACCTCGTCGTCGACCAGCGCGTTCGGCATGCCCTTGGCCCGGTCGACCCAGCGTCCGGTGTCCTTGGGCAGGAAAATCTCGTCGAGCCCGTCGGTCTCCGTGCTCGGGTCGGCCGCCGTCTGCTGAAACCCGTGGCCGGAAAACTGCAGATAGACGAAATCGTCGGGGCCGGCCTTTTCGGCGATCTCGTCGAGCGATCCCAAAATGCCGGCAAGCGTCGGCTCCCTGCCGCCCTCGACGTCGTCGGCCAGCACGAACACGTTTTGCGGCTCGAAGGGCACATGCGCCTGGGTGGTCAGGAAGTCGCGCACCAGAAGCGCGTCGTTGCGCGGCCCGACCAGCCAGTTTCGCTTCGGCAGGTTCGGATAGGCCGTCACGCCGACGACCATGGCATAGTTCGTGCGCGCCAGCGCCTGGCCGATGCCGGCCGTGAACACGGCCACCAAGGCCGCCGTGCCGGCGGCAAGCAGCGTCGCGCGATGCAATATCCGCTTCATCAAACTTCTCCCAAGCCCAGTCCCTCGCCCACAGAGGTCGCCCAACAATGGGGCCGTTTTTGGAAAACTACTCAAGCTGCGCCCAAGAACAAGCAAAACCCGCAAGAACGGGCCGCTGCCGGGGATGACGCACATCCGACCGCGCCGGCCGTGTTGACACGGAGCGCGCGCCGCTGCAATCCGGTTCGCACCGTTGCAGCGGCCGCACGAAAGGATCCCGCGTCATGCCGATGAAGTCGATCATTGCCCCCTCGGTGCTGTCCGCCGATTTTGCGCGGCTCGGCGAAGAGGTGGAAGCCGTCGCCGCAGCCGGTGCCGACTGGATCCATCTCGACGTGATGGACGGCCATTTCGTGCCCAACATCACCTTCGGACCGCCTGTCATCAAGGCGGTGCGCGCGCGCACCGACAAGGTGTTCGACTGCCATTTGATGATCGCGCCCGCAGACGCCTATCTGGCCGCCTTCGCCGAGGCGGGCTGCGACATCATCACCGTCCACGCCGAGGCGGGCCCGCATCTCGACCGGTCGCTGCAGGCCATCAAGGCGCTCGGCAAGAACGCGGGCGTGTCGCTCAACCCGTCGACGCCGGAAAGCGTGATCGAATATGTGCTCGACCGGCTCGATCTCATCCTTTTGATGACCGTCAATCCCGGGTTCGGCGGCCAGGCCTTCATCCCGGCCGTGGTCGAAAAGATCCGTCGGATCAAGGCGATGATCGGCGACCGGCCGATCGATATCGAGGTCGATGGCGGCGTGACGCCGCAAACGGCGCCGCTGGTGGCGGCGGCCGGCGCCACCGTGCTGGTCGCCGGCTCGGCGGTGTTCAAGGGCGGCACCCAGGCCACCTATCGCGACAATATCGACGCCATCCGCAGCGCCGCCGACGCCGCGCTTGCCAAGGCGGCGTGACAGGACGCGCCCGCCTGGGGCATGATCCACCCGAACTGGCGGCCGGGTCGCGCACGGGGACGGGCCGCAACGCGACAACGGATATGACGCGACCGCGCCCGGACGCGCCCCGACCCGGCTGAGGAGAGTGCCACATGGCTGCGATACCCCCCGTTTGCGAATTCGGCTGGCCGGCCGTCGACGCGATCCTGCCGGGAACGGACGGCAACAAGCATCAACTTTCCGACCTGGCCGGGCCGGGCGGTCTGGTGGTGGCCTTCATCTGCAACCATTGCCCCTACGTGAAGGCGGTGATCGGACGCATCGTGCGCGATGCCAGCGACCTGCGCGACAACGGCATCGGCTTCGTCGCCATCAACTCCAACGACGCCACGAGCCATCCCGACGATTCGTTCGAGAACATGAAGCGCTTCGCCGAAAAGCACCGGTTTTCCTTTCCCTACCTGCACGACGAGGACCAGTCGGTCGCGCGTGCCTATGGCGCGGCCTGCACGCCGGATTTCTTCGGCTTCAACGCCGACCTGAAACTGCAATATCGCGGCCGGCTGGACGCCTCGCGGCGCGAGGAGGGACCGGCCGACCTGCGCCGCGACCTCTACGAAGCCATGCTGCAGGTCGCCCGCACCGGCGAGGGCCCGCGCGAGCAGATCGCCTCGATCGGCTGCTCGATCAAGTGGAAGGACGCCGCGTGAGGCACAACGGCAAGCCAGCCGGCAGTGTTGCCGTACTGTTCGATCTCGACGGCACGCTGATCGATTCGGTGGCCGACCTCGCCGCCGCGGTGAATACGGTGCTGGCCGCACACGGCGCGCAGCCGCTCGATGTCGCCGCGGTGCGCGGCATGGTCGGCAACGGCGTCGCCAAGCTGGTGCAACGCGCCTTCGAGGCACGCGGCCGGCCGCTCGACGCCGCCGGCAGGGCCGCAGCCACCGACGCCATGATGGCGGCCTATCGCGACGGCCTGACCGCGCGGACCACGCTGATGGCCGGCACGGCGGCCGCCCTCGCGCAGCTACGCGCCAGGGGCGCCGCGCTCGCCGTCGTCACCAACAAGCCGCAGGACGCGACGGAGGCGATCCTCGATCATTTCGGCCTGTCACAGGCATTCGGCGCCGTGGTCGGCAGCCGGCCGGGCCTGGCGAGCAAGCCGGCGCCCGACATGCTGTTTGCCGCCCTGGACGCGATCGCCGCCACGGCGGACACGGCGGTGATGGTCGGCGACAGCGCCGTCGATGCCGGGGCGGCGCGCGCCGCCGGCCTGCCCTGCGTGCTGGTGCGCGGCGGGTATGCCAGACAGGCGCTGGAAACGCTCGGCGCCGACGCGGTCGTCGACGATCTTTCCGGCCTCGCCGACGCGATCGCGGCCGTGCAGAAAGTACCGGCCGCCGGCTGACGGGACGCCCGGCCGACGGTCGCACGGGCCGGATATTTCCGGGAAGAGGGACGGCGATCGGCATGCAAGTCGGGGCGCGACACGCCTGCGACTTGCACCCGAGGCGCGGCTGGCGCACAAAGTGGGCCATATGGCAGGATATGAGATGAACGCCAAGGCAGAGCTTACCCGCAACCAGGCACTCGTTCTCGAAAAGCTCGAGGGCGCGGCAGGGCCGCTCAGTGCCTACGCGCTGCTCGATCTTCTGCGCGACGACGGCTTTCGCGCCCCGCTGCAGGTCTATCGCGCGCTCGACCGGCTGATGAAGGACGGGCTCGTGCACCGTCTCGAAAGCCTCAATTCGTTCGTCGCCTGCACCGGTGACCATGCCCATTTGCACGGCATCACCGCTTTCGCGATCTGCGAAAAATGCGGCCAGGTGGCCGAATTCGCCGACCCGGTGGTCGGCAAGCGGCTGGAAAGCTGGGTGGCCGAAAGCGGCTTCCGGCCGAACAAGGCCGTGATCGAGTTTCGCGGCCTGTGCGCGGCCTGTGCGGCGGCCGAACCCGACGAGCGCCTGCGCGGCAACGCCGGCTAGAGCCGTTCTGCTTTTCGCGGAATCGCAGACCGGCTCTAATCCATTGTTATGACGCGTTTTTGAACGGCGAACCGGTTTCCACGTCGCCTGCAAACGCGCTAGCGCGCGGTCGACCAGCCGAACCACAAGGCGACCAGCGCCAGCATCCCCGACAGGACCCGACGCGCCAGGCGTTCGCGCCGCGCATTGTTGAGCAATGGCTCGAGCGCGCCGGCCAGCGTCACGATCAGCACATGCACGAGCGTTGCCACAACAACATAGGTCGTCGTCAATGTCAGCGTTTGCGCCAGGGGCGGATGCCCCGCCTCCAGGAAGGTCGACAAGACGGCGACGTAGAACACGGCCGCCTTGGGGTTGAGCAGGTTGGTGATCAGGCCGCGGGCGAAATATTTTTCCCTGGCGGCGGGCCGCACCGTCTCGGCGACAACGTCGACGCCGCCACGCCAGCCGTCCCAGGCCAGGTAGAGCAGGAACGCCACACCGGCCCAACGCAGCGCCTCATAGAGCAAGGGAGAGGCCTGGACGATCTCGGCAACGCCGAAGGCGGCGGCAAAGCCGATAACCGCCAGTCCGAGCGAGACGCCGGCGACCGTGGCGTAACCCGGCCGCCGCCCCTCCTGCGCGGCGACCAGCGCCAGATAGGTCATGTTGGGGCCGGGCGTGAGCTCGATCAGGAACGAGGCCAGCGAGAACGACAGCAACGTTCCGGCCGAGACCGGCAGAAAACCGTCCAATTAATGCGCCTCGTCCCAATTGTCGGCCGCGCGCGCATCGACATGCAGCGGCACCGCCATCGAAACCGCCGGCATGGCCGCGTTTTCCATGATGTCGCGGATCACCGGAATCGCGGCCTCGACCTCGTCGCGCGGCGCCTCGAAAATCAGCTCGTCATGCACCTGCAACAGCATCTGCACGCTGTCGAGGCCGGCATCTGCCAGCGCCTTTTCCATGCGTACCATCGCGCGGCGAATGATGTCGGCGGCCGAGCCCTGGATCGGCGCGTTGATGGCCGCGCGTTCGTTGAAGGAGCGCTGGTGCGGGTTGGGAGAGCGGATTTCGGGATAATGCGCGCGCCGGCCGAAAATGGTCTCGACATAGCCGTTTTCGCGAACCTGTGCCTTGGTCTTGTCCATATAGTCGCGAATGCCGGGGAAGCGCTCGAAATATTTCTTGATATAGCTGCTCGCCTCCTCGCGCGGGATGGAGAGCTGGTTTGCCAGCCCGAAGGCGGAGATGCCGTAGATGATGCCGAAATTGATCGCCTTGGCGCGCCTGCGCACCTCGGCGGGCATGCCCTCGACCGGCACACCGAACATTTCCGACGCGGTCATGGCGTGAATGTCGATCCCGTCGGCGAAGGCCTGCCGGAGCTGGGGAATGTCGGCGATATGGGCCAGCACCCGCAGCTCGATCTGGCTGTAGTCGGCCGAGATCAGCTTGCGGCCGGGTTCGGCGATGAAGGCGGTGCGGATCTTGCGGCCCTCGACGGTGCGGATCGGGATGTTCTGCAGGTTCGGATCCGAGGACGACAGCCGCCCGGTCGAGGTGGAGGCGAGCGCGTAGGAGGTGTGGACGCGCTTGGTCTCGGGGTTGATGAAGCCGGGCAGCGCGTCGGTATAGGTCGATTTAAGCTTGGTGAGCTGACGCCAGCCGACGATCTTGCGCGGCAGTTCGTGCCCCTCCGCGGCCAGATCCTCCAGGATCTGGGCCGAGGTCGACCATTGGCCGGTGGCGGTCTTGCGCGCGCCCTCCAGTCCCATCTTGCCGAACAATATGTCGCCGAGCTGCTTGGGCGAGGCGATGTTGAAGCGTTCGCCCGCAAGCTCGTAAATCTCCTCTTCGACGCCGGCGGCCGCCTGCGAGAACTCGCCGGAAAGACGCGACAGGATCTGGCGGTCGACGGAAATGCCGCGCGCTTCCATGCGAGCGATGACGTCGATCAGCGGGCGCTCGAGGCGCTCGTAGACGCTGACCAGCCCATCGGCCGCCAGGCGCGGCTTCAAGACGCGCCACAGTCTCAAGGTGATGTCGGCATCCTCGGCGGCATAGGCGGTCGCCTTGTCGATGTCGACCAGGTCGAAGGTGACGGCGTTGCGCCCGGAACCGGCCACCTCCTTGTAGGGGATCGGCACGTGGCCGAGCCAGCGTTCCGACAGCGCGTCCATGCCCTGGCCGCCCTTGCCGGCGTCGAGGACGTAGGAAATCAGCATCGTGTCGTCGACCGGTGCCATGGCGATGCCGTGCTGGTAGAGCAGCAGCCAGTCATATTTGATGTTCTGGCCGATCTTGAGCACGGCCGGGTCGGTCAACAGCCCGCCGATCGCCTGCAACGCCTCGTCGACCGGAATCTGGCCCTCGGCCAGCCCGCCGCCCAGAAGGTCGCCCGCACCCTGTTTGTGGCCGACCGGCACATAGGCCGCCCGTCCGGGCGCGGTCGCGAGCGAAAAGCCGACCAATTCGGCCTGCATCGGATCGAGCGAGGTGGTTTCGGTGTCGAACCCGACAATGCCGGCCTCCCGCGCCTCCGCGATCCAGTCCCGCAAGGTCTCCATGTCGCGAATGACGACATAGGCGGAGCGGTCGATCGGTTCGGCGGCGGCCGCCTCGGCCCGCCTGGCGGCGAGCGCGGCGGGGGTCGGATCGTCGGCGCCCGAATCCTGCCGGCCGTCACCGGCTTCCGCCGGGCCGTCGCCCGCGTCGAGGTCCGGGCCGCGCGCGCGCCCGGCCGCATCCACCTCGACCGCCGCCGGCTCCACCTCGGCCGCGTCGGTGCCCGTGGCCTCCGCGACCCGGCGCGTCAGCGTGGTAAATTCCAGCGCCTTCAGGAAGGCGATCAGCCTGGGCCCGTCGGGCGGCTGCAGAACCAGCTCGTCGAGCGCCTCGCCGACCGGCACGTCGTCGCGCAGGCGCACCAGGTCGCGCGATATCCGGGCCTTGTCGGCATTGGCGATGATCGATTCGCGGCGCTTGTTCTGCTTGATCTCGGAGGCCCGCTCCAAAAGCGTGTCGAGATCGCCGTATTCTTCCAGCAACTGCGCCGCGGTCTTCGGCCCGATCCCCGGAACGCCCGGGACGTTGTCGACCGAATCGCCGGTCAGCGCCTGCAGGTCGATCATCTTTTCGGGCGGCACGCCCCATTTCTCGACCACTTCGGGAACGCGGATCTCCCGGTCCTTCATCGGGTCGTACATCGTCACCTTGTCGCCGACGAGCTGCATCAGGTCCTTGTCGGAGGAAATGATGGTGGCGTCGCCGCCGGCCTCGCGGGCGAGCCGGGCATAGGTGGCGATCAGATCGTCGGCCTCGAACCCCTCCATCTCGATGCAGGGCAGGTCGAACGCCTTCGTAGCCTGGCGGATCAGGCCGAATTGCGGCACCAGATCCTCCGGCGGCTCCGAGCGGTTGGCCTTGTATTCGGGATAGAGCTCGCTGCGGAAGGTTTTCGCCGAATGATCGAAAATCACCGCGAAATGGCTCGGGGTCACGCCGACGGAGGTGTCGCGGGCGCTTTGCATCAGCTTCCAAAGCATGTTGCAAAAGCCCGACACCGCGCCGACCGGCAGACCGTCGGATTTGCGCGTCAGCGGCGGCAAAGCGTGGTAGGCCCGAAAAATATAACCGGAGCCGTCGACAAGGAACAGATGATCGCCTTTTTTCATGGCGAGAAGGGATAGCGCGGGCGGACCGCGAAATCCATGTGAAAGACGCGCGGCAAACAAGCTGCTGCCATCGGCCTCGCCCTTCGGGCGCTTTCACGGGTTTGTTACAGACTTGTAATCTTTGTGCCCTTGAATCGCCATTTTCAAAAACCATCTTCAGACCATCGGCAGTTTTTGCCGAGTTCGGTCAAAGGCCCGTCCCCCGCCTCGCCGGACACTGCGGCAGCCGCATCCCCCCTCTCCGGGCTGCCGCACGCAACAGGCCACCGTGGTTCCCCCCCTCCACCACGGTGGCCGTTTTCTTTCGTCGCGCGCTCTTCCCCCATCGATTTCACCGGACCAGAACCGTTCTGCTTTTCGCGGACTTGCAGACCGGCTCTAACTTATTGTTTTGACGCGTTTCCGAACGGCGAACCGGCTTCCACTTCGCCTGGAAACGCTCTAGGTTGCGCGGCGAACGCGTATCCAGGGAAAACCCATGTCCAATCTCGATTCCGTCCTCGGCGCCATCGACGCCGATCTCGACAACAGCCTGTCGCGGCTTTTCGAGCTGCTGCGCATCCGCTCGATCTCCACCGACCCGGCCTATAAGAAGGATTGCCGCCAGGCGGCGGACTGGCTGGCCAAAGATCTGGAATCGTTCGGCTTTCAGGCCTCGGTGCGGGATACGGCCGGCCATCCTATGGTGGTCGCCCATCATGACGGCGCCAGCGCGGACGCGCCGCATGTGCTGTTTTACGGTCATTACGACGTGCAGCCGGTCGACCCGCTGGATCTGTGGCATGACGACCCGTTCGCCCCCGCGGTCAAGACCGGCGAGACCGGCCGCAAGATCATCACCGGGCGCGGCGCCGCCGACGACAAGGGCCAGTTGATGACCTTCGTGGAAGCATGCCGGGCCTGGAAGTCCGCCACTGGCGGCCTGCCGTGCAAGGTGACGATCCTGTTCGAGGGCGAGGAGGAGTCCGGCTCGCCGTCGCTGAAACCCTTTTTGACGGCCAATCAAGCGGAGCTGAAGGCCGATTTCGCACTGGTGTGCGACACCGGCATGTGGGACGTCGAGACCCCGGCGATCTCCACCGCCCTGCGCGGCCTGGTCGGCGACGAGATCACGGTCAGGGCGGCCGACCGCGACCTTCATTCCGGCCTCTATGGCGGCGCGGCGGCCAACCCGATCCACATCCTGTCCAAAATTCTGGCCGATCTGCACGACGACACCGGCCGCGTCACCATTCCCGGCTTTTACGACGGGGTGGAGGAAACGCCCGCCGACGTGCGCGCGACCTGGGAAAAGCTCGGCCGCGGCGCCGACACGTTCCTGTCGGATATCGGCCTGTCGATCCCGGCCGGCGAAAAGGGCCGCTCGGTGCTCGAACTGACCTGGGCGCGGCCGACGGCCGAGGTCAACGGCATTTCCGGCGGTTACGAGGGCGAGGGCTTCAAGACCGTGATCGCGGCCGAAGCCTCGGCCAAAGTGTCCTTCCGGCTCGTCCACAGCCAAGACCCGGCCAAGATCCGCGCCGCGTTCCGCGATTTCGTGCGCGCCCGCATCCCCGCCGACTGTTCGGTGGAATTCACCGAGCACGGCTCCTCGCCGGCGATCCACCTGCCCTACGATTCGCCGCTTCTGCAAAAGGCCAAGACCGCGCTGTCGGAGGAATGGCCGAACGAGGCGGTGATGATCGCCATGGGCGGCTCGATCCCGATCGTCGGCGATTTCCAGAAGATGCTGGGCATGGACTCGCTGCTGGTCGGCTTCGGCCTGCCGGACGACCGCGTGCATTCGCCGAACGAGAAATACGAGATGTCCTCGTTCCACGGCGGCCAGCGCTCCTGGGCGCGGATTCTCGACGCCCTTGCCCGCTGAAGCGCCGGAGACCATCATGACCATCCGTTTTCACCGCAACGACCTTGCCGACCTGTCCGACTACGATGTCGACGCGATCGCCATCGACACCGAGACGCTGGGCCTCAACCCGCATCGCGACCGGCTGTGCGTGGTGCAATTGTCGCCGGGTGACGGCAGCGCCGACGTGATCCAGATCGACAAGGGACAGAAGAAGGCGCCCAATCTGGTCAGCCTGCTGAAAAACCGCAAGATCACCAAGATTTTCCACTATGCGCGCTTCGACCTGGCGGTGCTGTCGCACGCGCTCGGCGCGATGCCGCAACCGGTGTTCTGCACCAAGATCGCCTCGCGGCTGACCCGCACCTATACCGATCGCCACGGGCTGAAGGACATATGTTTTGAACTGCTCGGCGTATCGCTGTCGAAGGCGCAGCAGAGTTCGGACTGGGCGGCCGAGACGCTGACGGCAGAGCAGCTCGAATACGCCGCTTCCGACGTGCTCTACTTGCATCGGTTGCGCGCGGTTCTGGCCGAGCGTCTGGAGCGCGAGGCCCGGACCCGGGAGGCCGAGGCCTGTTTCGCCTTCCTGCCGACACGGGCCAGGCTCGACCTGATGGGCTGGCCGGAGGCCGATATTTTCGCCCATAGCTGAGTCTATCGCGGCGGGCGGGTGCGGCGGACACAGGCCCGCCCGCCGCGCCCGCTTAACCCGGCCTTAAACCGCGCGTCCTACTTTTCCGCCCAACGCCCGAGGGACCGGGCGGCGCGGACATCTTATGGCCAGAACGAAGACCTCCAAACGGATCGAGCCGACCTTCGGCGAGACGAAGGCCAGATCCGGCACGTCCGGTTCCGGGACGCGCGGCAGCAAGGCGGCCAAGAAACCGGGGCCGCGGCCGAAAAAATCCACTCAGTCCAAATCCACCGCCCGGCGCAAGCCGGCGGCCGGCAGGGCGCGGCGGCGGCGGCGCGGCGCCCTGTTTTCGCTGCTGCGCGGCGGTGCCTACTGGTCGCTGGTGATCTCGATCTGGATCGGCATCGCCGGTGTCGGCCTGATCGCCTTTTACGGCGCGCGGCTTCCCAGCGCCACGACCTGGTCGATCCCCGACCGGCCGCCCAACGTCAAGATCCTGTCGGTCAAGGACGAACTAATCGCCAATCGCGGCATGACCGGCGGCGAGGCCGTCGGACTGCACGAAATGTCGCCCTATATCCCGCAGGCGGTGATCGCGATCGAGGACCGGCGCTTCTACTCCCATTTCGGCGTCGACCCGATCGGGCTGGCGCGCGCCATGCTGGCCAATCTGGTGCACGGACGGCTCGTCCAGGGCGGATCGACGCTGACCCAGCAGCTCGCCAAGAACCTGTTTCTGGAACCCGACCGCACCATCGAGCGCAAGGTCCAGGAAGTGCTTTTGGCGCTGTGGCTGGAACAGCGCCACACCAAGGCGCAGATCCTGGAAATGTATCTCAACCGGGTCTATTTCGGCTCCGGCTCCTATGGTGTCGAGGCCGCCTCGCGGCGCTATTTCGGCAAATCGGCGCGCCAGGTCACCCTGTCGGAAGCCGCCCTTCTGGCCGGCCTGCTGAAGGCGCCGTCGCGGCTTTCGCCGGCGCGCGATCCCAAGGCGGCCGAGGCGCGCGCGCAGATCGTGCTTTCGGCGATGAACGAACAGGGCATGATCAACGGCCGCGAAATGACGACGGCGATGAGCGCGCCGGCGACGCGGGCGGCCGCCTACTGGTCGGGCGCGGAGCACTACGTGGCCGATCGGGTCATGGAAGAGCTGCCCGGCCTGATCGGCGACGTGCGCGCCGACGTGGTCGTGGAAACGACGGTCGACCTCACGCTGCAGAAACTCGCCGAAGGCTCGATCCGGCGCCTGATCGGCGAAAACGGCGAAACGCTCCGGGTCAGCCAGGGCGCGCTGGTGTCGATCGACGGCACCGGCGCGGTGCGCGCCATGGTCGGCGGCTACGATTACGCCAACAGCCAGTTCGACCGCGCCTCCGAGGCGCGCCGCCAGCCGGGCTCGGCCTTCAAGCCGTTCGTCTTTCTGGCCGCGCTGGAGCAGGGCCGCACCCCCGAAAGCACGCGCAACGACGCGCCGGTGCGGATCGGAAAATGGGCGCCGGACAACTACAAGGGCAAATATTACGGGCAGGTGAGCCTGACGACGGCACTGGCGAAATCGCTGAACTCGGTCGCCGCGCAGCTTGCCATGGAGGTCGGGCCGCGCGCCGTGGTGGAAGCCGCCCACCGGCTCGGCGTGGAATCGCAGCTTTCCGCCAACACCTCGATCGCGCTCGGCACGTCGGAAGTCACGCCGCTGGAAATCACCGCCGCCTACGTGCCGTTCGCCAATGGCGGCTATCGCCCGCAAGTCCATATCGTGCGCCGCGTGCGCACTGTCGGCGGCAAGGTGCTTTACGAGCACAGGCCAGGCACGGTGCCGCGCGTGCTCAAGCCCGACATCGTGGCGATGATGAACGCGATGATGGCCGAGACGGTGCGTTCGGGAACCGCACGCAAGGCCACTTTCGGCTGGCCGGCCGCGGGCAAGACCGGCACCAGCCAGAAGGCGCGCGACGCCTGGTTCATCGGCTACACGGCCAATCTGACCACCGGCGTTTGGTTCGGCAACGACGACGGCACGCCGACCAAAAACGTCACCGGCGGCACCCTGCCGGTGCTGGCCTGGCGCGAGTTCATGGAAGCCGCGCATCGCGGCGTGCCGGTCAAGGTGCTTCCCGGCGCCGGCTGGCGGCGCGCACCCGCGCCCGATCAGGCGCCGCGGCCGGCGCTGCCCGTGGCCACCAAACGAGACGACCCCGGCGCAGCCGCGGTGGAACGAACCAGCACGGCGTCGATCCCGCGGCCGAAAGCCGGGCTCGGGGCGTCGCCAGAGGACGCGCCGCGCTCGATCGTCGACATCATCCTCGGCCGCTGACCCGGCGCGGCGCTTTCGCGCTTGCTCCGCAGCGCGTCTGCCGGCGGGGCGGCGTTCAGTGCGGCATGCCGCTCAGGCCGGCGAGCAGTTCGGCCACGTTGGCGGCGTGGTATTTCTTCAACAACCGGGCGCGATGCGCCTCGACCGTGCGCGGCGAAAGCGACAACAGCCGGGCGATGTCCTTGCTGGTGCGACCCTCGCCCAGATGCATGACGATCTGGCGTTCGCGCGTCGTCAGCCGGGTGACGGGGCGCGAGGCCGACAGGTCGGCGAAGGTCCAGACCGCGCGCGCCAGCGGTTCGTCGCGGGTGAAGGAATGGCCGCGCACGCGACACCAGAACAAGGAGGAATCCTTGCGCGCCATGATGCGCTCGTCGGAATAGCGATTGGTCGCCCTGAGCGGCTCGACGCCGACATCGCGGATGCGCACGAACTCCTCGAAAGAGGGGTAGAGGATGGCGAAGGACTGGTCGACCAGCTCGCCCCGGCCATAGCCGAACATGGCGGCGAAGGTGACGTTGCAGGCGCGGATGACGCGGTTTTCGGTCAACACGATCCCCACCGGCGCGTGCTCGAAGGCCAATTCCCGCAGCGTGTCTTCGCGATCGATCATGCGTATTTGTACGATATTGCACCAAATCCCGGCCAGTCGGATAGTACCAAGGCGCGCGGCTGCGCAACACTAGAATGGCATCCGGCCGTTTTTCGCGCGCACTTGGGAGGAAAACCGGCATGAACCTGGCCATCCGGCTGGTCAGAAGCGCTCGGACGCGCCCGGACCGGACCGCGTCGACGCGCGGCACCGCGCCGGCGGCGGATTGTCGTGTTTCCGCCGCTGCATCGAATATCCCGTCCGCCACCGTGACGACGGCCTCGCCGCGCACGCCACCGACCCGTCATGGCGCCCCAACCGGCTGCCGACACATCCCGAATCCATAGGAGGAACCCCGATGAAAAAAATACTGTCCGCCTTATCCCTCGCCACGGCGCTGGCCGTGGTCGGCGTGGCCAGCGCGCCCGCCCAGGAAGACCCGGTCAAGATCGCGCTCGTGCACGGCCTGTCGGGATCGCCGCTCGAGGCGTTTTCCAAACAGACCACCAACGGCTTCACTCTCGGTCTCGAATACGCCACCAACGGCACGATGGAGATCAAGGGCCGCAAGATCGAGGTGATCGAAAAGGACACCCAGTTCAAACCGGACGTCGCCCGCTCGGTGCTGGCCGAGGCCTATGGCGACGACGAGGTTCTGATCGCCGTCGGCGGCACCTCCTCGGGCGTGACCACCGCCATGCTGCCGATCGCGGCCGAATATGAGCGCCTCCTGCTCGTCGAGCCGGCGGTCGCCGATTCGCTGACCGGCCCGGACTCCAACCGCTACGTGTTCAAGACCTCGCGCAACTCGTCGATGGACATGCAGGCCCAGGCGCTGGCGCTGAAACCCGACGAGACGCTGTTCGTGGCGACGCTCGCCGAGGACTACGCGTTCGGCAAGGACGGCATCGCCGCCTTCAAGACGGCGCTCGACGGCACCGGCGCGACCGTGGTGGCGGAGGAATACGTGCCGCTGAAGACCACCGACTACACCGCCACCATCGAACGGCTGTTCAACGCGCTCAAGGACAAGGACGGGCGCAAGGTGGTGCTGATCTACGTCGCCGGCTCGGGCGATCCGATGGGGGCGCTGGTGTCGGCCGATCCGTCGCGCTACGGCATCGAGATTTCGACCGGCGGCCACATCCTGCCGGTGCTGCCGACCTACAAGCGCGTGCCCGGCATGGAAGGCGCGATCTATTATTATTACGAAAACCCGGACAACGCGATCAACGACTGGTTGGTCGCCGAACACAAGAAGCGCTTCGACGCGCCTCCGGACTTCTTCACCGCCGGCGGCATGGTGGCCGCGCTCGCCATCGCCAAGGCCCTGGAGACGGCAGAGGACTGGGAGACCGAAACGCTGATCGCCACCATGGAAGGCATGAGCTGGGACACGCCCAAGGGCATGATGACCTTCCGTCCCGAAGACCATCAGGCGCTGCAGTCCATGTATCATTTCAAGATCAAGGTCGACGATGCCGTCGACTGGGCGATCCCGGAACTGGTGCGCGAGATCAAGCCGGAGGAAATGAACATTCCGATCGGCCGCAACAACCAGGAGTGACGGTTTTGCGCTCCCCGCGAACGGGGAGCGGCACCGACAGCCGGGATGCGGGCATGGCGACCACGACCTGCCCGCGTCCCTCCTCCTTCCCCGACCGGGCGGCCCACACGCTTGACGTCAGGACCCCTTGCCGATGTCTGACCGTTTTTCCCTGCGCACCGAAGACCTGACGATCCGGTTCGGCGGCCACGCCGCCGTCGACGGCGTGAGCTGCGCCTTTCGTCCCGGCGAGCTGACGGTGATCGTCGGCCCCAACGGCGCCGGCAAGACGACATGGTTCAACCTGGTTTCCGGCCAGCTTCGACCCACAGCCGGCCGTGTCTTCAAGGACGGGCGCGACATCACCGCGCTGTCGCCGTCGGCGCGCGCCAAGGCCGGGATCGGCCGCGCCTTCCAGCTCACCAACCTGTTTCCGCAGCTCTCCGTGCTGGAAAATGTCCGCCTGGCGGTGCAGGCGCGCCAGGGCGCCGGAGCGAGCATCTTCCGCCGGGCGGCGCGCCTTGACGATATCCGCGACGAAGCCGCGCGGCATCTGGAGAGCGCGCGGCTCGCCGGCGTCGCACATTATCCGGCAGCCGCCCTGCCGCATGGCGACCAGCGCAAGCTCGAGGTGGCGATGCTGATCGCCATGCAGCCCGACATCTACATGTTCGACGAACCGACCGCCGGCATGTCGGTCGACGAGGCGCCGGCGATCCTCGACCTGATTGCCGAGATCAAGCAAGACACGACCAAGACTGTGCTTCTGGTGGAGCACAAGATGGACGTGGTGCGCGCGCTCGCCGACCGCATCGTCGTGCTTCACAACGGCGAGCTGGTCGCCGACGGCGCGCCGGACACGGTGATGACGCTGCCGGTGGTGCGCGAGATCTATCTGGGCGTCGGCGCCGACGACGAAGAGGAGGTCGCCTGATGAGCGATGCCATCCTGCGCCTCGACGACGTGCACACCGATATCGGCCAGTATCATATTCTGCACGGCGTCTCCTTCGACGTCCCGGAAGGCGGCGTGCACGTGCTCCTGGGCCGCAACGGCGCCGGCAAGACGACGACGCTGCGCACCATCATGGGGCTGTGGCGCGCGCGCAAGGGCGCGATCGTGTTTCGCCATCACGACATCACCGCCCTGCCGACGCCCGACATCGCGCGCCTCGGCATCGCCTACGTGCCGGAGAACATGGGCATTTTCGGCGGGCTGACGGTCGAGGAGAACATGCGGCTTGCGACCGGTTCGGGCCAGTTCGACAAGGACCGGCTCGACCGGGTCTTCGCGCTGTTTCCGGCGATGGAGAAATTCTGGACCAAACAGGCCTTCGCGCTGTCGGGCGGCCAGAAGCAGATGCTGGCGATCTCGCGCGCGATCATCGAGAAGCGGGCGATGATCCTGATCGACGAACCGACCAAGGGCCTGGCGCCGGCCATCATCCGGGCGATGATCGCCGCCTTCCGCGAGATCGCCGCCGACACCACCATCTTGCTGGTCGAGCAGAATTTTCTGTTCGCCCGCGCGCTGGGGCGCGGCGTGACGGTGATCGACGACGGCCGCATCGTGCATGACGGCGACATGGCCGCGCTCGCCGCCGACGAGGGCCTGCAAACGAAACTCCTGTCGCTCAGCCTGGACGCGCAACAATAGGACGATCATGGCCGAGATTTCCTCACATCTGAACCGGTTCGGCGGCGTCTACCTGCTGCCGGTCGCCATCGCCGCGCTCGCCTTCGCGCTGATCGGCGTGCCGTCGACATGGGTCACGCTGACGGTTGCGGGGCTCGCGATGGGCATGATGATCTTCCTGATGGCGTCGGGCCTGTCGCTGATCTTCGGGCTGATGGACGTGTTGAATTTCGGCCATTCGGCCTTCGTCTCCTTCGGCGCCTTCATCGCCGCGTCCACGCTGGCCGCGCTGGCCGGCTGGGTGGCCGGCGACAGCGCCATCCTCAACATCGCCGCGCTGCTGCTGGCGGTGGCGGCGGCCACCGCCTTCGGCGCGGCGGCCGGCTGGTTCTTCGAGCGCGTCATCGTCAAGCCGGTCTACAAGGACCATCTGCGCCAGATCCTGATCACCATCGGCGCGCTGATCGTGGCCGAGCAATTGCTGCTGGCGATCTGGGGCGGGGCGCCGGTGGCCGTGCCGCGCCCGAAAGTGCTCGAGGGCTCGCTGATCATCGGCGACGTGGCCATCGAGATCTATCGCATCTTCGCCTTCCTGCTCGGGCTCGCCGTCTATGTGGCGATGCATTTCGCGCTCAACCGGACCCGCATCGGCCTTTTGATCCGCGCCGGGGTGGAAAACCGCGAGATGGTCGAGACGCTCGGCTTCCGGATCGACCGGCTGTTCATCGGCGTGTTCATGGCCGGCTCGGCGCTGGCGGCGATGGGCGGCGCGATGTGGGCCGGCTATCAGGGGCTGATCACGCCGGCGCTGGGCGGCGAACTGATGATTTTGGTGTTCATCGTCGTCATCATCGGCGGGCTGGGCTCGATCGAGGGCTCGCTGCTCGGCGCCATCCTGGTCGGGCTCCTGGCCAATTACGTCGCCTTCCTGTTTCCCAAACTGTCGCTCGCCTCCAACATGCTGTTGATGATGATCATCCTTCTGTGGCGTCCGTTCGGCCTCAAGCCGGCGATCAAGGGATAAGCGCGATGTCGGACCAGTCGATCACATCCCCGTCCGCGATCCCCGACACCCGCCGCCGCGTGCCGGCCGGCCGGCTGATCGTCTACGCCGTCGCGCTGGCGATCGCGCTCTGCCTCGCCTTCGCGCCGTTCCTGTTTCCCGACGTGCGCGCCCAGGAAGTCGCCGCGCGCATCTGCGTGTTCATCGTGCTGGTCGCCAGCTACGATCTCCTGATCGGCTATACCGGCATCGTCTCCTTCGCCCACACGATGTTTTTCGGGCTCGGCGCCTACGGCACGGCGATGATGCTGAAGGCCTGGGGGCCGGGCTTCGACGCGATCCTGATCGGCGGCGGGCTCGGCGTCGCCGCCGCCCTGGTGCTGGCGGTGCTGATCGGGCTGCTGTCGCTCCGGGTCAAGGCGATCTTTTTCGCCATGGTGACGCTGGCCGCGGCCTCGGTGATGATGGTGCTCGCCAACCAGCTCTCCGACTTCACCGGCGGCGAGGACGGTTTCACCTATCAGGTCCCGCGCCTGTTCTCGCCGGCCTTCAAGCTCGTCACCGACGCCGACGGCAAGGTGCTCAGGCTGTTCGACGTGCCGCTGAACGGCAAGATCGCGGCCTATTATTTCGTCTTTCTGGGCTGCCTGGTGCTGTTTCTGGCGATGATGCGCATCGTCGCCTCGCCGATGGGCACCGTGCTGCAGGCGGTCCGCGAGAACGAATTGCGCGCCGAGGCGATCGGCTATCGCGTCGTCAGCTACCGCACCGCGATCTTCTGCATTTCGGCGGTGATCGCCGCGCTGGCCGGCGTGCTGCGGGCGGTGTGGCTGAAATATGTCGGCCCGGAAGTGGTGCTGTCGTTCGCGATCATGATCGACATCCTGTTGATGGTCGTCATCGGCGGCATGGGCACGCTGGTCGGTGCGCTGATCGGCGTCGTCCTGATGAGCCTGGCGCAGTTCTACCTGAAGGATGTGATGGAGATCGCGGCCGAGGCGACGGCCGGTGTGCCGCTCTTGCCGGATCTGCTCAATCCGGACCGCTGGCTCTTGTGGCTCGGACTGCTCTTCATCCTGCTCGTCTATTTCTTCCCCGCCGGGATCGCGGGAACCCTCATGAAAAAGGGACACCATCGATGACCAGCCCCCGCTCGACCTATGTCGCCGCCGGCGGCCACGAACTGCATGTGAGCGAATGGGGCGATCCCGGCCGGCCGGCGCTCGTCATGTGGCACGGGCTGGCCCGCACGGGCCGCGATTTCGACGAGGCCGCCGAAGCGCTGAGCGACAGCTATTTCGTGCTCTGTCCCGACACGCTCGGGCGCGGGCTGTCGAGCTGGTCGCGGCCGGGCGGCGCCGATTATTCCTACAAGAGCTTTGGCGAGACCGCGCTTACCATGCTCGACCACTACCAAATCGACAGGCTGCGCTGGGTCGGCACGTCGATGGGCGGGCTGATCGGCGTGACGCTGGCGGCCGGCGCGTTGAAGGAACGCATGAGCCACCTGGTCATCAACGATATCGGCCCCGACATTCCGCAGGCCGGCAGCGGCCGGATCGTCTCCTATGTCGGCAACCCGCCGGTCTACGACACGGTCGGCGAGCTCGAGGCCTGGCTGCGGACCAACTACGCCCCCTTCGGCCGCAACACGGACGCCTTCTGGCGGCGCATGGCCGATACCTCGATGCGCCGCACCGACGACGGCAAGGTGACCGTGCATTACGACCCGGCGATCGTCACCCAGTTCACCCTGCACAAGGGCGACCTCGACGTGTGGGACAAATACGACGCGGTCACCGCCAAGACCCTGCTTCTGCGCGGCGAAGCCTCCGACGTGCTGTCGCCGGAGGTGGCCGAGACGATGACCCGGCGCGGTCCGGCGCCCGAACTCGTCACCTTCGCCGATTGCGGCCACGCCCCGACCCTGGCAAGCGAGCGCGAAATCGCGCTGTTGCGCGATTTCCTCGCCGGGTAGCCGTTCAGTCCTCCATCAGCACCTTCTCGATGTCGTCGAGCGCGTGGTTGGTAAGCGTTTTGGCCACCTCCGCCGTGACGCGGGCGCTGACGTCCTTGTGCAAGCTCTTGCGGATTTCGCCCAGCACGTGCGGCTGCGCGACCAGGACGATCCGCTTGAACGCGTCCTTCTGTGCCAGCCGGTAAAGCTTGTCCGCGATATCGTCGGCAAAGCGATCCTTGGCGATACGGTGCCAATCGGTGTCGGCGACCGCGCTGCGATGCCGATTCGGCCCGTCATTGAAGCGTCCCGGCCGGTCCGTGCCCTGGTCGCGGGTAGCCGGATTCTCCTGGCGGGCCTCGTCGACCACCACCAGCGCCGGCTCGAAGGCCGTGCCCTCATTGCGCAAGAACAACGCCTTCTCGCCGTCGGCGACCAGCACCCAGGTTCCGCGTTGCAGTTTCGTGAGGGTCATCGATATCTCCTATTTCGTGGTCTCCGGCATGCCCGGCCGAACCGCCGTCCGAAAAGGTCGCGATCGCAATCGGTGCCAGCCGAAAACAACGTATCGCGAAGCACTGCGTTCCCGATAGGGCGGTGACGGGCCGGACTGAGAGAATTTTATTCCGTGGCCGGTACCGGCCGTGAAAAAGCGATTGCGCGCCCTGGCAGCGCACGCGAGCCCATTTCTTCTGATCCGGCGTCGTCGCACCGACAATACCGGCCATGCAAAGGAGATTGGCCGCAATGGCTGCGCATGCCGGCACATTGAACGCTTTTCCCGTTTTCATGCGGGTCAAGGACAGGACCGTCGTGATCGTCGGCGGCGGCGAGGAAGCGCTCACCAAGGCCCGGCTGATCGCGCAATGCGACACCGCGATCCGCATCGTCGCCGACGCCCCCGCGCCGGCGCTCGCCGCCTTCGCCGCCGAGCGGGGCGCGGAGTTGCTGCGCGCGCCCTACGAGGCGGCGCAGATCGACGGCGCCGTGCTGGTGTTTGCCGCCACCGGCGCGGAAGCGCTGGACGCGCGCGTGATCGCCGACGCCCGGGCGCGCAACATTCCCGCCAACGCCGTCGACCGGCCGCAGCTTTGCGACTTTCTGACGCCGGCAATCGTCAACCGCGCCCCGGTTACCGTGGCGATCGGCACCGAGGGCGCCGGCCCGGTGCTGGCGCAGATCATTCGCGCCCGGATCGACCGGATGCTCTCGCCTGCGCTCGGACCGCTGGCCCGGCTCGCGGCCGGGCTGCGCGATACGGTTGAGAACCTCGTGCCGCGCGGCAGCGCCAGGCGACGCTTTTGGACCGACTTTTTCGACGGCGAGCCGGCCCGGCTGATGGAGATCGGCCATATCTCGGAAGCGCGCGCAGCGGCCGAACGCCTGCTTGGCCAGGACGCGCCGACGCGCGGCCATGTCGCCCTGATCGGCGCCGGGCCGGGCGCGGAAGATCTTTTGACGCTGCGCGCCCAACGCCTGTTGATGCAGGCCGATGCGATCCTGTTCGACGCGCTGGTGCCGACGGCGATCGTGGAGATGGGCCGCCGCGACGCCGAGCGGATCGCGGTCGGCAAGCGCAAGGGCTGCCATTCCAAGGCGCAGGGCGAGATCAACGCGCTGCTGGTCGAGCTGGCGGCGGCGGGCAAACGCGTCGTCAGGCTGAAAAGCGGCGACCCGCTGATCTTCGGCCGGGCCGGCGAGGAAATGCAGGCGCTGCGCGATGCCGGCATCGCCTACGAGATCGTGCCGGGCGTGACCGCCGCCTTCGCCGCCGCGGCCGATTTCGAACTGCCCTTGACGCTGCGCGGCGTGTCGTCGTCGATGGTGTTCACGACCGGCCACGACCTCAAGGGATCGACCCTGCCGGACTGGGCCCGGCTTGCCATCGGCGGCGCGACGGTCGCCGTCTATATGGGCCGCTCGGTGGCCGCGGAGGTGGCCGGACGCCTGATCGAGGCCGGACTGTCGCCGGAGACCGCGGTTGCGGTGGTCGAGAACGCCAGCCTGCCCGGCCGCCGGCTTTTGCACGGCACGCTCGCCGACCTGCCCGCGCTTCAGCGACGCGACGAACTGGCCGGACCGGTGATGACGATTATCGGCGATGCCGTCGCCGGCGCCAATTTCGACCGCTCGCAGCCGCTCGCAGCGGCCGCGGCGACGGCGCTTGCCGCGTAATACACATGATCGGGACCCAGCCATGAAGATCTTGACCGCCAACCGCCTGCATGACGGCGAAGCCGTTTGGTTCGGAACCAACGGACACTGGAACGAGGCGATCGCCGGTGCCGCGATCGCTGTCGACGACGAGGCCGTGACCGCGCTCGAACGCATCGGCGTCGAGGCCTATGAAAACAACCAGGTGGTCGATGTCGAACTGATCGACGTCGCGCTCGCCGACGGAGAGATCCTGCCGAAAAGGCTGCGCGAACGCATCCGCGCCGCCGGCCCGACCAATCGCAGCGACCTGGGCAAGCAGGCGCGCCCGATGATTTCGCGCGCCGCCTGAGACGGGTCGCGCCGGCCAACGAGAACCGAAGCCATGTATCGCTACGACGAATTCGACCGCAGTTTCGTAAACGCCCGCGTGGCGCAGTTCAGCGACCAGGTCGAGCGCCGGCTGGCCGGCGAGATCACCGAGGACCAGTTCAAGCCGCTCAGGCTGATGAACGGCGTCTACCTGCAGCTTCACGCCTATATGTTGAGGATCGCGGTGCCCTACGGCACCTTGAACGGACGCCAGATGCGCAAGCTGGCCCATGTCGCGCGCACCTACGACAAGGGCTATGGCCATTTCACCACGCGGCAGAACATCCAGTTCAACTGGCCCGCCCTATCGGACATTCCCGCGATCCTGGAAGAACTGGCGAGCGTGGAGATGCACGCCATCCAGACGTCCGGCAACTGCATCCGCAACGTCACGGCCGATCATTTCGCCGGCGCCGCGGCCGACGAGGTCGCCGACCCGCGCCCCTATGCCGAGATCCTCAGGCAATGGTCGTCCGTGCACCCGGAATTTTCCTACCTGCCGCGCAAGTTCAAGATCGCGGTGACCGGCGCCGAACGCGACCGCGCCGCGATCCAGGTGCACGATATCGGCCTGCATCTGAAGAAGGATGCGGATGGCCGGCTCGGCTTCGCCGTCTATGTCGGCGGCGGCCAGGGCCGCACGCCGATGATCGCCAAGAAAATCCGCGACTTCCTGCCCGAGGAGGATCTGCTGTCCTATACGACGGCGATCGTGCGCGTTTACAATCTTCACGGGCGTCGCGACAACAAGTTCAAGGCGCGCATCAAGATCCTGGTGCACGAGACCGGCACGGAGGAACTGACCAAGCAGATCGAGGCCGAATTCGCCGCGCTGCGGGACGGCGAACTCAAACTGCCGGATAAAGACATCCGCGCCATCGAAACCTATTTCGCGCCGCCGCCGCTGACGCCGCGCCCCGAGGGCGACGACGCCGTGCGCCTGGCGCGGCTGGTTTCGAAGGATTTCGCCGACTGGCTGGGCCAGAACGTGACCACCCACAAACATGCCGACTACGCGGCGGTGACGATTTCGCTGAAAGCCATCGGCGAGGCGCCGGGCGACGCCACCGACCAGCAGATGGAGGCCGTCGCCGCCCTCGCCGAGCAATACGGTTTCGACGAGATCCGGGTGAGCCACGAACAGAATCTGGTGCTGCCGCATGTCGCGCGCGCCGACCTGAAAGCCGTCTACGACCGGCTGGTGGAGACCGGCCTGGCGACGGCGAACTCCAATTTGATCAGCGACATCATCGCCTGCCCCGGGCTCGACTATTGCGCGCTCGCCAATGCGCGTTCGATCCCGGTCGCGCAGGAGATTTCGCGCCGGTTCGCCTCGCTGGAGCGGCAGCGCGAGATCGGCGAGCTGAAGCTGAAGATCTCCGGCTGCATCAACGCCTGCGGCCATCACCATGTCGGCCATATCGGCATTCTGGGCGTCGAGAAGAAGGGCAGCGAGCTCTACCAGATCACGCTCGGAGGCTCGGGCGACGAGACGAGTTCGATCGGCGAGATCGTCGGCCGCGGCTTCGCCCCCGACGCGATCACCGACGCGGTCGAAACGGTGGTCGAGACCTATCTCGGCCTGCGCAGCGACCCGTCCGAACGCTTCATCGACGCCTATCGCCGGGTCGGGCCGGCGCCCTTCAAGGAGGCGCTTTATGGTCGCGAAGCCAGGGCGGCCTGAGGCCGAGGCGCGCGCCCGGGCCGCCGAGCTCGAGGCACGCCATGGCGGGCTTGCGCCGATGGCGGTCGTGGAAAAGGCGGCGCGCGCGCTTTTTGCCGGCGAGATCGCGGCAGTCTCCTCCTTCGGCGCCGATTCGGCGGTGCTCTTGCACATGCTGGCGGCGGTCGATCCCGCCGTTCCGGTGCTGTTTCTCGATACCGGCAAGCATTTTTCCGAAACGCTCGCCTATCGCGATCTGCTGGCCGACGATCTCGGCCTCGCCGATCTCAGGGTGATTACGCCGCGCGACGATCTGCTTGCGGCGCGCGATCCGGACGGCACGCTGCACCGCCGCGACACGGATGCCTGCTGCGACATCCGCAAGGTCGAACCGATGGCACGGGCGGTCGCGCCGTTTGCGGCCTGGCTGACCGGGCGCAAGCGCTTCCAGGCGAGTTCGCGCGCCGGCCTGCCGGTGTTCGAGGCGGTGGGAACGCGGATCCGCATCAATCCGCTCGCGTCGTGGACCACGCACGATCTCGCCGCCTATATGCGCGCCAACGGCCTGCGCGAAAATCCGCTCACCGCCTACGGCTATCTGTCAATCGGCTGTTTCCCATGCACGCAGCCGGTCAAGCCCGGCGAAGACGCGCGCAGCGGACGCTGGGCCGGTTCGGCCAAGACCGAATGCGGCATCCATCTTCCCGGCATGAGCGCCGCCGATCCCCGAATTCGAGGCTGAGAATGAACGACCAGGCATCCGCTTCCAACTGCCGGCTGTGGACACCGGACGGGTTTCGCGACGATTTCTGGCGCCATTCAGACAGCGCCGAGGCGCTTGCCGGCAATGACAGCGTGATCCTGCCGCTCGCGGCGTGGCTGGCGCTCGACGCGACCACGCGCCGGGCCGAAAGCGGCCGCATCGGCGTCGCGCTCGCCCCCGGCGACGACATCGCCGCGATCGTCGACACGCTTGCCGACATTCCCCTCGTCGCGCTCGCCTTTCCCGGCTTCGCCGACGGCCGCTCCTATTCGAAGGCCGCGCTGCTGCGAGAGCGCCATGGCTATCGCGGGCGGCTGCGGGCGACGGGGCAGGTGCTGATCGACCAGATCGCCCTGATGCTGCGCACCGGCTTCGACGAGTTCGAGGTCTCGCATGCGGCCACGCTGGCGCGGCTTGCAGCCGGTCGGGTCGGCGGGCTACCCGTGCACTACCAGCCGGCGGCAAAGGGCGCACCGGCCGCGGCCGGTTATGCCTGGCGGCGCCTGCCGGCGGCCTCGTAGCCGCCACGCCCCCGCTTTACAGCGCGCCATCGACTTGCTCATATCCTTCAAAGCCGGGAAACCGGCGCGCGGGAGGACGCGGGCATGGCTTACGACTATGTGATCGCCGGCGGCGGCTCGGCCGGCGCCACCCTGGCGGCGCGGCTTTCGCAAGACCCGGCCGTCTCGGTATGCCTGGTCGAAGCCGGCGGCGACGGGCGCGACCTCTTGATCCGCGCGCCGGCCGGGGTGGTCGCGCTCTTGCCGGGGCGGCCGAAACTCAACAACTGGGCGTTCGAGACCGTCCCGCAGGCGGGCCTCAACGGCCGGCGCGGATACCAGCCGCGCGGCAAGGCGCTCGGCGGATCGAGCGCGATCAACGCCATGCTTTACGTGCGCGGTCACCCCGGCGACTATGACGACTGGGCCGAGGCGGGCTGCGCGGGCTGGTCGTGGGACGAGGTGCTGCCCTATTTCCGGCGGGCGGAGGGCAATCAGCGCGGCGGCGACGCCCTGCATGGCGGCGACGGTCCGCTGAAGGTCGGCGAACAGCAAGAACCGCGCCCGATCAGCCATGCCTTCGTCGAGGCCTGCGCCCAGACCCAGATCCGCGGCAACGACGATTTCAACGGCCCCGAGCAGGAGGGCGCCGGGCTCTACCAGGTCACCCAGTTCTGGGACGGGCCGCGCAAGGGCGAGCGCTGCTCGGCGGCGGCGGCCTATCTGCATCCGGCGATGGAGCGGGCGAACCTGACCGTCGTCACCAAGGCGCACGCGACGGGCATCGCCTTCGACGGCAAGCGGGCGACGGGCCTGCGCTACCGGCGCAAGGGCCGCGACGAGCTGGTCGAGGCCCGGCGCGAGGTCGTGCTGTGCGGCGGGGCGTTCGGGTCGCCGCATTTGCTGCTTCTGTCGGGCATTGGACCGAAGGACGAACTTTCCCGGCACGGCATCGCAACGCTGCACGAATTGCCGGGCGTCGGGAAAAACCTGCAGGACCATCTCGACTTCATCCAGTCCTGGAAATCGAACGAGACCGACCTGTTCGGCATCGGCCTGCGCGGAACGGCGAAGCTGGTGCGCCACATGCTGCGCTGGCGGCGCGACGGGTCGGGCATGATCGCGACCCCGTTCGCCGAGGCCGGCGCCTTCATCAAGTCCGACCCGGCGCTCGCCAGGCCCGACCTGCAGCTTCATTTCGTCATCTCGGTCGTCGACGACCATGCCCGCAAGCTGCATCTGGGATACGGATTTTCCTGCCATGTCTGCGTGCTGCGGCCGCATTCGCGCGGCACCGTCAGCCTGGCGAGCGCCGATCCGCTGGCGCCGCCGGCGATCGACCCGGCCTATCTCGCCGACGACCGCGACGCGGCCTTGCTCTTGAAAGGCGCCAAGACGATGCGCGCCATCCTGGACGCGCCGGCGCTGGCGCCCTATCGGCGCAAGCAGCTTTATCTCACCGGCGGCGAAACCGACGCCGAACTGATGCAGCATATCCGCGCCCGCGCCGACACCATCTATCACCCGGTCGGCACCTGCCGCATGGGCACCGACGCGATGGCGGTGGTGGATCCGCAATTGCGCGTTCACGGCGTGGACGGGCTCAGAGTGGTCGACGCCTCGGTGATGCCGACCCTGATCGGCGGCAACACCAACGCACCGACGATCATGATCGCGGAACGGGCGGCCGAGATGATGCGGGCCGCGCACGGCTGACGGCGCGCCCGCGCCTCAGCGCGCGGATCGTGCCGACAGGGCCTTGTGCAGATGGACCATCATCGCCGCCGCGAACAGCGGCGTCAGAAGGTTGAGGAGCGGCACCGCGAGGAATGCCGCAATCACCAAACCGGCCATGAACACCGTGCCGGCATGGCGCCGGCGCAGCGCGCGCGCGTCCTCTTCGGAACGGAAGCGCAAGGCGGCGAATTCGAAGAACTCACGGCCGAGCAGATAGCCGTTGACCAGGAAGAAGGCGGCGATGTTGACGCCGGGAACAAGCAGCAGCAAGAGCGCGACCAGATTGGCCAGGATCACGACGGCGAAGAATTTCAGCGACAGCCACAGCGCGCGCATGGCCGGCAGCGGCTGACCGGGCGGGTCCTGCGGATAGTCGGCGGCCTCGACGATCTCGGCGACGTCGTCGAGAAAAAGCGCCGCCACCAGCGCGGTGACCGGAGCGACCAGGAGCGCGAGCCCGATCGCCAGCCCGAGACCGAACAGGAGCGCGGCGACGAAGCCGAGCCAGCCGGCCCAGGCCGGGAAGCCGGGCAGCATCTGGTCGATCCACGGCATGGCGAACGTGTCGAAAAGGCCGCTCAGGCCGAACCACAACGCCACGAGGGCCAGAAGCGTCAAGCCGAGCGACTTCAGGAAGACCTGGCGGAATTCGGCGGTGAACAATTGCGCCGCCGCCGCGCGCGCCGCGTCAAGGATCATGGGCTGCTCCGTCGTGCCCGCCGCAGATAGGAACCCGCTCGCCGCTTGGCAAGCACAAGCGATGCGCGCCGGCAGGGGGCTTGTCACGCTCGGCAGATGCTTTAAACCGGCAACGAATCCTCCCCGAAACAATCCAGCGGAACCTAAGGTGACCTCAGCCAAGCCATTCGACGTGTTGTGTATCGGTAATGCCATTGTGGACGTGTTCGCACGCTGCGATGACGATTTCCTTGTCGAAAACGGCATCGTCAAAGGAGCCATGAACCTGATCGATGCCGAACGCGCCGAGCTGCTCTACAGCCGCATGGGTCCGGCCATCGAGGCATCGGGCGGAAGCGCCGGCAACACCGCCGCCGGTATTGCGAGCTTCGGCGCGGCCGCGGCGTTTTTCGGCAAGGTGGCCGACGACCATCTCGGCAAGGTCTACGCCCACGACATCCGCGCCCAGGGCGTGGCCTTCGACACGCAGCCGCTCAATGGCCAGACGCCGACCGCCCGGTCGATGATCTTCGTCACACCGGACGGCGAGCGCTCGATGAACACCTATCTGGGCGCCTGCGTCGAGCTTGGCCCCGACGATGTCGAGCGCGACAAGGCCGAACGGAGCAAGCTCGTCTATTTCGAGGGCTATCTGTGGGATCCCCCGCTGGCTAAGGACGCCATCCGCCTGACCGCGCAGCACGCCCACGCGGCGGGCGGCGAGGTGTCGATGACCCTGTCGGATCCGTTCTGCGTCGACCGCTACCGCGACGAGTTCCTGGACCTGATGCGCTCCGGCACGGTCGACATCGTGTTCGCCAATGAGAGCGAGCTGAAATCGCTCTACCAGACCGCCTCGTTCGAAACGGCGCTGGAGGCGATCGGCAAGGATTGCAAGCTCGCCGCCGTGACCCGTTCCGAGCACGGCTCGGTGATCGTGCGCGGCGCCGAAACCATCACCATCGACGCGGTCGAGATCAACGAGCTGGTCGACACGACCGGCGCCGGCGACCTCTATGCGGCGGGCTTCCTCTACGGCTACGTCACCGGGCGCGATCTGGTCGATTGCGGCCGGCTCGGATCGCTTGCCGCCGGCATCGTCATCCAGCAGATCGGCCCGCGCCCGCAGAAAAACCTGCGCGAAGCCGCCCAGCAGTCCGGCCTTCTTTAGGCCGCCCCGCCGGCGGGCGTCACAAAATGTCCTCCGGGCGGCGGCCCGGGCGGCTGCGGTAGCGCGGAAACGCCCAGCCGAAGCGCAGCGCCCCGCCGCGCACCGCAAAGGCCACGGCAAAGGCGGCGAACGCCGCCGCGGCCGGGCCGATGCCGGCAAGGTCGAGCGCCACGAAGGCGGCCGCGCCGCCCAGCGCCGCCGTGACATAGATTTCGGGACGAAGCAGCACCGACGGCTCGCCGGCAAGCAGGTCGCGCAGAATGCCGCCGAAGGTCGCCGTCATGATGCCGGTGACGATGGCGACCAACGGCGAGGCGGCAACCGCCAGCCCCTTGGCCGCCCCCATCACGCAATAGGCCGAAAGGCCGAGCGCATCGAGCCACAGAAGCAGCCGGTAGCGCGATTCGACCAGCGGCGCGGTGAAGAAAACCAGGACGGCGACCGCCCCGCAGACCAGCAGATAGGCCGGGTTCACCACCCAGAACACGGGCAGCTCGCCCAGCACGAGGTCGCGCAGCGTGCCGCCGCCGACCCCGGTCACGCCGGCCAGGAACAGGAAGCCGATAATGTCGAGTTCCTTGCGCGATGCCGCCAAGGCGCCGGTGGCGGCAAACACCGCCACGCCGGCATAATCGAGTAATAGAAGCGGGTTCATCGCAGCGTCCCAGCACTCCGGCCATGATCCCGAAGACCGGAGCTCGGTCTTCCGTAAAGGTCATGCCCCGACGGGACGATAGACCATGAAGGCGGCGCGGCGAACCGTCTTCAAGATCCAGGCCGTGCCGGGGTCGTGTCCGGTCCGCCTCCGGGAGCGCGGACGCCGCCCTGCGGCTCAGGCGTCCTTTTCGGCCTGTTCGTTGACCGGGCCCGGTTCGGCCGCCTCGTCCTTCGCAGCAGCCTTGGGGCCACCTTTGGCCACCCCCACCATGGCCGGGCGCAGGACGCGCTCGCCGATCACGTACCCGCTCTGCACAACCTGTACCACCGTGCTGGCGGGAACCTCCGGGTTCGGCACCTCGAACATGGCCTGATGAAAATTCGGATCGAATTTCTCGCCGTCGGGGTCGATCTTCTTCACGCCATGGCGCTCGAGCGCGGCATGCATGGAGCGCTCCGTCATCTCGACGCCGTCGATCAGCGCGACGAGACCCGCCTCGCCCCGCTCGCGCGCCTCGGCGGGCACGGCATCGATCGCCCGGCGCAGATCGTCGCAAACCGTCAGCATGTCGCGGGCGAAATTGGCGATCGCGTAGGCGCGGGCGTCCTGGACGTCGCGCGCCGTGCGCCGGCGCAGATTCTCCATTTCGGCGGCCAGACGCAGGGCGCGGTCCTTGAGTTCCTCGTTTTCCTTGGCGAGCTTCAAAAACGCTTCGCGCTCGGCCTCGAACCCGCCGTCCTGACCGGTTTCGGCCGTGTCCGCCTCGCCGCCCATTTCGGCATAGTGGCTTTTTGCCGCTTCCATGTCGGAGGTGGCGGCCCGGTCGTCCTTGCCGCGTTCGTTCTTCGGATGGTCGTTCATCGACTGATCCCGTGTGTCACAGAGTTCTCGGAGTTGTGCCCGATATCGATGCTTGCGACCGGAAAATCAAGAGGCCCGGTCGCGGGCGGCGTGTCGGCCGACCCGCGGCGCAACCGGGGCGGGCTCACTGCATCAGGCGCGAGAGAACCTGGGCGGTGTAGTCGACCATCGGCACGATACGGGCATAGTTGAGCCGCGTCGGCCCGATCACCCCGAGCGCACCGACCACGCGCGCCTCCTTGTCGCGATAGGGCGCGACCACCAGCGAGGAGCCGGACAGGGAAAACAGCTTGTTTTCCGAACCGATGAAGATGCGCACGCCGGAGCCTTCCTCGGCCAGGTTGAGGAGCTGGACCAGCCCCTCCTTGGTCTCCAGGTCGTCGAACAGATGCTTGAGCATCTCGATATCGTCGGGCGCGGTCAGGTTTTCCAGCAGATTGGCGCGGCCGCGCACGATCAGCCGCGCCGGCAGGCCGGCATCGGCCCCGGCCCACACCGCCAGGCCCTTTTCGACCAGGTCCTGGGACAGGGTGTCGAGCGCGGCGCGGGTCTCCTCGAGCAGGCGGGCGATGTCGGAGCGCGCCTCGGCCAGGGTTTTGCCGCGAATATGGGCGTTGAGGAAGTTGGAGGCCTCGTGCAACTGCGCCGCCGTCACGCCGGCGGGCAGGTCGACGATGCGGTTTTCGACGTCGCCGGATTGCGACACCAGCACCGCCAGCGCCTTGGTCGGCTCGAGCTGGATGAACTCGATATGTTTGAGCGCGGTTTCGTGCTTGGCAGCCAGCACCAGCCCGGCGCCGCGCGACATGCCCGAAAGCATCTGGCTCGCCTCGGTGAGCATGTGTTCCAGCGAGGCATCGCTGCCCGAGGCCTTGACCTGGGCCTCGATCACACGCCGCTCCTCCTCCGAGAGATCGCCGATCTCCATGAACGCGTCGACGAAGAAGCGCAGCCCTTTCTGGGTCGGAAGCCGGCCGGCCGAGACATGCGGCGCATAGACCAGGCCGAGATGTTCCAGATCGCTCATGACGTTGCGCACCGTGGCCGGCGACAGCGAGGACGGCAGCATGCGCGACAGATTGCGCGAGCCGACGGGCTCGCCGTCGCGCAGATAGGTGTCGACGATCAGCCGGAATATGTCGCGCGAGCGCGCGTCGAGATTCTGCAAGGTCTTGTCGATCAAGGGTTTGGTCATCTCCGCAGCACGATCCGCCATGCCTATGAGGACTGTCAACATATAGGCGCCCCCGCCGCCGGGGCAAAGTGCCGGCGGCACGTTGCCGACAAAACCCGGCCGAAGCCGGATTTTCTTTGCGTCGCGGGTTGGGGCTCGCTACAAGCCCTTTTCTTACATGAAAAAGGCGGAAAACAGAGTGATGCGTCCTTCCAAGCGGAAGCCCGACGAAATGCGCGCCGTGAGCTTCGAGCGCGGCGTCTCCAAACATGCCGAAGGCTCCTGCCTGGTCAAGTTCGGCGATACCCATGTGCTGTGCACGGCGAGCCTGGAGGAAAGGGTTCCGCCATGGCTGCGCAATGCGGGCCGGGGCTGGGTCACCGCCGAATACGGCATGCTGCCGCGCTCGACCGGCGAGCGCATGCGCCGCGAATCGACGGCCGGCAAACAGGGCGGGCGCACGTTGGAAATCCAGCGGCTGATCGGGCGCTCGCTGCGCGCGGTGGTCGATCTGGAGGCGCTCGGCGAGGTCCAGATTACCGTCGATTGCGACGTGCTGCAGGCCGATGGCGGCACCCGTACGGCGTCCATCACCGGCGGCTTCATCGCCCTGCATGACTGCCTTTCCTGGATGGAGGCGCGCAGCATGGTGTCGGTTTCCAAGGTGCTGAAGGACCAGGTCGCGGCGATCTCCTGCGGCATTCACGACGGGCAACCGGTGCTCGATCTCGACTATGTCGAGGATTCGGCGGCGGGCACCGACGCCAATTTCGTCATGACCGGCAAGGGTGGGATCGTCGAGATTCAGGGCACGGCCGAGGGCGAGCCGTTCTCCGACGACCAGTTCCAGGAACTGATGCGGCTTGCCCGCAAGGGGATCGGCCGGCTCGTCGAATTGCAGAAGATGGCGATCGGATAGAAGGGACGGACGGTGCGACCGGCGGGCATTCTGGAATCCGCGCTCTATGTCGACGACCTCGAGGCCGCCGAGGCGTTTTACGGCGGACTGCTCGGTCTCGAGCGCATCGCCAAGGACGAGGGCCGGCACGTCTTTTTCCGCTGCGGTAGAGGCGTCGTGCTGCTTTTTGACGCCGCAGCCACCGAGATACCCCGCGCGCCGGGCGCCGGGCTGCCGGTGCCGCCGCATGGCGCCCATGGGCCTGGTCATCTCTGCTTTTCGGCGTCGGCGGTCGAGATCGAACGCTGGAAGGCACACCTTGAGGCCGCGGGCGTGGCGATCGAGGCCGATTTCGAATGGCCGCAGGGCGGCCGGTCCATCTATTTCCGCGATCCGGGCGGCAATTCGCTGGAATTTGCGGAACCGAGAATCTGGGGGCTGTGAATGAGGCGACTGGACGGCGGAAAACTCGTCGTGGCGACCCACAACAAGGGCAAGCTGGCCGAGATTTCGGAACTGATCGCGCCCTATGGGCTCGAAGCGCGCTCGGCCGGCGATTACGGCCTGCCTGAGCCGCCGGAAACCGGGACCAGCTTTGAGGAAAACGCCCTGACCAAGGCGTTGGCCGCGGCCTCTGCGACGGGCCTGCCGGCGCTGTCGGACGATTCGGGCCTGGTGGTCGACGCGCTCGACGGCCAACCTGGCGTCTACACCGCCGACTGGGCGGAAAGACCCGACGGTTCGGGCCGCGACTTCCTGATGGCGATGCAAAAGGTCGAAACGCTGCTGCAGGACAGGGGCGCGACCACGCCGGACCGGCGCACCGGTCGCTTCGTCGCCGTTTTGTGCCTGGCCTGGCCGGACGGCCACGCGGAATATTTCCGCGGCGAGGTCGAGGGCACGCTTGTGTGGCCACCGCGCGGCGACAAGGGATTCGGCTACGATCCCGTGTTCAAGCCCGACGGCTACGACCAGACCTTCGGCGAGATGACGGCGGGCGAGAAACATGCCTGGGAAGCCGGGCGCGGCGATCTCGGCCTGTCGCACCGGGCGCGCGCCTTCGCGCGTTTCGCCACCGCGATGCTGGAGACCGCATGAGCGATATCGACCGCTCGCCAGGTTTCGGGGTCTATGTCCATTGGCCGTTCTGCGCGGCCAAATGCCCGTATTGCGACTTCAACAGCCATGTCCGCCATCAGCCCGTCGACCAGCAGCGCTTCGTGCGCGCCTTTGCAACCGAGATGGCGCATATGCGCGCCCGCACCGGTCCGCGCGCCGTCACCAGCATCTTTTTCGGCGGCGGTACGCCGTCACTGATGGAACCGGCAACCGTCGGTGCGATACTCGAATCGATCAATCGCAATTGGAGCGTCGACGACGATGCCGAGATCACGCTCGAGGCCAATCCTTCGTCGGTCGAGGCGGAACGCTTTCGCGGCTATCGCGACGCGGGCGTCAACCGGGTCTCGCTCGGCGTGCAGGCACTCAACGACCCGGACCTGCGCTTTCTCGGCCGGCTGCACGACGTCGCCGAGGCCCGCCGGGCGATCGAGATCGCGCGCTCGACCTTCGAGCGGCTGTCCTTCGACCTGATCTATGCAAGGCCCGGCCAGACGCCGGAAGCCTGGGGCGCCGAACTCGATGAGGCGATCGGGCTCGCAGCCGACCATTTGTCGCTCTATCAACTGACCATCGAACAGGGCACGCCGTTTTTCGCCCTGCATCAGGCGGGAAAGTTCGCGGTGCCGGAGCCGGGTCACGCGGCCGCGCTCTACCGGCTGACGCAGGACGTGACGGCGGCGCGCGGCCTGCCGGCCTACGAGATTTCCAACCATGCCAGGCCCGGCGCCGAAAGCCGCCACAATCTCGTCTACTGGCGCTACGGCGAATATGTCGGGGTCGGCCCCGGCGCGCATGGCCGCTTCCTCGAGGACGGCGCGCGCACGGTGACCATTACCGAGCGCCTGCCGGAAAAATGGTGCGCGCTGGTCGAGGAAAACGGCCACGGCGTCGTCGACGGCGAAGTGCTTTCCCGATCGCAGGAGGCGGACGAGTTCCTGCTGATGGGGTTGCGACTGGCCGAAGGCATCGATCTTGCCCGCTACGAGGCGCTCGCCGGCAGGCCGCTTTCGCAACGACGCATATCCGTCCTGCAAGGCGAGCATCTCGTCGCCCCGATCGGCAACTCCAGGCTGCGCGCGACGCAGGCGGGCATGATCGTGCTCGACGCCGTGGTCGCCGATCTGGCACGGTAGGGTCTGCCCTGGACGGTCCGGGCACACCGCCGAGGCCTGGTATCCAGCGCCCGGCCAGGTGGACATTCGGGAACGACGATGAGCGAGCGACCACAGCCAGAGCGCACATTCGTGATCGGCCAGGCGGCGCTGACGGCGCGCGCGCCGGAGCCGGCGCTTTATCTGGTCGCCACGCCGATCGGCAATCTCGCCGACATCACCATCAGGGCGCTGGAAACGCTGGCCGCGGTCGATATCGTCGCCTGCGAGGACACGCGTATTACCCGGCGCCTGCTCGAGCGCTATGCGATCCGGCGCAAACCGGTCGCCTATCACGAACACAATGCCGCCGAGGCCGGCCCGAAGCTGCTCGCCGCGCTCGGCGAGGGCCGGTCGGTGGCGCTGGTCTCCGACGCCGGCACGCCGCTGGTGTCGGATCCGGGCTTTCGCCTCGCCCGCCAGGCCCTCGGCGAGGGCATCAAGGTCGTGCCGGTTCCCGGGGCCTCGGCGCCGCTGGCGGCGCTGGTCGCCTCGGGCCTGCCGTCGGATTCGTTTCTCTTCGCCGGTTTTTTGCCGGCTAAGGCCGGCCAACGACGCACCCGACTGGCCGCTCTCGCCACGGTTGCGGCGACGCTGATCTTTTTCGAATCGCCGCGCCGCCTTGCCGACACGCTGGCCGCAATGGCCGAGACGCTGGGCGCCGCACGCCAGGCGGCCGTATGCCGCGAACTCACCAAGGCCTATGAGGAGGTGCGGCGCGGTACGCTGGCCGAGCTTGGCCGGCACTACGCCGAGGCCGGCGCGCCGAAGGGCGAGGTGGTGGTGTGCGTTGCTCCACCCGCGGACGACGCGCCACGCGCGCCGGAGGATGTCGACGCGCTGTTGCTCGAGCTCGCCGCCGAGATGCCTGCCGCCAAAGCCGCCGGCGAGGCCGCGCGCATGACCGGCGGCGCGAAGGCGGAGCTCTACCGGCGGCTGATTGCGCTCAAGGCCGAAACCGATGGCCGATGAGCCCTCCTCGCGGCGGCAGCGCGCCTATCGCCGGGGCCACCGCAGCGAGTGGCTGGCGGCGCTGGCCCTGACGCTCAAGGGCTACCGGGTCCTAGCGCGCCGCTACCGGACGCGGAACGGCGAGATCGACCTGATCGCCCGGCGCGGCGATCTCGTCGCCTTCGTCGAGGTCAAGGCGCGGCCGACGCTCGCCGCGGCGATGGAGGCGGTGGGCCCGCTCGCGCAGCGACGCATCGAGGCCGCCGCCGACACTTGGCTGTCGCGGCAGGCCGATTTTGGCCGGCTTTCGATCCGCTTCGATCTGGTGGCGGTGCTGCCGCGGCGCTGGCCGGTGCATGTCGAAAACGCGTTTTTCGGGCGCGGCCGGTAGAACCTGTCGTCGTGACCGCCGGTCCGGCCGGCAAAAGCTTCCCTTGCGTCAACCCGTGCGGCGGATCATGCTTGAGCGAATGCGGCGATTTCGTTCTCAAGGGAGGAATGACCATGTGCCACCATTGCGTGATCGACAGCGTCAAGGACCGCATGCTTTCCCGGCGCGACTTCTTCAAGGGCGGTGCCGTGGCCGGCGCGGCCGCGGCGGCCACGCTCGCGGCGCCGGCGCCGCTATTTGCGCAAAAGGCAATGCCGACCAAGGCCGAGGATCTGACCCACGATCTGTTCGAGGCGTTCCCGACCTTTTTCGACGAACAGCAATTGTTCAAGAAGGTGGTGTTCAATTACGCCGAGCACAAATTCAACATCAATGAGTGGCGCTTCAACGAGCATACCGGCACCCATCTGGACGCGCCGCTGCATTTTTCCGCCGACGGCAAATCGGTGGCCGAAATTCCCGTGGCGGACCTGGTCTGCCCGCTCGCCATCATCGATATCCGCCAGAAGGCGGCCGACAATGCCGACGCCCAGGTGACGCCGGACGACATCAAGGCCTGGACGGACGCCAATGGCGATCTGCCCGAAGGGGCGTGCGTGGCGATGCTGTCGGGCTGGGGCGCGCATCTGGAGACGGACACATTCCGCAATGTCGGCGAGGACGGCAAAACCATGCATTTCCCCGGCTTTCACGTCGAGGCCGCGCAGATGCTGATGGAGGCGCCTTCGGTCAAGGGTATCGCGGTCGACACGCTGTCGCTCGATCACGGACCTTCGCCCGATTTCGCCGTGCATTACGCCTGGCTGCCGTCGGGGCGTTGGGGACTGGAATGCGTCGCCAATCTGGAGACCCTGCCGGCGAGCGGCGCGACCCTGGTGGTCGGCGCGCCGAAGCTGCGCGGCGGCACGGGCGGCCCCTCGCGCGTCATCGCCATGGTGTAGCCGAGCATCGACAAACCCGGCCCTGGCGCCCGCGGACGGCCGCGCGGCGTCAGCGCCGGGAAACCCGCATCGGCAGCCCGCCCTCGGGCTGGGTGGTGAGTTTCTGCACCGGCCACGGCCTGGTTTCGGCGACCGTGTCGAAGCGGTAGCGCGACAACAGCACGCCGAGCGCGATCACCGCCTCCTGCATCGCGAAGCTGGCGCCGATGCACACGCGCGGTCCGGCGCCGAAGGGCAGATATTGATAGCGGTCGATGCGCTCGCGGTTCTGCGGCAGGAACCGCTCCGGCAAAAAGGCCTCGGGCTGGTCCCACAGCTTGCGGTGGCGGTGGATCGTCCACGGCATGACCTGGATCTGCGCGCCCTTGACGATCTCCAGATCCTCGAAGCGGTCCGGCTCGACCGCCTCACGGCTGATCGAGGCGGCCGGCGGGTAGAGCCGCATCGCCTCCTCGAAGGCGGCGCGGGTCGCCGGCATCCTGTCGAGCCAGGCGGCCGGATCCGGCTCGGCGGCAAGCACCGCGTCGATCTCCGCCTCGACCCTGTCGCGCTCCCAGGGCGCTTCGGCGAGGCAATAAAGCGTCCAGCCCAGCGCCCGGGCGGTGGTCTCGTGACCGGCGCCGATGAAGGTGATGATGTTGTCCTCGATCTCGGCCGCGCCGAGACCGTCCGGCCCCTCGGCGCGCAGCAGCAAGGTCAGGAAGTCGTTCGGCACGCCGTCGGGATCGTCGGCCATGCGCTGCTTGCGCATCGCCATCGTCTCGGCGACGATCTGGCGGAAAAAGGCCATGGTCTTGCGGCCGCGAATGCGGGTAAAGCGCGGCAGCCAATCGGGCGCACCCAGAAGATCGAGCGGATCGACCCGGCCCATGGTCTCGAACAGATGATCGACCTGGCGCGCGAAATTGTCGGATTCGCCGGCGATCTCGCCGGAAAACAGCGTCTCGGCCAGAATATCGTAGGTCAGCATGGTCATGTCGCGGGCGATGTCGACCGGCCCGGCGCTGTCCTCGTAGCGGGTGGCGAAGGCTTCGCTCCTGGCCAGCATCGGCGCGGCGAAGCCATGGATGTGGCGCGGCGTGAAGACCGGCGCCATCGCCTTGCGCGAACGCCGCCAGACCTGGCCCTCGGCCGTCAGCAGGCCGTCGCGCAGGATCGGGCGCAGGATTTTCTGGCGCACCCGTGCCATCTTGTAGTTCTTGGCGTTGTCGACCAGCACGTGGCGAATGAGGCGCGGGTCGTTGGCGATCACCAGCGGCCCGCCAATACCGGTGGAAATCGAAATCCACTTCTCGTTGTAGGAGGGCTCGCCCCACAATTCGAGCGGGTTCTTGTAGACGATGCGCATCATCTGCAGCGTCGAGGGCGGCTTGGTGCGCGGCTTCGGCGCGGGCGGGATGAAGGGAGCCGGCTTGATGTCCATGGTCTGGTGTCCGGTGAGCGCGCTATGCATTTTTAGGATTTAGCGCAGACTAGACCAAAGTCAGGCCGATTTACATCGATTCCGGGCCGCAGGCGCCGGCTCGGCGCCCGGGCGCGCCCAACAGCCTGTCGCGCGCGGCGCGGTAACGCGCAAGGGCCGGCATCAGCGCCGCGCGCCGGGCCGGGTCGGGCTCGAAGCGCCGGGCAAGGCCGGAAAAGGCGACGGACGCGGCGTGGACGGTGGCGAAATCGCCGGCGGCGGTCGCGGCCAGCAGCGCCGCGCCGCGCGCGCCGAACTGCGATCCCCGCGGAACCTCGACCGGCCGCGCGACGAGATCGCAGATCATCTGCGCCCACAGCGGATTCTTGGCCCCGCCGCCGGTCAGAACCAGCCGCTCTCCGTCGAAGGACAGCACCTCCAAGAGGTCGAGCATGGCGAAGGCCACACCCTCGACCACGGCGCGGAACAGACAGGCGCGGTCGTGGCGCGGGGTCAGGCCACTGAACTGGGCGCGGGCGGCGGGATCGACGCGCGGCGCGATGATGCCGCTGTCGGACAGATAGGGGAGATAGGTCAGGCCGTGCGCGCCGGGCGGCGTCGTCTCCAACATGCGGTCGAGCGCAGCGAAACGATCGGGGCTGGAGGCCAGGTCCGGCGCGAGTGTGGAAAAGGCCCAGTCGAGATTGAGCGTGCCGGCGACGTTGAGCATCGCCCGGTACCAGCGATCGCCGGGCAGGGTGAACAACAGCCCGATATCGGCCGGCTCGAACACCGGGCGGTCATGGGTGACGCCGACCATGCAGGCGGTGCCGAGCACGGCTGTGCCGGTGCCGGCGGCAAGCCCGCCCGCGCCGATCACCGTCGCCGCGACGTCGCCGGCGCCGACGGCGACCGGCAGGCCCGGGCGCAGACCGGTCAGGGCGGCGGCCTCGGCCGTCAGGCCGCCGAAAAAAGTCTCCGAATCGGCGACCGGCGGCAGCAAATGCGCGTGGTCGGCAAGGCCGAACAGGGCGATCATGGCCTCGGAACGGTTTCGCTCGCGTGCCGAGCCCGGCACCACCGCCGCCTCGCTGCGGTCGGTTGCGATCAGGCCCGTCATGCGCAGCCTGAGATAGTCCTTGAAGCTCAGCACATGGGCGGCGCGCGCCAGCACGGCCGGCTCGTGGCGGGCAAGCCAGGCCATCACCGGCAGGGTGCAGCCCTGCTGCATGACCGAGCCGGAGGAGGCGAAGATGCGGCTGAGAAAGGCCGGGTCCGCGGCGACATGCTCGTCGATCAGCGCCTGCGCGCGGCTGTCTTCCCAGGTGATCGCCGGGCGCAGCGGGCGGCCCTGCCGGTCGAGCACCCAGGCGCCGACCATGGCGGCCGAAAGCCCGATGCCGCCGATCGAGCCGGGGTCGACGCCGCTGTCGCGCACGACGCCGGCGACGACCTCGGTCGCCGCCGCCCAGGCCTCGCCGGGATCGATCTCGCTCCAACCCGGCCGCGGCCGCTGGACGGCGGTCGGCTTTTCGGCGACCGCCAGTTCGCGCCCGTCGAGATCAAAAATGGCCGCCTTGGTTAGCGACGTGCCGGCGTCGAGGCCGATATAAAGCCGGCTACGCACTTGTCGTTCCGGCATGCGCGCAAAACCGACGCCAAGCCGCGTCCATTGCGGCGCGATGGGCGGGCTCGGGCCGGTGGACGCGCTCGATACGCACCGACCGCGCCACGATCGCCGCGAGATCGGCCGCCTCGATCGCCGCGCGCGCCAGGATCGCGGCGCCGACGGCCGAGGTGTCGCGCTCGGCCACGACATGGACCTCGCGATCGAGCGCGTCGGCGATGATCTGGCACCAGGCGGGCGAGCTGGCGCCACCCTCGGCAAGATGGATACGCGAGAGGCCGACGCCCGCCGCCTCGAACGCGTCGAGACAGGCGCGCACGTTGAAGGCCACACCTTCATAGACGGCGCGCACCAGCTCGGCCGCGCCATGGGTGACATTGAGATTGGCGAGGCCGGCCAGGCGCTGGGGATCGTTCCACGGCGTGCCGGCGCCTTCCAGGAAAGGCAGGAACGTCGCTCCGGCCGACCCCGCGGGCGCGGCGGCAAGCAGGCGCTCCAGCGCCTCGAAGCCCGTCGCCGTGCCGCCGAAGCCGGAGGCCAGGTTGCGCAGCCAGGCGATCGACAGGCCACCGGCCGGAATCAGCCCGAGCCAGAGCTCGCGGTCGGCGCTGACATGGGCCATGCGCCACAGCCCGTTGACGGCGCCCGGCCCGCGATTGGGTACCGCGGCCACGACATGGCCGGCGGTGCCCAGCGTGACGGCGGCGACACCGGCCTCATAGGCACCGCAGCCGACGGCGAGCGCGCCCGTGTCGCCGGAGCCCGGCACGACCGGTACGCCCGCCGGCAGGCCGGTCGCGCACGCCGCGGCGTCATGAACGCGCCCGGCAACGGCGTCGGAAGGGCGGATCGGCGGAAGCTGCGCCGGCGCAAGCCCGGCCAGTTCAACCAGGTCGTCCGCCCACGCGCGGCGGCCGAGATCCATCAGCAGCGTGGCCGAGGCCTCGTTGGCCTCGGTCGCGGCCACGCCCGTCAGCCGCCACAAGATGTAATCCTTGACCTGGAAGACCCGCGCCGTCCGCCGCATGGTCCCGGGTTCGTGACGGGCGAGCCATCGCAGCTTGGGCAGCACGGCGATCGGCGAGATCGGCGAGGACGCCGTCTGGGCAAGCCGGTCGGCATGGCGCAGCTCGAGTTCGGCCGTCTCCTCGGCGCAACGCTGGTCGAGCCAGATCAGGCCCGGACGCAGCACCGCGCCCGCCTTGTCGACGAGCACGATGCCGTTCAACTGGCCCGACAGGCCGATCGCGCCGATCCTGGCCGAGCCGAGCGCGGCCATGACGGTGCGCGACACTTCGCCGAGCGCCCGCCACCAGTCCTGCGGGTCCTGCTCGGCACGGTCGGGCGCCGGCTTGGCCGTCTGGTAGGCGGCGCTGGTGAGCGCGCGGACGCCGCCCGCGGCATCGAGCGCGACCGCCTTGACGGCGGAGGTGCCGAAATCGATCCCGAGCGTGAGTGTTTCAGCCACTGCGCCGGCCCTGCTGGTAGATGACGGCGGCAACGGCGATCACCAGGCCCTGCACGATCAGCTTGCCGGGCTGGTCGACGCCGAAGACGGTGAGCAGGTTGAGCACCATCACCAGGAGCGCGGTGCCAAGCATGGTGCCGATGGCGCCGCCGGCGCCGCCGCCGAAGACCGCGCCGCCGAGAATGACGGCGGCGATCGAACTCAAGATATAGTCGGCGCCGAGATTGAGCGAGCCGACGCCGACGAGGCCGGACAGGAGCAACCCGCCGCTGGCGGCGAACAGTCCGCTCAACACATGCGAGATCAGCAGCGTGGTGTTGACCGGGATGCCGGAATAGGTGGCGGCCGAGGGGTTGTCGCCTGCGGCGAAGATGTAGCGGCCAAGGGTCAGCCGGCGCAGCAGGACGAAGGCGACGACGCCGAAGGCGGCCCAGACCAGGCCGGAGACCGGAACCATGCCGATGCGGCCGCGGCCGAGCCATTTGATCAGTTCGGGCATGGCGTTGCCGGGCGCGCCGCCCGAATAGAGGAAGCCGATGCCGGTGACGATCGCCGCCGTGCCGAGCGTGACCACTACGGCCGATGCGCGCAGGACCGTGACGAGCACGCCGTTGACCAGTCCGATGACCAGCCCGGCCGACAAGGCGATCGCGATGACCAGCGCCGGCGGGTAGCCGTTCCACATGGCGTGCGCGACGATCAGGTTGACGAAGGCGATGGTGGCCCCGACCGACAGGTCGAGCGAACGGTTGGCGACGACGAAGGTCTGGCCGAGCGCGACGATGCCGAGCGGCGCCGCCTGGCGCAACAGGATCATCAGGAAGGGCAGCGACAGGAATTGCGGCTGGGTGAAGGCCGCGAAGACGCAGACCGCGGCCAGGCCCCACAGGGCCGGCGGAAGGGCGGTGAGGACGCGTTTCAAAGCCCGGCCTCCTTGCGGCGGAACAGGCTGACGGCGAGCACCAGCATCGATCCCTTCACCACGAACTGGTAGTAGGGCGACACGCCGGCGAGATTGAGACCGTTGTTGAGGACGCCGATAATGAGCACGCCCGCGATGGTGCCGATCGGCCCGCCGACGCCGCCCGAAAGCAGCGTGCCGCCGAGCGCGGCGCCGAGCACGCTGTCGAGGCCGAGCGCGCTGCCGACATTGGGATCGCCGGAGGCGAGCCGGCCGGTGAGATAGGCGCCGGCAAGCGCGGCCATCAGCGACGAGATCACATAGGTCAGGATACGGATTCGCGGCGCCTCGATGCCGCTCATCCATGCCGCCTGCGGGTTCTGGCCGGTCGCGTAGAGGCCCACGCCGTAGGTCGTGCCGTGGACGAGCCAGATCGCGGCGGCCGTGCCGGCGACGATCCAGTAGAAGCCGGCGGGCAGGCCCATGAACGTGCCGGAGGCCAGGTGGACGAGCAGGCCGGGCGCGACGCCGCCGGGCGTCGGCAGCAGGATCAGCGCCAGCCCCTGCACGATCGAGCTGGTGGCCAGCGTCATGATGATCGGGTGAACCCGCAGATGGACGCAGCCCCAGCCGTTGACGAGGCCGACCGTTGCGGCGGCCGCGAAGGCGAGCGGGATCTTGACCGGATCGGCGAGGTCGAGCGTGAGGATCGCCGAGGACAGCGAGATCACCGCGCCGACGGACAGGTCGAACCCGGCCCCCAGCAGCACGAAGGTCTGGCCAAGCGAGACCAGAAAAAGCGGCGCGAGCTGGCCGGCGAGATTGGACAGGTTGGTCGCGGAATAGAAGGTTCCCGGAACGACGGCCGCCACGAGCACCAGCATCGCTGCAAGCACGGCGAAGGACAGGACCGCGCCGCGCTGGCGATACCAGAAGGCATCCTGGCGGAACCGCGCCAGCAGGCCGGCGCGGCGGGGTTCGGCGGGCAGCGCGCTCATGCCGCCTCGCTTTCGGCGGCCGGCAGGGCGCTGCGCAGAAGGTCGTCCTCGGTTGCCTCGCGCGCCATCGTCTCGGCCACAAGTTCACCGTTGCGAATGACCAGCAGCCGGTCGCACAGGCCGATCAGCTCCGGCAATTCGCGCGAGGTAACGAGAACGCCGCGGCCCTGGCCGGCAAAATTGCGCAACTGGCGATAGATCTCGCGCTTGGCGCCGACATCGACGCCGCGGGTCGGCTCCTCGCACAACAGAACGCGCGCGCCGGCCATCAGCCAGCGTCCGAGCACCACTTTCTGCTGGTTTCCTCCGGAGAGATCGACCACCGGCGTGCGCGCGTCGGGCGCCTTGACGGCAAGCTGGCGCATGATCTCGGCGATGCGCGCGCCCATTCCCGGCACCCAGCCGAGGAGCCGGCGCCGCGCGATCTCGGCCGTGGCCATGTTGGCGCCGATATCGAGCGACAGAAAGAGGCCGTCATCCTTGCGGTTTTCCGGCACGAAACCGATGCCGGCTGCCATCCGGCGCCGGGCGGACAGGCCTTCGACGCGCCTGTCGGCGAGCGTCAAGGCGCCTGCGCGCGCCGGGGCGAAGCCTGCGATCAGCCGCATCAGTTCCTGCTGGCCCTGGCCCTCGAGGCCGGCAATGCCGACGATTTCGCCCGCGCGGATTTCGATCGAAAGCGGCTTCGGCGCCGCCTCGCCCACGAGAGACTCCGCCTTGAGCAGAACCGGACCGAGCGTCTCGGCGCGCGGCTCGAACAGTTCCTCGATCGGCCGGCCGACCATACCCTGGATAACCTCGTCGACATCGGTTTCAGCCGTGGCGACGGTGCGCACGAAACGGCCGTCCTTCATGATCGTGATATCGTCGCAAATGGCGAAGATCTCGCTCAGGCGGTGCGAGATGTAGAAAATCACCTTGCCATTGCCGGCGAGCCGCCTGATCAGCGCAAACAATGTCTCGACCTCATGCGAGGCGAGCGCCGCCGTCGGCTCGTCGAAGATGAAGACCGAGGCATCGGCGAGCACGCCCTTGGCGATCTCCACCATCTGCTGGTGGCCGACGCTTAGCGAGCCGACGCGCCAATCCGGATCGATGCGCAGGTCGAGCGCGGCCAGCGCCTCGCGCGTGCGGCGGCGTATCTCGGCGGCGCCAAGCCTGCGTCCGTCCTGGCGTTCCCGCCCCAGGAAGAGATTTTCCGCGACCGACAGGTTGGGCAGCAGGGAAAATTCCTGAAAAATCGTCGAGATTCCCGCCTTTTGGGCGTCACGCGGATGATGAAATGCCATTTCGGCGCCATGCAGTCTGATCGAGCCGGAATCGGGCCGGAACACGCCCGACAGCAACTTCATCAGGGTCGACTTGCCGGCACCGTTCTCGCCCATGACGGCATGGACCTTGCCGGCATACCCGGAGAGCGCCATGTCCTGGAGCGCGCGCACGGCCCCGAAAGACTTGCTGAGAGATTCGACCTCTATCAGGGGTGCGGTGGCCGCCATGACGTCTTTCACGCATCCTCGCTGCATCGCCATTTCCCTGCCGGGGAACTGCGATCGACTTTCGGGACCATAGCCCGTTTGCACTGCCCGCACATCCGGCCGCGCCGGACAGGATACGGGCCGGGCGGTCGAGCGACCGTCCGGCCCGATGGCGCGTTGCGCGGCTCAGTTGCCGTAAAGCTCCTTGAGCTTGTCGTCGGGCAGGATCGAGCCGACCCAGTAGGAATCGTTCAGGTCCGGACGATAGAGCGTATCCAGATCCTTGGAGGTATAGGGCTCGGCGACCACCTTGTACTGGGTGTAGATCTCCTGGCCGTTCAACACCGCCACCGCCGCGGCGACGCCCTCGGCGACCATCCAGGTCGGGTTTTGCGGGGCGATCGAATCGAAACCGGCCTCCTGGTTCTTCTTCCAGGCTCCGAAGAAGCCGTTATTGGCCTCACCGGTCATCGGCACGAGGTCGCGTCCGAGTTCGTTGAAGACTTCGATGCAGGCCTGGGTCATGGCGCCGCCCGACGACCAGACGCCGTCGATCTGCGGATGGGCGAGCGCGAGGCTCTCGCAGGCCTGACGACCCTGATCGTAGGCCCATTGCGCATAGACCTCGCCGACCACCTCGATGCCGGGATGCTTGGCGAAAACTTCCTCCGCGCCGGCCCAGCGATCGGTATCGACGGAGATGCCGGCAATGCCGCGCAGCGCGATCACCTTGCCCTCGTTGCCCATCGCCTCGGCGAGGAATTCACCGCCGTCGCGGCCGAACTTGACCTGATCGGCCAGAATGCGAACGGTCGCCTTGTCGGTCTCGGCGTCGGCGGCCACGATGATCACGGCGACGCCGGCATCATAGGCCTTTTCCAGCACCGGAACGATCGCCACCGGCGATGTCGGATTGATGACGATCGCGTCGACGCCCTGGGCGAGCATATCCTCGACGTCGGCCACCTGCTTGGAGGGGTCGAAATTGGCGTCGGTCACGATGTAGCGCTCGATTTCCGGGAACTGCTCGGCACGCCAGGCTGCCTCTTCCAGCAGTTGCACCACCCAGCTATTGCCGGTGAAGACGTTGGAAAAGCCGATCGTGTAGGCGCCGTCGCGGCGGGCCTCGTATTTCGACACGTCGACGAGGGTCGCGCCCTCGGCGGGGCCCAGGCCCGAATGCAGCGTCACTTCTGTCTCGGCCTGCGCGGTCGAGGCGAGAAGAAGCGCCGTGAAAGCTGTGCAGATACCCGAAATTCTCATTGCCGTTCCCCTATGCGTTGGTCGGCCCCGCTGCGCCTGAAACGTTCAGAACAGCGCCGCGACCGGTTTCCATCGCGGCCGACTCTAGCATCACCTCCAGAAATGTAAAGATTTTCCTACAGGATCATGAATCTGCTAAATAATTGATTTTACAAATTAAAAAAACTTGCAAATATTTTCATTGTGCGGATTCCGTGCTTTGCCCCGGCGCGAGCCCTGCCTTGATCTTGGCCAGCAGCGCATCCCGGTCGAGGTCGGACGACTGCCCGATATGAAAAGCCAGCAGGCCGATGACGTAGTGATAGGCAAAATGCGAGATCGACGGCGTGTAGATGTCGATCTCCTCGAAAACGGACAGTTCGAGCAAAATGTCTGCCTTGCGCGACAACGGCGTGTGGGGCGCGGTGAGCCCGACGACCTGGGCGCCTTGGCGGCGCGCCATGTCGGCGGCCTCGAGCACCTCCTGCGAGCGGCCGGTATGCGATATGCAGATCGCGACATCGCCGGCGCCGAGCAGGCTCGAGGCGATGCGCATGAAATGGGCGTCGCCGACATAGCTCGCCTCCAGTCCCAGCCGCATGAAACGCATCGCCGTCTCGGACGCGATCAGGCCGGACACGGCCACCCCGAAGGTGCGGATGCGGCGCGCGGAGCGGATCGCGCGGATCGCGTCAACCAGCGCCTCCGCGTCCAGCCGGGAGAAGGTCGAGTTGAGCGCGGCGACGATCTGCTGGAGGTAGAGATATTCAAGACGCCCCTCGGCGATCTCGATCTCGTTCAACGCCTGTACCGACTGGTGGTAATAGGGGCTCTGTGCGCTCTTGGCCTGCGCGACCGAGAGCTTGAGCTCGCGGAACCCCTCGACCTCGAGATGGCGACTGAAGCGGGTCAGCGACGACGCGGACACGCCGGCCGCCTGCGCGACCTCGGTGATCGAGCCGCGCAGGAAGAAATCCGCGTCGGCCAGAATGAGATCGGCGATGCGCCGTTCCGCCTTCTTCAGGCTGGGATAGATCTTGCTGATACGGCTGAAGACGTCATTCATGGCCCATCCCGGCGGCTTCGTTTGGCGATGGAACCGGTATGAAGCAGGTCAGCCGTCCGCGCAAATCTCGCGCACGGCTCTCGCCATGTTCTCGACAAAGATCGCCAGCATCGCCTCGCCTTTCTCGGCCGTGGCGAGCGTGGCGTCGCCGAACACGCCGCTGCGGCTGAGTTCGCCCATCGGACGCCCGCCCTGGAAGTAGCCGCGGTCGCGCTCGGGATATTCGCGCACCGCCTTGGTCATGTCGACGAGGTCGGGCGCGACGGCCAGCATCAGCGACGTCTCGAACTCGCAGGCGTGAACGATGCCCTGCCAGGTCGGGCTTTCGCAATGTTCGGCCATCACGGCGGCGAGATCGGGATAAAACAGCCGCCAGACCTTGACGTCGGCGTGATCCCAAAGCCGGCGCGAGGCATATTTCATCGTCGCGCCGTTGGCTTCGTGGCCGTTGACGAGGAAGACGTGGCGCACGCCGTGGCGGGCGAGGCTTTCGGCCACCTGGCAGATCACGTCCTCGAGCGTGCGCGATTCGACGCTGACCGAGCCCGGATCGTCGCGCCACACCCAGGAATAGCCGAACGGCATGGCCGGCATCACCGTGGCGCCGGTCGCCTCGGCGATCCGTTTGGACAGCGCCTCGGCCAGGATGATGTCGACCCCGAGCGGCAGATGGTGGCCGTGCTGCTCGGTCGCGCCCAGCGGCAGGATGACCGCGGGCATTTTGGCGATGCGCTCGGCAAAGGCATCGCGGCTCAGATATTTCGCTTCGACGGTCATGGGATCTCGCGGATCAGGGTTTCGGGGCCGATCGGTCAGAACCGGGCGAGCCAGCGCACGGGATTGGCCGTGAAGATCGTGTCGATGACCGCGTCGTCGATGCCTTCGCCGCGCATGCGCGGAATGAATTTGGTGGCGATGAAGGCAAAGCCCGGCCCGCCGCCATAACCGGCCAGGTAGGAGGCGCGTCCCATATCGCCCGAAATCATCAGGCGCGACGCATGTCCGGCCTCGATCAGCGCCTTGGCGCAGGCGATGCGGGTGCTGTCGGGATGATATTTCACCTTGGCCACGCCGTCGAACTGGACGGTGGCGCCGCGATTGGCGATCGCGGCATGGTAATAGGGATCGGGGTTGCGGTCGGAATGGCCGACCACGACCGCCTCCAGGTCGACGCCTTCGCCCTCCAGCAGATCGAGCATTTCCAGGCCCATCGTACCGGCCTCGGTGTGCAGCCAGATCGGCGCGCCGGTCTCCTTGTGGGCCCGGGCGACCGCGCGGGTGGTCTTTTCCTCCAATGCGTGAATGAAATTATACGAGCCGCCGGACTTCAGATGGCCGGCCTTATGCGGGCCGCCATCCATGCCTTCGGTGACGTCGCGCACGAGCTTGTCGGCGATCCGGTTGAGCGGCGTCGTCTCCACCCAGAGCGGGAAATAGGCGGCCTTGTTGAAACCGCTGACCGCGACGACCGGCACGCCCGCCTCGGCCGACATGCGCGCCATGGCGGCCGGATCGCGCCCGTAATCCAGCGTGGTCGCCTCGACCAGAAGCGTGCCGCCGCATTCCTTGAAGATCGTCAACTCACGCAGCGAGCATTCATAGCTCGACAGCTCGAGATCGCGGTCCTTCTGGACGGCGGGCGGACAGGTGATGAGATGCTCATGGGTATAGATCAGCCCGAGACCATCGGCCTCGATGTCGCCCAGCACCGTACGGATCAAAGCCATGCATGCCTCTTGCCGAAATGCGCCCGCAGCGGCGCGTCGCGCCTAAGGTAGCAAATGCGCATCTTATTGCAATTATTTTCGCAGAACTTTTTCTGACGTGCTTATACGTGATTTTCTTGATATAATCGGTATGAAAATCATTTTCATACGGAGCGACAAGATGGGTTTTGTACGAACCGTGGACGGCGATATCGATCCGACCGAGATGGGCGTAACCTATGCCCACGACCATATTTACTGCATTCCGGCGCTGTGGAAGGAAAAGGGCGACGTCGACCTGTTGCTCGACAGTCCCGAAGCGTCGCAGGCCGAACTGGAACTCTTCGCCAAGGCGGGCGGGCGCACGATCTACGACGCGACCGCGATCGATTACGGTCGCGACGTCGGTACGGTCAAGCGCATCGCCAAGGCGGCCGGCGTGCAGGTGATCGCCACGGCGGGCTTCAACAAGGCGATCATGTGGCCCGGCACGATGCCCGGCACCGGCGCGACGTTTGCCCAATGGATCGCAGCAAAGAGCCGCGCCGAGCTCGCCCGCCATGTCGTCGCCGAGGTCACCGAGGGCATGGACGGCACCGACATCAAGGGCGGCGTGGTCAAGTTCGGCACCGGCTACAACACGATGAGCGAGGCCGAGACCAAGGTGCTGCTCGCCGTTCTCGACGCGCACAAGCAGACCGGCGCGCCGATCCATTCGCACACCGAGCTCGGCACGATGGCGCTCGAGCAGCTCGATCTCGTCAGGCAGGAAGGCGTCGATCCGGCCCGGCTGACGATCGCCCATCTCGACCGCAATCCCGACGCCTGGCTGCACCGCAAGGTCGCCGATAGCGGCGCCTTTTTCTCCTTCGACGGCATCACCCGGGTCAAATATTATCCCGAGGACGTGCGCACGCGCTGCATCCTCGACCTCGTCCGCCACGGCCATGCCGACCAGGTTCTCGTCGGCGGCGACATCGCCCGGCGCACCATGTTCGCCAGCTACGGGCAAGGCGGGCTCGGCATGGGCTACATCCTGGAGAAATGGGTGCCGCGTTTCATCGAGGAAGCCGGCGAGGCCGGTTTCGACGGCGAGGCGCTGGTGCACAAATTCCTGGTCGAGAATCCGCAGCGCGCCTTCGCCTTCAGCGGCTGAGGGTCAGCGTAGCCGTTCAGTTCCGGGCATAGACCGCGTCGTAGGCCGCCACGGCCCGCCTGGCGCGGTCACGCACCGTATCGGCTGTGTCGCCCGGCCTGTAGAGGCCGGAGCCCAGCCCGAAGGCGCGCACGCCTATACGGGCATAATCGGCGAAACTCGCCTCCGAGACGCCGCCGACGGCGGCGACCAGCGCGTCGGCGGGCAAGATGGCCCTGATCGCGGCAATGCCCGACGGTCCGAGCGCGCCGGCGGGAAAGAATTTCAGGCCGGACGCGCCGGCGGCAAGCGCCCGCAGCGCCTCGGTCGGCGTGAAAACGCCCGGCATGGTGACCATGCCGCGCGCGCGGGCCGCACCGATGACGGCCGGGTCGACATTCGGGCTCACCATCAGCCGACCGCCGGCATCTGCGACGCGGCCGCAATCGGCCTCTGTCAGCACCGTGCCCGCCCCGATCAGGCAGCGCGCGCCGTGACGCGCGGCAAGCTTATCGATCGAGCGCAAGGGGTCGGGGGAATTGAGCGGCACCTCGATCGCCTCGAAACCTTCCTCGACCAGCGCGTCGCCGATCGCCTCGATCTCGCCCGGCCCGACGCCGCGCAGGATGGCGACCAGATCGCGGGTGAGTTTCGGCCAGCTCGTTTCGGGATGCGCGTTCAAACCGGGGTCCTTTCGATAGAATCGTCGCCCGCCCGGATAGCACCGATGGCCGCCGTGACGCGACAGGTAATGTCGCAGACCTGCCGCCCGTTCCGGCGCCGGGCTGCACGCCGCTCCGCCCCGGACGTTCAATCGACGCGCGCCAGGGCGCATGGGCCGGGCACCCAGAGCGCGGGGCGACCAAGCTAGTTTCCTGCTCGTCGCGGACCGCGAGACGGCGAGACTGCGTATCTGCCTGGCGGTCGGGACCGCCGCCGCCTCGAGTGGGCGCAAGGCCCCCGCGTGATCAGAGGCTCCTACGCCGGCGTGCTCGCCGCCTGGCGCTGCCCCTTCAGGCGCGGAATGGCCAGCATGATAAGGACGAAGGCGCCGGTCAGGAACTTGAGGTCGCTTGGTTCGAGGCCGAGAGCGAGCGCGAGGCTGATGGCCTGATAATAGGCGATCGCGCCGACCGCCGGCGCCAGCAGTTGCCGGGCGAGCGAATCACGCCCGACCAAGGTTTCGCCGACGATCACCGCGGCCAATCCGTTGAGCAGCACGCCGAAACCCATATTGACGTCGGCGAAACTCTGGTTCTGCGCTAGCAGCGCGCCGCCGACAGCGCACAGGCCGCCGGCAAGGCCGATGCCGAGAATGGTGTGGCGCCAGATCGAGATGCCCTGCGCGCGCGCCATCAGCGGATTGGCCCCGACCGCACGCATGGCCGTGCCGAACTCGGTCTTGAAAAACAGCAGCAGCAGGCCGGTCGTCGCGGCCAGCAGGACGGCGACCAAACCAATCTGAAGCGGGAGCACGCGGGCGTACTCGCCGAGCAGGATGTCGAACAGATTGTCCTGGGCGAAAATCGGCTGGTTGGGTTTGCCCATGATGCGGATGTTCACGCTGAACAGCATCGTCAGGACGATAATACCGCACAAGAGCGTGTTGAGCCGCAGCTTCAAGTGAATGAGCGCGGTCGCGCAACCGGCGAGAAAGCCGGCGGCCAGGGCCAGCAGCGTCGCCGTTATCGAATGCATCCCGGCGGCGATGGCCGCGGCCGCGACACTGCCGCCGAGCGGGAAGGAGCCTTCGGCGGTAAGGTCGGGAAAGGACAGCATCCGAAACGGGATCATGATGCCCAGCGCGACGAAGCCATAGATCACACCCTGGAGCAGCGTGATCGGGATGAGGTTGAAGAAGACGTTGATGATGTCCATTGCCGGGGTCATGATTGGAGTTCGCAGGATCAGGCGAGCAGCATCTTGTCGTCGACGAGATGAAAGCGATCGACGAGCTGTTCTATAGTCAGGTTCTTCTTGTCGTCGCCGCGCGCCTCGAACACGATGCGGCCGTCCATCATCATGACCAGGCGATTGCCGTAGTCGATGGCGTGCTGCATGTTGTGGGTGACCATCAACGCGGTCAGGCGCTGGTTCTCCACCGCCGCGAGCGTCGCCTGCATCACCGTGTCCGCAGTCTTCGGATCGAGCGCGGCGCAATGTTCGTCGAGCAGGAGGAGCCGGGGCGTGGTGACGATGGCCATGGCCAGAGCGAGCGATTGCCGCTGGCCACCCGACAGGAGCTCGACCTTGTGGGTCAGCCGGTTTTCCAGACCCAGCCCGAAGACGCTCAGCATTTCGCGATAGGTTTCGCGCCGCTTGCCATCAAGCGCGAAGCGCAGCCGCGACGTCAGACCGCGACGCGCGGCGAGCGCCATGTTCTCTTCGATCGTCATCGAGCCGGCGCTGCCGGCCAGCGGATCCTGGAACACACGCGCGACGAGACCGGCGCGGCGATGCGTCGGCAGGGCGGTCACGTCCCGACCTGCAATCGACAACCTGCCTTCATCGACGCTCACCTCCCCGGCAACGGAGTTGAGAAACGTGCTCTTGCCCGCACCATTGCCACCGATGATGACGGCGAAATCGCCTTGGTCGAGCGAGAGCGAGACGTTGTCGAGGGCGGTGCGGGCATTGATCGTGCCCGCGTTGAACGTCTTCCTGAGACCTGTGGTGATCAGCATGTGTCCGTCGATCCTGTCAGATACCGCTCAATCCACCACGCAGTTGCAATCCTTGAGCGCGGCCGGCAGTTCGAGCCCCGCATCCTTGAGCCTGCGCGCGCTGATGAAGGGGGTGTGGTCTTCCTCGGTCGGGCGGTAGTTTGACAATTCGGACGGCTTGGCACCTTCCAGAATCTGGACGGCGCGCAAGCCGGCATTATAGCCCACCTTCTCCCATGAGATCGAGAAAGCGCCGAGGATGACATGCTCCAGAACGCCGTCCGGCGTGGCGCTGATGACCGGTATTTCCATGCGATCGGCGGCGGAAGCAAGCGCGGGGACCGTCGGCTGCAACATGCTGGAGGGGATGACGTAGATGAAGTCCACCCCGTCGAGCGCCATCGTGCGCTGCTGAATGTCGTTCGGCGATTCCACGCTTTCGGAGCGGAATTCCAGACCCATTTCCTCGGCGACCGATGCCGCGTAGTCGCGCAGGATCACGTCGTTCACGTCGCCGGAATTGTAGAGCATGCCGAAGGATTTCACGTCGCCGAGCAAAGCGCGCGCAAATCCGATCACCGCCTTCATGGACGGCAGATTGGAAGCGCCGACATACCGATCGGAGCCCTTGTCCCAGGAGGGGACGACGCCAGCGGCGACCGGCTGGGTGACGACGCCGAAGACGATCGGCAGAGACTTGTCGCCGATCAGATCGATGGAGGCCAGCGTCACCGGGGTGGTAATGGTCATCAGGAGGTCTGGCGAGGTCGCCTCGAGGCTGCGCAATATTTGCGGGATCAGCGACGGATCGAAATTGCCGTGGCTGTATTCGTAGACGACGCCGTCGTCCTCCTTGTAGCCCTTGTCCGTCAGTGCCTGCTTGAAGCCGTCAACGACCTGTTCGAGTGTGCCGTGCGGGCCGAAATTGGCGATCGCAATCTTCTTGGGTTCGTCGGCCGCGGCCGATTGCACCATCGCCGGCGCGGCAAAGGTCGATACCAGCAATGCGGTTGCCGCAAGAAGCGTCCTCCGAGAAAAAACGTCCATCAGTACCCCTCCATTATCATGCCCGCGTCGGGCCTTCGTTTTTGGCTCCAAGGCGATAGGACCACGGAACCATAATCCGGTCAATACCATCTGGTATGGTATTGAATGAGGCCTCTATGCTTCCAGGAATTCCGCCAGGATGGCGTTGAACACCTCCGGACGCTCCATATTGGCCAGATGACCCGCGCCGGCCGCGCAGGCATAGCGCGCGTCGGGGATCTTCTCCGCCATGCGCTCCATCACCTTGGCGGGGGCGGCCTTGTCGTGCTCGCCGGCGACCAGCAAGGTCGGAACGCCGATCGAGGCGAGCCAGTCGCGCAGATCGAAGCGGACCAGAGCCTGCATGGCGTCGCGATAGGTTTGCGGGGCGACACGCGACATGGTGGAGACCGCATTGCGGATACCCTCCGGGTCGGCATCCGCGCCCACCAGACCCGGAATGAACTGCGCGGCCAGATCGCTCATCGTCTTGCCGTCGTCGAGCGGCCCGATCCGGCTGCGGATGAAGTCGCGCTGGAAGTCGCCGTCGAGACGGCCGAAGGCCGGGCTTGTCGCCGACAGGACCAGCCGGGTGACCCGGTGCGCATGGCGCGTCATGAATTGCTGAGCGATCATGCCGCCGATGGAATGGCCGACTAGAACGCAGCGCTCGACATCGATCTCGTCGAGCCAGGCAGCCAACGCCTCCGCCCATTGCGGAAAATCCGCAGGCGCCGCCGGCGCCGAGCCGCCGTAACCCGGCATGTCCCATGCCAGCGCGCGGAAACGATCGCCGAAAAAGGCGAGCTGCGCGTCCCAGCTCTCCGCACCGCCTCCGACCCCGTGCAGAAAGACCAGCGCCGGGCCGACGCCCCTGGATTTGTAGCTGATGCCCGAACTCATGCGAATTCTCCCGTCAGTTCTCCGCGGTCGACCACCACCGTGCCGTCGATCGCAATCGTGCAGCGGCCGACGGGGATGTCGAAATGACCAAGCGTGTAGCGGCCAGCGAACTCGTTCGCGCCGGTCGAAAACAGGAAGTTGCCGGCATAGGCGCGCACTTCCGTGCCATTGAAATCGCGCTGGTCGTACATGGCGAGCGCCTCGTAGCGCGCGGTCTTGTTGAGCCCGAAGCCGACATGGGAGGTGGCATAGGCCTCGCGGTCTCCCCAGGCCGCGATATAGCGTCGGGTCAACTCGGCATCGGTGCCGCTGCCCTCGATGGCGGTGACGTAATCGTCTTCGATATCGAGAACCACCCGGCTTTCGATATAGCGCTTGAAGGTTAGATTGATGTCGCCCGCATCGAGCACCAGGCGACCGTTGACGGCGCCCGCCTTAGGAAAGGCAAGTGCGATGCCGCCCGGAAAGTGGGCCAGCGTGCCCGGTTTGTCGGTGTAGCCATGAATGCCAACGGCGGCGGCGCCATCCAGGTCGGCCGTCATGTCGGTCCCGGCGTCGGAGGTGATGCGCATGCGCCGCCCCGCCTTCATGAGGCGTCGGGCGCTCTGGGTCTTGTGCTTCAGCGCCTCGTCGGGAAGCAGTCGTTCCAGCGCGTCGGGATGTTCGTTGGAGATATTGATGATGCGGGCTCCGCCCTTGAGGATTTCCGGCGTTTCGGGCGCATGCATCAGACCCTCGACCGTCAGGTCGACGACCACGGCGGCCCGCGCCAGCGCACCGACGGCCACGCCGTTCCTTTGCAGGGCGAAAGACGCGCCGGTGGAGCGGATCGGCAGCTTGACCGGCAGCGGCGGGGTGGGCATCACCAGATGGAAGGCACGCGCCTTGAGCCGCAGCAAAGCGAGTTCGGCGAGATGGACATTGAGCTGCCGAGACTGGGTTTCGGACAGAATGACGACATCGTCGCCCGGTTTGATCCCGCACATGCCGAACAGCGCGACAAATACGTCGATCCATTTTTCCTCGATACGATCGGCCAGCATTCAGGCAGCACCTTTCTTTTCGGGTCTCGCGGCGGAATGTCCCGACGGCGTCGCAGCACGGGGCTCGCGCAGGGCCTTGCGGTAAAGCTTTCCGGTCGGTCCGGTCGGCAACGCGTCGAGAATGTGGATCGCTTTGGGCCGCATGGCCTTCGGCAGCACCTCGGCCCGGGCCACGGCATCGGCGATCTGTGCCGCCGTCGTCGCGGGATCGGCCGGCACGACATGGGCCTCGATGCGCTCGCCCCAGCGTTCGTCCGGCATGCCGACAACGGCAACGGCCCGCACCTCGGCCAGGCTCAACAGCGCCGCCTCGACCTCTTCGGCATAAATCTTGATTCCACCGCTATTGATGCGATTGTCGAGCCGACCCTTGAGGTGCAGGACGCCGGACTCGTCCACAAAACCCAGGTCGCCGGTGCGCCACCATCCCGCCCGGAAGGCCTCAGCCGTCAAATCCTCCTGGCCGACATAACCCGGCGACAGGGAGGGGCCGCGAATTGCGACTTCGCCGATGGTGCCGGGCGGCAGCGGCGTCATATCGCTGGAAACCGCATCGACGACCCGCAGCGCCCCGCCTTCAACGGCGCAGCCGGCTGCACCCGCCATGCCGGGCCGGCCCAGCAAGTCCTCATCGGCGACGATGCCGCAGGCGCACCCTCCTTCGGAGGAAAGGTAGACGCTGCGCAGGCGCGGGGCGAGCTGCTTGAGCGCCGCGACCAGATCCGGCGTTCCCGGCTCGCCGGAAAACATCGCCACCTTGAGCCGACGCGGCGTGCGGGCGCTGAGCGCCGGCAATGCCGCGCGCCACAGTGTCGGCACCATGGCTGCAACGGTCAGGTCCTCGCGATCCATGATGTCGGCATAACGCGCGGCGTCGAAGGCCTTTTCGAAATAGAGTTTCGCGCCGATCGCAAGAAACGGCAACACGGTGTGCAGCCAGGCGGCAAAGGAGGGTGCCATGGGAATGACGACACCGTCGTCGGGTCCCTCCGCGCCATAGACCGGCGCGGCCATCGCGGCGGTGGCGAGCACGGTTCGCTGCGTGTGCAACACCTGCTTGGGAGCGCCTGTCGTGCCCGAGGACAGAAGAATGACCGCGGGGTCGGCATCGCGACGCGACGCGGCTTGGATCTGCTTGGAACCGACAGCCGACCCGAGCAGTTCGCCCGCGACAAGCACGGGTGCGGCGATATTGGTTTGCGCAAGCAGCGCGCGTAGGCGCTCGGCCTGGTCGGCGTCGCACACGATCAGGCGCGGCCCGACCGCGCTCAGCGTGCCTGCCATACGCTGATCGCTTTCCTTGACGTGCAGACAGCAGCAAACCGCGCCAAGATGCTGCGCGGCGAAAAACGACACCGTATGCGCGACGGACGGCCCGCAGACAAATGCGACCGTGTCGCCGGGCCCGACCGCTTTCGCAGACAGGGCAGCGGCCGCACTGGCGCGGGCGCGTGTTGCCTCACGCCCGGTCAGGCGCAGGCCGTCTTCGAGCAGAAACGCCCGTTCGCCGTTCAACCGGCAGGCCCGCTCGAAAAGCGAACCGACCGTTCTTGTCTCCTCCACGCCAAACTCCTCCAGGCGCAAGGCGGCCAGATCGACGGGGTTCGACCCTAGAGCTGGCGACCGATTATGTATTTCATGATCTCGTTCGTGCCTGCGTAGATGCGGTGGACCCGCGCATCGGCCCAGGCCCTGGCGATGGGGAACTCCCATACATAGCCATACCCGCCATGCAACTGCAGGCAATCATCGAGCACGCGATCGGCGAGTTCGGTTGTCCACAGCTTCGCCTTGGCCGCCGTCACCATGTCGAGTTCGCCGCGCGCATGAAGCGTGATGCAACGATCGACGAAGGGGCGGGCCACCTCGACGTCGGAGGCCATTTCGGCCAGCTTGAACTGGGTGTTTTGAAAATCGAAGACCGTGTTGCCGAACGCCTTGCGCTGCTTGACGTGTTCGACGGTCTGATCGACGGCGGCCTCCGCGATGACGGCGGAGCGAACCGCCACGACGAGGCGTTCCTGGACGAGGCCGTGCATCAGCACGCGCCAACCTTCGTTCTCGCCGCCGATGACGCAGTCGGCCGGCACCTCGACATTGTCGAAGAACAACTCCGCCGTGTCCTGCGCTTTGTTGCCGATCTTTTTCAGGTTCTTGCCACGGGTGATGCCGGGACTGTTGAGATCGACCCACAGCATCGTCACGCCTTTGGCGCCGGCTTCCGGCGCGGTCTTGGTGGCGAGCAGAACCCGGTCGGCGATATGGCCGTTGGTGATGAAGGTCTTGGCGCCGTTCACGACATAGGTATCGCCGCGCCGCACCGCGGAGGTGCGCAATTCCTTCAGGTCGCTGCCGCCGCCAGGTTCGGTCAGGCCGATCGAGGCGATCATCGTGCCGTCGGCCATCCTGGGCAGCCATTCCTGTTTCTGGGCCTCGGTCCCGAAATGGGTAATGAAGGGGGCGATGATGTAGGCGTGCATGTCCCAGGCCGGCGCGGCGACGCCGAAACGACCCAGTTCCTCCAGCACGATGGCGTCGAACAGGAAGTCGCCGCCCATGCCGCCATAGGCCTCCGGGACACTCGTGCCCAGAATGCCGATCTCACCGGCGCGCTTCCAGATCTCGCGTGGCGTGCGGCCGGCGTCCTCCCACGACTCGTAATGCGGCAAGACTTCCGCCTGGATAAAGCGCACTACCGTATCGCGGAATTGCTCATGAACGTCGTCATAAAGCGTTCTTGGAATTCCGAATTTCATGCCGGAATCGTGCCTCCATGCCTCATTGTCGATGCATGAATGCCGTCGAGATATCGTTCTGTCAATACCATTTCGTATAGTATGGAATTGACACTTGCGCAGCGGTGGATTTTGATAGAACAAGTTTCACGATGCCGCAGAGCCGGTGGTGGCCGGCATGAGCGACTGGGCGCCAGGCAGACGCGCACGAACGGCGCGCGGAGGTTGAGATGGCCTTGAAGGACAAGCACGACAACACGACCGCAGAGCGCGATCCGGGCGGCGGCGATCCTGGCAGCCGCTATCTGCGCCGACGAAAAAGCAACGCCGGACGCAAACCCGACGTCACACCGGAAAACTGGCTGGACATCGGGCTGAGGGAACTCGGCCGCAAGGGACCCGGCTCGCTCAGACTCGATGCGCTGTGCAAGAAGCTCGGCATCACCAAGGGAAGCTTCTACTGGTACTTTTCCGGACGCGACGACTTCATGCGCAAGCTCCTGCAGACCTGGGAGGAGCGCGAGACGCTGGCCCTGATCGAGCATGTCGAAAAGCTCGGCGGCACCCCGTCGGAGAAGCTGCACAAGCTGTTCCTGGAGGCGAATTCGGGTCGGGTGAATTTCCGCACCGAACAGGCGATCCGCCACTGGGGCCACAGCGAGCCGGCGATTCGCGCCATGCTGCATAAGGTCGACCACGAACGGATCGAGTATCTGCGCCGGCAGTTGACCGCGCTCACCACGGACGCCGCGATCGCGGAGGCGCAGGCGACGCTGCTTTATTCGCTGATTTTCGGCGAGGCGATGATCTACCGGCGCGAAGAACGCGATCGCCGCCGGCAGCGCCAGGACGCCGCCTTCCGCGCCATCATGCGGATGAGCGCTGAAAGCGGCGACCGATAGGCAGCAGCCGTCCGCGAGACGGTCGGTCAGGCGACCTCGAGGACGATCTTGCCGAAATGGGCGCCGCTTTCCATGCGGGCATGGGCTTGCGCCGCCGCCTCCAGCGGAAACACCTTGTCGATCACAGGGCGAATCGCGCCGCGCTCGACATGCGGCCACGCCCACGCCTCGACCGCGCGCGCGATCGCCGCCTTGTCATCGTCGGAGCGGGAGCGCAGCATGGATCCAGTGAGACTGGCGCGCTTGCGCATCAACAACCCCAGATCGACAACCGGCTTCATGCCTTCCAGAAAGGCGATCTGGACGATCCGCCCCTCGACCGCGACGGCGGCGAGGTTGCGTTCGAGATAGTCGCCGCCCACCATGTCGACGATCACGTCGGCGCCGCGGCCGTCGGTAAAACGTTCGACCGCCTCGACAAAATCCTCGCTCTTGTAGTTGACGGCATGGTCGGCACCGAGTGCCAGGCAATCGCCGCATTTCTGGTCCGAGCCGGCGGTCACGATCACCCGGGCGCCCAGACACTTGGCCATCATGATCGCCATCGTGCCGATGCCGCTTGCGCCACCGTGGACCAGAAGGGTTTCTGCAGCCTGCAAACGGCCGCGCTCGAACGCGTTGTGCCACACCGTGAACATGGTTTCGGGGATTGCCGCGGCGGTGAGCAGATCGATATCGCCGGGCACCGGCAAGGCGGCACGTTCCGGCACGACACAGTATTCAGCGTAGCCTCCGCCGTTAGCGAGGGCGGTGACAGCATCGCCGACGGCATGACGCGACGTGCCGGGTCCGACGGCGACCACGTGCCCCGCCACTTCCAGGCCTGGCAGGTCCGTCGCGCCGGGCGGCGGCGGATAGACACCCTGGCGCTGGGCGACGTCGGGCCGATTGACGCCTGCGCCAACGACCCGGACGAGGAGATCGCCCCGCTCCGGTGTCGGAACCGGCCTCTCGGCCGGTCGCAGCATGTCCGGACCGCCGAAACCCGCGATCTCGACCACCCTCATCGTTTTCGGTACCTGCAAGAATAACCTCCCTTTCTCACCGACGCGCCCGGAGCGCATTCATTCAATAATATACAATATAGTATTGAATTTTGAATGTACTTCAATCACGATTGCCTGCGTCATCCCGCCTCCTCTCCGCTGGCGGCCATCACGGATTCCGACGATGAACCTGACCAATCTGCGCTATCTTCTGGCCACCATCATGAACGGCCGCGCCTCCGGCCGCAGGCGCCGCGTGACGGCCGGAGGCGCGCAAGCCCTGGTCGCACGGTGCGTCACGCTGGCATCCAGTCAGCGCGATGCCGTGGACGGCTCGGAGGCCGAGGACATACTTGCCGGTTATCGCAGTCTCGATGAGGCGGCAAAGCTCGATTTCCTGTGCCAGCTGGCGACCGTTCTGGAACCCGCCCTGCCGAAGCTTGAGGAGACCATTGCGCTGTTCCTGCGCCAACCAGGACCGGAGGCGGCACGCGCCGTGCACGCGGCAGCGACGCCGCCGCGCCATCTGCTTTTCAGCCGCCTGAACGAGGCGGAGGACGGAACCGCAGAACTGGCCGCAATGCGCGCCACCGTGCTGTCGTCGCTCGACGACCATGCGGTGCTGGCGCCGCTGGAGGCGGATCTGGCACACCTGCTCTCAGGCTGGTTCAACCGCGCCTTTCTCGTTCTGCAACGCATCGACTGGTCGAGCCCGGCCAACGTGCTGATGCACATCATCAATTACGAGGCTGTGCACGAAATCAAGGACTGGGACGATTTGCGTCGGCGGATCGATCCGCCTGACAGGGCCTGCTTCGCCTTCTTTCATCCCTTGCTCGCCGACGATCCGCTGATCTTCGTCGAGGTCGCGCTCACACGGGACATCCCGACCGCCGTCGACGATCTGTTGGACGAGTCGCGCACCGTGCTCGACCGGGAAGATGCGAACTGCGCGGTGTTTTATTCGATTTCCAACTGCCAGCCGGGCCTGCGCGGCATTTCGTTCGGCGATACCCTGATCAAACGCGTGATCGCCGAAATCGCCCGCAGTGCGCCGCACATCGACACATTCGTCACACTCTCGCCGATGCCGGGTTTTCGGCAATGGCTACGCGCGCGGGCCGAAACGAACGACCAAGCGGCCGCGGCGGTCGTCGGCGCGCTCGAGACCGCTGCCGAGCGCGGTCCGTCAGCGGATGACGGCGACGGCATAAAGAACGCGATCCTGAGTTGCGGCGCGCGCTACCTGCTCGAAGCGCGGCGCGGTGACGGCCAGCCCGTCGACAGCGTCGCGCGCTTCCACCTCGGCAACGGTGCGCGGATCGAACAGCTTCACTGGCCGGCCGATCGCTCCCGGAAGGGCTGGTCGCGCAGCTTCGGCCTGATGGTCAGCTACCGCTACGAACCGAGCGAAATCGAGACCAACCTGCTGCGGTACCGCAAACAGGGGATCGTCGCGTCCACCGCCGCGATAAGTCGGCTTGCGGGCCACAAGATCCAGAGACGGTCGGCCTGACGCGGTCGCACTGCCGGAGCCGACCACGCCAGACGAAACAGGAGATCCGATTGCAAAACGCCGTTGAAGCCCCACGCATCGGCATAGCCGGCTTCGGTTATGTCGGAAAACAGCTCTATGACGTTCTGACCGACACGGCCGGGCAAACGCTCGGGCTCGAACCGGCCTTTGTCTGGGCACGCCGCGCCGAACGCCTCTCCGGCGTCGATGCATCGCATCGCCTTGACGACCTGTCCGGCTTCGCCACACGTCGACCGACCCTGATCGTGGAAGCCGCCCACCCCGACGTCACCCGCAGGCACGGCGCGAATTTTCTGACCTTTGCCGACTATATGCCGCTATCGGTGTCGGCGCTGGCCGATGCGGAGCTCCACGAAGCGCTGGCAGAGGCTGCGCGGCGCAACGGCACCCGGCTGCTCCTGCCCGCGGGCGCCCTTGTCGGCGCGGCAAGCCTGGTTGCATCAAGGTCGATGTGGCGCGACGTGACCATCACCTTTCGCAAGAACCCGCTCAACATCGACTTTTCCGTAAGCGGGATAAGGCCCGAGACGATCGCGCGGGCGCAAACGGTCTTCGAGGGCCCCGTTCGCGAGATCGCCCTCCTGTTTCCGCGCAATGTCAACACGATGGTGACCTGCGCGCTGGCGACCGTCGGGCTCGACCGCTGCGTCGGCAGGCTGGTCGCCGACCCGGATCTGGATTGCGCCATCGCCGAAGTCGAGGCTGTCGGTCGCGACGGATCGGTGGTGCGCACCCAAAAACACCAACCCGCGATCGGCGTCTCGGGCACGGAGATGTTCGCTTCCCTGCTCTATTCCATCAAAACCGGGCTCGGGCGCTTCGACGCCATCGACGTCGTGTGAGGCTCCTAGGCCGATTGTCTCGTCGCGCTTCCTGTCGCGAATCGCACGAACCTATCCGGCTTGTGGAAGGGAGGCGACCAAAGCGCCCGGCGTGAAACCGATGCCGCATCTCAAGCTTTCACCGGCCTTCGCGGAGGCGTCGAACGACGTTCGCTGCCTTGAAACATGTGAAGACTGCTACATATGATTTCCGTTTTTGGACAGGAAAACACGGCAAAATCAATGCGAGGGAAGCCCGCAACGCGATGATCCTTCCATGTTGGCCACATATGTCTTTCATCCCACCGGTGCCGCCCTTCGCTACACGACGCGGGACGGGCGGCTGTGTAGGACAAGGCTGCCATCCCACCAATGTCGGTTCAGAGAATGAGGAGCCTTGTTCTACGGCTCCCAAAACGCTTCGCGGTTTCCGTCTCCGCTTCCTCATGTCCATGTCCTGGAGGAGGCGCGGGCTCGTTAAGAGCCGTTCTTCCAAGTCCTCGCGGCGGCGTGTCCTTTCTTTCTAGACACGCGCTCTCGAGAAGGGATCTGGTCGCGACTTGCCATGCTTCCCGCACCGAGAACCGCGGCAGTCACGGCGAACGCGGCGGCGAGTGCGAACATGAGCTGCCAGGAGATACCCGCCGCCATCCCGGCCAACACCGCCCCAAAGGCTCCGACTCCATCCATGAGAACAAAGGCGAGGCCCAGGGTCTTGCCTTCGCTCCGCTCTGAGTGATCGACGGCGGCGGCCAACATCGCCGCGCGGATCGCATCGAGTGCGGCAACGGCGACTGCCATCAACGGGATCATGAGCCAGAAGGGCGGTCCGAATGCCAAGCCGGCGACGGCGAAAGCAGCGGTTCCATTGCCAAGAACGAGGACCGGACCGCGCCCCGCTCGGTCGGACAGCGATCCCGCCCACGGCTGCGCCAGCGCCCCGGTGATAAGCAGCGCCGCTAAGATGATGCCAATGCTGGCCGACGCGAGGTCGTGGACCGCCGTGAGGTAGAGCGGGATCATGCTGAGAAGCGCGATCAATGCCATGTTGTACAGGCAGATCATCGCAACGATGCGCAGGCCGCGACCCGTCCGCCACGTCCGGATAAGGCCGGCGAGGTCCTCGCGAAGGGCCGTCCTGCTTTCGACCGCCGGAACAGCTCGCGCCACCCTGAGAAAACATAGCCCGCACAGGACGGTGGGAACCGCTGAGATGACCAATGCAGCGCGCCAATCGACGACCGACAAAAGAAACCCGACCGACAATGGGGCCAGCACCTCGGCGAAAGACCCGCCTATGGCGTGAATGCCCAAGGCCTTCGCCCGACCGTCCTTGTTGTCGCGCGTCAGCACGCCGGTCGCGATCGGATGCCAGGCCGCGTTGCCCATCCCGGCGACCGCGAGCAACACGGCGAGGCTCCAGAACCCCGGTGCAAGGGCGGCCACGCCATACCCGATCGAAACCCACCAGAACGTCACGACCAGCAGACGGCCACGGTTGGAGACATGATCCGCCAGACAGCCGGCCGGAATGTAGGCCAGCGCACCGCCCAGGTTGAACAGCGTGAAGAGCAGGCCGACCTCGACGGGCGACAACCCCATGGACAGTCCGGCGGCAGGCACGATCAGCCAAAGGGCGGCAATCGGCCAGTCGTTGGCGAGGTGGCCCAGGGCGAACCATGTCATGAATGCGCGATTGTTCATCTGGCACTGCCGTCCGATGCGAAAGGCTGCACGCCCTGTCCGGTTTCCTGGCGAAGCCTACCCCTTCGCGCTATGTCTTTCCGTCGAGGATTAGCCTTCTAGCATCGAGGATTCGTCATTGATGAACAGTGAGCCGCTTGGAACGGATAGACCATCCTATCTCGGTGAAACGAACACGCAGGATGCAGGGGCGAATTCCGATTGGCATTCGCATGAGTTCGGCCAGCTCATCTCGGCCGATTCAGGTTCGATGTATGTGGGAACATCGGACCGCGTTCTGCTCTTAAGCCCCGCCATGGCGGTCTGGATACCGCCAGACGCTCAGCACTGGTTGCGCTTTGGGTCCGAGAACGTGATGCGCTATGTCGATGTCAATCGCGATGAGGCCGAAAGGCTCGGCAGCGCTTGCCGCGTCTTCGCGATGACGCCGCTTCTCGGAGCGTTGTTTAGGGCGACCATGCCCGACGGCATCAAGGCCAGGACGGCCAAACACATCCGTGCCCTTTATGGGCTTCTTCGGCACGAAATACTGTCGGCGCGGGATGTGCCGCTTTCCCTGGTGATGCCGCAAGACAATCGCATTCGCGGCTTCGCCGAGGCGGCGCTTGACGATCCGGGAAAGGTTCGGTCGGTCGAGGCATGGCTCGCTGACGCACCCGCGAGCCGCAAGACCATCGAACGTCTCTTCGTCTCCGAGACCGGGATGCCGCCGTCGCGGTGGCTGCGGCATGCCCGCGTCTTGCATGCGGTCTCGCTTTTGGCCAGCGGTCAGAATGTGACAACGGTTGCCTTGGACATGGGATACGACTCGTCCAGTGCGTTCAGCTATATGTTTCGACGGACCCTCGGCGTCAGCCCGCGCGAGTTTGTCGCAAAGCCGCCATTCGCTGCGCTTTAACGCATGTGCAAATTGGTCAATTCGGCCAAGCGCGGCGCGGCGCGCAAAGGCCCGCCGACGGTCCCGGCGCTGGCCGCAGGCTGCAAGAAAACGACAAAACCATTGTCGAAAACGGGAGACCTATGTCTCCGGGCTGTACAGCGTGAAATTGGTGGAGCCAAGGGGAGTCGAACCCCTGACCTCTTGAATGCCATTCAAGCGCTCTCCCAACTGAGCTATGGCCCCACACTCCGGCCGAAACCGGCGCCGTTTCCGGCGAAGAGGTCGTCGCACCGCTTGGGTCGGTGCGTAAGTGCTGGCGGCTTCTATCGCCGCCAGACGCGAAGATCAAGCCCGCATGGACGCGATCTGCGCGGGAATTTTTCGGCGGTCAGGTTTCCTCGTCGTCCTCGCCGCCGACGCCGATGATTCCGGTGACGTCATCGTCGTCCTCGTCGTCGCTCGCCAGGAAGGTGTCGTCGTCGTCATCGTCGCCCAGATCGACATCGTCGTCATCGTCGCCGTCGATGTCGGGAAGATCACTGCTCTTGCCGGTCTCTTCCTCCTCGGCCTCTTCAAGCGAAACGATTTCCGCACCGCTCTCTTCGCTCTCGGTGTCGACCTCGGTCTGCTCGACCTCCTCTTCCTCCTCCACGACCGCGCCGGCCTCGAAATAAGACAGCGGATAGCTGGTGCCGGTATAGGGGGACACGATCGGGTCCTTGCCCAGATCGTAGAATTTTCGACCCGTCTCGGGGCAAATGCGTTTGGTGCCTAGTTCGGGTTTAGCCACGGCAGCGCCTCGTCGCGATGTGGCCCGTTCTGGCCGGCCGCATCGCCTGACGCCTCGGAAACGGGCATTTCATTGCTGAAAAAAGATCGGTCCCCATAAACACAGTTTGGCGTGCTGTCAAAGCCAAATGCGGCCTTTGCCCCGCTTGATTTTCAGGCCCGGACCGGCAGGGATGACCGTGGCGAAAAGCCGTGATAGGACACCGCCGCCCTTGCCGCCGGCGCCTAGCCGGACAATCGCGCATCATGCCCGCATCAGGATCGACACACGATGAACGCTCCCGCCACGCAATCGCCCGCCACCGCCCGCCGCTCCGGCGCGCTTGTCGGGCGCGTGCGCGTGCCCGGCGACAAGTCGATTTCCCACCGTGCCCTGATGTTCGGCGGCCTGGCCTCCGGCGAGACACGGATTTCGGGCCTGCTGGAAGGCGAGGACGTGCTGCGCACCGGCGAGGCGATGACGGCGATGGGCGCACGCGTCGTGCGCGACGGCGCCGAATGGGTGGTGACGGGCACCGGCAATGGCTGCCTGCTCGAGCCCGAGGCGCCGCTCGATTTCGGCAATGCGGGCACGGGCTCGCGGCTGACCATGGGCCTGGTCGGGCCTTACGACATGCGCGTGCGCTTCGTCGGCGACGCATCGCTGTCGCAGCGGCCGATGGGCCGGGTGCTCGATCCGCTGCGGCAAATGGGCGTCCAGGTGCTGGAGGCGGCGGACGGGGACCGCATGCCGCTTACCCTGCACGGGCCCAAACATGCCGCGCCGATCAGCTACCGGGTTCCGGTCGCCTCCGCCCAGGTCAAGTCGGCCGTGCTTCTGGCCGGGCTCAACGCCATGGGCGTGACGACGGTGATCGAGCCGGTGATGACCCGCGACCACACCGAAAAGATGCTCGCCGGCTTCGGCGCCGCGATCGAGGTCGAGACCGACGCCGACGGCACCCGCCATATCCGCGTGGAAGGCCGGGGCCGGCTTACCGGCCAGGTGATCGCGGTGCCGGGCGACCCGTCCTCGGCCGCCTTTCCGCTTGTGGCCGCGCTGGTCGTGCCCGGTTCCGACATCACGATCGAAAACGTGCTCATGAACCCGACCCGCACCGGGCTGATCACGACGTTGATCGAGATGGGCGCCTCGATCGAGCTGCTCAACGAACGCATGGAAGGCGGCGAGGACGTCGCCGATTTGCGCGTGCGCGCATCCGAGCTCAAGGGCGTCGCGGTGCCGGCCGAGCGGGCGCCGTCGATGATCGACGAATATCCGGTGCTGGCGGTGGCGGCCGCCTTCGCCGAGGGCGAGACGCTGATGCGGGGGCTCGACGAATTGCGCGTGAAGGAAAGCGACCGCCTGGCCGCTGTCGCGCGCGGGCTGGAGGCCAATGGCGTCGACTGCACGGAGGGCGCCGACACGCTCGCCGTGCGCGGCCGACCGGACGGCAAGGGGCTCGGCGGCGGCACGGTGGCAACCCATCTCGACCACCGCATCGCGATGAGCTTCCTCGTTCTGGGGCTGGCGAGCGAAAACCCGGTGGCGGTCGACGACCGGACGATGATCGCGACCAGCTTTCCCGAGTTCATGGACCTGATGACCGGGCTCGGAGCGGATGTGGCGTGAGGCGAAAGGAAGGCTGCGATGGGTGACCAGAAAGTCGCGATGATCGTCGGCGGCGGGTCCGGCATGGGGGCCGCGGCGGCGCGCAAGCTCGCCGGAACCGGCTTCGCCGTGGCGGTGATGTCGTCATCGGGCAAGGGCGAGGCGCTCGGCCGCGAACTGGGCGGGCTCGGCTTCACCGGCTCCAATCTCGAACCCGACGACCTCAAGCGCTTCGTCGACCGGACGATGGAGCGCTACGGCCGCGTCGACGCGGTCATAAACGGCGCCGGCCACGGCCCCAAGGGCGAGGTGCTGGCGATCTCCGACGAGGACTGGCATCGCGGCATGGAGTTCTACCTGCTCAACGTCGTGCGCATTACCCGTCTCGTCACGCCGGTGATGCAGGCGCAAAACGGCGGCGCGATCGTCAACATCTCCACCTATGCCACCTTCGAGCCCGAGGCGGCGTTTCCCACCTCGGGCGTGTTCCGGGCCGGGCTTGCCGCCTTCACCAAGCTGTTTGCCGATCGCTACGCCGCCGACAATATCCGGATGAACAACGTGCTGCCGGGCTTCATCGATTCCCTGCCCGAGAAGGAAGAGCGCCGCGCGCGCATTCCCGCCGGCCGCTACGGCACGGTCGACGAGGTCGCCGAACTGATCGCGTTTCTCGCCTCGGACAGGTCGTCCTATATCACCGGCCAGAACCTGCGCATCGACGGCGGCATCACCAGGTCGGTATGAGCAGCGCGTCCGCCCCGCTCGTCATCGCCATCGACGGTCCGGCCGCGTCCGGCAAGGGCACGCTGGCGCGCCGGCTGGCCGCGCATTACGGGCTGCGCCATCTCGACACCGGCCTGACCTACCGCGCCGTGGCGCATCGCATGCTGGCCCACGGCCTGCCGCTCGACAACGTGTCGGCGGCCGAAACAGCGGCCCGGCAAATCGACCTGGCCCAACTCGACCGTGAAGCGCTGTCGACGCACGCCATCGGCGAGGCCGCTTCCAAGGTGGCGGTGATGGCAGGCGTGCGCGCCATCCTGGTCGCGGCCCAGCGCGCCTTCGCGGCAGCGATGCCCGGCGCGGTGCTCGACGGGCGCGACATCGGCACGGTGGTGTGTCCCGACGCGGCGGTGAAACTCTACGTCACCGCCTCGGCCGCCGTGCGCGCGACACGGCGCCTGCGCGAGATTCTCGACCGCGGCGACGGAGCCCATTACGATGCCATCCTGGCCGACATCGAGCGCCGCGACGCCCGCGACATGGGCCGGGCCGATTCGCCGCTGCGGCCGGCGGACGATGCGCACTTGCTCGATACGTCCGAAATGGATATAGAAACCGCGTTCCAGACAGCAAAAGCGATCATCGACGATGCGATTGCCGGCCGGAACGGGAGCTGAAACGAGGCGGCGCGCTGCTCGTCCCCTATGCGGGGAGGCAGGCGATCCGCTTTTTTGCTTTCGATACAATCATTGTCCGTCCGCGTCCCGATGCACCGGACCGCCGCCAGAAGCGGCGATTTGCTCGCAAGAGCGGGGCGCGCCGACAGGCGTAACGCAACACGAACCGCCGGTGCCGCCCGCCAGACAGTCGGGCACCCAGGAGCTTCAATGTCACAATCCAATCCCACCCGCGACGATTTCGCGAGCCTTCTCGAAGAATCCTTCCAGGAAACCAATGCCGGCGAAGGCCAGGTCGTCAAGGGCACGGTTACCGCCATCGAGAAGGACATGGCGATCATCGATGTCGGCCTGAAGGTCGAAGGCCGCGTGCCGCTGAAGGAATTCGGCGCCAAGGCCAAGGACGGCCAGCTCAATGTCGGCGACACGGTCGAGGTCTATGTCGAGCGGATCGAAAACGCGCTCGGTGAAGCCATGCTCAGCCGCGACAAGGCGCGCCGCGAGGAAAGCTGGACGCGTCTGGAAGAGAAATTCTCCAAGGGCGAACGCGTCGAGGGCATCATCTTCAACCAGGTCAAGGGCGGCTTCACGGTCGATCTCGACGGCGCCGTCGCCTTCCTGCCGCGCAGCCAGGTCGACATCCGGCCGATCCGCGACGTCACCCCGCTGATGCACAATCCGCAGCCCTTCGAGATCCTGAAGATGGATCGCCGCCGCGGCAACATCGTCGTCTCGCGCCGCACCGTGCTCGAGGAGAGCCGTGCCGAGCAGCGTTCGGAGATCGTGCAGAACCTCGAGGAAGGCCAGGTCGTGGAAGGTGTTGTCAAGAACATCACCGATTACGGCGCCTTCGTCGATCTCGGCGGTATCGACGGGCTGCTGCACGTCACCGACATGGCATGGCGCCGGGTCAACCATCCGACCGAGATCCTGTCGATCGGCCAGACGGTCAAGGTGCAGATCATCCGCATCAACCAGGAAACCCACCGCATCTCGCTGGGCATGAAGCAGCTCGAGGCGGATCCGTGGGAAGATATCGGCACCAAATATCCGCTCGGCAAGAAGATCACCGGCACGGTCACCAACATCACCGATTACGGCGCCTTCGTGGAGCTGGAACCGGGGATCGAGGGCCTGATCCACGTTTCGGAGATGTCGTGGACCAAGAAGAACGTGCATCCGGGCAAGATCCTGTCGACCACCCAGCAGGTCGACGTCGTGGTGCTCGAGGTCGATCCGCAGAAGCGCCGCATTTCGCTCGGCCTCAAGCAGACCCTGGAAAATCCCTGGGACGCGTTTGCCAGCAGCCATCCGGTCGGCGCGATCGTCGAGGGCGAGGTCAAGAACAAGACCGAGTTCGGCCTGTTCATCGGCCTGGAAGGCGACGTGGACGGCATGGTCCATCTGTCGGATCTCGACTGGGTGCGCCCGGGCGAGCAGGTGATCGAAGAGTACAATCGCGGCGACATGGTCAAGGCGCAGGTGCTCGACGTCGATATCGACAAGGAGCGCATCTCGCTCGGCATCAAGCAGCTTTCGCGTGACGCCGTCGGCGAAGCGGCCGCCTCCGGCGATCTGCGCAAGAACGCGATCGTCACCTGCGAGGTCACCGCGATCAAGGATGGCGGCATCGAGGTCAAGCTGGTCGATCACGACCTGGAGGCCTTCATCCGCCGCTCCGACCTGTCGCGCGACCGCGACGAGCAGCGCCCCGAGCGTTTCGCCGTCGGCCAGAAGGTCGATGCCCGCGTGACGATGTTCGACAAGAAGACGCGCAAGATCAACGTGTCGATCAAGGCGCTGGAGATCGCCGAGGAGAAGCAGGCGGTGGCCCAGTTCGGCTCGACCGATTCCGGCGCCTCGCTCGGCGACATTCTCGGCGCCGCGCTCAAGAAGCAGGGCGACAACTAAGCCCTCGCCGAACCAGGCTCGAAACCAGACCCCGCCGGAGCGATCCGGCGGGGTTTTTCTTATCCGCGCCGTCCGGCCGCACGCCGGCTTTGGCCGGCCGGCGCGGCGAACCGCAAATATTCCACATTCGCGCGCCATGATCGGCGGTCGCCGCGGCCGGGAACGGGTGCGCGTTCATTGTGCCGTCGCGCGAAGCCGGGATAGTCGTTAGAACGGCGGCCACGGCAACAGGATTTCGACAGGCGCGGGTGGGCTATGTTCGGCAGGTTTTTTTCGTCCCCGATCTTTCCGACGGGAAAACGGCTTGGCGCCATCGCGCTGGCGGCGGCGCTGGTCGCCGGAACGCTTGCGCCGGCGGCCGCGACCGATCCGCTGCTCGGCGTCAGGATCGAGCAGGCGGTCAGCGAGGGCGATGTCGACCAGGCGATCGCGCTGCTGACGGCGGCCCGCGCCGAGGAGACCGATCCTAGATCGCTGCGCGACCTGCTGGCGCGCCTGGCAGAGCTGCAGGAGCGCAAGGGCGATCGGGCGGCCGCGGCGCAGGCCCGCCAGGATCTTGCCGCGCAGATCGGCGACAGCGACGGGCAGAGCGCGCCCGAGCTGGTGCCCGTCTTGCGGGCGCTGGCGAAAGACCAGCGCGCGCTCGGCGATCCCGAGGCCGCGGTCGCCACGCTCGAAAGGGCGCTCGCGATCGCCCGTCTGGCAGCGCTGGACGAGGCGATCCCGCCGCTGCTGCTGGAGCTCGCCGCGATCGCGGAAACCGCAGGCGCCACGGCCGCCGAAGCGGCCAAAGGCGCCATCGCCGCCCACGAGGAAAGCGCGCGCCGGCTGGAGGAAAGCAGCCGTGCCTTCGACCCGGATCCCGAAAAGGAATTCACCAGGGTCAAGATCTACTACGCCACGGACCGCGCCCGCTCGGGCAGCGCGGTGCCGAACGAGTTTTACGGCGGGCAGCGCGGCGAGCTGGAAATGGGTGAGGCGACGGTGAGCATTCCCGAGCAACACCGCCCGGGCCAGATCGAGAAACCGTCCTGGTGGACCTTTCAGTTCCGCGAGGACCCGGAACGGCACGTGGTGCTGCAATCGGTGACTCCCGGATCGCCCGAAGCCGTGTTCGGCGCCATGCGCCAGCAGGCCGCCGCATCCGGCTCGCAAGAGGCCTTCGTGTTCGTGCACGGTTTCAACGTGCCGTTCCACGAAGCCGCCCAGCGCACCGCGCAGATGGCCTACGACATGAATTTCGACGGCCTGCCGGTGCTTTATTCCTGGCCGTCGCGCGCTTCGGTGATGAGCTATATCGCCGATACCGCGGTGGTGAACCTGTCGGGCCGACGCCTGAGCCGCTTTCTCGAGGATCTGGTCGCCAAATCGGGCGCCACGCGCATCCACCTGATCGCCCATTCGATGGGCAACCGCGCCATGACCGACGCGCTGGAACTGTTCGCGCTGCGCTACAAGGGCAAGCGGCCCGCCTTCGACCAGGTGCTGTTCACCGCGCCCGATCTCGATGCCGGGCTGTTCGCCGAGATGATGAAGACCATCCGTCCGATCGCCAACCGGATCACGCTCTACGCCTCGAACAAGGATTGGGCGCTGGCGGTGTCGCGACAGCTGCACGGCGACGCCCCGCGCGCCGGCCAGGGCGGCCGCAACATCCTGCACACCGCCGAGGTCGACAGTATCGACATGACCGGGATCGGCGAGGACATGCTCAAGCACAGCTACTACGCCAACAATCCCTCGGCGCTGACCGACATCCTGTCCTTGTTCTGGCGCGACGCGCCACCCGACAAGCGGTGCGGCATGCAAAAGGCACAGGGTGAGAACGGGTCCTACTGGATCTATTCGCCCGCCGCGTGCGGCGACGACAACGTCTTGTTGTCGACGTTGTCCTATCTGCGCCGCGGCAGCGTGGCCACCGTGAAGGACGCGCGGCTTTTCCTGAACCGCTTCATCATGCCGGCGACCGCCGACCCCGAGGAACGCTCGAAGCTCGAAAAGGCGCTCGGCAAGCTGTTCGGAAACTGAGATGCCCCGGCCGGGGCCGCCAGACAGCCGCCCCGACCATAGAGCCGATCGGTCGAGCCTCGTCGCGCCGCGCTCAGACCCGCTTGACGGCGACGACCGCGTTGGTGCCGCCGAAGGCAAAGGCGTTGCTGATCGCCGCGCGCACGTCGCGCCGCCTGGCCTCGTTGGGCGTCACGTCGAGCGGACATTCGGGATCGGCCTCGCGATAACCGATGGTCGGCGGCACGATGCCCTCGCGCACCGCCATGACGCAGGCGATCATCTCCAGCGCGCCGGAGGCGCCGAGGCAATGCGCGTGCATCGACTTGGTCGAGGATACCGACAGATCGCCGGCGCGTTCGCCGAACACCCGTCCGAGCGCCTCGGTCTCGATCTTGTCGTTGGCCTTGGTCCCAGTCCCGTGGGCGTTGACATAGTCGATCCCGTCGGTCGCAAGCCCGGCATCGGCGAGACAGGCCCGCATGGCTGCCGCGGGACCCTCGACGTTCGGGGCGACGATGTCGGAGGCATCCGCCGACATGCCGATGCCGGCCAGTTCGGCAAGGATCGGGGCCCCGCGCCGGCGGGCATGGTCGTAGGTCTCGAGCACGGCCACGCCCGCGCCCTCGCCAAGCACCAGGCCGTCGCGATCGGCCGAGAACGGGCGGCAGGCCTGCTTGGCCAGCACACGCAGCGATTCCCACGCCTTCATGACGCCATAGACCAGCGGCGCGTCGGCACCGCCCGCCAGCATCATGTCGGCGCGCCCGGCCCGCAACTGATCGAGGGCGGCGGCGAAGGCGTGGTTGGAGGACGAACAGGCCGAGGTCACGCCGAAGACCGGTCCGCGCAGACCGTTCACCATGCTGACCTGGCCGGCGGCCGCGCCCGGCATGACGCGCGGCACGGTGAAGACGTTGGCGCGCTTCTTTCCCTCCAGAAAGACCGCGCGATAGCTTTCCTCGATCGCCTCCCAGCCGCATATGCCGGTCCCGATCACCGCGCCGATGCGGTATTCGTTCTCGGGCGTCACCTCGATCTTGGCGTGGCGCAGGGCTTCGCGCGCGGCGATCGTCGCCAGCAGGCTGAAGCGGTCCATCGTGACGAGTTGGCGCCGCTCGAGCCCGTGGTCGGGAAGCTGCGCGATCTCGCCGCCGATCATCACCTTCAAATCGTGCGGCGGCACCGTCGTAAGCGGGCCGATACCCGGCCTGCCGGCGGCCATGGACCGCCAGATCGCGCCGACATCGGTCCCCAGCGCGCAAATGCCGCCCAGCCCGGTTATGACGATCCGGTTGCCGCGATCCGACATGTCAGGGCTTGGCTTCGATCAAGGCGCGCACGGCCTTGACGACGTCGCCGACATTCTTGAGCCTGCTCCAGGCCTCCGACGTGTTCATCTCCACCTCGATGTCGTATTTTTCCTCGATGTCGAAGATGATCTCGGTCAGTTCCAGGGAATGGATACCGAGTTCCATCAGCTCGGTCTCGTCGGTGATCTCGGTCTTGTCGAGACCGGCATGGTCCGCGATCTTATCCAGAATGTCGTCGGCCAGTTGATCGCTCATTAATCCCCGGATCCCTCTGCATGGCGAACATGCGCCCTTGCTGCGTGTTCTAGACGCTTACACTTCCCGCCACAATAAGGCGACGGGCGCTTTGCTCCGGCCTCGTGGCGCCGCTCGACAATTCACCACCATCCGCTAAGCTCGACGGTCGCGGAGCCGCAGTGATGGACGTTTTGATCGACACGCCGGCCGATTGCCTGCCCCAGCGCGCCGACGGGCATGCGCGGCTCGTCGTTCAGCACGCGGCCGCGCGCACGTGCCTGCGCGACCTGCACCAGGCCGGCGCGGCCAAAATCCGCCTGCCCAGGCGCGCGGCGGACCCGCTGGAAGCGGTGTTGATCAACACGGCCGGCGGCCTGACAGGCGGCGACCGCCTCGCCTGGTCGATCGAGGCCGGCCCCGAAACGGCGCTGTCGGTGACGAGCCAGGCCTGCGAAAAGATCTACCGCAGCGGCGGCGACGTCGCCCGGATCGCCTGCACGATCCGGGCCGGCGCAGGCAGCCGCATCGCATGGCTGCCGCAGGAGACGATCCTGTTCGACCACTCCGCGCTCACGCGAGAAATCGATATCGAGCTCGACGGCGACGCGCAGGGCTTGTTCGTGGAAGCGACGCTGTTCGGCCGTCTGGCGATGGGCGAGCGCATCGGCGGCGCGCTCATGCGGGATCGCTGGCGCGTCCGCAGCCAGGGCCGCCTCGTCCATGCGGAGGATTTCGCGCTGGACGGCGCGGTTGGCAGCCTGATCGCGCATCCTTGCGCGCTCAATGGCGGCCTGGCGATGGCGACGGTGCTCAAGATTGGCGGCGCGCCCCAGCGGTCGCTCTCGGCCGCGCGCGCGATCGTCGCCGAAGATGGCGGGGTCAGCGCCTGGCAAGTGGCCGGAACTGGCAAGCTTCTTGCCAGGATTGTCGCAGCGGACGGCTACGCGCTCAGAAAACGGCTGGTGCCGCTGATCGGTTTGCTCAACGAAGAAGCGGGAGTGCCGAAATTTTGGTCATTTTGATGCGCGAAATCCATCGATGGGCCGGCCGGCGTCGCGGCGGGGCCGATGCGCGACCATTCCGGCAACCGGGGGCGATCGGCGCGGCGGCCATGCAGCGATCTTGCCCGGAACGACGCCCATGCATCTGACGCCGCGGGAAAAGGACAAGCTCATGATCGCCATGGCGGCCATGGTGGCGCGGCGGCGCCTGGAACGCGGCGTCAAGCTCAACCATCCCGAAGCCGTCGCGCTGATCAGCGATTTCCTCGTCGAAGGCGCCCGCGACGGCCGCCCGGTCGCCGAGCTGATGGAAGCCGGCGCGCATGTCGTGACCCGCGACCAGGTGATGGAGGGCGTGGCCGACATGATCCACGACGTGCAGGTCGAGGCGACCTTTCCCGACGGCGTGAAGCTGGTCACCGTGCACGAGCCGATCCGCGCGCGCCCCCCCGACGCAACCCCGACATCCCCACAGGAAGGAAGGTCCCCGTGAAGCGAACCGCCGTTATGATTGCCGCGTCGATCCTCGCGGCCTCCGCAACGCCCGCCCTTGCCCATTCCGGGCCGGATGTGCACGGCGCGTTCGCCGCCGGGTTCGCGCACCCGTTTTCGGGCGCGGACCATGCGTTGGCGATGGTCGCGACCGGGGTATGGGCGGCCTCGCTCGGCGGACGGGCGCTCTGGCAACTGCCACTGGCTTTCATCACCATCATGGTCGCCGGGTTCTTGCTGGCGCACGCGGGAACGGCGCTGCCTTTCGTGGAACCCGTCATCCTGGCATCCGTCGTTGCCATCGGCCTCCTTGCGGCGCTGGCGCTGCCGGTACCGGTTCGCGGCGCCGCCGCCCTGGTCGGGTTGTTCGCGCTGTTTCACGGCCACGCGCACGGCGCGGAGCTTGGCAGTTCCGCCGGTTACGCCGTGGGGTTCGTCGCGGCGACCGCGCTGCTTCTGGCCGCGGGCGGCGCGCTCGTCCAGGCGGGCGGGCGTCTGCTTCGTCGGGCGCCGCACCCGATCGCGCGCGGCGCGGGAGCCGCCGCCGCGCTCGGCGGTCTGTGGCTGGCACTGGCGGGCTAGCGCGATGATTCCCGGTCAGATCATCACCGTCGAAGGCGAGATCGAGCTCAACGCGGGCGCCCCGAGCGTGACGCTCAAGGTCGCCAATAGCGGCGACCGTCCGGTCCAGGTCGGCAGCCACTATCATTTTTTCGAGGCCAATGCCGGGCTGGTGTTCGACCGCGAGGCCGCCCGCGGCATGCGCCTCGACATTCCCGCCGGCACCGCGGTGCGCTTCGAGCCGGGCCAGGAGCGCGACGTGACGCTGGTCCCGCTCGGCGGCGCGCGCCGGGTCTACGGGTTCCGGCAAATGGTGATGGGAAAATTGTGAGATGACAGGCCCGAAAACCCGCCGATCGGCCGCGCCGCCTCTATCGGGCGGGTTTCGCGGCGGCGAAGACGGTGGCGCCGTTCTGGTCGTCGAACTCGACCGCAAGCACGTCCCTGACCATTACCGAGCGCGAATCGATGGCGTGGTAAAGCATGGCGTTGCCTTCGATCTCGCGGCGCAGATCGGCAATCTCCTCGGCATATTCCTCAAGCTTGCTGTCGATCTCGCCCGGCGCCTTGTTGTCGGCCGCATCGGGAAGAAAGACGATGTCGATGCGCTCCAGATTGAACTTGTGACGCACTTCCCGCGCGCTTTGCGCCGTGTTTTCGATCGCCTTGACGATGCGCTCCGGCGCGGCGGCGGCCTGTTGTTCTTCTTCAACGACATCGGAGCCGACAATCGAATCGATCGCCTTCTCGCTGTCGAGCCCCTGGGCGGCCAGCGGCGTTACCGACATCGCGGCGGCTATGAGCAGCGCGCCGACAGCCAGGTGAAGTGCTCCCGCCTCGCCGTCCATCGTATCAACCATCACCTGATCTCTCCTTACCGCTCAAATCTGGCGCGCACGCGACCCGATTGTCCGAACGCGGCACGCGTCATTGTCGTTCCCAATCCGTCGAGAATGTGATGTCGAGCCGGCTCTTTCCCGATTTTCGTGTTTTGTGGCTCGATCCCGGCGGTCTTCCGCCTGATTTCGCCACCCCGACCGTGCGGCATTGCTGCACGCAAATGACAAACGCCCTCGAAAATGGCTGCGCCGAACACGCCGACGATCCGTTCACCTGTCCCGATATGCTGATCGCCTATAGCGCAGTCTTCGACGAATACGGCCTGATCGTGCACGACGGCGGCGCCTCCACCGTCCTGATCGGCCACTGCCCCTGGTGCGGGACCAGACTGCCCGAAAGCCAGCGCGACCGCTGGTTCGACGCGCTCGAGGCGCTGGGCTTCGACGACCCGCTCGTCGACCCGATCCCCGCGCGTTATCGGAGCGCCGCCTGGCGGCAGGACGGGGAGGAATAAGACAATGCCGGCAAGACTCTCGCGGTCCGCCTATGCGCAGATGTTCGGCCCCACGCTCGGCGACAGGATAAGGCTGGCCGACACGGAGCTTTTCATCGAGATCGAGAAGGATTTCACCGTCTATGGCGAGGAGGTGAAGTTCGGCGGCGGCAAGGTGGTGCGCGACGGCATGGGCCAGAGCCAGGCAAGCCGCGCCGAGGGTGCGGTCGACACCGTCATCACCAATGCGGTGATCGTCGACGCGAGCGGCATCGTCAAGGCCGATATCGGGCTGAGAAACGGGCGCATCGCGGCAATCGGCAAGGCCGGCAATCCCGACACGCAGGCAGGCGTCGACATCGTCATCGGTCCCGGCACCGAGGCGATCGCCGGCGAAGGCCGGATCGTGACGGCAGGCGGTTTCGACGCCCATATTCATTTCATCTGTCCGCAGCAGATCGAGGAAGCGCTGATGGCGGGCGTGACGACCATGCTCGGCGGCGGGACAGGTCCCGCCCACGGCACGCTCGCCACCACCTGCACGCCGGGCCCCTGGCATATCGGCCGCATGATCCAGTCCTTCGACGCCTTCCCGATGAATATCGGCCTGGCGGCCAAGGGCAACGCATCCCTGCCCGCGGCGCTGCACGAAATGGTGCTGGGCGGCGCCTGCGCGCTGAAGCTGCACGAGGATTGGGGCACGACGCCGGCCGCCATCGACACCTGCCTGCGGGTGGCCGACGACCATGATGTTCAGGTGATGATCCATACCGACACGCTGAACGAGTCCGGCTTCGTGGAAACCACGATCGACGCCTTCAAGGGGCGTACGATCCACGCCTACCACACCGAAGGCGCCGGCGGCGGCCACGCGCCCGACATCATCAAGATCTGCGGGCTCGCCAACGTGATCCCGTCTTCGACCAATCCGACCCGGCCCTACACCGTCAACACCATCGCCGAGCATCTCGACATGCTGATGGTCTGTCATCACCTGTCGCCGACGATTCCGGAAGATATCGCCTTCGCCGAAAGCCGCATCCGCAAGGAGACCATCGCGGCGGAGGACATCTTGCACGATCTCGGCGCGTTTTCGATCATCTCGTCGGACAGCCAGGCGATGGGCCGGGTCGGCGAGGTGCTGATCCGCACCTGGCAGACCGCCGACAAGATGAAACGCCAACGCGGCCGGCTGGCCGAGGAAACCGGCGACAACGACAATCTGCGCGTGCGCCGCTACATCGCCAAATACACCATCAACCCGGCGATCGCGCAGGGCATGGCGGCCGAAATCGGCTCGGTGACGGCCGGCAAGCGCGCCGATCTCGTGCTCTGGAATCCGGCCTTTTTCGGCGTCAAACCGGAGATGGTGCTGGTTGGCGGCATGATCGCGGCCGCCCCGATGGGCGACCCCAACGCCTCGATCCCGACCCCGCAGCCGGTGCATATGCGGCCGATGTTCGCCGCCTTCGGCCGCGCCCCGGCGGCCTCGTCGGTCACCTTCGTTTCAAAGGCCGCGCTGGCGGCGGGGCTCAAAGACGCGCTCGGCGTCGACAAGGCGATGGTCGCCGTCGACAACACCCGCGGCGGGATCGGCAAGCAGGCGATGGTGCTCAACGACGCGACCCCGACCGTCGAGGTCGATCCGGAAACCTACGACGTGCGCGCCGACGGCGAGCTGCTGACCTGCGAACCGGCGAGCGTGCTGCCGATGGCGCAGCGCTATTTTTTGTTTTAGACCAGCTTGCGCCCCACGGCGCGACGTAGCGAGGCGCCGGAAGGCGTCCTGGCCCAACTCGACCGACAGGGCGGTCCCGTCGCGATCGTCTCCGCCATGACGATGCCCTTGCGCTCCCGACCGGCTGCAACGGTTTGCCGCGCTGCGAAGGGCTTCACTTCGCCGGTGCAACATGATCTATCCCCGAGAGTTTCCGGTCACCCTCCTCCCGGCAGCCGGAAATCCCAAAACGTCCCGTGCGATGCCGCCTGGTTCCTCTCGGGCGCCGCCGGACATTGCTTGAAGGAGTTGCAGATGACCGTCAAAAAAGTGCCCGATGTCACCTTCCGCACCCGCGTGCGCGACGAGACGATCGAGGGTCCCAACCCGTTCCGCTGGGAAGACAAGACCAGCGCCGACTATTTCGCCGGCAAGCGCGTGGTGCTGTTCTCGCTGCCCGGCGCCTTCACGCCGACCTGCTCGACCTACCAGCTTCCCGATTTCGAGAAGCTCTACGACGAGTTCAAGGCCCTCGGCATCGACGCGATCTACTGCATCTCCGTCAACGACGCCTTCGTCATGAACGCCTGGGGCAAGACGCAGGGGCTGAAGAATGTCGAGCTCATTCCCGACGGCTCGGGCGAGTTCACGCGCAAGATGGGCATGCTGGTGGCCAAGGACAATCTCGGCTTCGGCATGCGTTCCTGGCGCTACGGCGCCGTCGTCAATGACGGCGTTGTCGAGAAATGGTTCGAGGAGGAAGGCTTCTCCGACAATTGCGAGACCGACCCCTACGGCGCGTCCTCGCCGCAGACCATCCTCGAGGCGCTGAAAAAGGACAAGGTTGCCGAAGCGGCCTGATCCTTCGCGATCGTCGATCGAGCGAACCCCGGCCGCCCGCGCGCGCCGGGGTTTGTTTTTGCGCGAAAAATCCGCGCATAGTGGCGCGACCGGCCGTTCCATCGAATGCGGGAGTTGGCCGCCGCCTTGACGAACGGACGCGAGGACGATGGAAACGGACGCGGTTTCTTCAACCCAGATCTATCCGCATATCCGCATCGTGATGGGCATGGTCGTGGGCCTGGCGGTCGCGCGGCTTTTGTCGGGCGTGGCGCGCATCATCCAGCATCCGCGCCAATATCCGCTCTATCCCGTCCACCTGGCCTGGGTCGCGTCGCTGCTGTTGATGCTGGTGCATTTCTGGTGGTGGGAATACGGGCTGTTCAAGGTCGAGAGCTGGACCTTCGGGGTCTATCTCTTCATCATATCCTACGCGGTCGTTTTGTTTTTGCTGTGCGCGCTGCTGTTTCCCGATTCGATGTGGGACTACCAAAGTTACGAAGAGTTCTTCCTGGCCCGCCGGGCCTGGTTCTTCGGCCTGTTGGCGTCGACCTACCTGCTCGACATTGTCGACACGCTGTTGAAGGGTACGGCGCATTTCGCCCGTTTCGGCAACGAGTACATGGTGCGCACGGTGCTGTTCGTCATCCTGTGCATCGTGGCGGTGTCGACGAGAAATCGCGTCTTTCACGCCGCCTTCGTTGCGTTTGCGCTGATCTACCAGATATCGTGGATCTGGCGCCTGTTCGACACACCGGGATAGGGCACCGCACCGAACACCAAGACGCGGCCGGGCCGCGGCGGAGGACGACAAATCATGTATCAGGCCGTCGGATCGCGCGGATCGCGGGTCAGCCGCGTGTTGTGGATGCTGGAAGAGCTCGGCCAGCCCTACGAGTTCGTCGAGGTCAAGATCCGCTCGCCCGAAGCCTTTGCGCTCAACCCGTCCGGCAAGGTGCCGATGCTGGTCGACGGCGAGACGGTGGTGACGGATTCGGCGGCGATCTGCTGCTATCTCGCCGAAAAACACGCCGACAAGGGCATGGGGCCGGAGCCGGGCCTGGCCGGCCGGGCCGAGCTGGACGGCTGGATGTTCTTTCTGCAATCGGAGCTCGAGGCGCCGTTGTGGAACAAGCTGCGCCACCGCTTCCTGCTGCCGGAGACGCTGCGCGCCGATGTCGGCCCGGCGACGGCACATGATTTCGCCGCCGAGATCGCGGCGCTCGACCGGCGTCTTGCGGACCGCGACTACGCGCTCGGCGACCGTTTTTCCGCCGTCGACGTGATGCTGGGCGATATCGGCGCCTGGGCCCGCGGCGCCAAATTCGCGATCGCCTCCGATCGGGTCAACGCCTATCTCGACCGTGTGCTGGCGCGTCCGGCGCGCGCGCGCGCCCAGGCCGCCGGCGGCGGATCCTGATGCTTCGGGCGAGCCATTTCCGGCGCGCCGCCGACATCGCCGCCGATTCGGCGCGGCCGGTTCCCTTCGACCTGGCGGTGCTTGCGCATGACGAGCGCCACCTGCGCCGCAAGACTGTCGCGCTCGCCCATGGCGACAGGATACTGGTCGACTTTCCCGAGACGGTCGTTTTGGAGCACCGCGACGTGCTGGTGCTGGACGACGGCCGCCATGCCGAAATCATCGCCGCCGAGGAGGCGCTCTACGATATCCGGGGCCGCGACCGGCTGCATCTGAGCGAGCTTGCCTGGCATATCGGCAACCGGCACCTCGCCGCGCAGATCGAGGCGCACAGGATCGTCATTGTGCGCGACCATGTCATCCGCGCGATGCTGGAAGGGCTGGGGGCCCAAGTGTCCGAGATCAGCGCGCCGTTCAGCCCGCTGCGCGGCGCCTATTCGGGACACGGGCACAGCCATGCGCACGAACCGGCCGGGCCTGGCCGGCGCGAAGAGGGCCATGGCTGAACGCCTCGTTGCGGCAGCGTTTGACGGTGGCAACGGGCACGAGGAATGCCACAGGGAGAACCGACCGCCGTGACCCTTTTCGACCCCGCCAACCGAAGCCGCTCCGAACGCCATCGCCGGCTCTACGCCGTCTACGAACTCGGCTACACATGCGTCGACTTTTCGGCCGCGATGCTTTTCCTGGTCGGGTCGGTGCTGTTTTTCTATCCCTCCGTGGAAACCGTCGCGATCTGGTTCTTCGTGGTCGGATCGGCGTTTTTCGGCCTGAAACCGACGATCCGGCTCGTCCGCGAGCTCCATTATCTCAGGATCGGCGACCTCGACGATCTGGATGCGGCGGCGAAACGGTGACGCGCGATCTGCTGCGGCTGCAGGCCTGGCTGTCGCCGAGCTTTCCGGTCGGGTCGTTCAGCTACAGCCATGGGCTCGAAAGCGCGGTTGCGGCCGGGATGGCCGCCGACAAGGACGCGTTGCGCGACTGGATCGAGATGGTCCTGCGACGCGGGTCGGGCTGGAACGACGCGGTGTTGTTTTGCGAGGCCTGGCGGCGGACCGGGGATGGCGGCGACCTCGCCGAAATCAACGCGCTCGCCGAGGCGCTGGCCGGTTCGAAGGAACGCCATCTGGAATCGACCTTGCAGGGCGCGGCGTTTCGCGATGCGGTGACCGCCTGGTCCTGTCCGGCGCTCGACGCTTTGCCCGAAACCTGCGCCTATTGCGTCGCCGTCGCCGCTGCGGCGCGCGACCACGACATTGCCTGCCAAGCGGCCGTCGCCGCCTTCCTGCAGGCCTTCGCCTCCAACCTGCTGCAGGCGGCGATCCGTCTCGGCGTCATCGGCCAGACGGCGGGCGTGGCGCTACTCGCCGACCTGGAGGAGACCGTCACCGACACGGCGCGCCGCGCCGCGACATCGAGCCTTGACGATCTCGGCTCGCTGACGATCATGGCGGAGATCGCCGCGATGCGGCACGAAACGCATTATTCGAGGCTGTTCCGCTCATGACACAAACGCATGGACCGCTGCGCGTGGGGATCGGCGGGCCGGTCGGCGCCGGCAAGACCACGCTGACGGAAAAATTGTGCAAGGCGATGCGCGCGGAGTTCTCGATCGGCGTGGTTACCAACGACATCTACACCACCGAGGACGCGCAGATGCTGGCGCGCCTGCAGGCGATCTCCGAAGACCGGATCGTCGGGGTCGAAACCGGTGGCTGCCCGCACACCGCGATCCGCGAGGACGCCTCGATCAATCTGCAGGCAATCGCCGGCCTGAGCCGCAAGTTCCCCGATCTCGACATCGTGTTCATCGAATCGGGTGGCGACAACCTGGCTGCCACCTTCTCGCCGGATCTCGCCGATCTCACGCTCTACGTGATTTCGGTGTGCCAGGGCGGCGACATTCCGCGCAAGGGCGGTCCGGGCATCACGCGCTCGGACTATCTCGTCATCAACAAGGCCGATCTCGCGCCGCACGTCAATGTCGATCTGGGCGCGATGGAGGCCGACGCGGCGCGCATGCGCAGCGGCAAACCCTATGGTTTCACCGATCTGTCGCGCGGCGACGGCGTCGCGGCGATTGTCGACTTCATCGTCGAGACCGGCGGCCTGCGCGGCGTAGCGCCCGCGCAGGCCGAGCCGGACCGAACGGGAGCCACGCCATGAGCGTCGTTGCGACCGCCCGATCGACGGGCGCGACCCTGCCCTTCGCCGAGGAACGGGCCGATCTGGCCGCCGCCTTCCGCTGGACGGCCCGGCTCGGCATGCACGAGGCGGTCGCAAACCATTTCTCGCTGGCGCTCGATCCTTCCGGCCGTCGTTTCCTGATCAATCCCAACATGATGCATTTTTCCCGTATCAAGGCGAGCGACCTGATCGAGCTCGACGCCGAGGACCCCGACACGATGCGGCGTCCGGACGCGCCGGACCCGACGGCGTGGGGCCTGCACGGCGCGCTGCATCGCGACTGCCCCCACGCGCGCTGCGTCATGCATGTGCACTCCGTCCATGCGACCGTGCTCGCCTCGCTCGCCGATTCGACCCTGCCGCCGATCGACCAGACCTCGGCGATGTTTTTCGAGCGCGTGGTGGTGGACGAGCAGTATGGCGGGCTCGCCTTCGCCGAGGAGGGCGCACGGTGCGCCACGCTTCTCGACGATCCCAAGGTCAAGGTGATGGTGATGGGCAATCACGGGGTGCTGGTGATCGGCGACACGGTCGCGGAAACCTTCGACCGGCTCTATTATTTCGAACGCGCCTGCGAAACCTACATCAAGGCGCTGTGGACCGGAAAGACGCTGCGTCGGCTGCCCGACACGGTGGCGCGCAAGGTGGCCGCGCAGATGGACGCCTATCCGGTCGCCGCCGCCCGGCGCCATCTCGACGAGTTGAAGGCGATCCTCGACGAGGAGGGCTCGACCTACCGGAACTGAGCGCTCCCGACGGCGCCCGCCGCCGTTTCGGTCCACGGCGCAACGCCGCTACGGTTTCGGCCTGGTCACGCGGCGCAGGGTCAAATTGATGCGCCCCGGCTGCCTCAGCAAGTCCGATGTGCCGGGATAGATACGGTCGACACCGTGATAGCAAAGCCGTCCCGCGCCGCCGAGCACGACGAGATCGCCGCTTTCCAGCCTGATCGAAACGGTGCGCCCGCCGCGTTGGGTGCCGCCGACCCGAAACAGGCAGGCATCGCCGAGCGAGATCGACAACACGGGCGCGGCGAATTCATCTTCGTCGCGATCCTGATGCAGTCCCATCCTGGCGCCGGGCGCGTAAAAATTCACCAGGCAGGCCTCGGGCGGATGCGGGTAGCCGGAAAGCGCGTTCCAGATCGCGGTGAGAAGCGGCGGGATCGACGGCCACGGTCGACCCGTTGCGGGATGGGTGGGCTGGTAGCGATAGCCGCCGTCGCGATCCGTCACCCAGCCAAGCGCGCCGCAATTGGTCATGCGCACGCTCAGCGGCTTGCCGGTTCGCGGCATCGCGGGCGTATAGAGCGGCGCCTCGGCGACAACGGCGCGAATATCGTCCACCAGCGCGGCCTGGTCGGCGGGCGTGAGATAATTGGCGACGTGGCGCACGCCGGACGGCAGTTCCGTCATCGCGGCCTCCCCGGGTCTTCCCAAACGCAAAACGGCGGAAACCGTGTTCCGCCGCTTCGCGACTGGCAACCCGAAACCGGCTCGGGCGGTTCAGGCCTCGGCGAGATGCGGAATCCGCAACACCTGGCCGGGATAGATCTTGTCGGGATCCGACAACATCGGCCGGTTGGCCTCGAAGATCACCGTATATTTGGCGCCCTTGCCCTTGCCGTAATGCGCCTCGGCGATCTTCCACAGGTTCTGGCCCTTCTCGACGGTGTGGAAAACCGGGTCCTTGGCCGGCGCGGCGGCGGCCACCAGCTCGGTCATGTCGACACTGTCGAGCTTCAGCCCGGACTCCGGCGCGACCACCTTGAGCTCGCTCGCCTCGACCTTGGAGATGCCAAGCGTGTTGCCGACCGCGATCACCGCCTTTTCGAAGGCGGACTGGTCGGAAACCACGCCCTTCAGCACCACCTTGTCACCCTGGACCTCGACATCGACCTTCTCGGTGCCCAGCTCGTGGGAATCGAGCTCCTTTTTCACCGACCCGGCGTCGGGCGCCTCGTCGTCGCCTCCGATGCCGATTTTCTTGCCGACCGATTTGACGAAGTCGAAGAGTCCCATGGCAGTCTCGCTCCAGTGTGATGATCCAGCCGGAAATTTTGCATCTGGAGACGACAAAGGGAAGACCTCGCGCGCGTTTTGAAACGACTCTCTCGCGATCGGGAGCGGCAGCGATGCGTTTTCCGCGGCCCCTGGTTTCGGTGACACCCGCCATCAGGCGGCTGCTCGTCGACCCCGTTCGCCTCGAAGGCGCGCGCCCGATCTGATCCTCGGGTCTTGACCGCTGGCGGAGCGGAACCGGCCCGGTGCGGACAGGACGGTTGAACCGGACGCGCAAATCGGTCCATTTTCCGCCGGAAGGCAGAGGGGGGAGAAATGCTCGCACGGGGGCCCATTCGATTTCTGACCGCGGCGCTGGCCGCGATGCTCGCCGGACAGGCAGCCATGGCCGCGGAACGCTGCGGCGAACGCGAAGCCCAGGCACGCGACGTCGCCGCCGACATCAACGTGGAGATCGAGGCCGGCGCGGTGATTGCGGCCGGCGATCCGGTCACGGTGCGCTGGTCGCGCGACGGGCGCGCCTTTCCGCAGGGAACCAGCGCCTGGCTTTTCGTCGTCACGATCGACGATGTGCGCTTCGGCGGCGACGGCGTGATCCCGCTGCCGGGCGGAACGCCGGGTCCGCTCGGGGTCGGCTTCGCGCGGAAATGGACGCGCGCGATGGTGCCACTTCAAACACCCGACGCACCGCGAGCCGGCCGGTTCGAGGTCAAGCCGTTCCGCGAAGGCCGGTTCGGCCTGTCCTGGGCGGTGGTCGCGATGTCGGAATGCGGCGAATGGCAATTGACGGAAACCGGGACGCACAGGCTCGAGGTCGAGGCGCAGCGCTACCGGATCGTCGTGCAGGATCTTTACGACTATTCGCGCCCGCGCCGGGTCATCCGGTCCCGCGACGGACGCTACGAATTGCGGGTCTTCGACGGCCACTATCAGGTGTTCGACCGCAAAAGCGGCGGCAAGATCGTCGATCGGCGCGGCAATTGCCCCGATTTCTCGCCGACCGCCCGCTTCGTCGCCGCGCTCGGCGGGGCGCCGGGAGAACCGTGCCACTTCTTCACGGCAGGCAAGAACAAACCCAAATTCGAAGTCGTCGACCTGGTGTCGGGCGAGCTTGTGGCCGAGCCCGATCCACCGGCTTTGTGGGCCCATGGCGACGCCCTGCTTGTGGTGCCGCCGAAATGGTGGAAGATGCTGCAGCCGCCCGGCCACGTGATCAGCCTGCTGCGCGACGGACCCGGGGGCGGGCTTCCCGTCAAGCTGATCGAACTGCAGGACACCGATGCCGTCGGCCTCGATATCGCCAATGGCTATCTCCTGCGCACGCAGGCCGGCACGGACGACCCCGAAGCGATCCAGGCAGTCTACGGGCTGGCCACGGCGGGGCCCGTCGGCGCAAGCGCGGATGGGCGCGCTGACGCCGAACCCCATGTCGAGGCGCTGACGGCGGAAATCCGCCGGCGCAGCGGGCGGCGCCTTGCCGCCAGGCCGCTGGCGGCGGACGCGGCGGTCCTGCCGTCGCATCTCCGTTATATCGACGATCCCGAAGCGGTGTTCGGCGACATCGTCGACAATGTCGACGCGCTCACCGCACGCGCCGTCGCGCATGCCGAGATCGCCGTCGAAAGCACGCCCGATGTCGGCGACGATCCGTTGCTGACCGCATCGCTGCTGCGCGGGGCGACGCCGCTTTCCTTCGACCGCACCGCCGGACGCAGCATCGAGGAGTTGGTGGCGGAACGTCTCGACATGCCGTTCACGACCCAGACCCCGGTCAAAAATCCGCTCGATGCGGTGCGCGCGGCGATCACGCGGATCGACGGGCTGCCCCTGACCGACGACGAAAAGCGCGCGCGGCTCGGCGCGGTCGAGGCGCGGGAGGTCGCGCCGCGCGTGCAGCAATTGCTGCGGGAAATGCCGGAGGCCGAAACGGTCATCACCCAGATGCTCGGCTGCTGGCCTTCCGGCGGCGTGCCCTACGGCGAGCATCTCGCCGGCCTGTGGCGCTTCGAGCAGGCCGGCCGCGTGGCGTGGCTGACCCAAGCGAGCTGCCAGGGCATCGGCACTGTCGGCAATCTGGCGCTCAGCCAGGTCGACCTGTTCGTCCGCGACGACCGCGGCAGCCGCCACTACAATCTGCTGTTCGACCGCCGCTTCTACTGTGCCGGCAATGGCGTGAATTGCGAGATCGTCGAGGCCGATCTCGAAACGGGCCTGGACATATCGGCTCGGGAAACGCGCTACGGCAGGCTCGCCGCGGCAGGCGATCCGGCGCCCGGCGACACGCTCGGCGGCAAGATGAGCCAGGACTTCCACCAGCTGATCGAGTTCGACAGCCTCGAGCCGGCCATGCTCGGCGACCGCCATCTGCTTTTGCCGGTCGGCCGGCAAATGTATGTCGTCGACCTCGCGCGGGAGAGCCTCTCCGGGCCGCTGGCGCTCGCCGGCAATGCGCGCGGGGCGCGCTTTTCGCTGGCACAGAACCGCACCCATTTCATGCAGGTCAACGCCGACGGCGCCTTCGCCGTACACCGGCTGGCAACCGGAGCATCCGTGCTGCAGGGGCGCTATGTCGACGACGAGATCGTGATCTGGGATGCCCAGGGCCGCTATACCGCGACACCGGAAGGAGGACGCTACGTCCAGATGCGCTTCGTCGGCCGCCCCGCGCTCTACAGCCTGTCGCAGATGGCAGCGGTGCTGGAGCAGCCGGACGCGGTGCGTCAGGCGCTTCGCGCCGAGGCCGGGTCGGCGGCTGCTCTCGACCTCGCCGCGCCGCCGCGTCTTGGCGCCGCCGTCGCCGATGAGCCGGCGCAGGCGGGCACGGTCAATGTGGCGGTCGACGCGCGTTCGGCCACCGGTCTGAAGGCGCTGCGCATCTACCGCGACGGCGCGCTGATCGAGACCCTGCCGCTCGAGGGCACCGCCTACGACGGTCGCGTCGCGGTGCCGACAGCGCCCGAAACGCGCTGGATCAGCGTCGTCGCCGTCGATGCGCGCGGGTTCGAAAGCGCGCCGCGCTCGATCTCACTGCCCGCGGTCGACCAAGCCGCACGCGGCCGCCTGTTCGTGCTCGCGGTGGGAACGGACCGTTACGAAGACACGCGCGGCCTGTCCCAGCTCGGCTACGCCGTCGCCGACGCCCGGCGCTTTACGGAAGCGGCACGACAGGCGGCCGGCAGCCGCTACGAGACGGTCGAGATCGTCGGTCCGCTGCTCGACGACGCCACATTGCCGCGCACGCTGGATGCGGCGCTGGCCGATCTGGCCACACGCGCCAGCGCCGGCGATACGGTCTTTGTGTTCTTTGCCGGCCACGGACTGCGCGATGCACAGGGACGGTTCTATCTGGCCGGGCCGGCGACGCGGGTCGACGCGCTCGCCGAAACCGGACTGGCCTGGTCGCAAATCGCCGACCGGCTCGCCGCGATCCGCTCGCGCGTTTTCGTGTTTCTCGACGCCTGCCATTCGGGTAGCGCCAGCCAGGCCACCAATGACGGCGCCGCCGACGCCCTGCTGGAGGCGGGCGGGAGCTCGATCACGGTGATCGCCGCGTCGAAGGGCCGGCAGTTCAGCATCGAGAGCCCCGCCGCCGGCGGCGGCTATTACACCCAGGCGCTGGCGGCGGTGATGGCGGCGCGCGGCGATCCCGGGATTGACCGCGACGGCTCGGGCGAACTGGAACTCGACGAGCTTTATCTCGCGCTCAAGCGCCGCGTGGTCGAGGCCACGGGCGGACGCCAGACGCCGTGGATCGCCCGTTCGCAAAGCGTCGGCAAGGCGCCGCTTTTGTGAGCTTTGGCGGAGAGACCGTCAGCCGGCGTCGCCCTGCGCCTCCGGGCGGGCGGCACGGAAGGCGTCGAGCGCATCGCAGGCATCGGCGATGCGCGTGATGGTGGGATAGGCGTCGAGCGGGCACTCGAAACGACTGGCATTGTAGACCTGCGGCACGAGGAAGGCGTCGGCCAGTGTCGGCGTGTCGGCGAAGGCGAAGCGTCCGGCCAGCCCCGAGGCGACCAGTTGGGCTTCGAGCGCCTCGAAGCCGACGGCGATCCAGTGCCGATACCAGTCGAGCCGGACGTCGTCGCCAAGCTGCAGCGCGCCGGTCAGGTGGTTGAGGACACGCAGATTGTTGAGCGGATGGATGTCGCAGGCGACCGCCGCCATCAGCGCGCGCACATAGGCACGATGCACGGGCGCTTCGGGCAGCAGGGCCGGTTCGGGATATTTTTCCTCGAGATATTCGCAGATCGCGATCGATTGGGTGATGACGCTGCCGTCGTCCTCGAGCGCGGGCACCAGGCCCTGCGGATTGACGGCGCGATAGGCCGAGGAACGGTGTTCGCCGCCATTCCTGGCGAGATGGACATAGGCCGGCTCGAACGCCAGCCCCTTCAGCGCGAGCGCGATCCGCACCCGGTAGGCGGCGGAGGAACGGAAATAGGTGTAGAGTTTCACGGCCGGACGATCCCCGAGGCACGACGCTGCGATCTGGGTCGGTCATTTCCGCGCCGAGGTCAAGCCTTCGAAACCGCCCGGCGGGCCGGACGGCGTCACGCCGCGTCGATTTCGGCCTGCAACGCGCTGATATGGCCGGCGGCGGCGCTGCTGGCGGCTTCTTCGATGGCGCGAAACCGTTTGACCACCGCCAGTCCGACCGGGGTCAGCTCGGCGCCGCCGCCGCGCTTGCCGCCGGTGCGGGCGGCGACCAGGGGCTTGCCGAAGATGCGGTTCATCTCCTCGACCAGATCCCAGGCGCGCTTGTAGGACATCGCCATGTCGCGCGCGGCGGCCGAGATCGAGCCGGAAGCGGCGATGTGTTCCAGGAGCGCGATCTTGCCCGGGCCGATGCGGCCGTCGGGGTCGAGGTCGATCCGCAAACTCAGGGTCGGCATGGGGGCCTCGCGAAACCGGCGTTGCCCCGGTCCTAATCCATGGAGCCGGGCGGGGCAATCCATGCGTCTTGCGCCGAGGCCTCTCAGGTCGTGCGAAACGTCGCCAGGCCGCCGCGATCGAAGCTGACCGACTTGACGACGGCGAAGACCGGACGGCCGGGCGACAGTGCGAGCAGGCGTTCGGACTGGCGCGTGATGCGCGCCACCAGCGTGTGGCCGCCGCAATCTATAAAGGCGTCGACGGCGGCGCCGGCGCGCGGCTCCAGCGTCCTGATCGTGCCCTCGATCACGTTGAGCGCCGACAGACCGCGCGGCCGTTCGGTCGCCACCATCACGTCGCGGGCGCGAATGCGGATCCTGACGCGCTTGCCCGGCTCGGCATCGAGGCGCGGCAGGCGCAGCGCGCCGGCGCCCGTGTCGATGACCGTCAATTCGAACGTCTCGTCATGGCTGGCCACCACGCCGTCGAGCACGGCGCCGCCTTCGCCCTGCTCGTCTTCCGGCAACAGGTCGAGGCGCTGCATGATGGCGTCGGTGGGACCGGCCGCGCGCACCGCGCCGCCGGCCAGCACCACCATGTCGGTCGCCAGGCGCGACACTTCCGCCAGCGCGTGGCTGACATAGAGGATCGGCACCGCCGCCTCGTCGCGCAGCCGCTCGACATAGGGCAGGATCTCGGCCTTGCGCGCCTCGTCGAGCGCGGCCAGCGGTTCGTCCATCAGCAACAGCCGGGGGCTGGCCAGCAGCGCCCGGCCGATCGCCACGCGCTGTCTTTCGCCGCCCGACAACGCGTCCGGCTGCCGCGCCAAAAGCGCGCCGATGCCCAGCAGCTCGACGACGTGGTCGAACCGCGCATAGCGTTCGGCATGCGGGATGTGGCGCTCGCCGTAACGCAGATTCTGGGCGACGCTCATATGCGGAAACAATCGCGCGTCCTGGAACACGTAGCCGATGCGGCGGCGGTGAACGGGCAGGGCGAGGCGGCGCGCAGTATCGACAAGCACGCGCTCGCCGACCGCGACGCGGCCGCGATCGGGACGGACCAGCCCGGCGACGATGTTGACCAGCGTCGTCTTGCCGGATCCGGACGGGCCGAACAGCGCCGTCAGGCGCCCGGCGCTCTCGAAGCGGCAATCGAGCGTGAAGGCGCCCTGGCGATGGGTGACGTCGAGCGAGAACATCACCCCGCACCCGCGCCTCGCCCGGCCCGCCGGGCCAGGAATTCGGAGACGACCAGCGCCGCCATGGCGATCGCCACCGACACCGCGGTGAGCCGCAGCGCGCCGCCCTCGCCGCCCGGCACCTGCAGGAAGGTGTAGATCGCCGACGGCAGCGTCTGGGTCTCGCCGGGAATGTTGGAGACGAAGGTGATGGTGGCGCCGAATTCGCCCATTGCCTTGGCGAAGGCGAGCACCGTGCCGGCAAGGATGCCCGGCAAAATCAGCGGCAGGGTCACGGTCAAAAACACCTGCAGCGGGTTGGCGCCCAGCGTCCCGGCCGCCTGCTCGAGCCGTCGGTCGACGGCCTCGATCGACAGGCGGATGGCCCTGACCATCAACGGAAACCCCATCACCGCAGCGGCCAGCGCCGCGCCCGTCCAGCGAAACGCGAAGACGATGCCGAACTGCTCGGCGAGAAAGGAGCCGAGCGGACCCTGTCGGCCGAAACCCAGCAGAAGCGCGTAGCCGGTGACGACCGGCGGCAGGATCAGCGGCAGATGCACCGCGCCGTTGAGCAGCGCCTTGCCCCAGAAGCGGCCGCGCGCCAGAAGCAGCGCCACCGCGACGCCGAACGGCAGGCTGACCGCCACGGCCCACAGCGCCACCTTGAGCGAGAGGCGCACCGCCGTCCATTCCTGCGGGCCGAGGCCGAGCCAGTCCATTATCGTCGCGGCGGCGTTCAGTTGGTCGTCGTGCCGGCGAGCGGCACGAAGCCCTGCTCGGCAAAGATCGCCGCGGCCGCTGGCGATTCCAGGAAGGCCAGGAAGGCGCGCGCCGCGTCCTTGTCGATCCCGGCCATCAACGCGGCGGCGTAGACGATCGGCGGGTGGGTCTCTTCCGGGAAAAGACCAACCACGCGCACGTCGGCATCGGCGGCGGCGTCGGTCTGGTAGACGATGCCGAGCGGCGCCTCGCCGGTCGAGACAAGGGCCAGCGCGGCGCGCACGTTTTCGGCCTGCGCGACGCGCGGCGCAGCGGCGTCCCAGGCTCCGAGCGACCGCAGCGCCGCCTTGCCGTAGCGGCCGGCCGGAACCGCGTCGGTATTGGCCATGGCAAGGCGGCCGTCCTCGCCAAGGGCTGTGCGAAGGTCGAGGCCCGGTTCGATGGCAAGCTCGGCCGTGCTGCCCTTCGGCGCGATCAGCACCAGCCGGTTCGACAGGAGCCGTCGTTCGCTCGCCGCGTCGGTCAACCCACGCTCTGACAGATAATCCATCCAGTCGAGATTGGCCGACACGAACAGGTCGGCCGGCGCGCCCTGCTCGATCTGGCGCGCCAGCGCCGAGCTGCCGGCATAGGAGACCGCCACCGTCGCGCCGGTCTTGTCAGCCCAGGCCGCGCCGATTTCGTCGAGGGCGTCACGCAGGCTGGCAGCGGCGAAGACCAGCACCCTGTCGGCAGCCCGGGCCGGCGCCGGAAGCGCCGACAGGCTCGCAAATGCCAGAAGGAGCACGGCACTGACGGCAACATAAAAGCGAGACGGATGCGACATGAATTCCCTCCAGCGATCACCGGGACGCGCGGAACGACCGTCCGGCGCCCGCCATTCGATATATTTCATTGAATATAACGAATGGCCCGTCAAGGATTTTGTGATCGCGCGGGGCTCGAGCGATGGCCGGAGCGCGACGGGCCGGTGTCCCGCCCCGACCGCCGACAAGCGCTAACGCAGCGCGGCGGCGATGTTGCCGCCATCGACCGTGGTTACGCCGGCGGTGGTGCGGTCGGCGAGCGCCTGGTCGAGAAAGGCCCGGGCGACGTCGCGGGCGGTGACCTCCTGGCCGAGCAGATTGCCCGACAGATAATCCTTTTCCGAAAGCTGGCGCGCCTGCGCGCGACTGGCGATCATCTGGTCGGTCAGCAGGCCGGAGCGGATGCGGTCGGCATTGACCGCGTTGGAACGGATGCCGATCGCGCCACATTCGAGCGCGTATTGGCGCGACAAAAACAGCGTCGCCGCCTTCGGCAGGCCGTAGGCGCCGAATCTGGCGCCCGGATTCACCGCCTGTTTGGACACGTTGAACAAAAGCACGCCGCCGGTCTGCTGCTGTTTCATCACCCGGACCGCCTGTTGGGCGACGCGTTGATGGGCGAAGAAATTGAGTTCGAAACTGTCGCGCAGCGCCTTTTCCGACACCGTGCCGATCTCGCCCTCCGTTGCCGCCCCGGCATTTGAAACGAGAATGTCGATGCCGCCGAAACGTTCCACCGCCGTCCTGAACAGCGCCGCCACGCTGTCGGCGTCGGTCACGTCGCAGGCATGGCCGATCGCGGCGTTGCCGGCCGCCTTGGCCGCGCTCCCGGCGCGGGCCGGATCGAGATCGGCGACCACGACATGGGCGCCGTTTTCGGCGAAGAGCCTGGCGGTCGCCGCGCCGATGGCACCGCCGCCCCCTGTGATGACCGCCACCTGGCCGGTCAGCGGCAAATATGTCGCGCCAGCGAGCTTGGCCTGCTCCAGCGACCAATATTCGAGCCGAAACAACTCGTCCTCCGGCAGCGGGGTAAAACGGCCGAGCCGCTCGGCCCCGGTGACGGCCTCGATCCAGATTTCGCCGACATCGGCCGAAATGCGCGCGTCCTTGGCGGTGCGGCCGAAGCCGAACAGGCCGAGACCCGGCACCAGCGCCAGACGCGGCATCGGGTCGAGCATGGTGCGCGCGACGTCGTCGAGCGCGTCGCACCGGGCGAAATAGGCCGAATAATACCCGACGAAATCGGCGACGCGTTCACGAGCCCTGCGCGCCCAACCGTCGAGATCGGCAGGATCCGGGGCCGGCAGGATCACGGGCCGGTTCTTGATGCGGATGGTGAGATCGGGCGTCGAGACGCCGCGCGTGCCGTAATCTTCCAGATCGGCGCCGTCGACGAAGGCGCGCACGGCATGCGAGCCCCGGAAATCGGCGACGAAGCGGGTGAAGCGGCCTTCGCCCAGCGCCTGGGCGACCGCGCCGCGCAGGATCGGGGCGATCTCCTCGACCCCGGCGATTTCGCTCGGCAGTTTAGCCGGCGCAAAAACCTCTTTTGCGTTTGCCTCGACATGCGCCTCGGCGAGGCTGACGAAGTGGATCATGCGCTCATAGGCCTGCCTGGCCGTGTCGCCGAAGGTGAAGATGCCGTGCTTGTCGAGGATCAGGCCCTCGACCGACGGATCGGCCTCGTAGACCTCCGCCGCGACCTTGGCGAGATCGAACCCCGGCATGATATAGGGCACGAAGCCGAGCTTTTTGCCGAACACGGTGTCGCAGATCGCGCGGCTCTGGTCCTGGTCGACCAGCGCCAGGATAGCGGTTGAATGGGTGTGGTCGACGAAACGATGCGGCAGAAAAGCATGCAGCAGCGTCTCGACGGAGGGATTGGGCGATTTCGGGTCGAGCAGGTTGAGGCGCTGCAGCGCCACCATGTCCTCGTCGGCGAGCGCGTCGAGGGCGCGGGCGCGCAGAAGCGGCGCGAGTTTCACCGCCGGCAGGCCGGCTGGCTCGATCACCGCCATGTCCCAGCCCGAGCCCTTCACGCACAGCACCTCGTGCGTGTCGCCGATCAGGTCGGTGCGGCGGGTCTTGTAGGACGTGTTGCCGCCGCCATGCAGCACAAGGCTGGGATCGTTGCCCAGCAGCCGGGTGGTGTAGACGCGCAGCGCCATCTCCTCCTCCACCCCTTTGGCGGCATAGTCGGCGACGATCTTGGCGGCGTCGGCGTCGTTCCAGCGGCTATGCATGACTAACCTCGGTCTGCTCGGCGCGCGCGGCACGGCGGGCACCATTCGGAAAGGAGTGGGTCGAGTACGGCGCGGTCGATGCGGCCATCGTGTCAGCCTTCACCGCCGTCTTCCAGATCGACATAGCAGGCCGGCGTGAAGCGCGGCGTGCACAGGCAATAAAATTCCAGGTCGTCGGGCCCGTCATTGGCGATGCGTTGCGCGGCGCCGGCGGCGATCAGCACCTGGTCGCCCGGGCCGAGCGGCTGGCGGCGGCCGTCGATCTCGACCGTGGCCCGTCCCTTGCGCACGACATAGCGCTCCGCCACCCCGTCGAGCCGGTGAAGCTGCGTCGTCACGCCCGGCGCCACGCGGGCGAGCGCCAGCGAGACTTCGGGCGATTTTTCCGAGTTCAGCAATTCGGTGATGAAGCAACGCTCGCCGGTGAAGATTTCCGATCCCGTCTCGCCCGCGATGAACCATTCCGGCCGCATGCCGTATCCTCGCACCGTTGCCGCTCCCGCCCGCTGTCTAGCATGTCTTTGACAATTGTCAATTTGATTGCTTTTTGTCAGAAATCGCGCCGCACGGATCAAAGCCGCGCCGCAGGATGCCGGCGAACCGCAACCGGCGCAGACACGTTCTTGGCGGCGGTTGACAGGACCGGCCGCAGCCGGCTCTTGATTGGAGCGATTGCCGCGAGTGCCCGCTACGACAGGACGAGACGGATCAAGGGGGATCGGATGAACAAGGACGCCTCGGATCTGGTGATCCGAAACGCAACCGTGGTCACCGCAGACCAGGATCGCCGCGTGATTGCGGATGGCGGCGTGGCGGTATCGCAAGGCCGGATCGTCGCCGTGGGCACCGCTGCCGAGCTGGCGCCATGGCAAGCCGGTGCGGCGCGGGTGATCGACGCCTCCGGCATGATCTTGATGCCCGGCCTGATCAACACCCATTGCCATGCCGGCGACAGCCTGTTTCGCGGCCTGGTCGAGGATCTGCCGCTGGAGGCCTGGCTGCAGACGGTGTGGAAGGCCGAGGGCGCGATCCTCAATGCAGAGACATCCTATCTGGGCACGGTGCTGGGCTTTGCCGAACAGCTCTTGACCGGCGTGACCACGGTGATGGACATGTTCTGGTTTCCGCACGAGACGGTGCGCGCGGCACGCACGCTCGGCATGCGGGTGTCGACCGGCGGGATCTTCTTCGACCCGCCCGGCGTCAACGGCCACACGCCGGACAGGCGGATTGCGGAAGCCGAACGGTTCTTCGCCGATTTCTCCGCTGCCGACGACGTGTTCGCGGCGGCGATGCCGCACGGCGCCTACACGGTTTCGCCCGAAAGTCTCAAGCGCGCGCGCCAGATCGCCGACAGCCATGGCGGGCTCTATTCCATCCATGCGGCCGAAACCCGGGCCGAGCAGGCCGACATTCAGACGCGCTACGGGCGCTCCGTCATCCGCCATCTCGACGCGCACGGGCTGCTCGACGAGCGCACCGTGCTGGCGCATTGCGTCCATCTCGACGACGAGGAGATCGCCATCCTGGCACGAACCCGCGCCGTCGTCTCCCACAATCCAGTCTCCAACCTGAAGCTCGGTTCGGGCATCGCCCGCATCCCCGACATGCTGGCGGCCGGCGTGCGGGTCACGCTGGGCACCGACGGCGCCATCAGCGGCAACGATCTCGACATGTGGCTGGCGCTGCGGCTGGCGGCCATGCTGCACAAGGGCGCCAACGAAAAGGCCGACGCCGTCGCCACGCACCAGGCGCTCGACATGCTGACGCGCGAGGCCGCCGACGCGCTCGGCGCGGGAGAAAAGATCGGAAGTCTGGAAACGGGCAAGTTCGCCGACATGGTTTTGCTCGACGCCAGCCGGCCACACGCCGTGCCGATGTTCGACCCGGTCACCCATCTGGTCTATTCCGCCGGCAAATCGGATGTGCGCCACGTCTTCCTGGCCGGCGAGCAGGTCGTGGCCGACGGGCGGCTTGTCCGCCTCGATCTCGGCGAAACGCTGGCTGCGGTCCGGGCGCTGACCCCGACAATCGCGGCGAGCATCGCGTGAGCGCCCGCCAAAAGGACAGGGACGGCATGGCTGCCGCCCAGCGCGACAGGCTCGATGCGGCACTTGCCGCCGTGCGCGCGCTGACCGGGCGGCCCTGCGACACGGCCATCATTCTCGGCTCCGGCCTCGGCGAGCTGGCCGACAAGGTGGTCGATCCGGTCGCCGTCGCCTATCGGCGTATCGACGGGTTTCCGGTGTCCACGGCGCCGAGCCATCGCGGCCGGCTGGTGTTCGGCACGCTGTTCGGGCGACAGGCGGTGCTGATGCAAGGACGCTTCCACCTCTACGAAGGCTGGGCACCGCGCGACATCGCGCTCGCCGTCTATCTGCTGCACCGGCTCGGGGCGCGCCGGCTGATCGTCACCAACGCCGCCGGCGCGCTCGACCCCGCCTATCGGCCAGGCGACATGATGGTGATCAAAGACCATCTCAACTTCACCGGGCTCAACCCGCTGACGGGCCCGAACGACGAAACGATCGGGCCGCGCTTTCCCGACCTGTCGCGCGCCTACGACCCCGACCTTGCCGCCGCCGCGCTCGCCGCGGCCGCACGCGCCGGGGTCGCGGCCCATGCCGGCATCTATGCCGGCATTGCCGGGCCGTCGCTGGAAACCTCGGCCGAGCGACGATTTTTGCGCTCGGCCGGCGCCGACGCGGTTGGCATGTCGACCGTGCACGAGGTCATCGCCGCCGCTCATGTCGGCCTGAAGACGATCGGACTTTCGGCGATCACCAACAAGGCGACCGGAGGGCCCGACCAGCAGCCGGACACGATCGAGGACGTGCTCGCCCATGCACGGATAGCCGGCAAAAAGATCGCGGCGCTGCTTGCCGTCCTGCTGCCCGGCCTTGGCGATTGAGCGCCGGCGATGGCGGCATGGGCGTCCGTCCGGCTTGGTGATACCCGCATTGCAGGCTGGCACCCTTCGCGCGGCCGCAAAAACCCTTTGGCCGGCGATCCACGACAATGCTAGAGCGGTTCGCTGCCGGACTGCCCGCGCGCGGCGCGCCCTCGCCGCGTGGCGTTCGCGCAGCCCTCAACCATACGACCTGACGGACAAGCCCATGACCGACACTTCTTCCGCACCCGCCGAAAACCATGTCTTCGAGGCCGATGTCGCGCGCCTGCTCACGCTGATGGTGCATTCGGTCTATTCCGAGCGCGACGTGTTCCTGCGCGAGCTGATTTCCAACGCGGCCGATGCCTGCGAGAAGCTGCGTTACGAGGCGATTGCGGAGCCGGCCTTGCTCGGCGACGACCCGCAGGCGCAGATCACGCTTATCGCCGACCCCGAAGGCGGCACGCTCAGCGTTGTCGATAACGGCATCGGCATGAGCCGCAACGAGCTGACCGAGGCGCTCGGCACCATCGCCCGCTCCGGCACCAAGGCGTTCCTGGAGCGCGTCGCGGCGCAAGGCGGCGACAACGGCCTCGACGGCGATCGGCTGATCGGCCAGTTCGGCATCGGCTTCTACTCCGCCTTCATGGTCGCGGGTAGGGTCGACGTGTTTTCGCGTCGCGCCGGCTCCGAAGAGGCCTGGCGCTGGTCGTCGGACGGCAGCGGCAGCTACGAGATCGCGCCGGCCGCGCTCGAAGACGCGCCCGCACGCGGCACGCGTGTCGTGCTGACTCTCAAGGACGACGCCAAAAGCTTCGCCGAGCGCGCCACGGTGGAACGGATCGTCAAGGCCCAGTCCGGCCACGTGCCGGTGCCGATCCTGATCGCCGAAAAGCCCGGCGCGGAGGCGGAACCGGTGACCGACGGCTCGGCGCTGTGGGCGAAGCAGAAAACGGAGATCACGCCGGAGGACTATGCCGATTTCTATCGCGGTCTGTCGGGCCAATATGACGAGCCGGCACTGACGGTGCATTTCCGCGCCGAGGGCCGGCACGAATATTCGGCGCTCGCCTTCGTGCCGGGCGCGCGCCCGTTCGACCTGTTCGATCCCGACCGCAAGGGCCGCGTCAAGCTCTACGTCAAGCGCGTCTTCATCACCGACGATGCCGAGCTCCTGCCGCGCTATCTGCGCTTCGTGCGCGGGCTGGTCGACACGGCCGACCTGCCGCTCAACGTCTCGCGCGAGATGATCCAGGAAAGCCCGATCCTGGCCGCGATCCGCAAGGGCCTGACCAACCGCATCCTGACCGCGCTGGAAAAGCTGGCCGAGAGCGAGCCGGACACATTCGCCGCCGTGTGGCGCGATTTCGGCGGCGTCCTGAAGGAAGGCATCTACGAGGATTTCGAACGCCAGGAGCAATTGCTCGGCCTGGCGCGGTTCCGCACGACCGAAACGGGCGCCGAGTGGCGCGCGCTGAAGGACTATGTCGCGGCCATGAAGGACACCCAGCAGGCGATCTATTTCCTCGCCGGCGACGATCTGGAGCGGCTCAGGACCTCGCCGCAGCTCGAAGGGTTCCGCGCCCGCGGGCTGGAGGTGCTGTTGCTGTCGGATCCGGTCGACAGTTTCTGGGCCGCCACCGCGCAGGGGTTCGAGGGCAAGCCGTTCCGCTCCGTCACCCAGGGCGCGGCGGACCTGGCCGACATCCCGCGTCTCGACGCCGACAAGGACCAAGACGCGGCACCGGAGGCGGACCCCGCCACCGCGACGCTGATCGCCTTTGCCAAGACGGTGCTGGAGGACGCGGTCTGCGACGTGCGCGCCTCCGAGCGCCTGACCGAAAGCGCGGTCTGCCTGGTCGCACCGGAAGGCGGTCCCGACCGCCAGCTCGAGCGTATCCTCAAGGGTGCGGGCCAGGCCGGCGAGGCGGCCAAGCCGGTGCTGGAAATCAATCCGCGCCACGCCCTGGTGAAGGCGCTTGCGGCCGCATCGGCCGACGCGGCGCTGCGCGAGGACGCCGTCCGGCTGCTTTACGACGAGGCGCTGATCCTCGACGGCGAACGGGTCGGCGACGCGCGCGGCTTCTCCGAACGGCTGGCGCGCGTGTTGCACCAGGCGCTCGGCGGAGCCTAGGCGCGGCCGGGCGCCCGCCGCCTATGCGCCCTCGAAACCGGTCAGAACGCCGACGGCGTTGACGCCGATCTCGGCGACCGCATAACCGCCCTCCATCACGAACAAGGTCGGCAGGTCGAGCCCGGCGATGCGCGCGCCGATGTGCGGATAGTCGTGCGAGCGCAGCCGGAAGGCGCTGATCGGGTCCTTTTCGAACGTGTCGACGCCGAGCGAGACGACCAGTATGTCGGGCGCGTAGGCGGCGATCCGGGCCAGTGCGTCGTCGAGCGCGGCACTCCAGCCGGCCCAGTCGGTGCCGGCCGGCAGCGGGTAGTTGAGGTTGAAGCCCTCGCCCGGCCCCGCGCCGCGCTCGTCGCGATGGCCCAGGAAATGCGGATATTCGGTCAGCGGATCACCGTGCAGATTGACCACCTGCACGTCGGCGCGGGCATAAAAGATCTCCTGCGTGCCGTTGCCGTGATGATAGTCGATGTCGAGGATGGTGACGCGCCCCGCGCCGCGGTCGCGGAACCATTGCGCGGCGATGGCGGCGTTGTTGAGATAGCAATAGCCGCCCATGAAGGCGGTCCCGGCGTGATGGCCGGGCGGGCGGCAAAGCGCGAAGGCGGCCCGCTCGCCGGCGGCGACAAGACCGGCCGCCGTCAGCGCGGTGTCGAAGGAGGATTTGATCGCCTCCCAGCTTCCCGCCACGAAACTCGCACCGCCGTCGAAGGAATAATAACCGAGCAGCGCCTCGACCGTCTTCGGCGGCACGTCGGCGCGCAGGCCGCGCACCGGCCACACGAACGGCATTGCCGGCGTGTCGTGGCCGGCGTCGCGCCACATCGGCCAGACCCGCGGCAGGAAATCGACATAGGCGGCGGCGTGCACGCGCTTGGCGGCCTCGATGTCGTGCGGGGCGGGCTCAAGCACCGGCCCGAGCGCGACCGCCTCGATGCGCTCGCGGATATGCCTGGCGCGCATCGGGTTTTCGAAGCCGGGCACGATCGCGCCGCCGACCAGTTCGGTCTGACCGGCATGGCCGGCATGGCGCGGCGAAAAGACGGTTTTCATGAGCCCTCCGCAAACGCGCCGGCATCGGCGCCGTTTGCGCCGACTTGATCACGGAAGCCGGCGGCCGCGCAAGACCGGCCCGTCAGTGCGGCGCGGGCGCAGCGTTCGGGAGCCGGCTATCGGCGCTCACCCGCAGGCGGGTCTGCGGCGGACGCAAGCCGTATTCCCGGACAGCGACATCGATCGTGGAAAGCACCGCGTCGCGACAATCGATGTCCTCGGCGAAACTGGGCACCCAGAACCGCACGGCATAGCGAATGCCCTCGGCTTCGTAGGAGACGACGCGCACATCGGGCTCGGGCGTTCTCTGGATGATCGTCGGCTTCGCCGCCGCCTGGGCGAGGATGGTTCTGGCGAGCGCGACCGGAACCTCGTGGTCGAGCAGGATCTGCACATGTGTCCGGTAGTGCCGGCGCGGGGCGCTGTAATTGGTCACGCGCTGGCGCGCGATCCGGCTGTTGGGCAGGATGGTGTAGGTGTCGTCGCGGGTCAGAAGCCGCGTCGTGCGCCAGCCGATCTCGACGATGCGCCCGCGCACGGCATTGTCGATCTCGACCCAGTCGCCGATCCGGTACGGCGCTTCCAGGCCGAGCGCGATGCCCGACAGGACATCGGCCAGCACGTTGCGGATGGCGAAGCCGAGAACCGCGAGAACCAGGCCCGATCCCGCCAGTGCCCCGCTCAACGACTGGCCGAAGACCAGGATGATCGTGGCGACCGTGGCCGCGATGAAAAGCGCGACCGAAACCAGTTCGACCAACAGCTTGGGTACGCGGCGCCGGCGCGCGCCGACACGTTCCAGCGCCAGGCCCACCAGACGGCCGCCAAGCCAGGCCGCCGCGAAATAGCTGGCGGCCCCGGCAATCAGGCCGAGCGCGGTGGCGTCGATCTCCAGCCGCGCGGCATCGATCACGCGCCGATGCACGAGATAGACCGCCACGCTGACGATCAGGGCGAGTGTCGGCCAGAGCGTACGCCGCGCGCCGCCGACAGCGCTCATGCCGGGTCCGCGCGCCGGCTGCCGCGGCGCACATGCGCGGCCGCGCCGCCAAGGTTGAGAGATGCGGATTGCCCGCCCGCCCGATCGGTGCCGGCAGGGGTATTGAGGGGTCTGAAACACCAGGTGCAGCGAATGGCCGCACGCGGCGCGGCACGATTGCAATGATCGCAGAACAACGTCCCGAAACGCGTGGTCACGGTCGAACTCCTATGCGCGCGTCCTGCGCGCGCCAACATGGTCATGAAGGTTAGCGTGGAGGACCCGGAACGGGAGCGATCGCGATGTTGGTTAGGCCGCCGCGACCCCATTCCGGGCAAAGACAGGCGTCTTGCGGAATGGCCTAGGTTGGAGATGGCGGGTTCGCGTGCACATGGTTTCTAGATGGCTACCAATTGGGGCAAATACAAGGACGCGCGCCGCCGGCCGGTCCGGTTTGACTTTCCCGGCGGCGCGGCCGATGCTGGCCCGATCATGATTGGCATCGTCCTTCCTGCCGGGGTCTTCGGCACCGCCTACCGGCTCTCACGCCGCTAGCCCTGGTTCGCCACGCGTCCAAGGCTCGCCAGGAGCCTTCGCGACCGAACCAGGGTGATCTTCGCGCCCCTCAGGCCAGACCGCAACGGCGGCGCCTCGGGCACTCGACCTCGAATCAGACCTGTCCGTCCGTCGGGCCTCGGCGTGCGCTGCACGCCGCGCCAGGCGGATACGGCATGCCGTGCAAAGGAACCGCACATGTCGAAGAAGAACCGCAAGGGCAACCGGGAAGCCAGAAAACCCAAACAACCCAAACAGGCGCCGGAGGCCGCGTCCTCGGTGGCCGAACTGGGCAGGGCGCGTCAGCCCGGCAAGAGGCAGGCCGGCAAATAGCCGCGCCGGCTCCAGGCCCGCGCCCACGCCACGCGGGCCTGGATCACCCTGCGCGCATCGACCGTCACGACGCGCCCGCTCGTGTGACGTCGGTACGATCCCGCCGATGGGTTCCTAAAGGGTGCGGATGACAATTTTCCCGGCACGTTGCCGCCGCACGCCCCGCGACCGACGCTGCTCGAACAACCGAAATGCGCTGCCCGCCAAGGACGGTCGACGGCGGCCCGGGCCGGCCGGGATGTCGATCAGGGGGGCCGATTGTGTGTCCCGTCGCCCGAACGACGGCCGAAAACACCGTCCAGGCGGGGGATCCTGGTGAATTGCTTACTTGATCGACGAAGGGTGGGGCGGCCAGGTTCGCGACGTCGCCGATGCGGCGATCAAACCACGGCTCAAGAGAGCCATGGTGCCCAGGAGAGGACTCGAACCTCCACGCCTTGCGGCACACGGACCTGAACCGTGCGCGTCTACCAATTCCGCCACCTGGGCAGGTGTGCGGCCCCGTTTATGCGGGCCGCCGTGCCGTGTCAATCGGATATCGGCGCGTCATGGCGGGGTTTTTGTCGCGGCCGGAAGGCGCCGCACCCCGCACTGGCCCGGCGCGAGCAAAACCCGTCCGGAACCGCGCAGCGGAAGGCGGCCGCACGCGGGAGCCTCAGGGAAGGGGCGTGGCGTGCGTGGGGCCGCTATTCCCGCCCGGCCGGCCGCGCCACAACATGACCCGCCGCACGCCCGCGAACGCAAAAGCCCCGCCGGAGATCGGCGGGGCTTGTCGGGGCTTGTCGGCGGTTTTCGAGCCGCCTGGACGGCGCTGCCATCTTCCGGCCCGCGGACCGGAAGGCCAGGCGTCAGGCGGCAAATTTTGCCATGCCGGCGCGAAGCTCGGCGGCGCTGTCGGCGGCCGCCTTGCCGGCCGCTTCACCGGCGGCGCGGACGCGCTCGACATTGGCCTTGGCGTTTTCGCGCAGGAACTCGGCCTGGATTTCGAACGTTTCGCCGACGCTGTTGGCGCCGGCCAGTTTCTCGGCCGTGGTCAGCGCGTGCCGAAGATTGGCGAAGCCGGCTTCGACGACGTCACGGGCGGCACTGACGGAATGGCCGACAACGGTCTCGGTCAGCTTCTCGGCCGAGGCGACGGCATCGCGGACGCCGAGATGCGCCTGCTCGGCGCGCTCCCTGGCCGAAACCGCGCCGCGCTGCGCGAAATCGCGCGCGGCGGCCGGAACGTCCATCTTGCCGTAAAGGCCTTCGAAAGCCTGGCGGAACTGATCGAAATAGGCGGCGGTCTCGGTGTGGGCGGTGTTGGTCTTGCGGGTCATTTTCGTCTCCATTCTTTGCAAAAGCCATGGGCGCCCCGTCTCTCAGGCCCGGGGCGTGGTCTTCATATAGGTCCGCATATTGTGCATTGCAACATATTTTGTGCATTGCACAATAGTCCGTTCGACGGCCCGGAGCCGTCCCGGCGGCGGTGGCAATGCACATGACGAAAACCGATATTGAGAGGGCCGCCCATGCCGCCGAAGGACAGCCGATGGCCGAGAGCCGCTCCCCCCAGCCCGCCGCCGCAGCGCAGGACCAGGACGCCGAGAAGGAACGCGCGCTGAAACGCATCAAGCGCGCGGCAACCCTTACCTTGTTGATGTGCATCGCACTTTTTGTCGGTGCGCGCCTGCTTGAGCCGCACGCGCCGGGTCTGGTCTGGCTTGCCGCCTTCGCGGAAGCCGCCGCGATCGGCGGCATTGCCGACTGGTATGCGGTGGTGGCGCTGTTTCGCCGTCCGCTCGGCCTGCCGATCCCGCACACCGCGATCATTCCGGCCAACCAGACCCGCATCGCCGACAATCTCGGCGGCTTCATCGAGGCGAATTTTTTGGCGCCGGCGCCGGTGCGCGCCAAGCTCGGCGCGATCGACTTCGCCGCGCATGTGGCCGACTGGCTCTCCGACCGCAGGCGGGCGGACGGGCTGGCACGGTTCATGACCCGCATGGTGCCGCAGACGCTGGACGCGCTGGAGGAATCCGGCCTGCCGCGCTTTCTCGCCAGCCGGGCGCGCGCACGGATCGAAACGGTCGAGGTCGCGCCGCTGGCGGCCGGGCTGCTGTCGGCCTTCGTCGCCGACAGGCGCCATCAGAAACTCTTCGACGAACTGATCGCCGCGCTCGGCCGGTTCTTGAACGACGAGGCCGCGCTCGCCGCGCTGCGCGACAAGATCCGCGCCGAACTGCCGACGCTGGCCCGCTATTTCCGCGCCGACGCCTATCTGCTGCACAAGATCGTCGCCGCCGCCGGCACGCTGCTCGATGAGGTCCGCGCCGATCCCGACCACGGACTGCGGCACGAATTCGACCGTTTCGCCGCCGATTTCGTCGCCCAGCTCGCCACGTCGCCGGCCTATGCCGCCCAGGCGGAGCGGCTGAAGCGCGAAGTGCTGGCGCGACCCGAGCTGCGCAACCTTGTCGCCGATCTGTGGGCCGGCCTGCGTCGCTTCCTGCTTGCGGATGCCGGCGCGGACGATTCCGCCACCCGCCGGCATTTGACCCGGCTTTTGACCGATATCGGGCGCCAGCTCGCCCAGGACGACGCCATCCGCGCCGACATGAACCAGGGGTTCGTGACCATGCTGGCCGGATTCGTCGAGACGCAGAAGAGCGGCGTTTCGGCCTTCATCGCCGACCAGGTCAAGCGCTGGGACCTTGCCCAGCTCACACGGCTGGTCGAACTCAATATCGGCCGCGACCTGCAATATATCCGTTTCAACGGCATGATCGTCGGCGGCCTGGCCGGCCTGGCGCTGCATCTCGGCGAGGTGCTGGTGTTCGGCAATTGACGGCGCGAGCACATCGCCTAATCTGAAAGCCGACGGAAACGCCGTCGCCCCTGTTGGAGATGGGAGGAATTCATGGCGAAGAAACCGCACTCGGATTCGATCATCGACCTGTTCGCGAAATTCGGCGAGGATCTGAAAATGCCGAACATGGATATCGAACGGATCATCGAGCACCATCGCAAGAACCTCGAGGCGTTCGAGAAGGCGACAAAAACGGCAGCCGCCGGCGCCGGTGACGTTTTCGGCAAGCAGCGCGCCGCCCTGGAGGAGACCCTGCGCGAGGCCAGCGAGATGGCGCGCGGCTTCCAGGCGCCGGGAAACCCGCAGGACCTGCTCGCCAAACAGGCCGATTTCGCCCGGCGCTCCTTCGAGGCCGCCGTCCGCAATGCCAGCGAGATCGGCGAGGTGATGCGCAAATCCTCCAGCGAGTCGGTCGAGATCCTGCGCGAGCGGATTCGCGAGGCGATGGCCGACATGCGCAACGACAGCGGGTCGCGGACATGATCGCAGCGGCGCCGGCGCGCCAACGCCCATGACGCAAGACACCGGCGCTGCGGCTCCCGGGCGTCGGCGCCAGATGGAGGTTTACGTCACCGGCGCCGGCGGCGCGCGCCCGACCGTTCCGGTTTCCGCAACGCTTCTGGAGGCGCGGGCCGCGCGGGCCATGACGCGGCAGGCCGCCGCCTACGTGATCGGCGGCGCCGGGCTCGAGGCCTCGATGGCGGCCAATCGCGCCGCTTTCGGGCGCCATCGTTTCGTGCCCCGCGTGCTGCGCGACGTCTCGGTGCGCGATCTCGGTGTCGATCTTTTCGGGCGCCGTCACCGCGCGCCATTGCTTCTGGCGCCGATCGGCGTTCTGGAGCTCGTTCATCGCCAAGCCGACCTCGCCGTGGCGCGCGCGGCCGCTGCCACGCAGATCGGCATGGTGTTTTCCAACCAGGCCTCGGTTGCCATGGAGGACTGTGCCGCCGCGATGGGGACCGCGCCGCGATGGTTCCAGCTTTACTGGTCGCGCGACGACGCGTTCGTGCGCTCGCTGCTGGCCCGCGCCGAAAAGGCCGGCTGCGAGGCGATCGTGGTCACGCTCGACACCACGCTTCTCGGCTGGCGGCCGCGGGATCTCGATCTCGGCTACCTGCCGTTTCTGCGCGGCATGGGGCTGGCGCAATATCTGTCCGATCCCGTCTTCCGCGCCAATATTCCCGCCAGTCCGCCCGATACCGGCATTAGGCCGCGCGGTGCGAAACTGCTCGCCACCGCCTACGGCCTGCACCGCAAGGGACGCCAGTTCGGGCTTTCGATGACCGGGATGCGCGCCGCAGCAGCCTATTTCACCGCGACCTATTCCAGGCCCGACCTCAACTGGGCCGACATTGCGCGCCTGCGCGCCATGACCAACCTGCCGATCGTCCTGAAAGGCGTTCGCCACGCCGACGATGCCAGGCTGGCGCGCGAACACGGCGTCGACGGCATCGTGGTGTCCAATCATGGCGGCCGGCAGGTCGATGGCGAGACGGCGACGCTCGACGCCCTGCCCGGGGTGGCGGCGGCGGCGGGAGACCTGCCGGTGCTGCTCGATTCGGGCATCCGCACCGGCGCCGACGTCGCCAAGGCGCTCGCGCTCGGCGCGCGGGCGGTGCTTTTGGGTCGGCCCTATGTCTACGGCCTGGCGCTTGCGGGCGAGACCGGGGTTCGCGAGGTGATCGGCAACATCCTGGCCGAGCTCGACCTGACGCTGGCGCTGTGCGGCCTCGACAACATCGCGGCCCTCGGACCCGGCTGTCTTGCCGCGGACGCGCCGACGGCGGCCCCGAACCGATATGACGGAGGAGAGGATCAGGCATGAGGACAGGGGCGTGATGGCGGGACGAAAGCCGAGCTTCGACGAGTTGACGCGCATGGCCGGCACCGAGCTCGGCGTGTCGTCGTGGATTTGCGTCGACCAATCCATGATCGACCAGTTCGCCGAGACCACGCGCGACCGGCAATGGATCCATATCGATGTCGAACGGGCACAGCGCGAAAGCCCGTACAAGGCGCCGGTCGCGCATGGCTACCTGACGCTCTCGCTGGTCGCCGCGATGAGCTACGAGATCGGTGCCGCGCCGGACGGCACGGTGGCGGCGGTCAATTACGGGCTCGACAGGGTGCGCTTCCTGGCGCCGGTACGGGCCGGCGCGAACATTCGCATGCGCTCCAAGCTGATCTCGTTCGAAAACAAGGGCGAACGACGCTATCTGATGAAATGCCACAACGTGGTCGAGATCGAGGGCGAGGAACAGGCCGCGCTGGTCGCCGACACGCTGGCGCTGCTGGTGGCCGCGCCGGACGCCGCGTGATGCGTGCGGATCGACCGGCGCGCTGTGACGGAAAACATGACTATAACTGTCAAGTCAGTTTAGAATTATTCTAAACTATTGATTTTTCATCCTTTTTAATGTGAATCCGTTTGACATCCGGATTTCTGGGAGTCATGTCTTCGGCTGAAAGCTGAAGCGACTTTCGACTGTCGGGCCTTGAACCCGGCCGTTTGGAGAGGATCGGACCCGCCGCAATGGCCAGCGCGCCCTTGCCGACCGGGCCGCGCCCGTCTCCGACAGCCAGGCTCCAACCGGACCCATGCGGTTTTGCGCTGCAGTTCGAGCCGAAGGACAAAGCCTTGCCGAAGATTTTTTTCACCGCAGCCGCCACGACGGCGCTGATCGCAACGACCCTGACGGGTCAGGCGCTTGCCTCGACCGATACGCGGGCCGTGCTGAGCACCTATGCCGACATCGCGCACGCCACCTACGAGGACGCGCTGTCGACCGCCATGCGCCTCGACGAGGCCGTCGACGCGCTGATTGCCGCGCCCTCGGCCGAAACCATGGCGGCGGCGAAAGCGGCCTGGCTGGCCGCGCGCATTCCCTACCAGCAAAGCGAAGCCTACCGGTTCGGCAACCCGATCGTCGATGAATGGGAGGGCCGGGTGAACGCCTGGCCGCTCGATGAGGGGCTGATCGATTACGTCGACGCGCGCTACGGCGTGGAGTCCGACGATAACGGGCTCTACACCGCCAACGTGGTTGCCAACACGACCCTGATGATCAATGGCAGCGAAGTCGACGCGTCCGAGATCACGCCAAGATTTCTGGCCGACACGCTGCACGAGGCCGGCGAGATCGAGGCCAATGTCGCCACCGGCTATCACGCGATCGAGTTCCTGCTGTGGGGGCAGGATCTGAACGGCACCGGGCCGGGCGCCGGCGCGCGCGCCCACACGGATTACGACCCGCAAAACTGCACCGGCGGCAATTGCGAGCGCCGGGCGCTTTATCTGGCCGCCGCCACCGATCTGCTGGTTCTCGACCTGGAGGAAATGGTCGCCAACTGGGCCGAGAACGGCGCGGCGCGCCGGGCGCTGGCCGAAGGCTCGGCGGAAGCCGGGCTGGCTGCGATGCTGACCGGCATCGGCTCGCTATCCTACGGCGAACTGGCCGGCGAGCGCATGAAGCTCGGACTGCTGTTGCACGACCCCGAGGAGGAGCATGACTGCTTTTCCGACAACACCCACATCTCGCATCTTTACGACGCCGTCGGCATTCGCAACGTCTATGCCGGCCGCTACGAGCGGATCGACGGCTCGGTGGTGGACGGTCCATCGCTATCGGCGCTGGTGCGCGAGAGCGACGCGGCCCTGGACGCGGAGCTGACGGCCAAGCTCGACGCCACGGTTGCCGCCATGCAGGCGATCGCGGACAAGGCGCAGGCCGGCGAGGCCTACGACCAGATGATCGGCGAGGCCAACAGCGCCGGCAACGCCCTCGTGCAGGCGGCGATCGATGCGCTGATCGACCAGACACGATCCATCGAACGGGTCGTCGCCGGGCTCGAACTCGACGCGATCGGGTTCGAGGGCTCCGACAGTCTCGACGATCCCGAGGCGGTGTTTCAGTGAGCGGCACGGGACGCCGAATGTGCTAGAGTAAGCCAGCGGCCACAGCGCCGCGAGCCTGGAAGAACGACGATGCTGGTTTGTCACTGCAATTTGATCACGCAGAGGGAAATCGAGGACACGATTGCCGGCCTGCTGGATGCCGATCCCTGGCAGCTCATCGTGCCGGCGAAAGTCTATCACGCCATGGCCAAACGCGGACGCTGTTGCGGCTGCTTCCCAAATGTGGTGGAAACGATCATCCGGGTCACCGAGGCGTATCACGCCCGTTCGGCCGCGGCCGAGCCGGATATCCTTTCACATCTCGACCGCGTCCGCGGACTGCGTGGTCAGTTTGGGAGCAGGCGCCATGAAGGGCGAAAAACAAGTCATCGAGCGGCTTAACGAGGCGCTGTTTCTGGAACTCGGCGCAGTCAACCAGTACTGGCTGCACTACCGGCTGCTCCAGGATTGGGGCTACGCCAAGCTCGCGCAGAAGGAGCGCGAGGAATCGATCGAGGAAATGCACCACGCCGACAAGCTGGTCGAGCGCATCATTTTCCTCGAGGGCCATCCCAACCTGCAGTCGGTGGCACCGCTCAAGATCGGCCAGAACGTCAAGGAAGTTCTGGAAGCCGACCTGGCCGGCGAACACGAGGCGCGCAGCTCCTACAAGAAGTCGCGCGACATCTGCCACGAGCACGGCGACTACGTGTCGATGGCGCTGTTTGAGGAACTGCTTGCCGACGAGGAAGGCCATATCGACTTCCTCGAAACCCAGCTCGAACTGCTGAACACGATCGGCGAGAAGAATTACGGGCTGCTCAACGCGGCGTCCGCCGACAAGGAGGAATAGGATCATGGACGCATGCGACCGCTGACCCTTCTGTCCCGTCGCATGCGTCCGATCCGACCGGCGCTCCTTGTTGCCGCGCTCGGCGCTCTGGTTCTGCCGGGCCTCGCGGCCGACGAGACCGGCCCGGCCACGAGCCGCGACGACCTCACCGCAGCCGACCGCGAGCGCGTCGAGGCCGTCACCCGGCCGACGACGGATTTTTCCGCGGCCGAGACATACGAGGCGCTGCCCGGCGGGGCCGCGACCTCGCGCAAGCGCGTCAATCAGGACGCGTTTTCCCACCCCTCGGCCAATCTCAGCTTCGAGGAAGAGGGCACGTTCAAGCTCGGCAACGCGCTGTTTCGCAAATTGTGGGTGTCCTCGCCCTCCTCCACCCAGGCCTCCGACGGCCTCGGGCCGCTGTTCAACGCCCGCGCCTGCCAGAGCTGTCATCTGAAGGACGGGCGCGGCCATCCGCCGGAGGGCGACCGCGACGCGACCTCGATGTTCCTGCGCCTGTCGCGTGCGCCGCGCACGCCCGACGAGCAGGCGCTCTTGAAGGATAAAACCCTGCTCAACCTGCCCGACCCGGTCTATGGCGGCCAGCTCCAGGACCTGGCCGTACCGGGCCTGAAAGGCGAGGGCCGCATGGTCGTCACCTATGAGGAGTTTACCGTCACGCTTGGCGACGGCACCGAGGTCGCGATGCGCCGGCCCGACTACGCGGTCAGCGATCTCGCCTACGGGCCGATGGATGTCAGCACCACCTTGTCGCCGCGGGTGACGCCGCCGATGATCGGCCTCGGCCTGATCGAGCAGATCCATCCGGCCGACATTCTCGGCCTTGCCGATCCGGACGATGCCGACGGCGACGGGATTTCGGGAAAACCCAATATCGTGCGCGACCCGGCAAGCGGCGCGCTTGTGCTCGGCCGCTTCGGCTGGAAGGCGCAGACACACTCGATCCGCCGCCAGTCGGCGGAAGCGTTTGCCGGCGATATCGGCATTTCCTCGCCCGACCTGCCCAACCATTGGGGCGACTGCACCCCCAGCCAGGCCGACTGCCTGGCGGCCGCGACCGGCGTTCAGCCGCGCCTCGGCGACAGCGAGGCGCCCGATCCGGTGCTCGACCTGGTGACGTTTTATTCGCAGAACCTCGCCGTGCCGGCCCGCCGCGACGTCGACGACCCGCAGGTGCTGAACGGCAAGCGGATCTTCTACGACCTCGGCTGCGCCTCCTGCCACCGGCCGAAATTCGTCACCCGGCGCGACGCACCCAATAAGACGCACGCCTTCCAGCTGATCTGGCCCTATTCGGATTTCCTGCTGCACGACATGGGACCGCGCATGGCGGACTGGCAGGTCGTCGGCGACGCGCGCGGCGGCGAATGGCGCACCCCGCCGCTGTGGGGGATCGGGCTGACGGAAACCGTCAACGGCCACACCTTCTTTTTGCATGACGGGCGCGCCCGAAACCTGACCGAGGCGATCCTGTGGCATGGCGGCGAGGGCGAAACCGCCCGCGGCGGCTTCGCCGCCCTTGACGCCGACGACCGCGCCGCGTTGATGCGGTTTCTGGAATCGCTGTGATGATGCGCCTTCTCGCCCTCGCGCTCTGTCTCGGCCTGTCCCTGCCGGCCAGCGGCCACGCCGAGCCCGCACCGGCGGCCGCGATCACCCGCGCGGCGATCGACGCGGTGATCCGTCCGGGCTACGCGCGCTTCCGGGCGGCGGCCGAAACGCTGGAAAAAGACGTGCGCGCGTTGTGCGAGGCCCCCGGTCCGGCGCAACTGGAAACGGCGCGCGCGGCCTTTCGCGACACCGCGCTCGCCTGGGCATCGATCGAAATCGTCGGCTTCGGTCCGGTGCGGGCGCAAAACCGGCTGGAGCGCATCCTGTTCTGGCCCGACCGGCGCGGTATCGGCCTCAAACAGGTTCAGGCGATCCTGGCGACCGAAGACGACACGGCGACCGACACCGCCACGCTGGCGCAAAAGAGCGTGGCCGTGCAGGGGCTCGGCGCGCTCGAGTACGTGCTTTTCGGAACCGGCGCCGCAACGCTTGCCGAGGCCGACGCGTTTCGCTGCCGCTACGGCGCGGCGATCGGCACGAACCTGGCAAAAATCGCCGCCCGGATCGCTGCCGCCTGGGCCGGCGATGACGGCATTGCCGGCCAACTCGCCCGACCCGGGCCCGACAACGCGCTGTTTCGCGACCAGGACGAGGCGCTGGGCGAGGTCACCGACATTCTGATCCACGGCCTGGAACAGCTGCGCGCGGTGCGCCTGAACGGGTTTTTGGGCGAGACGCCCGACAAGGATCGGCCGAAGCGGGCGCTGCTGTGGCGCGCCGGGCTGACGGTCGCCACCATCAAGGCCAATCTCGACGGGCTTCGAGATCTGTTCGACAAGGCCGGGTTCGCCGATCATCTGGCGGAAGAGGATCGCTGGATCGCCGCCTCGATCCGGTTCGAGTTCGCGCAGGCCGACGACGCCCTCTCGGCCCTGCCGCCGCGCATCGCCGATACGCTGGCCGATCCGCAAGCCCGCGAGAAGCTCGCCTTCGTGCGCGTCGTTTCCTCCAGCCTGTCGCAACTCGTTGGCGAGCATCTGGCCGCCGCCTACGGGCTGACGGCCGGGTTTTCCTCGCTCGACGGCGATTGATGGCGGCCCTGCTCAACCGCCGCGCCCTGCTGGCGGCGGCCGGCACCGGGCTCCTGGCCTGGATCGGCGCGCCGCGCGCGCTTGCCGGGCCGGGCCGAAAGGCCGCCTTCGCGGCGGCCTACAAGGACCGCGACGGCCGGTTCGGGATCGCGCTCATTGCCGGCGACGGCGCGATTCACGCGCGCATCGCCCTGCCCGATCGCGGCCACGACATCGCCTGCGACAGGGCGGCGCGGCGCGCGGTCGCCTTCGCGCGGCGGCCGGGGTACTTCGCCGTCGTGTTCGACCTCGACCGCCGCGCCGAAGCGGTGACCCTCCAGGCCGCGCCCGGGCGACATTTTTTCGGCCATGGCGTCTTTTCCCCGGACGGAAGGCTTCTTTACGCGACCGAGAACGATTTCGAGGCCGCGCGCGGTCTGATCGGCGTCTACGATGCGACCGACGGCTTCCGTCGCGTCGGCGAATTCGACACGCACGGCATGGATCCGCACGAACTGCTCCTGATGCCGGACGGGCGCACGCTGGCGGTCGCCAATGGCGGCATCGAGACCCATCCCGATTTCGGCCGCGCCAAGCTCAATCTGGCGACCATGCGGCCTTCGCTGGTCTTCCTCGACCGGCTTCACGGCACGCTGGTCGAAACCCATCGCCTTGCCGCCGATCTGTACCAGCTTTCAATCCGCCACATGGCGGTCGACGGTAGCGGGCGGTGCTGGTTCGGCTGCCAGTATGAGGGCCCGCGCGGCGACGTGCCGCCGCTGGTCGGCCTCGCCAGGCCGGGCGATGCGATCAGGCTGCTCGATCTTCCAGGCGAGGCCTGGGCGGGGTTCGGCAATTATGTCGGCTCGGTCGCCTGCAACCCGACCGCCGACCGCGTCGCCGTCACCTCGCCGCGCGGCAATCTGCTGGCGACATTCGATGCCGCCAGCGGCCGGCTCGTGAGGCGGCAGCGCCTCGAGGAAGTGTGCGGGCTCGCCGCGCAGGCGGACGGGTTTTTCGCCACCACCGGCACCGGCGCCATCCGCCCGGCAAACGGCAAGCCGGAACATGCCGATCTCGTCTGGGACAATCACGTCCTTCGTCTCGACGGCTGAGTTTTCGCAAAGGCCGGCGCCGCCGTGCGACCGCAAATGGCGGCTACAAATCCAGCGGCGCGCGCGCCAGCTCGCCGGCCATGCGGATCGCCGCCATAAGCGCCGCGCCGCCGGCCTCGAGCGTGTCGTCGTTTTGAATGACGGTCACCGGCGCGGGGATTTCGTCCTCGCCGGCCGCCGCGCGGGCCAGACGCGCCAGGATTTCTTCCTGCGTCTCGCGGCCCCGCGCGGCGAGCCTGGCGGCGCGGGTCGCGGGCGCGGCGGTGACGAAAACGACGCTGACGTTGCGATAACGCGCCCTGAGCGCCGGAATCGCGTTGCGCGACAGATTGGCGACGACCGTGGCGCCGGCGGCGATCTTGTCGTCGACGACGGCCGGCAGGCCGTAATGCAGGCCATGGGCGCTCCAGGACAGGGCGAAGGCGCCGTTGGCCTCGGCCTCCACAAAGGCCTCTACGGACAGCACGTCGTGGTCCTCCGTGCCGCCGTCCGGCGCGCGGGTGATCACCCGGCGCACGAAATGGACCGCATGCCCGTCCTCGCCGGACAAACGGCCGCGCGCATAAGACATCAGCGTGTCCTTGCCGGCGCCGCTGGGTCCGACCACGGCAACGAAGGCACCCTGACGCGCGCGCGGATCGAGACGGGCACGAAGTACTGTCGAGGCGTCGGTCATGCCACGCGGCGGCCTTCGCGCCACACCGAGCGGACGACGGGAATGTGCTCGTCGACGCGCACGCGCACCAGATCGGCGCGTTTGCCGACGGCGATCTCGCCGCGGTCGGTCAGACCCGTGGCATCGGCCGGATTTTTCGACACCATGGCGACGGCGCGCGGCAGCGAGATGCCGTCGACGACCTCGCCGAGGAAAAAGGCCGACTGGATCAGGCTGAACGGGATGTAATCGGACGACAGGATGTCGAGGCAGTCGTTCTCGGCCAGCTGGCGCGCCGATACGTTGCCCGAATGCGAGCCGCCGCGCACGACGTTGGGCGCGCCCATCAACACACCCATTCCGGCCTTTTTCGACGCAGCGGCCGCCGTCATCGTGGTCGGAAACTCGGCGACGCGGATGCCCTGCTCGACGGCCTCGCCGACATGGGCCTCGGTGGCGTCGTCGTGGCTGGCAAGCACGATGCCGCGGTCGCGGCAGGCGGCGGCGATCGCCTCGCGCTGACGGCGCGAATTGCGCTGCGACTGCTCCATGCGTTTCTCGCAGAATTCGCGGAACGCCTCATCGGACAGATTGAGCTTGCGTTTGTAATAATTGGCATAGGTCTCCAGGTCGACGAACTGGCGCTGGCCCGGCGCGTGGTCCATCAGCGACACCAGCCGCACGCGGTCGTCGCCGTCATAAAGACCGAAACTGTCGACGCAATCGTCCGAGGAGACCTCGCAGCGCAGATGAATGAAATGGTCGGCGCGCAGCCGGTCGCCGCGCACGCCGTCCTCGATCGCGTCGGCCAGCTTGCGCATGTCCTTGGCGGCGATGTCGGAATCCTCGTCGAGCCCGATCCGCAACGCGTCGAAGACCGTGGTGATGCCCGAGGTCGCGACCTGGGCGTCGTGCGCCAGCACGGCGGCGAGCGGGTTCCAGCGCACTTTCGGCCGCGGCGCGTAGTGGCCCTCGAGATGGTCGGTGTGCAGCTCGACCAGCCCGGGGATGAGATAGTCGCCGCCGAAATCCTCGCCGTGCGCCGTGCCGCCGGTGCGGATGTCGGCGATCTTGCCGTCGCGAATCGCCACTGCGCCGTGGACGATCTCGTCGGCCAGAACGATGCGGGCATTGGACAGAATGGTTTCGGCACTCATCTCAGGCGGTCTTTCTTTGGTCGTGGCGGCCTATGGGGTGGAAGGCGCGCACGGTGAAGGGCGCGCCGGGCTCGGGCTCGACAAACAGCGCAATCGAGGCGATTTCGAGGGGCGCGGACAAAAACGGCGCAAAATGGTCGTCGATCGCCGATGCCAGGCGCTCGGCCTCGCGTCCCGTGGCCCGGCCGGTCAGCGTCATGTGGAAGCGAAATTCCTCGAACACATAAGGATACCCCCACTGGTGCAGGTTCTTGACCTGGGCCGGCGTCATGGCGGCCGGATTGCGCCTGGCGATATCCCCGTCGGCCAAGGGCGCGCGGAACGGCTCGAAGGCGCGCACGACGGCGCCGGCCAGCGCGTCGAGCGGCGGGTGACGTTCGGCCGGCACGAGGGCGAAGAACCCGTCGAACTGGCGCGCGACCAGACGCGGCAACCGCACCGGCGCGCATTCGCCGGCAAAGGCGGCAGCGGCGTCGACAAGTTCGGCCTCGGTTTTGCCGGGAGCGAGCACGAACGGCGCCTTCAGCGTTGCATGGAAACCGTAACGCCGCGCCGAGGCGGTGTGAAAGGCGAGTTCGGCCGCCGACAGCGCGCCGGCACGCGCCGGGGCGACCGGCGCGCCGGAAAAGGCGTCACGTCCGAGCCAGGACGACGCCGCGCGGGTCAGCGCCGCGTCCTGCGGGGGCGTGAAATAAACAGCGTAACGCATGCATGAATCCTTGCCAGGCGCGATCCAATAGGTGATTTGCGTGACAGTTTGACGAAGGGCCGGTTTGTCCGCGACGCGGGAACGCGGCCGCCGTCGGCCGGAACCCTAGCCCGCCGCGTCGGACGCGATCAAGTGTCGATGCGCGAATGCATCGGCCGACAACCGGACGAGCCCGCGGCTCTGCGGCGGTTTTGCATGGCGCCGGATCGCGGATCGGCTCCGACACCGCGTTCCGGCCGGCGAACCGGCTCCCGCTTCGCCTGGAAATACGTCAACGTCCCCCGATCAGCTTCGAGCGAAGCCAGCCCGACAGCATGTCGGTTGCCGAAACCATCATAAGGGTGAGCACGATATAATAGGTGACCTCTTCCCAGTCCTTCTGCGTCTGGATCGCCTGGGTCAACAACAATCCGATGCCGCCGCCAACGATAGCCCCGATCACCGTGGCGCTGCGCATATTGGACTCCAGATAATAGAGCACCTGGCTGACGATCACCGGGGCAAGCTGCGGGATGACGCCAAACCGGTTGCGTTGCACCACGTTGGCGCCCGTCGAGCGCAAGCCGTCGATCTGCTTTCTGTCCACGTTTTCGAGCGCCTCGGAGAAAAGCTTTCCGAACGTTCCGGTATCGGTAAACAGGATCGCCAGCGATCCCGTCAGCGGTCCGGGCCCGAAAGCGCGCGACAGGATGATCGTCCAGATCAACCCGTCGACGCCTCGCAGAAAGTCGAAAACACGCCGCATGCCGAAGCGAACCGGAAAAGCGGGGGCAAAGTTCTTCGCGGCGGCGAAGGCAAGCGGTACCGCCAGGATCGCCGCGCCCATCGTGCCCAGAAAAGCCATAAGCACGGTCTCGAAAATCGCCCAGGCGACGTCCTTGTGGCGCCACATCGCGTTGTTCCAGACGTCGGACGCCATCGCGGCAAGGTTCGATTCGCCCGCGCGCACCCGCTCACCGGACACGGCGAGCGCGGCGAGTTGTGCCCAGTCCTTGCCGTGAAACGGGCTGTCCAAGGTGAAGAAGAACAGCTCCCAACCGCCGAAATAGCGGAACACTTCCGCCCGCGTCTTGGTGACGGTCAGGCGCCCCTCGGGTCGCGTAACGGTCACGCGCGAGGACGAGGCGTTGATCCATTCGGGGGTCGCGCCCGCAGGCATCGTCATCGTGATGCCGCTCCGGTTCTGGACGATCTCCAGAACGCCGTAATCCGGGATGTCGAAGCGGACCGCGTCCGGGTCGAAACGAACCACATTGCCGGCTTCCAGCGCGACGACGGTCGACGCCCCCTCGCGCACGACCCAGGCCGGCCATTGATCGTCGGCATAGGTTCCCTTGTTCTCGCCCTCGATGGCCACCGTCGTCTTGTCGAAACGATTGTCGCGCGTCACGTGGACCTTGTGACTGACCATGTCGGCGAGCAGAATACGGGCATTGTCCATGCGCGCACGCGCCGCCAGCCCGGCAATGTCGAAGGCAATGGCGACATAGACGAGATAGGCGAGCACCGCCGCGGGAATCCCGAAGGTGAGCATGCGCTTGCGGAAGGCGCGTCGCTCCGCGTCGCGCTTGGCGGCAGCCAGATCGAAACCGGCATCCAGCGTGGTCATCAGTGCCCCCCGACGAGACGGTTGCGGACATGGCTCGAGAGCTGGTCGATGGCGACGATGGTCAGAAACAGGAGCAGGAAGATCGCCGCGGCCGCGTCGTAGCGGCCGGTGCCCCAGGATATCGCCACGCGCAGCTCGGCGCCGATGCCGCCGGCGCCGACGAAGCCGAGAATGGCGGAAGCACGCACGTTTATCTCGAACCGCAACAGCGCATAGGAGAGATAGTTGGGCATGACCTGCGGCAGAACACCGAGCCACATGCGCTGAAACCACGACGCGCCGACCGACGACAGGCCTTCGATCGGCTTGAGGTCGGCGTTCTCGTTGACTTCCGAAAACAGCTTGCCGAGCGCGCCGGCGGTGTGGAAGGCGATGGCGATCATGGCCGGCACCGGGCCGCCGCCCAGAACGAAGATCAGCACCAGGGCAATCACGATTTCGGGAATGGCGCGCATCGTGTCCATCACCCGCCGGAACAGCGGCATGAGCCGCGGCCAGCGCGCCAGGCCGCGTGTCGAAAGCAGGGAAAGAAAAACCGCCAGAACAGCGCCAAGCAGGGTCGAAACCGCGGCGATGTTGATCGTCTCGATCATCGCCGGCAGGTAACGCAACAGATTGCCCGGCAGCGCGGCGCCCTTGTTTATCGCCTCCCGCACCAGTTCGACGGGAAAGTCGAAAATCTGCGACAGGCCGCTCCAGAAGCCGCCGGCGTTGCGGCTGTCGGCGAGATCGAAGCCGCCGGCAAGCAGCGCAACGAATAAGACGAGCAGAAGAGCGGAATACAAGCGGCGGCGGCGCACCAGCGCCAGATAGTCCACCTTGAGGCCGTCAACGCCGCGGAGCGCGATGTCGGTCATCACTGCAATCTTTCAAAAAAGCGGACGGGCCCCGACAGGGCCCGCCCTCAAACCTTGGATAATCAATTTGTCTTGGCGCGGCGCACGGCGATGATCGATTCGTAGGCGTCATGCCCGATGGGCTCGAAACCGGCGGTTTCGCCCGCAGCCATGTTGTAGGCGCATTGTTCGTCCTTGGCGTGGAGGCCGTTCAGGAACGCCGTCACCTTCTCCTTGACGTCGGCCGGCAGGGCCTTGCGCAGCACGATCGGGCCTTCCGGGATCGGCTTCGACTTCCAGATTTCCACGATGTCGTTCATGTCGACGATGCCGGAATCGGCAGCCTTGCGCAAAGCGCCCGAATTGTAGCCGTCTTCCCAGGCGCCCTGGCCGTCGGCCCAGGTCACGCCCGCATCGACGTCGCCGTTGACGACCGCGACGATCGTCTGCTCATGACCGCCCGTGAACACCACCTCGTCGAAATAGACGCCGTCTTCCATCGTCGCGCCGATCTCTTCGGGAATTTCGATCGACGGGATCAGATAGCCGGAGGTCGAGTTCGGATCGCCGAAGCCGAACTTCTTGCCCTTCATGTCGGCGAGCGAGGTGATGCCGGAATCCTTCCGCGCAAAACCCACGGAGTGATAGGAGAACGAACCGTCGAGATTGGTCTTCACCAGCACCGGCTCGACCGCCTCGGGGTCGGTCAGATAGGTCTTGGCGTAGCCCGACGCACCGAGCCAGGCCATATCGATCGTGCCGCCGAGCAGGCCCTGAATGACGCCGTCATAGTCGGCCGGGGTGAACAGCTTGGTCTCGACGCCGAGGAGTTCCTCGACATAGGCACGGACGCATTCGTTCGACGTCATGCGGTCCTGGGCATTTTCACCGCCGAGAATGCCGATGCGGAATTCGGTGACCTGGTCCTGGGCAAGCGCCGGCGCTGCAAGCGCGGCCGAGGTAAGCAGGGCTGCGATCAATTTTTTCATGCTCGTTACTCCTTGATGTGGGGTGGAAATCAGCCTGGGTTTTCGCGCAGACGATTCGGATCAGACGGCGTAAGCCGGCTCGCGGACCGGCAGACGTTCCGGCTCGAGGGCTTCGATCGACGTCGAGGTGGACGCTTCCGAGAAGCTTTCATCCGCGCCGTAGATCTGGCGCGCGACCGAGGTCGTCAGCTCGTCCGGAGCGCCGTCGAAAACCACCGCTCCGTCGCGCATGCCGATGACCCGGTCGCAATAGCGGCGGGCCGTGTCGAGCGTGTGCAGATTGCACACGATCATGCGGCCGTCCTCGTCGTGGATCCGGCGCAGCGTATCCATGACGATCTGGGCGTTCATCGGATCGAGCGAGGCGATCGGCTCGTCGGCGAGGATGACCTTCGGGTCCTGCATCAGGGCCCGCGCGATCGCCACGCGCTGCTGCTGGCCGCCTGAGAGCGCCTCGACGCGCTTGGCCGCGTGATCGGCGATGCCGAGCCGGTCGAGAATGTCGATCGCGGTGTGAATATCCTTGGTCGGATAGAGACTGAACACCGTCGCCAGCGTCGAGCGGCGATTGAGCACGCCGTGCAGCACGTTGGAAACCACGTCGAGCCTGGGCACGAGATTGAACTGCTGGAAGATCATCGCGCAGTCGCGCTGCCAGGCCCGCAGGGCGACGCCGCGCAAGGCGGAGACTTCGCGATCGGCGAACGAGATCGCCCCTTCCGAGGGGTCGACCAGCCGGTTGATCATGCGCAACAGGGTCGATTTCCCCGCCCCGGAGCGGCCGATGATGCCGACCATCTGGCCGTCGCCGATCTCCACGTCGACAGCGTCGACAGCGGTCTTGTTGCCGAAACGTCGCGTGACCTTCTGGATTTTCAGCATGCTTGCTTTCCCACGGCGGTTTTTCGCCTGTCTTGGGACTTGCGCTACCGAAGCCGCGTGAAAGTGGAATGTCAGGATGATGACAGTTCTGTAACGCCGCACACGGATGGGCGGCTCCCCGTCGTTGCTTGTTGCCATCGTCGGTCCGAGAAAATTTTCGCCGACTGGCTGTTCGATGACGAAAGAGTTGAGATGCCGATACGGTTCGTTTATTGCACCGCGCCATGGCTCTCCTGTCGACATCACAACCCTGCCGCAGATACGCGGCGAGACGTAAAACCACGATCCTTCGCGTACTTCTCGCGCGTGGCACACTTGCCATGCTGCTTCTGCTTGGCACGGTCACGACAGCGTCCGTGCAGGAGGGGAACACGCCGGCGGACCGGCTCAGTGTCGGGGTCTATGCCAGCCCGCCGTTCGTCATCGCCGCGGAGAACGGTTACGAAGGCATGGCGATAGATCTGTGGGAAGAGATCGCCGAACAGCTCGAATTGGACTTCAGCTACAAACCCTACCCGTCCCTTCGTACCCTCGTCGACGCGATCGCGGACGGGTCGGTCGATGTGGCGGTCACCAACCTCACCATCACGCGCAAGCGCGCCGAGCGCATAGACTTCACCCATCCATGGTTCGACGCCGGACTGCGGATCATGGTCGCCGAAAACCGAAGCGCCGGATTCGGCGACGTGGTCGCCGGGCTGCACAATTCGGGCCATCTGCGCGCCTATGGATGGTTGGCGCTGGTCATCGTGGCGGCCACCATCCTTCTGACGTTTTTCGACCGGCGCTTCGACGCGAACTTTCCGCGCCGGTGGCGCGACGGTCTGGCCGAAAGCTTCTACTCGGTCATGTCGGTGGCAACGTCGGGGAAAATGCCGTCACGCAAGAACCTGTTCGGTTGGATCGGCCGCATGTGGCAGGCGCTGTGGCTGGTCTGCGGCATTGCGGTGCTTGCTTATGTCACCTCCTCGGTGACAAGCGTGATGACCACGCTTTCACTCACCAGCCAGATCAACAGTCTTGAGGATCTTCCCGGCAAGCGCGTCGGTGTTTTCACCGGCAGCGTGGCCGAGGAATTCGTGCGCGAAACCGCGATCGCTCACAGTTCGTTCGACGATTTGGACGCCGCCGCGGAAGCTTTGCGAGGCGACCGGGTCGCCGCTATCGTCGGCGACGCACCGGTGCTTGAATATTTCACGCATAGCCACCCGAAGGAGACTTTCGAGGTGGTGGGGCCAATCTTCGAACCGGACAAATACGGTTTCGGGCTCGCCCATGGCAGCGCGTTGACGCGCCCGGTAACCATCCAACTTCTCGGCATGCATGAAAACGGTCGGGTCGAGGCATTGCGCGAACAATATTTCGGCGCGGCGCAATAGTCGGTCCGCAGCGGTTCCGGGAACTCTCCTAAAGCAGGCGGCGGGAACGCGTCAGGCCCGCCGTACCGGCTGACGTAGGATCGTCTTCAACTTCGACGGTTCGACCTTCGCGGATCGCCGAGATAGATCTGGTGGTGCGGACCGGAAAATTCGTAGCCGCGCGACGGCATCAGCTCGCCGTCAAACCAGGCCAGCGCCGGCCCTTCGTCATCGTGAGAGCCGATATGCATCGTCTGCGGGCAAGGCCCCTCTTCCAAGGGCGCCAGACTAAGGTGTTGGAGGGGCGCGTCCAATTTTCGCGACGCCTTGGCGACCGCGCCGTCGAACAGGCCCTCGTCGACGAAGTCCGGCGCCATGTCCGGCAAGCGGCTCGACCGGCCCGGACTTTAGCAGCTTGTCGAGCAGGCAGTAGATCGACGAGAAACCGATTTCGGTCCCCTCGCGCAACCCCCGCTCCTCGATCGACCGCCCGAGCTCGTGACCGTGGCACAGCGCTTCGCCGGGCAGGCTTCGGATCAGCCCTGGTATTTTTCCAGGAAGGCGGCGGCGTCGAGGGTGCGGAAATCGTCGAGCGCGCCGCGCAGGCGCCGGTGATCCCAGTCCCACCAGGCCAGTTCCTGAAACCGCGCCGCGGTCGCGCGATCGAAACGCTCGCGGATCGGTTTCGCCGGAACGCCGCCGACGATCGTGTAGGGCGCGACATCCTTGGACACCACCGCGCCGGCCCCGATGACGGCGCCGTCGCCGATGCTGACCCCGGGCAGGACGGTCGAGCCGTGGCCGAACCAGGTATCGTGACCGATCGTGACCTTGTTCTGGCGGCGCCAGTCGAAAAACGCCTCCTCGTGCTCGGCATCCTCCCAATAGTCGGACGCGCGATAGGTGAAATGGTGCAGCGTCGGCCGCCAGGTCGGGTGGTTGGTGGCGTTGATGCGCACGGCGGCGGCGATATTGGCGAATTTGCCGATTTCGGCGCACCAGACGCCGCAATCCTGCATCACGTAGGAATAGTCGCCCAGGACCGAATCCTGGAAATGGGTCCGCTCGGCGATTTCGGTATAGCGGCCGAGCGTCGAGCCGCTTGCCTCGGCGGTCGGATGAATGAACGGGGTTTCGGAAAGTTTCGGCATCAGGCGGCCTTTGCGGGAGCGAAATCGGTCACGTCGATGATCTGGTCGGCGACCGCTTCGCGCACGTCCTGATCGTGAAAAATGCCGAGCAGGGCGACGCCGGCCGCCTTCTTCTCGGCGATCATGTCGATCACCACGGCGCGATTGGTGGCGTCGAGCGAGGCGGTCGGCTCGTCGAGCAAGAGGATCGGATGGCGGGTGATGAAGCCGCGCGCGATATTGACGCGCTGCTGCTCGCCGCCGGAAAAGGTCGCCGGCGGCAGATCCCACAATCGTTCAGGCAGATTAAGCCGGCTCAACAGATCGCGGCTGCGCGCCAGGGCTTCGGTTCTGTCGCGGCCGCGCGCCAGAAGCGGCTCTGCGACGATGTCGAGCGCCGACACGCGCGGCACGACGCGCAGGAACTGGCTGACATAACCGAGCGTGTCGCGGCGGATCGCCAGCACCTCGCGGGGACTGGCCGCGGCCATGTCGGTCAGCGTGCCGTGATGATCGATGATGATCTGGCCGGAATCGACGGCGTAGTTGCCGTAGAGCATCTTCAAGATCGAGCTCTTGCCGGCACCGGACGGCCCGCCGAGCACGGCACATTCGCCGGCCTGGAGCGCAAAGCGCGCATTGTCGACCACCGGCAAGCGGATGCCGTCGCGCAGATGCATGGTGAAGCTCTTGCAGAGCTCGGAAACGACAAGCGGCGTTGCCATTCGGTTTTCTCCCTTTCGCACGGTCGTGTCCGAGCCTCGGCTCCCGGGGTTCGCGCTCATGTCCTCACACCTGCAGGATCGAGGAGACGAGAAGCTGGGTGTAGGGCGCCTGCGGGTCGTCGAGCACCCGGTCGGTCAGGCCGTGCTCGACGACGTGACCGTCCTTCATCACCATCATGCGATGCGACAGAAGCCGGGCGACGGCGAGGTCGTGCGTGACGACGATGGCGGCCAGGCCGAGCTCGCTGACGAGGCCGCGCACAAGATCGAGCAGGCGCGCCTGCACCGACACGTCGAGCCCGCCGGTCGGTTCGTCCATGAAGATCAGCCGCGGATGGGTGACGAGGTTGCGCGCGATCTGCAGGCGTTGGCGCATGCCGCCCGAAAAGGCGCGCGGCTGGTCGTCGACGCGGTCCTCGGCGATCTCGACGCGGCCCAGCCAGTCGACGGCGGTGGCGCGAATATTGCCGTAGTGGCGATCACCGACCGCCATCAGGCGCTCCCCGACATTGGCGCCGGCCGAGACCGTCATCCTGAGACCGTCGGCCGGGTTCTGATGGACGAACCCCCAATCGGTACGCATCAGGAAACGGCGCTCGGCCTCGCCCATGCGGTAGAGCTCGCGCCAGCTGTCGTCGCGCATGCGGTAGCTGACCGTACCGGAGGTCGGCAACAGCCGGGTCGACACGCAGTTGAGCAAAGTGGTCTTGCCCGAGCCCGACTCGCCGACGACGGCCAGCACCTCGCCCGGCCACAAATCGAACGAGACATCGTCGCAGCCGATGCGCGCGCCATAGGATTTGGACAGGCCCGCGACACGCAGCAGGGGCTCGGCGGACATGGTCTGGCTGGTCATGGCGACACCTTTCGTAACGGAACGCGGCGGGTCATTCGGCGGCCTGCGCCATCTCGCCGACATGGCCGGCCGCGCGCCGCTTTTCGCAGAAATCGGTGTCGGAGCAGACGAACATGTGGCCGCCGCGATCGTCCAGGATCACCTCGTCGAGATAGACGTTCTCGGCCCCGCACAGCGCGCACGGCTTGTCGAATTCCTGCACCTTGAACGGGTGATCCTCGAAATCGAGGCTGACCACGTCGCAATAGGGCGGAATGGCGTAGATGCGCTTCTCGCGCCCGGCGCCGAACAATTGCAGGGCCGGCGAGCGGTGCATCTTCGGATTGTCGAATTTCGGCGTCGGCGAGGGGTCCATCACATAGCGTCCCTCGACCTTGACCGGATAGGCGTAGGTGGTGGCGATATGGCCGTGCCGGGCGATGTCCTCGTAGAGCTTGACATGCATGAGGCCGTATTCCTCGAGCGCATGCATCTTGCGGGTCTCGGTCTCGCGCGGCTCGAGAAAGCGCAACGGCTCGGGGATCGGCACCTGGTAGACCAGCACCTGGCCCTCGGCCAGCGGGTGCTCGGGAATGCGGTGGCGGGTCTGGATGATGGTCGCGCGCGCCGTTTCCGTCGTCACAGCGACGCGCGCCACCTTCTGGAAGAAGGCGCGGATCGACACCGCATTGGTGGTGTCGTCGGCGCCCTGGTCGATGACCTTCAGGACGTCGTCGGGACCGATCACCGACGCCGTCACCTGCACGCCGCCCGTGCCCCAGCCATACGGCATCGGCATCTCGCGGCTGGCGAACGGCACCTGGTAGCCGGGAATGGCGATGCCCTTGAGGATCGCGCGCCGGATCATGCGCTTGGTCTGCTCGTCCAGATAGGCGAAATTGTAGGACGGCGCTTGGGGAAGCGTTTCTGCAACACTATCGGACATGACGCGTTTCCTTCGAAAGGAGACCGACATGGACCTTCTCATCCTGCCGATCATTCTGGCGCTTGTGCTGACCGCCTATCTCATCCATCGCGGCTACCGGGCGAGGGCCCGGGGCCGGCGAACCCCCGACCAGGAGAATTAGCCGGCTCATTCGGCAGCCTTTCCCGGCGCCTCGACGGCGGCATTCATGCGCGCCTCGGCTTCCGCGCGCAGGCGGCGGACCAGGTCGAGCTCGGCCTGGAAGTCGACATAATGCGGCAGCTTCAGATGCTCGACGAATCCGGTCGCCTGGACATTGTCGGAATGCGCGATCACGAATTCCTCGTCCTGGGCCGGGGCGGTGACGTCTTCCCCGAACTCGCCGGCGCGCAATGCCCGGTCGCACAGCGCCATCGCCATCGCCTTGCGCTCGGACTGGCCGAAGACCAGGCCGTAGCCGCGGGTGAATTGTGGCGGCGCCTTGGCCGAACCCTGGAACTGGTTGACCATCTGGCATTCGGTGACCTGGATGCGGCCGAGCGGCACTGGAAACGGGAGCTCGGGCACCTCGAGCTCGATGTCGAGTTCGCCGATCCTGATCTCGCCGACGAAGGGGTGCGAGCGGGCGTATCCGCGCTGGGTCGAATAGGCGAGCGCAAGCAGAAAACCCTCGTCGCCGCGCGCCAGCGCCTGCAGGCGCAGGTCGCGCTCCATCGGAAATTCCGGCGGTTCGCGGGTGATGTCGCCGGGTTCGCGGTCGTCGGGCAGTGCCCCGTCGCCCTCGATCAGCCCGTCGCGGGCCAGGATCTGCGAAACGCGCGGCATGGCCTCGGTGTCCGCGTCGCGCGTGGCCGGCGCGGCGACGGGCGCATCGCCGGCCAGTTCGGGATCGAGCAGCCGGTGGGTGTAGTCGAAGGTCGGGCCCAGAAGCTGGCCGCCCGGCAGATCCTTGTAGGTGGCCGATACCCGGCGTTCGATCAGCATCGCGCCGGTGTCGGCCGGCCTCGCATAGCCGAACCGCGGCAGGGTGGTGCGGTAGGCGCGCACCAGAAAGATCGCCTCGATCATGTCGCCGCGCGCCTGGCGGATGGCGAGCGCGGCGAGTTCCCGGTCGTAAAGCGAGCCTTCGGCCATCACCCGGTCGACGGCGAGGGCGAGCTGTTCGACGATCTGGTCGAGGCCGAGCGCCGGCACGTCGCGGTCGCCGCGGCGCCGATCGGCGAGCAGGCGGTGCGCGTTGTCGATGGCGGCCTCGCCGCCCTTCACGGCAACATACATGGCTTCTAGCCCTCCGTTTCGACGATGCGGGTGGTGCGCGGCAGACAGGCGAGCGCACCGGGCGCCGTCAGGACGAGGTCGACGCCGCGCGGGAAACGCCCGTTGTTCTGCCGCCACTGCGCGGCCAGATGACGCGGCAGCGGCGCCGGCGCCAGCCGCGCGCGGCTCTCGATGCCCGGCCCTTCCAGAACCAGCGTCTCACCGGCCGTCAGGGTGTCGAGCTGAAGGATGATGGTGGCCGAACGATCCGGGTAGTCCTGCGAGCCCTGGGCGAAATTTTCCAGCGCCATCAGCTCGCCCGGCCGCGAGACCAGGGCGAAATGAGCCTCGGCCGGCGTGAAGGCGAACGGCGCGCCGGTGTGGAAGCCGAGCCAGTCGCGGATTTCGCCGGAGCCCTGCAGCTCGGGATCGAGCCAGACCGGCGTGTCGTGGTCGCACAAGGTCAGCGCCACGGCACCGGCCTCGGCGGTCAGCGGCGCGGGCGGAGCAGCCAGCGGCGGCAGGGCCTGGGCGGTGCCCGGCCGGGCCATGGCCTCCATCAGCGCGCGGAAGACGCCTTGCGCGGCAATCACCGGTTCGGCGAAGCCGCCATCGATCGATCGGGTGGAAAACGCCATCAATCCTCTCCGCGCACCATGGTGAAAAAGTCGACCTTGGTGGCCGCCGTCTCGCGTCGGCGCTCGCTGTCGGCAGCCGCCCCGGCGGCGCGCAGCGGCGCGACGATCCTGTCCTCGACCCATGCACGGCTTTGCGGGCGCTGCCACAGCGCGTCGACCGTCGCCGCGATCCGCACCTTGTCGCGATCGCGACCGAGCGCGTAGGCATGACCGACCTCGCCGGTCGCCAGCCGCACCGTGGCGCGCGTCACCGTCGCCTCGCCGAGATTGAAGGCCGCGCCGCCGCCGCCCATGCGCCCCCGCAGCATCACCAGCCCGGTCTCGGGGCCGCGCACCAGTTCGGCGCCTTCGTCGAAATTGGCCTCTGCCCAGAGCCGGCGCAGCGTATCGCCGCCGGCCCGCGCGACCACGGCCATGGCGTCCCGACGCGCTGGCCGGCCTGCCTCGTCCTGCCTGTCTTGCTTTGTCATCCGATTCGACCGTTGCTGTGATTATTTGTCTATTGATATAGACAAGCATACAAATTATACCTTGTTCTAGCGCGTGTCCATGACGTTCGCGTGACAGGGCGAAATGGCGATGAAAAAAACCGACAAGACCATGGAACGGCGCAGCGGCATATCGCTGTGGCGCCAGATCGCCGACCAGATCAGGCGCGATATCGGCCAGAACCGGTTGGGCGCGAACGGGCGCCTGCCGCCCGAGACCGCGCTCGCGGCGCATTTCGGCGTCAACCGCCACACCCTACGCAGCGCGATCGCCGCGCTGGTCGAGGAGGGCGTCTTGCGCGCCGAGCAGGGGCGCGGCACCTTTGTCGAACGGCGCCGGCGCCTGACCTATCCGATCGGCGTGCGCACCCGGTTTTCCGAGGGACTGCGCGACCAGGCCCGCGACAGGCGCGGCCATCTGCTCGACCATCGCCTGGAGGCCGCCGACCAGCGTACGGCCGAGGCGCTCGCTCTGGCGCCCGATGCGCGGGTGATTCGCATGGACACGGTGTCGGAAGCCGACGGCCGCCCGGTGTCGCGCGCGACGAGCTGGTTCGATGCCGACCGTTTCGCCGGCTTCGCCGAGGCCTATCGCGAACTCGGTTCGATCACGCTGGCGTTCCAGCGTTACGGCGTCGCCGACTATTTCCGGGCGTCGACGCTGGTGTCGGCCCGCCATGCCGACGACGGCGACCTCGACGATCTGCGCCTGTCGGCGGGCGCGATCGTGCTGGTGGCGGTGGCCGTCAATATCGACACTGAGGGTCGGCCGATCCAATTCGCCGAAACGCGTTTCGCCGCCGACAGGGTCGAGTTGTCGGTCACGGCCTGACGAGGCCGCGCGGCTAGTCGCTCTCCCCGTCCCGTCCGTCCGGGCCGGCGGGCCCTTGGGGCGGCGCCCAGGCGATGAGCAGGCTCCAGACCCCGTAAGCGGTGGCCGCGGCGGCAAGCAGCGCCCAGCCGGTCTGGCCGTTCAGCCATTCCAGCGCCGCCCAGCCGGCGCATGCGGCGATGATCGCCAGCCGCCGCCACAGGGGATCGAACACCGAACCGGACTGTCCGCTCATGCCGCCCGCTCCGGCCGGAGGAAAACATCCCGCGCAATCAGACCCATTGCCGATCTCCCGTTTCGCCCCGAAAATGCATCATCCCGGCCCGCGATCAAGCAGCGATGCGCGCTGCGGACACGATGCCAGGCTCAAGCCGGGAGGGTTCGTTCGCGCCGCATCAAATATAGCGAGGCCGCAACGATCAGCGCCGCGCCCGGCCAGAAGCCCGGCGTCGGCGCAGCACCGAACACCACCCAGCCGGCGACGATGTTGAACGGCAGCTTCAGATCGTCGAACGGCTGCAGATAGGCGGCATCGGCGCTGGCATAGGCCCAGGTCAAAAGATATTGCGCGAGCCCGGTCAGGGCACCGGCGGCAAACAGCGCCCACCAGGCGGCCTGCGGCGGGATCTCGAAACCCGAGCCGAGCCAGATCGCGGCATTGATCGGGGTCAGTAGCAAAAGCAGATAGACGGTGATGCCGGCCGTGGGCTCCAGCCGCGTCAGATATTTGGTGATCAGCGACGTGCCGGCCCAGCACGCCGCCGCCAGCACCGGCAGGAAAGCGTGATAGGTGAAGCTTTCCGACCAGGGCGCGATGATGATCATGGCGCCGGCGAAACCGCCCGCCGTGGCCGCGATGCGGGCGAAATCGACCCGCTCGCGCAGAACCAGGCCCGCCCCCGCCATGACGAAGAACGGCGAGGTCATAGCGAGCGCGATTGCCTGCCAGATCGGTACGACCGACAGGCCGTAGACCCAAAGCTGGATGCCGGCCGCGGCCAGAAGCACCCGCGCCAGATGCAGGAAGACATGCCGCGTGTGCAGGATGTGTATGCCGCCGCGCCAGACCAGGGGCGCGGCGAGCGCCAGCGCGATGGCATATTGCCAGAATGCGATCGCGGGCGCGGAGGCGCCGGCATTGACACTCGCCCATTGCACGGCGACGTTGAGGCCGGCAAAGGCGAGGCCGGCCGCCACCATGATCGCGGCGCCGCGCAGCGCGGCCGGGGTGGTTTCGATCGAGGCTATCTGGCTCATTCGGTCCGATCCTTTCGCATTGACCCAGAGACCTCAGGGATGCGGGATCGGACACCGCGCGCAGCCTCGGGCGAAGAGCCAAAGGACACGCTCGGCGATCTGACCCGTTCTCTTCCATCCGGACTGTAACCGTCGGCTTCGGATTCGCACCGAATCTGCTGACCCGGACCGGCCTGTCGCCGCCCCGGCGCTCGCGGGCTTGGGGAGATCCCCTTACCGCCGGTGGGGACTTTCACCCCGCCCTGAGAACGTCGACGGCATTTTGACGCCGCCGGACGCAACCTAGCACCCGCGGCGGTGGGATCAAGCCGGCAATGGCGCGCCTTTCCGGCACGCCGGTCGCCGGCCGGAGGCTTTGCGGATTGCCAGCGCGGCGTCGGCGCTGATATGCCGTCGCGGCCCGGTCCAAACGTATCGGCTAGCCCGTCATGACCCTGCCCGACCTTCCCGTCACCCGGATCCTGCCCGACCTGCGCGCCGCGCTCGCCGGCCCGGGACACGCCGTCCTGGTCGCGCCCCCCGGCGCCGGCAAGACCACGCTGGTGCCGCTCGCGCTTCTAGGCGAGGACTGGCGCGGCGGCGGCACGATCCTGCTTCTGGAACCACGCCGGCTGGCCGCGCGCGCCGCCGCGCGGCGCATGGCCGCCCTCCTCGGCGAAGAGGTCGGCGCCACGGTCGGCTACGCCATGCGCATGGACAGGCAGGTCTCGGCGGCAACCCGCATTCTCGTCGTCACCGAAGGCGTGCTGGCGCGCATGATCCTCGACGATCCGGAACTTGCCGGCATTGCGTGTGTCGTTTTCGACGAGTTCCACGAGCGCTCGCTCGACGGCGATTTCGGCCTGGCGCTGGCGCTCGACGTCAAGCAGGGGCTGCGGCCCGATCTGCGGCTGGTGGTGATGTCGGCAACCCTGGACGGTGCGCGGGTCGCCCGGCTGCTCGGTGACGCGCCGGTGATCGAAAGCCATGGCCGAAGCTTTCCGGTCGACATCCGCCACCGCGAACGCACCGGCGGCGAAACGCTCGAGGACGCCGTGGCGGCCGCCGTGCGTGCCGCGCTTGCCGAGGAGGACGGCGGCATCCTCGCCTTCCTGCCCGGCCAGCGCGAAATCGAGCGCACGGCCGAACGGCTTGCCGGCCGGCTGCCGGCGAATGCGGATCTGATCGCGCTTTTCGGCGCCATGGACGGCAAGGCCCAGGACGCGGCGATCCGCCCGGCGCCGGATGGCCGCCGCAAGATCGTGCTGGCCACCGCGATCGCGGAAACCTCGATCACCATCGACGGCGTTCGGGTGGCGATCGATTCAGGCTATCAGCGCCTGCCGAAATTCGAGCCGGCGACCGGGCTGACCCGGCTCGAAACCGTGCGGGTGTCGCGCGCCTCGGCCGAGCAGCGCGCCGGACGCGCCGGGCGCACGGCGCCGGGCGTGGCGATCCGGCTGTGGCGCGCCGAACAGACTGCGTCTTTGCCCGCCTTCACGCCGCCGGAGATCGTGGAAGCGGACCTCGCCGGCCTGGTGCTCGACTGCGCCGCTTTCGGGGTCGTCGATCCGACGCGTCTCGCCTTCCTCGATCCGCCGCCTGCCGGCGCGCTCGCCGCGGCGCGCGCGCTGCTGCGCGACCTCGAGGCGATCGACGAAACCGGGCGCCTGACGGCCGACGGCGTGGCGATGCGCCGTCTCGCCCTGCCGGCGCGCCTCGCTCATATGGTCGCCAGGGCCGCGCAGGACGGCGCCGCGCTGCAGGCCGCCGACCTGGCCGTGCTTTTGACCGAGCGCGGCCTTGGCGGCCAGCAGATCGACCTCGACGCGCGGCTCGCGCGGTTTCGCCGCGATCGCGGTGCGCGGGCCGGCAACGCACGGGCGCTGGCCAAACGGCTCGCCGCAGCCGCCGGCGCCGGCCTTCGCAGGGCAGCGGCGGCACGACCGGAAACAGGGGCGACCGGCGCGGGCCGGCTGCTTTTGCATGCCTGGCCCGACCGGGTGGCGATGGCGCGCGGCGGGCCGGGCCGCTACGTCCTGGCCAATGGGCGCGGCGGCGAGATCGATCCGGCCGATCCGCTGGCCGCGCACGATTTTCTGGTCGTCGCCGACCTGCAGGGCAAGGCGCGCAATGCCCGCATCGTCGCTGCCGCGCCGGTCGCGGAAAGCGATCTGCGCGCCGTGCTCGCCGACCGCATCGAGACCGGCACCGAAACCGGGTTCGACCGCGACAGCGGAACGGTGCGGGCACGCGAACGAAGCCGCCTGGGCGCGATCACCCTCGCCGAGCGTCCGCTGCCGGCGCCGAGCGGAGCCGAGGCCGACCGCGCCCTCCTGGAGGCCGTGCACGTCCATGGCGTGGCGATCCTGCCCTGGGGCAAAAAGGCCGCCGGCCTCAGGCGCAGGCTCGCCTGGCTGCGGCGCGGGCTCGGCGAGCCTTGGCCCGAAATGGACGATGCGGCGCTGCGCGATACTGTCCAGGACTGGCTGGCACCGTTTCTGACCGGCAGCGCGGCGATCGCCGATATTTCAGACTCCACGCTGGCCGAAGCCCTGCTGGCGCGGGTCGGCCACGAAGACCAGAGGCGGGTGGCGGCGCTGGCCCCGACCCATTTCGACGCGCCGTCGGGCAACCGCATCCCGATCGACTATCGCGACGACGCGCCGGTACTGGCGGTGCGCGTGCAGGAACTGTTCGGCCTCGACCGTCATCCCGCCATCGCGGCGGGCACCGTGCCGCTGACGCTCGAATTGCTGTCGCCGGCGCAGCGCCCGATCCAGACCACGCGCGATCTGCCCGGCTTCTGGCGCGGCTCGTGGGCCGAGGTGCGCGCGGCCATGCGCGGGCGCTATCCCAAACATCCCTGGCCGGAGGAGCCGCTGCGGGCCACGCCGACGGCGCGCGCCAAGCCGCGCGGCCACTGAGCCGGCGCATGCCGGCGCCGCGCGCGATGGCCAGGAGAGCGGCGCAGCGGACGACAGATTCCCTTTGGCGCGATCGGCCGTCCGGCCTATAGGAGGGCGATGCTGCAGGACCTTCGCACGCCCGACCATCAACAGAGCCGGCAATTGCGGCTCAACACGCTCATCCGTCTGCGCTGGCTGGCCATCATCGGCCAGAGCGCGGCGGTTCTGGTCGTGGCCTATTGGTTCATGTTTCCGCTGCCGGTCGGGCTTTGCTTCGCGCTGATCGCCTGTTCGGCCTGGGTGAACCTGTTTCTGGCCTTCCGCTACCCCGCCACCCACAGGCTGACGCCGGGCGCCGCCTTCTGCGTCTTGTTCCTCGACGTCCTGCAACTCGCCGGATTGCTTTACCTGACCGGCGGACTGACCAATCCCTTCGCGATCCTGATGTCGGTTCCGGTGGTGGTCTCGGCGACATCGCTGCCGCTGGCGCTGACCGCCGTGCTCGGCCTGGTGGTCGCCGTCACCGCCTCGTTGCTGGTGAGTTTCCACCTGCCGCTGCCCTGGTATGGCGGCAGCAATCTGGCGATGCCGTTCCTCTACGTCATCGGCATGTGGATGGCGATCCTGTCGACCACCGCCTTTACCGCGATCTACGCCTGGCGGGTCGCCGAGGAAGCGCGCCAGCTCGCCACCGCGCTCGCCGCCACCGAGCTGGTCTTACAGCGCGAACAACATCTGTCGGCCCTCGACGGGTTGGCGGCGGCGGCCGCCCACGAACTCGGCACGCCGCTCGCCACCATCGCCCTGGTGGCGCGCGAGATGGAGCGGGCCCTGGAGGGCGAACCGCGCTTTCGCGAGGACGTCACGCTGCTCAGGTCGCAGAGCGAGCGCTGCAAGGAGATCCTGCAGCGGCTGACCAGCCTGTCCTCGCAGGGCGAGGAGCACATGGCGCGGATGACGCTGACGGCGATGATCGAGGACGTGATCGCGCCGCATCGCGATTTCGGCATCGACATCCATCTCGAACCGGGCACGCTCGAAGGCCGCGAACCGGCGGGACGGCGCAATCCCGGCGTCATTTACGGGCTCGGCAATCTGGTCGAAAACGCCGTCGACTTCGCGCGCGAAAGCGTCACCGTGCGCTGGAGCTGGGACGCCGACCATGTCTCGATCCAGGTCACCGATGACGGGTCGGGGTTTCCGCCGGAAGTGATCGACCGGATCGGCGAACCCTACATGACCACGCGCTCGGGCCGGCAGACCGAGGGCGGCGGCGGGTTGGGGCTCGGACTGTTCATCGCCAAGACCCTGCTCGAGCGCTCCGGCGCGGTGGTTTCGTTCGGCAATGCCAGCGCCCCCGGACAGGGCGCGATCGCCCGGGTGAGCTGGCCGCGCGAGCTGTTCCTGCGCGATCCGGTCAGCGAACATGCGATCGGCTGAGCCGGCGAAATTGGACTTGGCGGCTTTTTTGAATAAATAGGGGCCGGATAGCGTTCGGAATCGAATTCATGACCACCGAAAATCAAGATACGCTCGGCGAGGATCGCTCGCTGCTCATCGTCGACGACGACCGCCCGTTCCTGACCCGCCTGGCACGGGCGATGGAATTGCGCGGCTTCGTGGTCGAGACGGCGGAGAGCGTGGAGGAAGCGCTGGCCAAGGCCAGGGGTGCGCCGCCCGCCTACGCGGTGGTCGACATGCGGCTCGGCGACGGCAACGGCCTCGACGTGGTGTCGGCGATCCGCGAGAAACGCGCGGAGGCGCGCGCCGTCATTCTCACCGGCTACGGCAACATCGCCACCGCGGTGACCGCGGTCAAGCTCGGCGCGATCGACTATCTCGCCAAGCCCGCCGACGCCGACGACGTCTACGCGGCGCTGACGAGCACGACGGGGGAGAAGGTCGCGCCGCCGGAAAATCCGATGTCGGCCGACCGGGTGCGTTGGGAACATATCCAGCGGGTCTACGAGATGTGCGACCGCAATGTCTCCGAAACCGCGCGCCGGCTCAACATGCACCGCCGCACCCTGCAGCGCATTCTGGCCAAGCGCGCGCCGCGTTAGCGCCGCCCGCTTCCGCAGCCGTCCAACGCAGCAGACGCCGGGCCGCGCCATGCGGCGGGCCGGTGGCGGGATCGCGCGCAATCTCCAACGAAATCGGCTTTGATCGTCCGCGTGCGGGAACAAGTGCGCACATGCCGCGTTTTGTGCATGTCGAGCGGCCGCGCCCCTGCCTCTCTGCCACGATCGGAAAAGGCGCGGCCGTGCATACGAATGATGCACAAGGAGGTTTTATCATGATCCGCAAGCTTATGGCGACATCCGCCCTTGCCTTGCTGGTATCGAGCGGCGCGATCGCCCAGACCAGCACCACCGTCCCCGCGGACCCGGCCCAGCAGACCGCCGAGGTTCCCATGGTCGTCAAGGCCGACGGCCAGCTCGCCAGCAACATTATCGGCGAGTCGGTCTATAACGGCGCCGGCGACGAGGCCGAAAATATCGGCGACGTGAACGACATCGTCTTCGATGCCGACGGCAATATCGAGGCCGTGGTGATCGGCGTCGGCGGCTTTCTCGGCCTCGGCGAAAAACACGTGGCGATCGAATACGATCTGGTGGAATGGGCCGAGCGCGATGGCGATCGCTGGCTCGTGGTCGAAACGACCGCCGAGGCGCTGAAGGCGCAGCCCGAATTCGACCGCATGGCCTATCAGCCTGTTCCGGCCGATGCCGAGGTAGCGGAAACCAAGCCCGCCACCGCCGACGACCTGGCCACGGCCGACACCGCCGAGCCCGCCGAGGCGATGCCCGTCGAGGACAAGGCCGCGGAGGCTCCGGCCGACCAGGACATGGCTATGGCGCCGAAGGACGAGACGGCCAAGACCGAGGATCGGGTCACCGATGGCGAGAACACCGCCGCTTCGCCGCTCGAGGCTCCGGCCGACGCGACCGACCGGACCGAAACCGCGGCGATCGACCGCTCGAGCCTGCAGCCGCTCGCCAGCGACCAGATCAGGGCCGAGGAACTGATCGGCACCACGGTCTACGGCGTCGATGACGAAAATATCGGCGAGATCGGCGACGTCGTGCTGTCGCAGGATGGCGGTGTCGACGCGATCATCGTCGATGTCGGCGGGTTCCTCGGGATCGGCGAAAAGGAAGTCGCCATCGGCATGGACAATCTCGAGTTCATGAGCGACGGCGACGGCAACCGCTATCTCTACACCGCCTTCACCCAGGAAGAGCTGGAAGCCCAGCCGGCCTATGAGGAAGCGGCCTATGCCGAGCGTCGCGACGAGATGCGCATGATCGTGCCCCAGTAATCGGGCTTGATCCTCGCAAAAAGGGCCCGTGCCGCCATGCGGCGCGGGCCTTTTTCATGTGCCGGGGCGGCCGGGTTCCGGCCTGGCGGGGCCGGGGCGGGCGGACACGCGGCGCCGCCGTTCGTCCGCTGCGATCGCAGGGCGAAATCCCACGCCGGCCGGGACGCCGTCCAGCGGCCCGAAGCCCGGCGCCGGATTTGGTTTTTCGGCCCGAAACCCCTATATCTCACCTGTCCAGCGGCGCGTGATTCGGGGTGGCGGAAGCGCGTCTTTCCAGCGGCAAAAGAACAGCGGTATTTCATGAGCGACTCGTCCGAAATTGAGCCCGGCGGCACGCCCGAATACGGCGCGGAATCGATCAAGGTCCTGAAGGGCCTCGACGCCGTGCGCAAGCGGCCGGGCATGTATATCGGCGATACCGATGACGGGTCCGGCCTGCACCACATGGTCTACGAGGTGGTCGACAACGCCATCGACGAGGCATTGGCCGGCCATGCCGACGTGGTGACGGTGACGCTCAACCCGGACGGCTCGTGCACGGTGACCGACAATGGCCGCGGCATCCCCACCGACATTCACCACGGCGAGGGCATTTCCGCCGCCGAAGTGATCATGACCCAGCTCCACGCCGGCGGCAAGTTCGACCAGAATTCCTACAAGGTGTCCGGCGGGCTGCACGGGGTCGGCGTCTCGGTCGTCAACGCGCTGTCGACCACGCTGAAGCTCAAGATCCGCCGCAACGGCAAGATCCACGAGATGAGCTTCACCCACGGCGTGGCCGACGCGCCGCTGGCGGTCACCGGCGATGCCGGCGCCGAAACGGGCACCGAGGTCACCTTCCTGCCCTCGCCCGAAACCTTCACCATGACCGAGTTCGACTACGCCACGCTCGAGCATCGGCTGCGCGAGCTCGCCTTCCTGAACTCGGGCGTGCGCATCGTCCTGGCCGACCGGCGCCATGCCGACGTAGTCACCAACGAGCTGCTCTACGATGGCGGGCTCGAGGAATTCGTGCGCTATCTCGACCGGGCGCGCAAATCGCTCATTCCCGCGCCGATCTCGATCCGCGCCGAGCGCGACGACATCACCGTCGAAGTGGCGATGTGGTGGAACGACAGCTATCACGAGAACGTGCTGTGCTTCACCAACAACATCCCCCAGCGCGACGGCGGCACGCATATGGCCGGTTTCCGCGGCGCGCTCACGCGCCAGGTCACGAGCTATGCCGAGGCCTCCGGCATCGCCAAGAAGGAGAAGGTGTCGCTCACCGGCGACGACAGCCGCGAGGGGCTGACGGCGGTGCTGTCGGTCAAGGTGCCCGATCCGAAATTTTCCTCACAGACCAAGGACAAGCTGGTCTCCTCGGAAGTGCGGCCGGTGGTCGAGAGCCTCGTCAACGAGGCGCTGAGCACCTGGTTCGAGGAACATCCGGCGGAAGCCAAGATCCTGATCAGCAAGGTGGTCGAGGCCGCCGCCGCGCGCGAGGCCGCGCGCCGGGCGCGCGAATTGACGCGCCGCAAGGGCGCGCTCGACATCACCTCGCTGCCCGGCAAGCTCGCCGACTGCCAGGAGCGCGATCCGGCGAAATCGGAACTGTTCATCGTCGAGGGCGATTCGGCCGGCGGCTCGGCCAAGGGCGGCCGCTCGCGCCAGAACCAGGCGATCCTGCCGCTGCGCGGCAAGATCCTCAACGTCGAACGCGCGCGCTTCGACCGCATGTTGTCGTCGGATATGATCGGCACGCTGATCACCGCGCTCGGCACCGGCATCGGCAAGGACGAGTTCAATCCCGAGAAGCTGCGCTACCACAAGATCATCATCATGACGGACGCCGACGTCGACGGCGCCCATATCCGCACCCTGCTGTTGACCTTCTTCTTCCGCCAGATGCCGGAGCTGATCGAGCGCGGCCACCTCTATATCGCGCAGCCGCCGCTCTACAAGGTGACCCGCGGCAAGAGCGTGCAATATCTCAAGGACGAGCAGGCCTTCGAGGAATATCTGATCGAGGGCGGCCTGGAGGATTGCGCGCTGGAGCTCGCCAGCGGCGAGGTCCGCACCGGTCCGGACCTGCGCGCGGCGATCGACGACGCGCTGGCGGTGCGCACGCTGATCAACGGCCTGCATACGCGCTACGACCGCGCCGTGGTCGAGCAAGCGGCGATCGCCGGCGCGCTCAATCCCGAAGTCGTGATCGATCTCGGCCGCGCCAACGAAACGGCGGCCCGCATCGCCGAGCGGCTCGACCTGATCTCGGAAGAAACCGAGCGCGGCTGGGAAGGGCGCATGGCGACCTCGAACGAGGGGCCGGGCGGCTTTATCTTCGAGCGCACCGTGCGCGGCGTCAAGGATGTCGTCCATCTCGACATGGCGCTGATCGGCTCGGCCGACGCGCGGGCGCTGCACCGCTATGCCGGCCGCCTCGACGAGGTCTACGGCACCCAGCCGGTGCTGCGCCGCAAGGATGTGGGCGAAACCATCTCCGGTCCGCTCAAGCTGCTCGACGGCGTGTTCGCGGTCGGCCGCAAGGGCCTGACCATGCAGCGCTACAAGGGGCTGGGCGAGATGAACGCCGAACAATTGTGGGAAACGACGCTCGATCCGGCGGCGCGCTCGCTGCTGCAGGTCAAGATCGCCGACGCCACCGACGCCGACGCGCTGTTCGCCCGGCTGATGGGCGACGAGGTCGAGCCGCGGCGCGAATTCATCCAGGACAACGCGCTCTCGGTGGCGAACCTCGATATTTGAGGGGGGCTGAGGCGCGCGAGCCAAAAGCCGCGCCGCCTCGCTGGACCCTGCCGGTGCTCGTGTTCGACGCCGCGCGGCGAAAGACCGGGCCTCGTCGATCGGGCCCAGCCGGCAAAACGTCTCATGCCGGGCGCACGCCCGATCGCAGGCACAGCTTGCCGTGATTGTGCTGGGGAGATGGAGGCGCGTATTCGGTTTGCTGGGCGCTTGCGGCTCCGTCGTGGTCGTTCCAAGGAAGTACCTTAGCCATCCGGAACTGCAGTTCATTGTGTGCGATTGCGACAACACAGCCGGCCCTCGTATCGGCCTGCTTGTACTAGAGGTTACCGCTTCTAATCATAAAGTTTGCTATCATCACCAAGTATCCTATTCACACGAAAATTTTAGAAGTCAATTTGCTTTCCAAATGCTGCTCACCACGTAAAATGTGTGCGGCTTTTCAGAACGCTTGGAGCCAAGGCAAATTATGAACTCGACTAGCAAGGGCGACAAACTGGAAGATGCGTTCTATCGCTATCTTGTTGAACAAAAAGATCGCGGGGATCTCGTTTTCGGTGTGTATGCAGCGAAAAACTGCAAGATTTACAAGAGGAAATCGTATTACTGTCGGCAACGTCATTCAGACGTTGAGTTTGATGTCGTTTTGGAAATATACCGAACTGGCAGCGATACCCCACATCTATACGTCATTTTCGAATGCAAGAATCATAAAGCAAACGTTTCCGAGATGCATATCAACGACTTCTCATCGAAAATTGGGCGGATATTTCCTTATGCATCCAAAGGAGTAATAGTTGTCACTTCGCGTCTGCAATCTGGGGCTGAGATGGTCGCCAGAAATGGAGCGATGGGCATTGTAAAATTCGATGAGCATGGTTTGGAAATCGTAGCGGATCGCAAAAGTAAATTCTTAGAAAATGCATTCTTAAGCGCTCAAATGTTTTGGAACGAAAATATAAAGAAGTCGCTAAAGTTCTCCGGTTTCTACGAAGGAAAATATTATTCGAATATCGGCGATATGGTGACAAGTCTTGATCCTGAGGTAACCAATGATCTTCGATTCGATCAAGAATGCGTAGATCATGCGGTTCCATTTTTATCATTAACTCAAATAAAATTGACGGCTGAAAAACTCCTTAATTCAACTGGATACACGTCTGGTGCGGTAGATCTAATCAAGATTTGCCAAATTCTATCCATTGATTTGCATTTCTCTGATCGTAAAGTGGTTGATATTGACGGAACTTCGATCTTGGGGAGCGCAATCTTCGGTCAAAAAATGATCGTGATAAACTCACATTCGCTCCAAACACGAGAGCGCTTTACGCTTGCACATGAGATTGGCCATTTCGCTTTGGATCATGAACGATACCTACTCTCTGAGAGCATTGTAGAGCGGGACCTATTTGTTACAAAAGATAAATCAAAAGACTTCAACTATGATCGCCTGGAGTATCAAGCGAACATCTTTGCTGCTGAATTGATCTTGCCTGATGTACATTTCCTTCAAAAGGTGATTCAATTTCGCCGAGACCTAGGTATCAAAGATAGAGGGCACGGATACATCTTCGTTGACGACCAACCATACAACTTTTTTATCTATAATGAAATGCTGTCGCGCCTATCAAACTACTTTCAGGTTTCAAGGCAAGCTATAGAGGTGAAACTGAGGAACTCGAAAATGCTGACGGACCAGAGAAAGAGGAATAGGGCATTTCCGATATTTGATGCTCTCAACGATATGGTGTCAAATCGCAAGAATTGAGTTGTATTGATAAAGACCTACCGCGCACAGCGATCTTTAGGGAAGCTCCCGCATGGTAGCAGCCCGAAACCCGCCAGTCCGCTTCCCACCCCAATGCCGACCTCCGCGTTTGAAACAGGCTCGATGCCCCCTTGCACCTCTAGCCACTAGAGAGCCTAAAGCCCTTCTGAACCCACCCCCAGAAGGCCCGTTTCATGGCAGCTTCCGGCCAACGCCCCACGACCTTCCGGGCGTGATCGCGCCTTCGGCGCCGATCTTTCCGCCTTCCTGCGTGTCGGGCCGACCGCGCCGGGCGCGGCGGCACGGTCCCGCTCGGAAATATGTGGCGATACGGGCCCGCGTCCGGCGCTGGCTGCGGCCTCAGGCCAGCCGGTAGCGGTGCACGTCTTCGTCTTTTGCGTCGCGCACCAGCGTGCCCTGCCGCTTCATGCGGTTGACGTGGGCGTGGACCTCGCTGAAGGCGAAACCCATCTGGTGCGGATCGAGCGCGCGGGGAAACACGAAGGGCAGCAGATCGGCCACCGAGCGCGGCTTTGCGCCGCAGGCCTCGGCGATCGCCGCGCAGCGCTCGTCGTGATGGGCGGCCAGCTCGCGGCAGCGCTGGTGCAGCCCGACGAAGGGAAGCTGGTGGCCGGGCAGCACCAGCGCGTCGGCCGGAATGGTGGCGCGCAGCGCGGCGAGCGAGCGCAGGTAGAGCCCGAGCGGGTCGCCCTCCGGTTCGACCGCCCACACGCCGATATTGGGCGAGATCCGGGCCAGCACCTGGTCGGCGGCCAAGAACACGTTGCCGTCGCGCCAGTAGAGCATCAGTTGCTCCGGCGCGTGGCCGTCGCCGGCCAGCACCTCGAAATCGCGCCCGCCGAGCGCCAGCGTGTCGCCGGCCACCAGCCGCGAAAAAACCGGCGGCAGCGGCGCCACCATGCGCAGATAATTGTGGCCCTGGGTGCTGACCAGGCGCGCGGCATCGTCCGCCATGCCGTGGCGGCGGTAATGGTCGCGATAGGGCTCGGCATCGAGCGCGCCCGGGCTGAGCGAGATGTTGAGACAGCCGAGATAGGCCGAATGGCTGGTCAGAAGCGGCAGGTCGAACCGGTCGCACAGCCAGCCGGCCAGCCCGATATGGTCGGGGTGATAATGGCTGACGATCAGCCGCGTCAGGCGCCGGCCGGCCAGCGGCCCGGCCACCAGCGCCCGCCAGATTTCACGGGTCTGGTCGTTGGCGATGCCGGTGTCGAGCACGGCCCAGCCGTCGCCGTCCTCGATCAGGTAGATGTTGACGTGGTCGAGACGGAAGGGCAGCGGGATGCGCGCCCACAAAATGCCGGGCGCGACCTCGCCGACCGTGCCGGTTTCGGGAGTGTCGGGAAACGGATAGCGCAGCTCCCGCGGGCCCGCAGGCAAAACCGTCGTCGTCGTCATCTGCGCTGCTCCTTGGCTCGCGGACCCTTTCGCGGGCTCGACCTAGCCCACATCCGCCCGCCTCACAAGCGCGATCGCCCGGCCGCTGCGCCGGATGACAGTCGGAAGGAAACCGCCCGCCGGCGGGCGCCGGATCGGCCCGCGCGGCGACATCTTTCCTGCGACAACGGCACAGCGCCTAGAGCTTGCGCAGCGCGACCTCCTCGACCAGATGGTCGGCGCCCTTGCGCAGGATCAGGTCGGCGCGCGGCCTGGTCGGCACGATATTCTCGCGCAGGTTCTTCAGGTTGATATTGGCCCACAGGCTTTCGCCGATGGCGCGCGCGGCGTCCTCGGAAAGCTGCGAATAGCGGTGGAAAAAGGATTGCGGGTTGCGGAAGGCGGTCTCGCGCAGACGCATGAAACGGTCGATATACCAGGTGTGGATCAGGTCTTCGTCGGCGTCGATATAGATCGAGAAGTCAAAAAAGTCCGACACCACCGGCACCGCGCGCCCGTCCGGGGGCAGGTCGCGGGTCTGCAAGACGTTGATGCCCTCGAAGATCAGGATGTCGGGCCGGTCGATCAGCACGTATTCGCCGGGCACCACGTCGTAGGTCAGGTGGGAATAGACCGGGGCGCGCACGTCCGGCTCGCCGGACTTGATCGCCGACAGGAACCGCAACAGCTGGCCGACATCGTAGCTCTGCGGAAAGCCCTTGCGGTCCATGATGTTCTCGCCGCGCAGCACCTCGTTGGGGTAGAGGAACCCGTCGGTGGTGACGAGGTCGACCTTGGGGCTCGACGGCCAGCGCCCCAGAAGTTCCTGGAGAATGCGCGCCGTCGTCGATTTGCCGACCGCGACCGAACCGGCGATGCCGATGATGAAGGGCGTCTTGACCACGTCGCCGGTGTTGAAGAACACCTTGCGCTGGTGAAACAGAAGCTGGCTCGCCTCGACATGGGCCGACAAGAGCCGCGACAGCGACAGATAGATGCGGCGCACCTCGTCGAGATCGACCGGGTCGTTGAGCGAGCTCAGCCGGCGGACTTCGTCCTCGGTCAGGGTGAGCGGCGTGTCGGCGCGGAAGCCGGCCCAGCGCTCGGCGCTGAAAAAGCGGTAGGGCGAATATTTCAGGTCCGGAGCAAGCTGGTCCATCGCCTTCCCTTTCGCGCCGGCCTCACTCGTCGCGCGCCGCCTTTTCGGCAATGCCGGAACGCGCCGTGCGGCGCTCGAGCTCGGCCAGCACCTCGGCGACCGGCACGTCGGCGAGCGCCAGCACCACCAGCCAATGATAGACAAGATCGGCGCTTTCAGAAACCAGACCGTCGCGATCGCCGCGCACGGCCGCGATCACCGCCTCGACGGCTTCCTCGCCGAGCTTCTGCGCGGCCTTGTCGGTGCCGCTTGCAAACAGCTTCGCCGTCCACGACTGCGGATCGCCGGAGCGGCCGCGCTCGGCGATGATCTTTTCCAGATCGGTCAGGGAAAATCCGCTCATGGTCGCGCTCCGGCCGGCGCCGCCGGGTCGAGGCGCACGGCAATGCCGGCCGCTGCCATATGGTGCTTGGCCTCGGCGATGGAATGGGTGCCGAAATGAAAGATCGAGGCGGCGAGCACGGCGGCGGCGTGGCCGTCGCGGATGCCTTCGACCAGATGGTCGAGCGTGCCGACGCCGCCCGACGCGATCACCGGCACGCGCACGGCGTCGGCGACCGCCCGCGTCAACGCCAGGTCGTAGCCGGCCTTGGTGCCGTCGCGATCCATCGAGGTCAGCAGGATCTCGCCGGCGCCGCGGTCGACCATTTTTTGTGCGAACCCGATCGCCTCGATGCCGGTCTTTTCGCGGCCGCCATGGGTAAAGATCTCCCAGCGCGCGGCCTCGCCCGGGGCCGACACCTTTTTGGCGTCGATCGCCACGACGATGCACTGGTCGCCGAACTTGTCGGCCGCCTCGGCGACGAAATCGGGATTTTTCACCGCCGCCGTGTTGATCGACACCTTGTCGGCGCCGGCCAGCAGCAGCTTGCGGATATCGGCGACCGCGCGCACGCCGCCGCCGACGGTCAGCGGCATGAAGCACTGCTCGGCCGTGCGCGCCACCACGTCGAAAATCGTCTCGCGATTGTCGGACGAGGCGGTGATGTCGAGAAAGCACAATTCGTCGGCGCCGGCCGCGTCATAGGCCTTGGCGGCCTCGACGGGATCGCCGGCATCGATCAGGTCGACGAAATTGACACCCTTGACGACGCGGCCGTCCTTGACATCGAGACAGGGGATGACGCGGGCTTTCAGGGTCATGCGGGGTCCTCGAACAGCCCGGCCGGCGGTTTGGCGCCGCCGAGCACGGCCAGCGCCGCGGCCGGGTCGATGCGCCCGTCATAAAGCGCGCGGCCGGAGATCGCGCCTTCGAGCCGCTTCGCGTCGGGCATGGTCATGCGCACGATATCGGCGATCGAGGCAAGCCCGCCCGAGGCGATGACGGGGATCGAGACCGCGTTGGCCAGATCGATGGTCGCCTCCCAGTTGATGCCCGAAAGCACGCCGTCGCGGTCGATGTCGGTGTAGATGATCGCGGCCACGCCGGCGCCCTCGAAACGCTCGGCCAGCTCGATCACGCCGAGCTTGGAGGCCTCGGCCCAGCCTTCCACGGCGACCTTGCCGCCCTTGGCGTCGATGCCGACCGCGATCTTGCCGGGAAAAAGCCGGCAGGCCTCTTTGACCAGATCGGGATCGCGCACCGCCACCGTGCCCAAAATGACGCGCGCCAGCCCCTTGTCGAGCCAGGCCTCGATATCGGCGAGCGTGCGAATGCCGCCGCCGAGCTGGACCGGGTTGCGCGTTGCCTTGAGGATCGCCTCCACGGCGGCGCCGTTGACGCTTTCGCCGGCGAAGGCGCCGTTCAGGTCGACGACGTGCAGCCAGTCGAAGCCCTGCGCCTCGAAGGCCTCGGCCTGGGCGGCCGGATCGGCGTTATAGACCGTGGCGGTCGCCATGTCGCCGAGCTTCAGGCGCACGCATTCTCCGTCCTTGAGATCGATGGCGGGAAACAGGATCATGCCTCGGCTCCCGCCCTGTTTGCGGCCGTTGCGATCCAACACCGTTTGCGGCTCATGGCCTCCACCTCAGGAAATTGGCGATCAGGGCCAGGCCGAGCGCCTGGCTCTTTTCGGGATGGAACTGGGTGCCGGCGAGGTTGTCGCGGCCGACCGCCGCCGTGATCCGGCCGCCATAGTCGGTGACGGCGACCAGTTCCTCGGCCACCCGCGTCTGCAGATGATAGGAATGGACGAAATAGGCGTGCAGCCCGCCTTCGCCGGTCGCGATGCCCTCAAACAGCGGGTGCGGCCGCACGAGCGCGATCGTGTTCCAGCCGATCTGGGGAACTTTCAAGGCGGGCGCGGCGGGCTCGATGCGGACCACGTCGCCGGCGATCCAGCCGAAGCCCTTCGTCGTCGTCTTTTCCAGGCCGCGCTGCGCCATCAGCTGCATGCCGACGCAGATGCCCAGGAAAGGCCGTCCCCTGGCAATCGCGGCCTCGTCGATCGCCTCGACCATGCCGGGCACGGCATCGAGGCCGGCGCGACAATCGGCATAGGCGCCCACGCCCGGCAGCACGACGCGGTCGGCCGAGCGCACCCGTTCGGCATCCGAGGTCAGGTCGATCTCGGCGGCGATGCCGGCCTGGCGCGCGGCGCGCTCGAAGGCCTTGACGGCCGAGCGCAGATTGCCGGAGCCGTAATCGATGATGGCGACGCGCATTGTCAGCCTCGCGCGGGATAGTCGAAAAGGCCGAGCGCGGGTTCGCCGGACGCGCTCGTGCGGGCCGCGCCGGGTGCAGCGGCACGCGGGGCGATGCGGTCGGCAACCGGCGTCTCGCCGCGTTCGGCGACATAGCGCGCCTCGGCATCCTCGCCCGTGTCGGCCTCCACGACGCCCCATTCGCGCCAGCCGCGGCGGGTCGCCGCCCACACCCGCAGCGTCGCGCCCTCGATGCCGACATAAAGCGCCAGAATGAGCGACAGGAACGGCGCGACGACGCCCAGACCGGCGAACTCGACCAGCATCGCCAGGCCGATCGAGGCGGCCAGAAAAAGCAATGCCTCGATCCACAGCCGATGCCACAGCAGCCAGAAAAAGGGCAACAAAAGACCGAGCCAGGCGAATCCGTCCCGCACGAAGATCATGTCATCGGCGGGACGCTCGCCCGGGGGTTCCAAAACGACGAAACTGGCCATCAGCGTATTCCTAGCCAAGCGTGCCTTTGGTCGAGGGCACGGCGTCGCGTTGACGCGGATCGGCCTCGAGCGCGACGCGCAGAACCCGCGCCACCGCCTTGAAGCAGGTCTCGGCGACATGATGGTTGTTGGCGCCGTAAAGCGTCGTGACGTGCAGCGTGATACCGGCGTTCTGGGCCAGCGCCTGGAAGAACTCGCGCACCAGCTCGGTGTCGAACGTGCCGATCTTGGGCGCCGAAAAGGGCACGTTCCAGACCAGGAACGGCCGGCCGGAGACGTCGACGGCGGCGCGCGTCAGCGTTTCGTCCATGGCCAGATCGAGCGAGGCGTAGCGGTTGATGCCGCGCCGCTCGCCGAGCGCGCGGGCGATGGCCTGCCCGATCGCTATCCCGGTATCCTCGACCGTGTGATGGTCGTCGATGTGCAGGTCGCCCTTTGTCCTGACCGTCATGTCGATCAGCGAATGGCGCGAGAGCTGCTCGAGCATGTGGTCGAAGAAACCGACGCCGGTGGCGATGTCGTATTTGCCGCCGCCGTCGAGATCGACCGTCACCTCGATGGCGGTCTCGTTGGTCTTGCGGCTGATCGTTGCGGTGCGACCGGTGCTGGCGTCCATCTCGCTTGTCCTGAAAGTAGCGTGGCGCTGCCTTCTAACAGCGGCGCGCGGGGAATGCCAGTTCGCCGGCATAGGCCGCGGCTTGTCGGGGGCGAATTTGCAATCCGGCCCCGGCTGCATAAATAAGGCCCTGTCGAAACGCCGCGTTTTTTGCGCCCTGGCCGCGCCTGATCGGAGCCATTCATGTCAGAAGCACCCGCAATGCATGCGACCACCATCGTCACCGTGCGCAAAGGCGGCACCGTGGTGATCGCCGGCGACGGCCAGGTCTCGATGGGGCAGACGGTGATGAAGGGCAATGCCCGCAAGGTCCGCCGCCTGGGCAAGGGCAATGTGATCGCCGGTTTTGCCGGCGCGACCGCCGATGCCTTCACACTGCTCGAACGGCTGGAAACCAAGCTCGAACAATATCCCGACCAGTTGACGCGGGCCTGCGTGGAACTGGCCAAGGACTGGCGCACCGACCGCTATCTGCGCCGGCTCGAGGCGATGATGCTGGTCGCCGACAAGAGCGTGACCCTGGCGCTTACCGGCACCGGCGACGTGCTGGAACCCGAGCACGGGGTCATGGCGATCGGCTCCGGCGGCAATTACGCGCTCGCCGCCGCGCGTGCCCTGGCCGAGACCGACAAATCGGCCGAGGAGATCGCCCGCGCCGCGATGGAGATCGCGGCCGACATCTGCGTCTACACGAATCGCAACATCGTGATCGAAACCCTCGATGCCGATTGACACGCCGCACATCGCCTTGCGGCCGGTCCCGCAGCTTGCGGGGCGCACCGGCGACTGGCTTTCGATGCAGCACGGCGAAAACACAAACGAGACCCCGTCATGACCACATTTTCCCCCCGCGAGATCGTTTCCGAACTCGACCGCTACATTATCGGCCAGAAGGACGCCAAGCGCGCCGTGGCGATCGCGCTGCGCAACCGCTGGCGCCGCCAGCAGCTCGAAGGCCAGATGCGCGAGGAGGTGATGCCGAAAAACATCCTGATGATCGGCCCGACCGGCGTCGGCAAGACCGAGATCTCGCGCCGGCTGGCGCGGCTCGCCGGCGCCCCGTTCATCAAGGTGGAAGCGACCAAATTCACCGAAGTCGGTTATGTCGGGCGCGACGTCGAACAGATCATCCGCGACCTGGTCGAGGTGGCGATGGGCCTGGTGCGCGACAAGATGCGCGAGGACGTCAAGGCGCGCGCCCACATCAATGCCGAGGAACGGGTGCTTGAGGCGCTGGTGGGCAAGAACGCCAGCCCGGCGACGCGCGACAGCTTTCGCAAGAAACTGCGAAACGGCGAGCTCGACGACAAGGAGATCGAGGTCGAGGTCGCCGACACGTCCGGCCCGTCCCTGGAAATCCCGGGCATGCCGGGCGCCAATATAGGCGTGCTCAACATCAACGACATGCTGTCCAAGGCGATGGGCGGACGCACCAAGACACGCAAGACCACGGTCAAGGACTCTTACGCGCACCTCATCAACGACGAGTCCGACAAGCTGCTCGACCAGGACGAGGTGGTGAGCCGGGCGCTGTCTATCACGGAAAATGACGGGATCGTCTTCCTCGACGAGATCGACAAGATCGCCACGCGCGAGAGCGGCGTGGGAGCCGGGGTCTCGCGCGAGGGCGTGCAGCGCGACCTGCTGCCGCTGGTCGAAGGCACCACGGTCGCCACCAAATACGGTCCGGTCAAGACCGACCATATCCTGTTCATCGCCTCGGGCGCCTTCCACGTCTCGAAGCCGTCGGACCTTTTGCCCGAGCTGCAGGGCCGGCTGCCGATCCGCGTCGAGCTGCGGGCTCTGGAAAAGGAGGATTTCCGGCGCATCCTGACCGAAACCGAGGCGAGCCTGATCAAGCAATATGTCGCTTTGATGCAGACGGAGGGCGTGACGCTCGACTTCACCGACGACGCCATCGATTCGCTGGCCGGCATCGCCGTCGATCTCAACGCCTCGGTGGAGAATATCGGCGCGCGCCGGCTGCAGACGGTGATGGAACGGGTGCTCGACGATATCTCCTACGAGGCGCCCGACCGGTCGGGAACGACGCTGACGATCGATGCCGACTATGTCGCCAAGAATGTCGGCGATCTGGCCAAGAACACAGATTTGTCCCGATTCATTCTTTAGGAAGCGGCAAGGATGTCGAAACAGTCTTTCCGTTTCGACACGCCAAAGAGCGCAAACTCGCCGGCCGCGCTCTCGACTCGCAGCGGCGCTTTTCCTACCGTGCCGAAACGAAATCATGTTCACGGTTGCCTGGGACATATGGCAAGGCAGATTTTTTGGGTCCTGATCCTGGCGGCGGGTGTCCTCGCGGCGCCCGCGCTGGCAGCCACTCCGGTTCCCGCCGGCAACCGGCATGCCGAGCAGCCCGACATCCCGTTCGGCTCGGGGTCGCGCACGCGTGCGCTCAAGACCACGTTCGAGGCCAAATACCGCAAGGTCTACGCCTTGCTGAAGCGCGACGGCAAGCTGCGGGCCAAGATCGTCGAGGCCGCCGCCGCCTATCGCATCGATCCGATGCACATCGTCGGCGCCATCGTCGGCGAGCATACCTACAATGTCGATGCCTATGACCGGCTGCAGACCTACTACGTCAAGGCGGTGTCCTATCTGACGACACGGTTCTCCTTCGCCTTCGACGGCGAGGACGTCGACGCCTTCATCAAGCGGCCGCAATTCGCCGCCTGCGATGCCGAAACCGGCAGCTACGCGCTGTGGACCTGTCGCGAAAGGGTCTGGAACACGCAGTTTCGCGGCCGTGTCGTCGACGGCAAGGGATTTCCCAACAACCGCTTCAGCGCAGTGTTCTTCCAGCCCTTTTACGCGGGCCAGACCTTCGGCATCGGCCAGCTCAACCCGCTGACGGCCCTGCAGATGAGCGACGCGGTGCACCGGGTCTCCGGACTGCCCAAGCTCGATCACCGCTATCCGCAGCAGGTCTATCGCACCATCATGGACCCGGACCTGACCCTGCCCTATGTCGCGGCGACGCTGAAAACCGCGATCGACGCCTATGCGGAGATCGCCGGTTTCGACATTTCCGGCAATCCCGGTATCACCGCGACGCTCTACAATGTCGGCAATCCGCGCGAGCGGGCGCAGGCGCTGCGCCGGGAGAACGCCGAACGCGCGGCCAAGGGCGAGGAGAAGCGGCTGCCGGAGGAAAACTATTATGGCTGGCTGGTCAACGACCGACTGAGCGAACTCAAGGCGCTGTTTGCGGCCAATTGATCGCCGGGCGAGCGGACAAGGCGGGCGCCCGTCGCGCACGGCGGAAAAAGATCAGTCGAAGCGCTTCGAGCGCCGTCCCACCGCCCGGATCCGCTCGATCAGCGCGGCGATGTCGTCCTCGTCGAGCCGGGCGATATCGGTAGCCAGCAGATTGGCGAGGCGGGTCGCGGCGGGCGAAAGCCCGCTCGTGTCGATCACCACCCGGGGCCGCGATTGCTCGGCGATCCGGCGCAATTCCTCCGCATCGTCCCAGATAATGTTGAAATAGCCGAGCACCTTTTGCAGGAACGTCCAGCTCGGTACGCCGCGGTGGCCGCGTTCGAGCGCCGACAGATAGGCCGGACTGACGCCGAGCGCCTGCGCCATCTCCTTCTGGGTCACGCCCTTGTCGCGGCGCATGGCGCGCATTTTTTCGCCGAACGGCGTCATCAGCGCCTCGGATCGCCGGCCCGGCGCAAACGTATGTAAAGCGCGCCGTTGCCGCCATGGTGCCGTGCGGCGGGTTCGAAGCCGCCGACGATGGCGCGGAAAGACGGGGTCGCCAGCCAGCCGGGTACGGCGCGGCGCAAGACGCCGTCGCTGCCGAACGAGGCGCCCTTGCCGGTGATGACCAGCACATGGCGGATGCCGGCGGCGTGCGCGCGCAGCAGGAAGGACAAAAGCAGCCCGTGGGCCTGGCTCTGGGTGAGACCGTGCAGGTCGACACTGGCCTCGAGCGCGACGCGGCCCTTGGCCAGTTTCTGCCGGGTCGGCCGGTCGATGCCACCCGCTCTGGGCTCGGATCCGGCGTCGGCAGGCGGCCGGGCAGCGGCCGGGCCCGCCTTTGGGCGCGCGCGCGCCGGGTCTTTTGACGCCGGCGGGGCGGTCGGGGCGACGATCTCCGCCGGCGGCAGGCGGCGGCCGTCAAGCGGCGTGGCGGTGCGGGCGACCCGCTCCCACAGGACACGGTCCTGCTCGGTCAGGCCCTTTGTCGCCCGGGTCCTCATGCGCCGGCCCCGTCGGCCAGGACACGCGGAACGAGCACGAAGAAATCGGCATCGTGGCGGACCACCCCGGCGATGTCGCCGGCCGCCGCGCCGGAGCCGGCAAACAGATCGCCGCGGGCGGGACCGGTGATGGCGGAGCCGGTGTCCTGGGCGATCATCAGCCGCGAAAACGGCGCCTCGCCGAACGCCGCAAGATCCGGCGCATGAACGAAGACCGGCGTGCCGAACGTGTGCAGCAGGCGGTCGACCGCAAGCGAGCGGCCGGCCGTCAGCGGCACCTTGGCCGCCGCGACCGGGCCAAGCGCGGAATCGTCGACCGGCGCGTCCTTAAAGAAGATAAAGGAGCGATTTTGCCACAAAATCTCGGATTTTCGCTGCGGATTTTCGCAAAACCAGGCCCGAATCGTCTGCATTGTGACGTTTTCGCGCGCCAATTCGCCGATTTCGGCCAGAATTCCGCCGGGTCCCGTGAAGCGATGTCCACTCTTGGCGGCATAGGTTACGCGCCTGACCGTGCCGTCGGGCATGCGCAGCCGCGCCGCGCCCTGGACATGGATGAAAAACACGTCGACGGGATCGGCGAGCCAGGCGATCTCCAGGCCCCGGCCCGACAGCGCGCCGGCCTCGATCGCGGCGCGGTCGAAATATTCGCCCAGGCGACCGTCCGGGTATTGGCGGGCGAAGGCGAAATAGGGGTCGAGGCCGGGCGGGCGGCTGTCGTCGTCGACCGCCACCAGATCGGCCGGGCGCGAAAGAAGCGGATATCTGAAGGCGGGCGAGGCCTGCGGCGCGGCGTCGACTTCCGGCTCGTAATACCCGGTGACGAAACCGCGCGCGTGGCCGTCCGGTACGACGCGGAAGGGAACGAAATGGGTTTCGAAAAAGGTTCGTGCCGCGCGGCCGTCGGGTGGCGGCGCGGCGCGGGCGGCGGCATGGGCGGACGCGAAGGCGGCGGCGCTTATACCGAGGCTGCCGGTGCGATAGGTCCGGGTGGCCGCCATCTCAGCGCTGCGCCGATAGGCCGCGAACGCAGCGCGGCCGTCGTCGGCGTCCCAGCCGGGCAGCGCGTCGAAACCGACACGCCGCAAAAGGGGGGACAAGGACACGGGCCGTCCACGCCGGCGATCAATCTTCGGCTTCCGTGGCCACCAATTTCCAGTTCGGATCGCGCGAACGCGTGTCGCGGGCGAAGGTCCACACATCCTTGACCTCGGCAACCGTTTCGGGATCGCCGTCGATCACCTCCCCGGCGCCGTCGCGCGTCGCCGAGATCAGCTCGCTGACGATGCGCAGGGTCAGATGCGCCTCCGATCCTTTCATCTCGGCCGAAACGATATCGACCTTGTCGATGCCGACGAAGGAGGACTGGATCTTTTCCGACCGCTTCTCGCGCTCGGAGATCGCGGCGACGAACCCGTCATAGACCTCGCGCGACAGGAGGTTTTTCAGTGTCTTGCGGTCGCCATCGGCATAGGCCATGACGATCATCTCGTAGGCGAGCTTGGCCCCCTCGGTGAAACCGCGCGGATCGAAGGAGGGGTCGGCGTCGCGAATGGCGCGCAGCCCCTTGTTGAGCTCCGTGCCGGGCGCGGCGTATTTGTCGATCGCCGCATAAGGCGATTCCTGTTCGCCGTCGCCGGCCGATTTGCGTCGCGGCAACGACACCACATTGTCCTGCGGCTTGTCGGTGTCGGTCTCGCGCGTGCGATTGGCGGTATAGGGATCGAAAGGCGGCTTCTCGTTACCCGTCCGGCGCCCCAGAACGTTGCGCAACTGCAGGAAGATCACCACCGCGGCGACAACGAAAAACAGTGTTCCGATATCCAGAAATTCCATCGTGTCCGCCGAACCGCCTCGAAAATCGTCGCCGTTGTTGTTAGCCATCCGGTCCGGCTCGATGGAGCCGGCCCCTGACGACTGCATATAGAACGCGACGGTCAATCATTCAAATCCGACCGTAGCATGACTATGTTGGGGTCGTGCAGGTCGCATCGTCAATTTGCCGGCCATTTTATCACAACAGTCCGATCTGCGGACAAACGAAGTGACACGCGTGAGATTTCCAACCCTTTTTGCGATATTTCTGGTCGTTCCGCTGCTTGAAATCGCGGCTTTCGTCGCGATTGGCGGGCGGATCGGCGTTTTCGCGACCCTGGCGATCGTGGTTCTGACCGCCCTGATCGGCTCCGTGCTGCTGCGCGTGCAGGGTTTCGGGATACTGCGCCGCATCCAGGCCGAAACCGATGCCGGGCGCGTTCCTCAGCGCGAACTCGTCCATGGCGCCATGATCCTGTTTGCCGGACTGCTTTTGCTGCTGCCGGGTTTCGTCACCGATGCGCTCGGCTTCGCGCTGTTCGTACCCGCCTTCCGCGACGCGGTCTGGTCGCTGGTCAAATCGCGCCTGAAGGTGCGTTTCGACGTCGGCGGAAGACCCGAGCCGGACTTCACCCCCCGCGACAAGACGGTCATCGACCTCGACGAGAAGGATTTCACCCGCTCGCGCCCTTCGGATTCGCCCTGGAAGGAGCCGAATCGCGACGAATAGGGCGTTCGGCCGCCCAGAAGGCCGCTGATTGCGGCTGTGCGCGCTTGTTTCAAACAGCCGCCCATGATAGCGAACGCGCAAATTTTCGGGTCGCGGCGCGGCCTCCAGGCAAAGGCAAGATCGAATGGCTGACGAGAAATCGACGGATAAGGGAGCGGCTGGCGCCGCGGCAGCAACCGGGAACGGAAACGGCACGCAGCCGTCGCTCAACGTTCTGGCGCAATATGTCAAGGACCTGTCCTTCGAAAGCCCCGGCGCGCCGAATTCGCTGCGCGGGCGCGACCAGGCCCCGAACATCAATATCAACGTCAACGTCAACGCCAACTCGATCTCGGAAAACGAGTACGACGTCAATCTGATGCTGACGGCCAAGGCCAGCCATCAGGACTCGGTGCTGTTCAACGTCGAACTCGCCTATGGCGGCGTATTCCGGGTCGCCGGGTTCCCCAAGGAACACGTGCTGCCGGTGCTGTTCATCGAATGCCCGCGGCTGCTTTTCCCGTTCGCGCGCCAGATCATCGCGGACGCGACCCGCAATGGCGGCTTCCCGCCGCTGATGCTCGACCCGATCGACTTCGCGCAGATCTTCCAAAAGAAGGTCGCCGAGGATCAGGCCAAGGCCAAAGCCCAGGCAAGCTGACCGGCAACCCCGGTCGCGCCGCGCGCGGCCGGGCCCGGCCGATCGAGAGGGGCCGGACCGTTCAGCCGGGCGTGTTTTTTTCCTGCTGAATGTCGATACGCGTCCAGATCGCGTTTTCGCCAAGCGTTTCGACCATTTTCGCATGCGCCGCGCGTGCTTTATCCGTCAGGCGCGACGGCAGCGCGCGCGCACGCGGCCTGATCGCGATCATGTCGATGTCGCGGCCGGTTTCCTCGGTGTCGGCGCTGCGCACTTCCAGACCGAGTGCCGCCTGCTTTCCGCCCACCAGTTCGATATAGACTTCGGCCAGCAATTCCGAATCGAGCAAGGCGCCGTGCTTGGTGCGGCGGCTGTTGTCGATACCGTAGCGCCGGCACAGCGCATCGAGCGAGTTCGGCCCCATGGGATGTTTGCGCCGCGCGATCGCCAGCGTGTCGATCACCCGATCCGGATCCACCGCATCGATTTTCAAGCGGGCCAGCTCGTGATTGATGAAGCCCATGTCGAAGCCGGCATTGTGGGCCACCAGCTTGCCGTCGCCCACAAAAGCCAGAAACTCCTCGGCGATCTCGGAGAAAACCGGCTTTCCCTCCAGATCGGCCAGGCTGATGCCGTGCACGGCCTGCGCTTCGGGATGAATGGCCCGGCTTTCGGGATGAATATAGACGTGAAAGACCCGTCCGGAGGGAAACCGGTTGACCAGCTCGACCGCTCCGATCTCGATCACACGGTCCTCGCGGGCGTCGAGCCCGGTGGTTTCGGTGTCGAAGATGATCTCGCGCATGGCGGCCTCAAAACCCTGATTCGGCTTCCACACTAGACCATGATGGCCGAGGACTGCATCAGCATCGTCTCACGGCAGGCGATTTCACCACAGCTACCGGCGACCCCACCGCACCGGCGGTGCTAATCGCGCGGTTCCTTTTCCGGTTTGCCGGTCAAGGTGTCGACGATCTCCGCGACCCGGCGCCGCGCGTGATCCATGCCGAGCCCGGTATCGAGCACGAAATCGGCGCGGCGGCGCTTCTCGGCATCCGGCACCTGCTTGTCGAGGATGTTTTGCAGACGCTCGGGCGTCATGCCCGGCCGGGCGAGCACCCGTTCGCGCTGCACCTCTGGCGGCGCGGTCACGACCAGCACGCGGTCGACCCTGTGTTCGCCGCCGGTCTCGTAAAGAAGCGGAATGTCGAGCACGACCAGCGGCGTACCCTTTTTCCTGTGCGCGGCGAGAAATTCCAGTTCGGCGGCGCGAACCAGCGGATGGACGATCGCCTCCAGCGCCCTGAGCGCCTCGGGCTTGCCCAGCACCTGCTCGGCCAGCCGCGCGCGATCGACCTTGCCGGCGACGATCGCCTCGGGGAACCGCGCGCCGACCAAAGGAACCGCCTTGCCTTCGTAAAGCGCGTGAACCGCCGCGTCGGCATCGTGGACCGGCACGCCGCATTCGGCGAAAAACCGCGCCGTGGTCGATTTGCCCATGCCGATCGAACCGGTAAGGCCGAGAACGATCATCCCGCGCGCTCCATGTCGGCAACGACGAGGGCGCGCAACGCGTCCGTCACCTGCGGCCGGACCCCGAACCAGGCTTCGAACCCGGGCACGGCCTGGTGCAACAGCATGCCGAGCCCGTCGACCGTGACACAGCCGCGTGCCGCAGCCTGCGCGAGCAACGGCGTGACCAGCGGCACATAAACGATGTCGGTGACGATCGTGCGCGCGCCGAGGCGGTCAAGATCGAACGCGTGGCCGGACGCGCCGCCCATGCCGAGCGAGGTCGTGTTGACCAGGAGGTCGCAATCCGCAAGCAGGCCGCCCAGGCTCTGCCACGGCGCGACGCCAACGCCGGCGCCGAAACGCGCGGCGAGGGCCTGCGCCCTTTCCACCGTGCGGTTGACGATGGCGATCTGCCGATAGCCGGCAACCTGCAGGGCATGGATCACCGCCCGCGCCGCGCCGCCCGCGCCGAGCACGACCGCCCGCTCGCGGTCACGCCAGCCCGGCGCGCCCTGATCGAGATTGGCGGCAAACCCCGACCAATCGGTGTTGGCCGCGTGCAGCCTGCCGTTTTCGAACCACAACGTGTTGGCCGCACCGATTCTCTCGGCGGCGGCGTCGCGACGCTCGGCCAGCGCGACGGCCCGTTCCTTGTGCGGAATGGTGACGTTGCCGCCGGCCCATCCGGCCTCGAGCAAGCCGCCGACGAAATCGTCGAAACCGGCCGGATCGACCGCAACGGCATCGTAGCTGCCGTCGATATCGTGCTCGGCCAGCCAGTAGCGGTGGATCAGCGGCGAGCGGGAATGCGCGACCGGCCAGCCGCAGACGAAAGCGCGCCGCGCCCGCTCAGCCATCGATGGCGCCCAGATCGCGCAGCGCGGCCAGAAGCGGCAAAAGCGGGAGGCCGATAATGGCGAAGAAATCGCCGTCAATGCGCTCGAAAAGCTGAATGCCTTCACCCTCGACCTGATAGGCGCCGACACTGGCCAAGGCGGCGTCGCCGACACGGGCGAGATGACGGCCGACAAAGTCGGGCGCCAGCGGGCGCACCGTCATCTGCGCGACCGCAACGTGCCGCCACAGGGTTTGGCCGCCACGCACGAGCACCACGGCGCTGTTGAGCTGATGGGTCTTGCCCGACAGGTGCAGCAACCGGCGCCGCGCCTCGGCCATGTCGGCGGGCTTGTGCAGCAATTCGCCATCGAGCGACAGCGTCTGGTCGGCGCCGATGACCAGCGCGTCCGGCCTTTTTTCGCCGACGGCGCCGGCCTTGGCCTCGGCAAGCACCAAGGCGACATCCTCGGCGCCGGCGCCGCTGTTAAGCAACGGCGCCTCGGCGGCGCGCTCGTCGATGTCGGCGGCGATCGCCTCGACCGGCACGCCGGCATCGGCGAGCATTTTGAGCCTGAACGGGCTGCGCGAGGCGAGCACGAGCGGCGGTCGTGTCTGGTTTCGGGTCATGTCGGCTGGCTAACGGCTTCTGCCGCGCAGCGCAAGAATGGCGGCGGCGGTTTCCTCGATCGAGCGGCGGCTGACGTCGATCGTCGGCCAGCCATTGCGGGTGCAGATCTGGCGGGCATAGGACAATTCCTGAACGATATGGGCGCGGTCGGCATAAGATTCGGAATCAAAACCGGCCGTCGCCCCCAGAATGCGATGCTGGCGCACCTGCGATATGCGCTCGGCCGAAGCGACCAGGCCGACGATCAGCGGCTTTTTCGCCTGCGACAGGGCCTCGGGTACCGGAACGCCCGGCACGATCGGGACATTCGCGGTCTTGATGCCACGATTGGCCAGATAGATGCTGGTCGGCGTCTTGGAGGTGCGCGAGATGCCCACCAGCACGATATCGGCTTCTTCGATGTCGGCGGGAAGCTGGCCGTCATCATGATCCATGGTGAAGTTCAGCGCGTCGATGCGCCTAAAATAGTCCGCGTCGAGCGCGTGCTGGGCGCCTACCCGCCGGCCGGCCGGCGCGCCGAGATAGGACTGGAACACGGTCAGGACCGGCTCGAGCACGGACACGCATGGCAGGCCCATCGCCGCGCAGCGTTCGTCGATGGTGCGCGCCAGCGTCTCGTCGACGACCGTATAAAGGACGATGCCCGGTTCGGCGTCGATCTCGTCCAGCACCGCCTGGAGCTGCCGTTCGGTGCGTATCAGCGGATAGATGTGCTCGACGGCGCGGGCATCCTTGTATTGCGCGGACGCGGCACGGCCGGCCGCCAGCAGCGTCTCGCCGGTGGCGTCGGATATCAGATGGAGATGGAAAAAACTCTGGGGTCTGTTCACAGGGGCACGGCGGTCCTGTTGGGGAGTGTGGATAAGCCCGACCCTGACACCGGCCCGGCGGAGGCGACTGTATCAGATGTCGAGTCATCCACAATCCAGGGCGGACGGGACAGGTTTGCCAGGCTGTTGAGAACTTGGTGGGCCAAGCCGGTTTTTCAGCCGAGGCTGAATTCGAGAGAAAATCGTCTCTTTTTCAATATATTGAAAACAAAGCGGTATTTTTGATTTTCCTCATAATGAACAAGGCCTAGGCAACAAGGCGGTTTGCGTGTCGGAGCATGCGCATGCCGCGACAATCTGGGGACTGGCGCCAATCCCCGTTTTCGACAGAGTCATAGAAGAACAAAAAGTTCCCTTCTCGAATCTCTTTCTTTAAGTGAGTCCGTAACTGGAAGGATTCCGCATGGGCAGTGACCGACGGCTGATACGCGTCCTGAAAGGCGAAAGCCTCTCCCCGCCGCCGCTCTGGATGATGCGGCAGGCCGGCCGCTACCTGCCTGAATACAGACAGGTGCGGAAGGAAGCCGGGAGCTTTCTCGATCTGTGCTACAATCCCGATCTGGCGGTTGAAGTGACGATGCAGCCGATCCGGCGGTTCGGTTTCGACGCATCGATCCTGTTTTCCGACATTTTGGTCGTCCCGCATGCGCTCGGCCGCGATTTGCGCTTCGAGGAAGGCAGAGGACCGCTGATGACGCCGATCGGCGTGTCGGAGATCGCCGATCTGGACGTCTCCGATTTTCACCACAGGCTGGCGCCGGTCTACGAAACCGTGTCGCGTCTGCGGCAATCCCTGCCGGCCGAAACCGCGCTGATCGGATTTTGCGGCGCGCCATGGACGGTCGCGACCTACATGATTGCCGGTCACGGCACGCCCGACCAGGCGCCGGCGCGGTTGTTTGCCTACAGCGAACCGGAAGCCATGGACCGGCTGATCGGCCTGTTGGCCGATATCTCGGCCGATTATCTGCTGCGCCAGATCGAGGCCGGCGCCGATACGGTGCAGATATTCGATTCCTGGGCAGGGGTGCTCGGCGAGGAGGAGTTTACCCGGTTCTGCGTGAAGCCGGTGGCGCGAATGGTGGCGACGATCAAGGAACGTTATCCCGACATTCCGGTGATCGGCTTTCCGAAGGGCGCGGGCAGCCGTTTCGACGACTATCGCGCCGCGACCGGCGTCGACGGGCTGGGCCTGGACTGGACGGTGCCGCTTGCCCAGGCGCGACGGCTGCAGGCGGACGGCGCCGTGCAGGGCAATCTCGATCCGCTGCGGCTGGTGGCCGGCGGAGACGCGCTCGACAGGGGGGTCGACCGCATTCTCGAGCGCTTGTCGGACGGGCCGCTGATCTTCAATCTCGGGCACGGCATCACGCCGCAGACGCCGATCGCCCATGTCGAGGCGATGATCGCACGGGTTCGGGCGTGGGCATGAGCGTCGGGGCGCCATCGCCGGCAAAGGCGAGCCCGCTCGTCAGAGCGATCGTCGCGCTGGGCGTTCTGGCGCTCGCGGTGCTGGCGCTGTTTGCGTTCGACCTGTCGGCCTATTATCTGTGGATCAAGGCGGTCCACGTGCTGGCGGTGATATCGTGGATGGCGGGCATGCTCTACCTGCCGCGGCTGTTCGTCTATCATTGCGCGGCCGAGCCCGGTTCTGCGCAGTCGGAGACGTTCAAGGTGATGGAACGCCGGCTTTTGCGGGCGATCATCAACCCGGCGATGATGGTGAGTTGGGCGCTCGGCCTTTGGCTCGCCTGGCAGGGTTTCGGGTTTTCGGGTGGCTGGCTGCACGCAAAGATTGCACTGGTTCTTGCGATGTCGGGGGCGCATGGCTATTTTTCGGCTGCCGTTCGCCGTTTCGCCGAAGACCGCAATCAGCGGCCGGCGCGGTTCTGGCGGCTGATGAATGAAGTTCCGACGGTGTTGATGATCGCGATCGTGATCCTGGTTGTCGTCAAGCCGTTCTGATCCAAAACCGTTCTTGCGCTTTCGGTCGGGAAGGATTAAGGATTTCTTCCCTCCCCTACAGCGCAGCCGCATAGCATTCTCAACTCTGCCGCGGGCATTCGCCTTTTCCGCTGTTTTTCCCTCCGCCTTTGAGCACGCAATATGCAAGAAATGAAACTCCAAGACCTCAAGAGCAAGAAACCCACCGACCTGATCGCCTTCGCGGAGTCGCTGGAGGTCGAAAACGCCAGCGTCATGCGCAAGCAGGAGCTGATGTTCGCGATCCTGAAGAAGCTGGCCGCGCAGGATGTCGAGATCATCGGCGAGGGCGTGGTGGAGGTTCTGCAGGACGGGTTCGGCTTCCTGCGTTCGGCCAATGCCAACTATCTGCCCGGTCCGGACGACATCTATATCTCGCCCTCGCAGATCCGGCGGTTTTCGCTGAAGACCGGCGACACGGTCGAGGGGCCGATCCGCAGCCCGAAGGAGGGCGAGCGGTATTTCGCGCTGCTTAAGGTCAGCACGATCAATTTCGAGGATCCGGAAAAGATCCGTCACAAGATCCATTTCGACAATCTGACGCCGCTTTACCCGAATGAGCGGCTGCGGATGGAGATCGACAATCCGACGACCAAGGACAGCTCGTCGCGGGTGATCGATCTGGTGGCGCCGCTCGGCAAGGGCCAGCGCGCGCTGATCGTGGCCCAGCCGCGCACCGGCAAGACGGTGCTTTTGCAGAACATCGCCCATTCGATCACCACCAACCATCCCGAGTGCTTTTTGATCGTGCTTCTGATCGACGAGCGGCCGGAGGAAGTGACCGACATGCAGCGCTCGGTGAACGGCGAGGTGGTGTCCTCGACCTTTGACGAACCGGCCGCACGCCACGTCCAGGTCGCCGAAATCGTGATCGAGAAGGCCAAGCGCCTGGTCGAGCACGGCCGCGACGTGGTGATCCTGCTCGATTCGATCACCCGGCTCGGCCGCGCCTACAACACCGTGGTGCCGTCGTCGGGCAAGGTGTTGACCGGCGGCGTCGACGCCAACGCCCTGCAGCGGCCGAAGCGGTTTTTCGGCGCGGCGCGCAATATCGAGGAAGGCGGCTCGCTGACCATCATCGCCACGGCGCTGATCGACACCGGCAGCCGGATGGACGAGGTCATCTTCGAGGAATTCAAGGGTACCGGTAATTCCGAGATCGTGCTCGACCGCAAGGTCGCCGACAAGCGCATCTTCCCGGCGATCGACATTTTGAAGTCGGGCACACGCAAGGAGGATCTGCTGATCCCGCGCCAGGACCTGCAGAAGATCTTCGTGCTGCGCCGCATCCTGTCGCCGATGGGAACCACGGATGCGATCGAATTCTTGATCGACAAGCTCAAGCAGACCAAGAGCAATGCCGATTTCTTCGATTCGATGAATACCTGACGGCCGGCCAGCGGCGGGCTATGCAGTCCGCCGCTCCCTACCTAAGATATTGTTTTTAATATATTATTATCATTTGAAAAATCTGTCCGGCGGACGGGAACGATGGTCCGCGCGCCGGTGGTTCAGGCTGCCGGACGGCGCAGCGTTTCTGCCAGCTGCGCGGCGAGGTCTTCGGCGGTCCTGATCGGCGGCAGGCAGGTTTGCCCCTGGCACAAATAGGCTGCAGGCCCGGTGTCGATCGCGGTGCCGTCCGGCAGGGCGGCGCCGAGATCGGCGGAGGCCGGAGCGATGACGTCGACACGCCGGGGATCCGGATATCGATTCGCGACCGAAAGGAATGCGGACGCCGATCCGCCGGCGATCACCAGTTTTCGCGGCGCCAACGCGGTCGCGGCGGCAACAACAATGCCGGCCTGCCCGAAACGCTGCTGGGTGGCGCGGCCCAGGGCGGCGCGCGCAGCAGCCATCGCACGCAGCGTCAGGTCGACGCTGCCGGTCGCCGCGGCAAGCCGGGACAAGGCTTCGACGATCTGCGACGTCGCGGAGGGGACCGCGTCGTCGGCATCGCCGCGGATACGGAACGGGACGTCGGCGCTGTCGCGCGCGGTCAAGTAATGGGCCGAGGCCTCGTCGCCGTACCAGCTTTCCAGCATGGCGGCCCAGTCGCGCGCATCGGCGATGTAGTCCGTTTCACCGGGCGTCCCGGCCAAGGCGATCGCGGCATTGATCATCGCCGCATAGTCGCTGGACATGGCCGGAAACAGCCGGTCGGAGGCGAGAACGCTGTGCGGCAGGCGCGCATCCTCGATCGATTCGGTTACGCAACGATAGGCCTCGGCCGCCATGGAAATCCAGGCGGGGCGGTCGAAATAGCGCCCGGCCTCGGCCAGTGCGCGGATCATGAGTCCGTTCCAGTCGACGAGAAGCTTGTCGTCGCGCCCGGGCCGTATGCGCTCGGCGCGTGCGTTGTGCAGCCTTGCCAGCAGGTCGGCCAAGCGCCGGGCTTCGTTCTCTGTCTGGCGAGCGTCGGCCAGGAACAGCACGGGATCGCCCTCCCAGTGCTGGGCCGTGCCGAGTTTGTAATGACGAAAGAAAAAATCCGCATCGCCGCCCAGGACGGATTCGATTCGGGTCCGTGTCCATGTGTAGAACAGTCCCTCCTCGCCGGCGCTGTCGGCATCGAGGCTGGAGGCGAAGCCGCCGCCGTCGAGCCGCATCTCGCGCGCCAACCATTCGACCGTGGTTTCGATTCGGTCCCGGAACAGATCGTCGCCGGTTTCGGCGTGTGCCCAGAGACAATGGCGGATCATCAATGCGTTGTCGTAAAGCATTTTTTCGAAATGCGGTACGAGCCAGTCACTGTCGGTCGAGTAACGGCACAGGCCGCCGCCGACATGGTCGTAAATGCCGCCGTTGAGCATGCCGCGCAGGCTGGTGAGGAAGGCATCGCGGTAGCGGCTTTCGCCTGTATCGAGCCAACCGTGCCAAAGCGCGGCCATGAAGGGAGCGTTGGGAAATTTGGGGGCGCCGCGCAGGCCGCCGCGGGAAGGGTCGGTCATGTCGGCGATCGAGGCGGCCAGGTCCGCGAGCGGCGCCGGCGTGTCCTGGCCGGTTTCGACGACGGGGGCCAGGCTGCGCGCGACATGGGCGGAGAGCGTTTCGGCGTTTTGTTCGATGGCGGCCGTGTTGTCGGTCCAAGCGGCATGGACGGCCTTCAGCACGGCGATGAAACCCGGCCGACCGTACTGGTTCTGCTTCGGGAAATAGGTACCGCCCCAGAACGGGCGGGCATCGGGGGTGAGAAACATGGTCAGCGGCCAGCCGCCCTGTTCGCCGGTCGCCGTCAGCGCGGCCATGAATATCTGGTCGATGTCGGGGCGTTCCTCGCGGTCGACCTTGATGTTTACGTAGAGCCGGTTCATGACGGCGGCGGTTTCGGCGTCTTCGAAGGATTCATGCGCCATGACATGGCACCAATGGCACGCCGCATAACCGACCGAGAGCAGGATCGGCCGATCGAGCGCTTTCGCCTCGGCCAGCGCCGCACTCGACCAGGCGCGCCAGTGGACGGGATTGTCGGCATGCTGGCGCAAATAGGGACTGGTCTCGGCGGACAGGAGATTTTCGGCCGGCAAAATCATGTCGGAGTTCCTCATTATGCGGGCAAAGGGTAGGGCTGTCGGATTGCAGGGGCAAACGCTTTTCCAGGATACGATTTTCGCGTTGTCGAGCGGCGGACTGCCGAGTGGCGTCGCTGTCGTGCGGTTGTCGGGACCGCAGACGCTCGAGACGCTGCGCAGAATGGCCGGATCGCTTCCACAACCGCGTGTGATGCGCCACGCGCGTCTGCGCGACGAAACCGGCGAGACTATCGATACCGGCCTGGTGGTGTTTTTTGCCGGGCCGGCGAGTTTCACCGGCGAGGACTGCGCGGAATTCCACATCCATGGCGGGCGGGCGGTTGTCGGCCGGCTGCTTTCGGTCCTGTCCGGTTTTCCAGGGCTCCGTCAGGCGGAGGCCGGTGAATTCACCCGCAGGGCGCTGGCGCACGGCAAGATCAATCTGCCGGACGCGGAGGCGCTTGCCGATCTGATCGAGGCCGATACCGAAGCGCAGCGGCGCTTCGCACTGGCGAATGCGGACGGGCGGCATCAAAGTCTTTACGAGGGTTGGCGGGACCGGATCCTGACGGCGCGGGCGTTGATCGAAGCCGAACTCGATTTTGCCGACGAAGACGACGTTCCCGGCGCCATGGCGGAAGAAGTGTGGCCGGACATAGCGTCGCTCGCCGAAGAGATCGCAGCGCATGTCGCCGGCTACCGCCAGGCGGAAATCATTCGCGACGGCTTCCGGGTCGCCATCATCGGTGCGCCGAATGCCGGCAAATCGAGCCTGCTCAACGCCCTTGCGCGGCGGGACGTAGCGATCGTTTCCGACGAACCCGGCACGACGCGCGATCTGGTGAGCGTCGAGCTCGACCTTGATGGGATGAAGGTGCGGGTAACCGATACGGCGGGTATTCGCGAAGCTGCCGGGACCGTGGAACAGGAGGGGATCCGGCGCAGCCGCGCGGCCGCGGACGAAGCCGATTGCGTTATCTTGTTGATCGATGCCGGCGCGCCGGGCGCGGTGCCGGGGGCGGTTCCGGATGACGTTTTGCGGGTCGCGAGCAAGATCGATCTTGTCGAACCGGGCGCGCGCGGGGGCGTGGATGCGGATTTGCTACTTTCGGTGCGCTCGGGCGAAGGCATGGGCGCATTGCTGAACCGGCTGAGTTCCATGGCCCGTGCCAGCGTTGCCCGACACGGATCGCTGGTCCCGTTTACGGCGCGCCAGGCCGAAGAGCTGACGCGCGGGGCGACTGCCTTGCGTGCGGCGGCAAACGTTAAGGCGGGGCTGGAGGTTCAGGCAGAAGAACTGCGAATCGCGGCACGCGCGCTCGGCCGGGTTGTGGGCGCGATGGACGTCGAGGAGATTTTGGGCGCAATCTTTTCGCGCTTCTGCATCGGAAAGTGATTCACGTGAAACACGGGGCTTGCGGACAATCAGGCTCGACCGGGTGATTCACGTGAAACAACCGAACACGACCGCCTCGAACCGTTTCACGTGAAACATCGTATCGGTGTTTTCTTGACAAGACTGATGTCGCGGCGCATCTGTCCGGTCCGATTTCGGAGACGACGATGGCACCGACATATGATGTAGTGGTGATCGGCGGCGGTCATGCCGGCTGCGAGGCGGCGGCGGCCGCGGCGCGCGCCGGCGCGCGTACGGCGCTGCTGACGCTGGCACGGGACAAGATCGGCGTGATGTCGTGCAATCCCGCCATTGGCGGGCTCGGCAAGGGCCATCTCGTGCGCGAGATCGATGCGCTGGACGGTCTGATGGGGCGCGTCGCCGACAAGGCCGGCATCCAGTTTCGTCTGCTCAACCGCCGCAAGGGGCCGGCGGTACGCGGCCCCCGCGCCCAGGCCGACCGCAAGCTTTATCGACTGGCGATGCAGGACGCGCTTGCGTCGCAGGCCGGACTCGACATCGTCGAGGGCGAGGCGGTTGGGCTCGAACGAGCGGATGGGCGGATCAGCGGCATCGCGCTGGCCTCGGGCGAACGGATCGCCTGCGGGGCGGTGGTGCTGACCACCGGCACGTTTCTCGGCGGCCTGATCCATATCGGCGAACGCCGCATTCCGGCCGGGCGGATGAACGAAAAGGCCAGTTACGGCCTGTCGCAGGCCTTGCGGCAGGCCGGGTTGGCGCTCGGCCGGCTGAAAACCGGGACGCCGCCGCGTCTCGACGGCCGCACGATCGACTGGGCCCGGCTCGACATGCAGCCCGGCGACGAAGATCCGGTGCCGTTTTCGTTTCTTACCGCGACGATCGCCCAACCGCAGATCGAGTGCGGCGTCAGTCGAACGACCGATGAAACCCACGCGGTGATTCGGGCGAATTTGCATCGCTCGGCGATGTATTCGGGCCAGATCGACAGCGTCGGACCGCGTTATTGCCCGTCGATCGAAGACAAGATCGTCAAGTTCGGCGATCGCGACGGCCATCAGGTTTTCCTGGAGCCGGAGGGCCTGGACGACCCGACAATCTATCCGAACGGGATTTCGACCTCGTTGCCGGAAGATGCCCAGCACGCGCTGGTGCGCACGATTCCCGGTCTGGAAAAGGCGGCGATCCTGCAACCTGGCTACGCGATCGAATACGACCATGTCGATCCACGCGAATTGCGGGCGTCGCTGGAGACCCGGAAAATGCCGGGGCTTTTCCTTGCCGGGCAGATCAACGGGACGACCGGGTACGAGGAAGCCGCGGCGCAGGGGCTCGTGGCCGGTCTGAACGCGGCGCGCTCGGTTGCGGGCCTGCCGGCGGCCGTGTTCGGTCGCGGCGAATCCTATATCGGCGTGATGATCGACGATTTGACCCTGCGCGGGGTGATGGAGCCCTATCGCATGTTCACGTCGCGGGCGGAATTCCGGCTGACCTTGAGGGCGGACAATGCCGACCAGCGGCTGACGCCGAAGGCGATCGCGCTCGGCATTGCCGCACCTGAGCGCGTGGCGGCCTTCACCGCGAAATCGGCAGTGCTCGATCGGGCCCGCGCCGCATGCCGGGATGTCTCGCTGACGCCGCCGCAGGCAGCGCGGGCGGGGATTACGATCAATCAGGACGGGGTGCGCCGTTCGGCCTACGACTTGCTCGCCTATCCGGGGCAGTCGATCCAGGCCCTGGCGCGGATCTGGCCCGAGCTGGACCGAATCGAGCCGCGGATCGCCGAGATCCTGGAAACCGAGGCGCGGTATGCCGTCTATCTCGAGCGGCAATCGACCGATATCGCGCTGATGACGCGCGAGGCGGAGCTGGCGATCCCAGCCGGGATCGATTATGCGAGCATTTCCGGGCTGTCGAACGAATTGCGCCAGAAACTGGAGAAGAGCCGGCCCGAATCGGTGGCCGAGGCCTATCGGGTGGAAGGCATGACGCCGGCCGCGATCGCGCTGATCATCGCGCAGATCCGCGCGAGCGCGCAACGGACGGGGCGGTCGGCGGCGTGAGCGAGGAGAACTATCAGGCCTTGTGCCGCGTCGCGGGGCCCGTTTCACGTGAAACATTCGAGCGGCTGCGCCAGTTCGAAACGATCTTCGGCAAATGGGCGCGGCGGATCAATCTCGTCGCGCCGTCGACCCTCGACAGCCTGTGGCACCGGCATATTCTCGACAGCGCGCAACTTCTCGGCCTCGCCCCGACAGCACGACAATGGGCCGATCTCGGTTCGGGCGGGGGATTTCCCGGCGCCGTGATCGCGATTCTCCTTCACGACCGGGCCGAAGCGACGGTGAAACTGGTCGAGAGCAATCGCAAAAAGGCGGCGTTCTTGCAAAATGCGCTCTCGGAACTGGCGCCGCGGGCAGTGATCGCGGCGCAACGAATCGAGGATGTGGTGCAATCCTCGTCCGCTCCCGAAATCGTCACGGCACGGGCGCTGGCGCCGCTGCCGCGCCTGTTGGCCCTGACCGAACCGTGGCTGGCGGCCGGAACACGCGCGCTGTTTGCGAAAGGCCGCGATAGCGGTGAAGAAATCAAACTAGCGCATGACACCTGGAATCTCGATCTGGTACAACACCGCAGTTCTGTCGATGACGACAGTGTGGTCCTCGAGATCAGCAAAGCCGCGCGGAAATAGCATGTCGCGGCACAGGGATTGCGGACAGACATGACCAGCGCGACACGCATCATCACAATCGCCAACCAAAAGGGCGGCGTCGGCAAGACGACCACCGCGATCAATCTGGCGACCGCCCTGGCGGCGATCGGCGAAAGCGTGCTGATCGTCGATCTCGATCCGCAGGGCAATGCCAGCACCGGGCTTGGCATCGAGCGCCGCGACAGGACCTTGTCGTCCTACGACGTGCTTGTCGGCGAGGCCTCGATCGGCGAGGCTGCGATGCAGACCGCGGTGCCGCAATTGTCGATCGTGCCCTCGACGCTGGACCTGCTCGGCGTCGAGATGGAGATTTCCGGCCTGCCGGATCGGGCGCTGCGCCTGCGCAACGCGCTGCGGCCGATGTCGGAGGGCGAAAACCGATTCTCCTACGTGCTGGTCGATTGCCCGCCGTCGCTCAACCTCCTGACGATCAATGCGATGGCGGCCGCCGATTCGGTGCTTGTGCCGCTTCAATGCGAGTTTTTCGCCCTGGAGGGGCTGAGCCAGCTTTTGGAGACCGTCGAGCAGGTGCGCGCCGGGATCAATCCGGGCCTGACGATCCAGGGCATCGTGCTGACGATGTTCGACGGGCGCAACAATCTCGCCAATCAGGTGGTCGACGATGTGCGCGCCTATATGGGCGAGGCGGTCTATCAAACGGTGATCCCGCGCAATGTGCGGGTGTCGGAAGCCCCCTCGCATGGCAAGCCGGCGATTCTCTACGATCTCAAATGCACCGGTAGCCAGGCCTATCTGCAGCTTGCGTCGGAGGTGATCCGACGCGAACGGCGCCTGCGGGCCGCGTAGACCGATTCACATGCGAAACGATGTCGGGACGACAGTGAGATGACCGAGGAACAATCGCGGCGCCGGCTCGGGCGCGGCCTGGCCGCTCTGATCGGCGACATGGACAAGCCGGCCGCGGCGCAGGACGCCCCGCCCGCGGACCAGGACGTGCCGATCGAGTTCCTGCTCGCCAATCCGCGCAACCCGCGTCGCCAGTTTGTGGAGGAGGAGCTCGGCGACCTGTCGCAGTCGATCCGCGAACACGGCATCGTGCAGCCGATCGTCGTGCGGCCGGCTGGGGACGGCCGTTTCGAGATCATTGCCGGCGAGCGCCGCTGGCGCGCGGCGCAGCGCGCCAACCTTTCCAAGGTGCCGGTGATTATCCGCGACGTCGACGACCGGGTCGCGCTGGAATTGGCGATCATCGAGAACGTTCAGCGCGCCGACCTCAACCCGGTCGAGGAAGCGGCCGGCTATCAGCAGCTCGTCGACGACCATCAATATACGCAGGCCGATCTGGCGCGCATCATCGGCAAGAGCCGCAGCCATGTCGCCAACACGCTGCGGCTCTTGAAACTGCCGCCGGTGATCCGCGACATGCTGGTTGACGGGTCGCTTTCGGCCGGACACGGGCGCACGCTGGTCACCGCCGAGGATCCGACGGGCCTGGCCAAGAAAATCGTCGAGGAAGGCCTGTCCGTGCGCCAGGCGGAGCTGCTTGCCCAGGCGCCGCGGGCGCCGGAAACGAAGAGCGCGAAAAACGATCGGACGCCGCCGCAAAAGGATGCCGACACGCAGGCGCTCGAAAAGCTCTTGTCGGACGTGACCGGGCTTTCCGTCTCGATCCAGCATCGCGACACAGGCGGCCAGATCCGGATCGATTACAAGACGCTGGAGCAGCTCGACGAGGTTTGCCGCCGCCTGCAAAGCCATTAAGGCGCTCCCCAACCGAGCGGAAACCGGCTCGCCGGTTCAAGGTCGTATTAAAACAAGATGTTAGAGAGAGCTGCGCTTGCGTGAAGCGCAGAACGGTTCTGGCGGGCAGGCCGGGAGAATTGCGACTCGACATTGGCTTGGTTGGCGGTTCGGCCCGGAAAACGAGGCGGTCAGTTAAAAAATATTAGCCGGCGAATTTTACGGGATGCCGATGCGGCGGTCGGGCCTAACGCGACCGGTTCTGGCCGCCGCGGGCGCGGGCCTGGGCATAGACGCCGAGCGCAAGAAGCGCCTGGCCAGTCAGATCGCCGGCGAGCTCGGCGCGTTTGCGGGTCTGGAGCACGGTCTGCTGCAGTCGATCCAGCGCCTGGCCGATGGCCGGGGTGCTCCACTGCCGGAGCGCGGTTTCGACCAGGGCGCGGCGGGCGAAAAACACCGGCGGGCGGGCGCGCGCGACCGCGGCGGACGCGCTTTGCCCGTTGACGTCGATCTCGTGCCTGAGCAGCGAGAGAAGCTGAAACTGACGCATGGCCGACGACAGCAGCAGAAAGGGCGGCGCGCCGCCGGCGAGATAGCGCCGCATGCGGCTGTCGAGCGCGGCCACCCTGCCGGCAATCGCGCAATCGACGATGTCGTCGGCCGACAGCGCCGACACGTCGCCGGTCGAGGCCAGCACGTCGGCGCGCGCGACGGTCTTGCTGCCCTGGCAATACAGCACCAGTTTTTCGAGCTCGCCGCGACTGGCCAGCCGGTCGCCGCCGAGGGCCGCCCGCAGTGCGGATTTGGCATCGGGATCGATCGACAGACCGCCGCGGGCCAGCTCGCTGTCGATCAGGGCATCGATCGATCGCGCCTCGTCGGGATAGCACGGCAGGGCCATCGCCCGGTCCGCCGTTTCGACCAGCTTGCGCAGCGGCGCCGTCTTCTTCAACTCGCCGGCTTCGACGAGAACGGTCAGATCGTCCGGGGGGGCGGCCAGCATCTCCTTGAACGCGTCGGCGACGAATTTTTGAGCGCCGGCATTGCGGATCCACAAAAGCCGGTGACCTCCGAAAAGCGGCCGGGCCGCGATCTCGTCGAACAGGCGGCCGGAATCGGCGTCCTTGTCGGCGAGATCGAACTTGACCACCGCGAACGGATCGGCCATCGGCAGCCCGGTTTGTTCGGCAAACCCGCGCGCGCGTTCCGAGACCATGCCCCGGTCCGGCCCGTAGATCAGGACCAGCCGCGTGTTCGGGTCGGGCCTCGAGAGCCAGCCGCCGACCTCGTGTGCCTTTTTCTGCGCCATGGCCTGCGGCTAGCACAAAGCCGCGGGGCTCGCCACGGCCAAATCCCAGTGCGGGTCGACCCGCGACGGGGCGATCGCCATCGATCTGATCGACGGCGACAGGCTTTGCGAGCTTTTGAAGCAGTATGAGCTCGGTCTCGCCACCCGTCAGATCGAGCAGGTCGAAATCGAAAGGGAATGGTTTGCGGGAATCTGAGCTGGATGGTCGCAGCCGATCCGGCCGAGCGCCCGCACGCTCCTCCCGCCGCCAGGACGGTCGCGAACAGCAAAAAGGCCCGGATATACCGAGCCCCAAGCCATTCAAATCTAAGGATTTTTGGAGCGGGCGAAGGGATTCGAACCCTCGACCCCAACCTTGGCAAGGTTGTGCTCTACCCCTGAGCTACACCCGCTCGCGCGGCGTGGCGCCGCAAGCCGCGCCTATATGGCGGAAACGCCATGCGAATGCAACAGGGAAATTCGGGCTGCCGGCGAGGGCGCGCGCGTGCCTTCGCCGGGAGAGGATGTAACGGCTATGCCGGCCCGAATCCGGCCGCCTTGGCGCCGTTCGGGCCGGCCGGCGGGCTTGTCCTGCCGGCCCGCTTTGTCATAGTCATGGCCGCGCATGACCGCGCATGACCCGAGGCGAAGCGAAACCATGGCCGCAAAAACCCGTGCCGATTTGTTGGCGTTTCTCGAGCAACTCGCCATCGAGGCGACGACGATCGACCATCCGCCGCTTTATACCGTGGCCCAGTCGCAGGCGCTGCGCGGCACGATCGACGGCGGGCATACCAAGAATCTTTTTCTCAAGGACAAGAAAGGCCGCTATTTTCTGGTCACGGTCGAGGAGGAGGCGACGGTCGATCTGAAATCGATCCATCGGCTGATCGGCGCCTCCGGCCGGGTGTCGTTCGGCAGCGCCGATGCGCTGATGCGGCTGCTGGGCGTGGAACCCGGCTCGGTGACGGTTTTCGGGCTCATCAACGATGTCGACAACCAGGTCACGCTGGTGCTCGACGCCGGGCTGATGCGCCACGAGCTTGTCAATTGTCACCCGCTGACCAATGATGCCACGACGCAGATCGCGAAAGACGACCTTGTGCGCTTTCTCGACGCGATCGGCCACCAGCCGGCGATCTTGAACGTGACCGGCCAATAGCCACATAATTTGGCAACGAAGCGAATGAAAGACACGAGGATGAGCGTGAAGGACAACCCGTTTGCCGCATCGCAGGGCGACTACGCCCCCGAGATCTCGTTCGGCGCGCCGAATGCGGGCGCAGGCCCGGCCGGCGAGCTGATCCGCGATACGAGCACGGCCGAGTTTACCAAGGACGTCATCCAGGAATCGCGCAACCAGCCGGTGCTGGTGGATTTCTGGGCACCCTGGTGCGGCCCGTGCAAGCAGTTGACACCGATCCTGGAAAAGGCGGTCCGCGCCGCGGGCGGCGCCGTCAAGCTGGTCAAGATGAATATTGACGAGCATCCGGCGATCGCCGGCCAGCTCGGCGTGCAGTCGATTCCGGCGGTGATCGCGTTTCGCGACGGCCAGCCGGTCGACGGTTTCATGGGCGCGGTGCCCGAGAGCCAGGTGCAGGATTTCATCCAGCGCCTGGGCGGCGATCCGAAACAGTCGGCGTTGGAGGCGGCGCTGGAGCAGGCCAGTGCCGCGAAAGAGGCCGGCGACCAGGAACTGGCGGCGCAAATCTACAGCGCCGTGCTGGCTGAGGAGGCCGGACATCCGACCGCGATCGCCGGCCTGGCCGGGCTCAGCCTCGATCGCGGCGATCTCGACGGCGCGCGGGCGCTGTTGGAGCAGGTTGCGCCCGACAGCGACGATGCCGAGATTGCCGGCGTGCGCGCGCGCCTGTCGCTGGCCGAGGAGACCAGCGCGCTCGGCGACCCGCAGGAGCTGCAGCGCCGGCTCGAAGCCGATCCCGACGATCACGACGCCCGCTTCGACCTCGCCTTGATCCAGAACGCGTCCGGCGCGCGCGAGGCGGCGGCCGACAGTCTGCTTCATATCGTGCGCCGCAATCGCGAATGGCGCGACGATGGCGCGCGCGCGCAATTGCTGACGTTTTTCGAGGCCTGGGGGCCGACCGACGAGGCGACCCTTTCGGCGCGCCGCAAGCTTTCCTCGCTGTTGTTTTCCTGACCGCGCCGCGGCAAAGGGCGCCGTGCCGGCGCGGCGCCAAACCCCAGGGCCGGTCCTGCCCGGCGCCGGGCATGGCGGCGCGTCTTTTTTGCCCTATGTTGAGTGGCATCAGACTGTCAGGAGGCGACGGATTGCAGGCGGGAAACGCGCATTATCTCAAGCTTGAGGACCTGCCGACCACGGTGCCGGTGTTTCCGCTGACCGCCGCGTTGCTTTTGCCCGGCGGGCGGTTGCCGCTGAACATTTTCGAGCCGCGCTATCTGCAAATGGTGGACGCGGTGCTGGCCGGGGACCGCGTGATCGGGATGATCCAGCCGCGGCTGGACGGTTCCTTGCGAACCGATGGCGAGCCCGAACTGTGCCAGGTGGGCTGTCTCGGGCGGATCACCTCGTTCGCGGAGACCGGCGACGGGCGTTATCTGGTGTCGCTGCAGGGCGTGGCGCGCTTTCGCGTTTTGCAGGAGATCGCCGGTTCGGGCGCGTTCCGCAGTTGCCGTATCACGCCTTTCGGCGGCGATCTCGACGAGGCCTCGGGAACCGAGGAGGTCGACCGCAAGGCATTGCTGAAGACCTTCAAGGCCTATCTCGACGCCAACGGGCTCGAGGCGGACTGGGACAGCGTCAGCCGGGCCGAAAACGCGACGCTGGTGAACGCGCTGTCGATGATGTCGCCTTACGGGGCGAGCGAGAAACAGGCGCTTCTTGAAGCCCCCGACCTGAGGACACGGGCGGAGACGCTGGTCGCGATCACCGAAATGCTTCTGGCCCGCAACAATGACGACGCCGGCACGGGACTGCAATGACGATGGCGGGCGAGGACGAAAACCCGATCGGGTCGCGACAATCGTCCGCGACCATCGACCGCAAGCTTCTCGAGCTTCTGGCCTGCCCCCTGACGAAGGGGCCGCTGACCTTCGACGCGGAGCGGTGCGAACTGGTCTCCAAGGCGGCCGAGCTCGCCTATCCGGTGCGTGACGGCATTCCGATCATGCTGCCGTCGGAGGCGCGCCGGATCGGGGATGACGGCGCGCGACCGCGGCCGCCGGCACGGCGGAAATAGGTCCGGCCGGAGCTGCCGGCCTGGATAGCGATGGCGCGGTCGCGATGCGGGTTGTGCGGCTTCAGAGCCGTTCGGCCTTTCACGAAATCGCAGATCGGCTCCAATTCATTGTTTTGGCGGGTTTGCGAACGGCGACCCGGCTTCCACCTCGCCTGCAACCGCTTTAATGAAAGTTGCGGCCTTTCGGCATCACCTTGCCGGTCCGTTCGGCCAGATCCTTGTCGTTGAGGATGGCGGCAGGGGCGCGGTCCGGCAGCGGCAGGGCTCGCGGGCCATTGCCATGCGATGTCGTGGGCGCCTCGTCCGCCATCAGCGCGCCCAGCCACGGTGTCAGGTCCTCCAGGGTTTCCGCGACCACGTGAATGACGCCGGAGGCCGCTTGCAGCCGTCCGCGCACCCGCATCAACCGGGCGCCGAGCACCACCGGGCGGTAACGCTCAAAAACCCTTGGCCAGACGATGATATTGGCGATCGCGCCTTCGTCCTCCAGGGTGATGAAGATGACGTTGCCCTTGCCCGGGCGCTGGCGCACCAAGGCGAGGCCGGCCACGCTGACGCGCGCTCCGTTCGCCACGGTGGAAAGTCGAATGGCGGGCAGGCCGCCCTCGGCCGCAAGGCGCGCGCGCAGGAACTGGAGCGGGTGCCCCTTCAAAGACAGGCTTAGGGTGCGGTAGTCGTGCACGATATGCTGGCCGGGCGGCATCGGCGGCAGCGCGATGTCGGGCTCCCGGTCGCGCAGTCGCGGCACGGACCGGTCGAACAGCGGCAGGCGCTCGGCGGCGCTCTTGTCGTCGAGCGCCTTGGCCGCCCACAGCGCATCGCGGCGGGTAAGGCCGAGCGAGCCGAAGGCGTCGGCCTCGGCCAGCCGGGCGATCACGCCGGCGGGCAGGCCGGACCGCAGCCAGAGGTCGCGCAGGGAATCGTAACCCGCCCCCCGCTTGTCCACCAGTTGCCGCATCGCCGCCTCGGCCAGCCCCTTTACGCGGCTGAAACCGAGCCGCACCGCGTGGCGGCTCTTGATGACGCCGGCCATTTCCGTATGCCGGGCGACGATCAGGGCGGGATCGAAGGGCGCCTTTTCCAGGGTCGACTCCCAGTCGGAGGCATTGATGTCGACCGGCCGGATCTCGATGCCGTGTTCGCGCGCGTCGCGCACGAGCTGGGCCGGGGGGTAAAATCCCATCGGCTGCGAATTCAGGATCGCGGCGCAAAAGACGTCCGGGTAGAAGGTCTTGAACCAGCACGAGGCATAGACCAGCAGCGCGAAGGCGGCGGCGTGGCTTTCGGGAAAACCGTAATCGCCGAACCCCTCGATCTGTTTGAAACAGCGTTCGGCAAAATCCTGCCGGTAGCCCCGGCTGACCATGCCCGAAATCAGCCTGTCCTTGTAATCGTGGATGGTGCCATTGCGCCGGAAGGTCGCCATGGCGCGGCGCAGCCGGTCGGCCTCGCTGGGCGAAAACCCGCCGGCGTCGATGGCGATCTTCATCGCCTGTTCCTGAAACAGCGGCACGCCGAGCGTTTTTTTCAGGATGCGGCGCATTTGCGGGCTCGGATAGTCGACCGGCTCCTTGCCCTCGCGGCGGCGCAGATAAGGATGCACCATGTCGCCCTGGATCGGGCCGGGGCGCACGATCGCCACCTCGATCACCAGGTCGTAGAACTCGCGCGGCTTGAGCCGCGGCAGCATCGACATCTGGGCGCGGCTCTCGATCTGGAAAACGCCGAGCGTGTCGGCCCGGCAGATCATGTCGTAGACGCGCGCATCCTCCTTTGGCAGCGTCGCCAGCGTCAGCCTGCGGCCGAACCGGTCGCGTTCGCGATAATGGTCCTCGAGCAGGTCGAAGGCGCGGCGCAGGCACGACAGCATGCCGAGCGCCAGAACGTCGACCTTGATCAGCCCGACGGCGTCGAGGTCGTCCTTGTCCCATTCGACCATCTTGCGCTCCTCCATCGCCGTCTTGACGATCGGCACGATCTCGTCGAGCCGGTCGCGGGTGATGACAAAACCGCCGACATGCTGGGAGAGGTGGCGCGGGAACCCGATGATCTCATTGGCGCGCTGCATGACATGGCGCGTCGTCGGATCGCCTTCCGCCAGTCCGCCGGCCCTGGCCTCGCGCGCGCCGAGCCGGGAGGACGACCAGCCCCAGATCGAACCGGAAAGGGCCGACTGCACATCGTCGGACAGGCCCATCGCCCTGGCGACCTCGCGCATCGCCGAACGGCCGCGATAGGTCACGACCGAGGCGGCGAGCGCGGTGCGGGTGTGGCTGTATTTCCGGTAGATATAGGCGATGACCTCGTCACGCCGCTCATGCTCGAAATCGACGTCGATGTCGGGCGGTTCGTCCCGTTCGGTGGAGATGAAGCGCTCGAAAAGACCGTCCATCATCAAAACCGGGTCGACCTCGGTGATGCCCAGGCAGAAACAGATGACGGAATTGGCCGCCGAACCCCGCCCCTGGCACAAAATGCCCTTTTCGGCGCGGGCATGCGCGACGATGTCGCGCACGGTGAGGAAGTAGCGCGCATAATCCTTCTGCGCGACGATCTCCAATTCGTGGCGGATTTTTTGCGCCACCCCGTCGGGAAGGCCCTGCGGGTAGCGGTTGCGCGCGCCCTGCCAGGTGAGGCTTTCCAGTTCGGCCTGGGGGTCGAGGCCGGGTGTCGTGGTCTCGTCGGGATAGTTGTGGCTCAGCTCACCGAGCGAGAAGGCGAGGCCTTCGGCGAAGTTGACGGTTTCGGCGAGCGCTTCGGGAAAACCCCGGAACAGCCGCGCCATTTCCGCCGCCGGCTTCAGATGACGCTCGGCATGGGCGGCGAGCGCGTAGCCGGCCTCCGCCACCGTCGTGTTGAGGCGGATCGCCGTCAGCACGTCCTGCAGCGGCCGCCGGTCGGGGATATGATACAGCACGTCGTTGATCGCCATCAGCGGCACGCCGGCCGCGGCGGCCAGCGCCGCCGCCTGCTCGATGCGGAACCGGTCATTGCCGCCATAGGTCGGCGCGACGGCGAGCCGGACGGCGGTGCCGAACCGGTCGCGCAGACAGCGCAGGAGCTCCAGCTCGTCCGTTTCGCCGCCGGCGAGCCTTGGTATCAGGGCGAGCGAGATGCGCTCGCCCCAGCAAAGCAAGTCGTCGCGATAGATCCGCGGCGCCCCCTTTTCGCTTTCGGCGCGCATATTGGCCTCGCTCAGCAGGCGGCACAGATGGCCCCAGCCGCGGCGGTCCTGCGGATAGGCAAGCACATCCGGCGTCGTGTCGGCGAACACCAGCCGGCACCCGGGATGGTAGGCAAGTTTACCCGGCCCGGTCGTCGCCGTTTGCTTGATATGTTTCGACTGGCTCCAGGCGCGCACGACGCCGGCCACCGTGTTGCGGTCGGCAAGCCCGATGGCGTCATGGCCGAGATGCTTCGCCGTCACCACCAGTTCCTCCGGCTTCGAGGCGCCGCGCAGGAAGGAGAAATTCGATTGCACGGCGAATTCGGCATAGGCCGGGGCGGTGGATTTCATGCAAAAACCCCGTGCATGAACCAGCGCGGCATGGGTTCGGCGGCACCGTAAAAACCCTGTCGGAAAAGCCAGTAGCGGCGCCCGTCATCGTCCTCGACGCGGAAATAGTCGCGGGTGGGCATATCTTGCGGATCGCGCCACCATTCGGCGGCGATCCGCTCGGGCCCTTCGGCCCGGGCGACACGGTGGACGGCGCGGCGCCAGCGAAACCGCAGCGGCGGCCCTTCGGGCACCTCGGCGGCGACCACATCGACCGGCTCGGGATGCCGAAAAAGCCGGATCGGCCGGTCCGCCATGTCCACCGTCCCGGCCGGATCGGGAACGGAGTTGTCGGGCCGCGCCCTGCCGTCCCGACCTTCCGGCATTTCGGCGGCGACAAAGGCGGCGGCGCGTTCGGGACGGTGGCTTTCGACGAGAACCGGCCGCAGCAGCGCCGTTTCGCCGAGCCGGGCGCGGACCCGGTCGGTAAAAAGCGCCAGATCCTCCCCGGCCGCCGTGCTCGCGCCGGCAAGGTCGGTCTGCTCGAGCGCGAAGGGCGCGGCCTTCAAGACCGAAAGCCGGACCAGCTCGAAGCCGCAGCCGGCATCGAGCCGGTCCTCGAACGCGGCGAGCCTTTCGCGGAACAGGCGCTCGATCAGGGCCGGATCGCGCAGCGGCCGCGCGGCGCCGACGGCGAGACGCTGCATGGCGCCGTCGACCCGGAACAGGGCAAGCTGCAGCACATGCGCGCCCTCCCCGCGCCGTTCGAGCTCGGCGCGCAGCGATGCGGCGAGCAAGCCGACGAGCCGCTCGATATCGTCGGCCAGCACGACCGGTTCGGCCAGATGCCGCTCGACCGACAGCGGCGGCACGGGCAGGCGCGGCGTGATCGCTTCCTCGGCCCGGTCCAGCGCCTGGTCGAGCCGGGTCAGCAGTGCGGCGCCGAAACGGCGCGCCAGCGGCGCCCGCGGAGCCGCCATGATCGCGCCCGCCGTCTTCAGCCCGACGCTTTCCAGGCCGGCGCGGACGGCCGGCGCGATGCGCAGCGCGGCGAGCGGCAGCGGCGCCAGGGTTTCGGCCTCCTCACCCGGCGGGACGATCGCCGGGCTCAGGAACCGTGCCGCCGCCCAGGCGATGCCGGGGCTGGCGCCGAGCCCGGCGCGGGCGTCGAACCCCTGATGGAAAAGCCGGGACAGAATGTCATCCAGCATGCGTTTTTCATTGCCGAAAAGATGGGCACAGCCGGTGATGTCGAGAAACAGCCCGTCGCTTCCGTCCAGGGCGACGAGCGGCGTGTAGCGGTCGCACCAGTCGGCAAGGCTTTCCAGCAGGCGGCGGTCGGCTTGCGGCTGGGCGTCGACGATCTCGACATCGGGGTGCATGGCGCGCGCGTCGGCGATGCCGAGGCCGGGTTTCAGGCCAAGCGCCTCAGCGCGCTCGTCGAGCGCGGCGATGCGCTGGGCGTTGTTCTCGCGACGGCTGACCAGGAGCGGCGGGCGCCGCGACGGCGGGCCGCAACGCCACGACCGCCCCTCGCGCTGCCGAAGAATCCGGTCGGTGGCCAGATGCGGCAACCAGAGCGCCAGAATCCTCTGGCCGGATTTCGCAGAAGCTGGATGCATCGGGGTTCCACTCCAGAACGAGCCGCCCGGCCGGGGCGGCGCGGCTTTTGGTGACGGTGACGGCGAAGGCGGGATGGCCGATCGAGGCCGCCACGGGGCCGGAAACGGTCGAGCGCCGGGCGGCGGGGGCGGGCGAGACCGCGATCCGGACCGGGGCGGCCGTCGGCTCGGCGGTTCCGGCCTCGCGGATCAGGAAAACCGACCGCCCAGCCTCCTGGGCCCGGCGGTGCAGGCGCCGGGTGGCGGTCAGATCGAGGCGGGCCGGATTGCCGCGCAGTTCCAGCACGATCGCGGCGAAAGCCCGCTGGCGAGCGGCCTGCTCGGCGATCCACAGCGCGTCCCCGGTCTCGTTCGGCGCGCACAGGAAGAGAGCGCCGGCCGGCAGGCCGCAAAACCGGCTCAGGCCGGGCGCATAGGGAAACCCGGCCTCGCGAAAAATCTCGGCCGTGCCGATCCAGCACAAAGCATTGTCCGGCCGCGCCGGTGCGCTCCTGCGCACCAGCGCGGCAAGACACAGGGCAAACCCCGCCACCGCGCCGGCATCGCGGGTCTGCCGGCCGTGGATCTCGACAAGGGCGGCTGGCGGCAGGCCGGCGCCCAGGGCGGCATCGAAGCTCGCGGCGCCGGTCGGCAAAAAACCGGTTCCGAAACCGGGTTCACGTCTGGCGGCGGGGCCGTGACGAAGAACCAGACCATCGTCGCCGCCGGCTTGCGCCAGCCTTTCGGGCAGGCTGCCCTCGATCCGCGCGATTTGCCGACGCAAAGCGACAACAGTCTCCCGCGCCATGGCGGGCTTGGCCATGACAGTCGCTCCAAAACTATTTTGTTCCTGTTATGTTCTTATGGATTCCAGAGCCTGCCCCAAGAGTCAAGCAGGGCCGATAAGAATTTATTCCGCGTCGGGCCGCCGATCGGGGCCCGCCTCCGCCGATCCCGCGCCACGGCGCCCCTCGCAAGGCCGGAAACAAAAGGCTATATGGCGGCCAAAGGACAAAAGCATGGCCCGCATCTACCAGACCCGCGCCTGGCACGATCAACTCTCCCCGTCGATGGACGAGATGGAAATCCTGGCGCTGGAAGCCTATGCGCATCTGCCGGCGGACTTTCGCGCGCTGACCGGCGAGATCGTCATTCAGATCGCCGAGTTTCCGACCGAGGAGATCATGGACGATTTGTCGCTGGAAACCCCGTTCGACCTGCTCGGCCTGTTCGAGGGCCGCGGCATCGCCGAGCGCTGGAACCCGGCAACCGGCGAAGGCCCGAACCGCATCACGCTCTACCGGCGCGCCATTCTCGATTATTGGGCCGAAAACGAGGAAACGCTGGGCGACATAGTCACCCATGTGCTGATCCACGAACTCGGCCACCATTTCGGCCTGTCCGACGAGGACATGGAAAAGATCGAGGAAAGCGTGGCGTGACGCGGTCCATGGCCCACGGGCGCCCGTTCAATACTCCCCGAGCTTGATGCCGGGCTCGTAGTCGAGGCCGTCGACCTCCTTCACCACCGCCTGGCCGCAGCGCATCGTTCCGCTGGCGGCGTCGAAGGCGTAAGCGGGCGAGCCGTGCAGCCGCCAGCCCTTGTTCAGCGCCGCCGTCACCTTGTGGCAGAAGGCGGCGTCGTCCGGCCCGGTGAGATAGCGATAGAGTTTCATGCGGTTTCCTCTCCGGTCCGCCGGCCCGCCTTGGCCAGAAGCCGTCTGGCCTGGTCGAGATGCAGCCGCTCGGTCATGCGGCCGTCGATCGACAGCACGCCCTTGTTCTCGTTGCCAGGCGCGGCGAAGGCGGCGACGATCCGTTCGGCCTGGGCGATTTCTTGCGCCGAAGGCGAAAAGGCGATCTCGGCCGGCCCGATCTGGGCCGGATGGATCAGCGTCTTGCCGTCGAAGCCCATCGCCGCGCCCTGACGGCATTCGTGCGCCAGGGCGTCGAGATCGCGGAAATCGTTGCTGACCCCGTCCAGCGCAACAAGGCCGCCGGCGCGCGCGGCGAGCACGATCTGCTGCAGCCAGGCGAGCAGCCATTGCCGGTCGGCGGTCATGGCGACGCCGGTTTCCTTGACGAGGTCGTTGGTGCCGGCGACCAGACAGGCAAGCCGGGCGCCGCGGTCGCGGCCGAGCTCGGCGATGGCGCCGAGATTGAGGATCGCGCGCGGCGTTTCCACCATCGCCCACAATGCCAGGTCGGGCGCGGCCTCGGCCCGGTCGAGACGGTCATTGGCCTCCAGCACGTCGCGCGGCGTCTCGACCTTCGGCAACAGGATCGCATCCGGCCGGCAAGCGCGCGCGGCCTCCAGATCGTCGGCGCCCCATTCGCTGGCGAGCGCGTTGATCCGCACCGCGACCGGCCGACCGCCGCGCGCGCGGCCGGCGAAAAACCGCACCATGCGTTCGCGCGCGACGGTCTTTTCCTCCGGCGCGACGGCGTCCTCGAGGTCGACGATCACCGCGTCGCAGGCAAGCCCGGCGACCTTGGCGAGCGCCTTGTCGTTGGCGGCGGGAACATAGAGGACGGAGCGAAGCGGCGGCGGCGTGGCTGTGTGCATGGCTCCTTCATGCCGCCGCGACGGCCGGCTTGCAAGTGGGCGCGGAATCTGTCTGATGCGGGACGGCGCGCCGTCAGGCGGCGCACCGGGTCCAAGCCGGGGAGGACAGGGTGAAGACCTACGACATCGTCATCATCGGCGGCGCGATCGTCGGCAGTTCGATCGCCTGGTATCTGCGCGAGGAGGGGTTTTCGGGGTCGATCGCGCTCCTCGAGCGCGATCCGCAATTCGCCACCGCCGCGACCACCCTGTCCTGCGCCTCGATCCGCCAGCAATTCTCGATCCCCGAAAATATCCGCCTGTCGCGCTTCACCCTCGAGTTGTTCCGCCGGCTGACGGACGTGTTCGGGCCGCAGGCCGATATCGGCCTGCGCGAAAAAGGCTACCTGATCCTGGCCTCGGAGGCGGGGCGGCCGATCCTTGCCGCCAACCATGCGGTGCAACGGGCCGAGGGCGGCGACATCCTGCTCGAGGACGCGGCTGCCCTGAAGCGGCGTTTCGCCTGGCTGTCGACCGAAGGTGTCGCGGCCGGCGCCTATGGGCAAACGGGCGAGGGCTGGTTCGACGCGCATGCGCTTTTGATGCTGTTTCGCAAGGCATTGCGCGGGCGCGCGGTCGATTTTCTGCCCGTGTCGGCGACCGGGCTGGAGCGCACCGGCAACCGGGTCGAAACCGTTACGCTCGACACGGGCGAACGGATCGGCGCGGGCGCCGTGATCAACGCGGCCGGGCCCAATGCCGGCGCGGTGGCGGCCATGGCCGGGCTGGCGCTGCCGGTCGAGCCGCGCAAGCGCACGGTGTTCGTGTTCGAGGCGCGCGAACGTTTCGACGACATGCCGCTGATCGTCGATCCCTGCGGTATATATGTCCGGCCGGAAGGCTCGGTCTTCATCACCGGCGGCGCCGAGGATGCGGCCAATGACGGACCTGCCGATCCGGCCGATTTCGATCCCGACTGGACGCTGTTCGAGGCGACGATCTGGCCGGCGCTCGCCACCCGCATCCCCGCCTTCGAGGCGATCAAGCTGCAGCGCGCCTGGGCCGGGCACTACGACTACAACACGCTCGACCAGAACGCCGTCATCGGCCCGCATCCCGAGGTCGGCAATTTCGTGTTCGCCAACGGCTTTTCCGGCCATGGCCTGCAGCAGGCGCCGGCCGTCGGCAAGGCGCTGGCGGAATTCCTGGTTCACGGTGGCTACCGCACGGTCGATTGTTCCGCCTTCGGCTACGAACGCATCGCCGCCGGCCGGCCGTTCCGCGAACTCAACGTGATCTGACGGTCCGGTCGCTGTCCGGCGCTCCAGTTCCGGTGCGCGGCATGCTGCATATTGACGCGGCCGGTCCGCATGCCTATCTGAGCGGCTCGCAAGGGCCGGAAGCCCCTGCCGCCCGCGGCGCAAGCCATGGTGAAGCTTCCGACGATCTTATCGTTTCCCTGTCGATGTGGCGGCCGAAACGGCAATGCGGGCTCCCGTGAGCAGAATGCCGCTCGCAAAGCGATAGGAGCGAACGGTGATGACACCATCCACCGACTACAAGACCCATGCCAAGCGGTTACGCGCGGCGCTGGCGGCAGACGGCATCGCCGTCTCGCACGGCAAGGCGCTCGAGCTCGTCGCCCGCCAGAACGGCGCGCGCGACTGGAACACGCTTGCCGCCACCGCGTCCGCGCCGGCCAGCGCTGCCGCCGGCGCCCCCTTCGCCGTCGGCGACCGGGTCGAGGGCCATTTCAACGGCAAGCCCGCGCAGGGGCGGGTCTTCGGACTTTCGGAGACCATCAAACCTGGCCTGTGGCGGGCCACCATCGCCTTCGACCCGCCGGTCGACGTGGTGACGTCGGAGCTGTTCTCCTCGGAGCGGCGCCGGATCACCATGATCGTCGGCGAGGATGGCCGTTCGCGCCGGCTGACCGGCACGGAAACCGGCGTCATGGCGCTGCGCCGCACGACCCAGGCCTAGCTGCGTGCAAGGAGCGGCGGGACCGCAAGGCCCCGCCGTCGCGCCCGGTCGCCCTTTGATTTGCGCGCGCGATCCGTATAAAGCGGAGCCGACAGAATTTCCGATCAACCGACAGGCCCGCGGAATGGACAAGTTCACCACCTTAACCGGCGTCGCAGCCCCCTTGCCGATCGTCAATGTCGACACCGACATGATCATCCCCAAGGACTATCTCAAGACGATCAAGCGCACCGGTCTCGGCACCGGCCTGTTCGCGGAGATGCGCTACAACGAGGACGGGTCGGAAAATCCGGATTTCGTGCTCAACAAGCCGGCCTACCGCAAGGCGCAGATCCTGGTGGCGGGAGACAATTTCGGCTGCGGATCGAGCCGCGAGCATGCGCCCTGGGCGCTGCTGGATTTCGGTATTCGCTGCGTGATCTCGACCTCGTTTGCCGATATTTTCTACAATAACTGCTTCAAGAACGGCGTCTTGCCGATCAAGGTCAGCCAGCAAGAGCTCGACAAGCTGATGGACGATGCCAGCCGCGGCGCCAACGCGACCGTCACCGTCGATCTGGAAGCCAAGGAGATCCGCGGCCCGGACGGCGGTGTGATCGCCTTCGATCTCGACGAATTCCGCCGCCATTGCCTGCTCAACGGGCTCGACGATATCGGCCTGACCATGGAAAAGGCGCCGGCGATCGCCGCCTACGAAGAAAAGGCCGCCACCGCCCGCCCCTGGGCCTGAGCGGCCGAAGCGGGTTTCATGCGTCCCTTCGTGCCTCGGCGGCTGGAGCCGATCGTGTTCGGTCTGCTTTTGTCGGGCCTGATGTCATTCATCGTCTCGGGCCTGTCGACGGCGATCGCGCGCGGCGTCGACGCTGCGTTTCTTTTCTACTGGCTTTCGGCCTGGCTGCCGTCCTGGGCGCTGGCCTTTCCCGCGGTGCTGGTGGTGGCTCCGATCGTGCGTCGCATCGTCGGGCGCATCGTGGTCTGACCGGCCGCGCCCGGCAGGCGCGGAAAAATTTCCGGCCGGGCCGCCGTGACGGTTTCGCGCCAAGCGGTTTTGCCGTTAATCTGCATCGCAGACCGGCCGACCGCGCCTTTTGTCCGCGCTCCGGCCCAAGCGATCCGGAGCGACCATGTCGATTTTGTCCCGCATTCCCGTTCTCGTCCTCGTCGCTCTCCTCGCCGCCGGCGCGGCGCGGGCCGAGGACGAAGAGGTCCAGCGCTATTCCTTCCAGGGCGGTGACCTGACGATCGCCCGTCAGGATTACGAGCGGGTGGTGGCTTACGAGGGGCGCGAGCTGCATCGCGACTATTTTATCGGCTTCGACCGGGTCGTCACCGTGCGCGGCGTCGAGATCGCGTTGCTGTCGGCGGGCAATGGCGGCAATGCCTGCGGCCCCTACACGATCATGGTGTGGAAGGCCGAGACCGGCGCCTTGGAAACCGAGATCGTCGGCGAGGAATGCGGCGCGCCGCCGCCGGCGGTGACGGACGAGCGTATCTATTTCATGCCCTATCTGAGGCCCGGCGAGCAGACCACGATCCGCTCCTGGGTTCCCGATGGCGGGTTCGAGACGGCGGGTGTGCTGTCCTACGCGCCGCAGCAGGGCAGCGACTGGTCGAGCTTCGATCCGGCGACGGTCAGCCATCCGATCGAGCTTTTCCGCAATGCCGGGCTCTACGAGACGGCGCAGGCGCTGCTCGGGGACGAGCTGTTTTCAGTCGCGGCCGGGCTCGGCACCGCGAGCGAGCCCGAAATCACCGATGGCGGTGTTTTGACGGCGCGCGGCTGCGTGCCGCATGCCTGCGGTGCCCAGGACACGTTCGTTGTCGTCGACGTCGAAAACCGCGCCCTGTATTTCGCCCAGCAGCAGGCCGAACCGACGCCGCGCTTCTGGCCGGCGCGCGATCAGTGGCCGGCCGCGATCGCCGCTTTGGTGCCGGACGATCTGTGAGTGTCGATCGAGCCGATATCCGGCCGGGTCGCGCCCGATGAGCATGGACGATCATTTCTGTCCCGGTTGCGGAAAGGTCCAGCGGGCTTTCGCGCGCTATCCCTGGTATTTCTGCCGGGATTGCCTGGCCACAGCCGAAGACGGGACCGGCCGGCGCCTCGTCTTCGGCAATGCGTCTCTGTCCGGCGGCCTGACCTGGGGTTTCGCCGACGATCCGTCTCGCTACGACGATCGCGCGATCCTGGTGATCTGCCTTATCCGCAAACGCCGGGTCGTGGTGCACGAAGCGCGTTTCGGCGGCGTGGTGGCCGAACCCTTCAACAGCGTCGTGTTGCCGCCGCGCGATGCGAAACATCATGTCGACCTTTCCAGGCCGCAGCCCGACCCGGCGGTGGGGGAACGGCTGAAGAAGGCAGGAGGCACGATATGACGAGACGCCTTATCTCCACCGGTTCCCCCTTCGAGAAAATTGCCGGCTATTCGCGCGCGGTCGTCCAGGGCGACTGGTGCTTCGTGTCCGGCACGACCGGCTACGATTACGCCACCATGACGATGCCGGAGACGATCGAGGCGCAGACGCGCAACTGCCTTGCCACGATCGCCGCCGCGCTGGCCGAAGCCGGCTTCGACCTCGCCGACGTGGTGCGGGCGCATTATTATGTGACCGACCGCGCCTTCGTGCCAACGGTGTTTCCGATCCTCGGGAAAGTTTTCGGCGCAATAAGGCCGGCGGCGACCATGGTCGTGTGCCAGCTCAACGAGCCGGAGATGAAAATCGAGATCGAGGTGACGGCCTTGCGGCGCGGGACTGCGGGCTGACCCGCCGGCGCGCGACTTGCGCAATCGGCGTCTGACGGATAGCTAGTGTCGCGACTCCGAAATCGACCTCATTTCCACCTCACTCGGCGGCGGATTCCCGCCTTTTTCGAAAGGATTTTCCATGGTGACGCGCAACCTTCTGCTTCTTCCCGGCGACGGTATCGGCCCCGAGGCGATGGCGGAGGTGCGCAAGCTGATTGCGGTGTTGAACGACACCCAGTCCGCCGGTTTCACGGTTCAGGAGGGGCTGGTCGGCGGCGCGGCCTACGACGCGCACGGCCAGGCGATCTCGGATGAGGATATGCAAAAGGCCCTGGCCGCCGACGCGGTGCTGTTCGGCGCGGTCGGCGGACCGAAATGGGACGGCGTCGCCTACGAGGTGCGGCCGGAGGCCGGCCTGCTGCGGCTCAGAAAGGAGATGGAGCTGTTCGCCAATCTGCGTCCGGCGATCTGCTATCCGGCGCTGGCCGCCTCCTCCTCGCTCAAGCAGGAGGTTGTCGAAGGGCTCGATATTCTGATCGTGCGCGAGCTGACCGGCGGCGTCTATTTCGGCGAACCCAAGGAGATCATCGACCTCGGCAACGGCCAGAAGCGCGGCATCGACACCCAGGTCTACGATACGTTCGAGATCGAGCGCATTTCCGGCGTCGCCTTCGAGCTGGCGCGCACCCGCGCCAACAAGGTGTGCTCGATGGAAAAGCACAATGTGATGAAATCCGGCGTGCTGTGGAAGGAGGTCGTGGCGGCGACCCACCAGGCGCACTATGCCGATGTCGAGCTGACCCATATGCTGGCCGATGCCGGCGGCATGCAGCTGGTGCGCTGGCCCAAGCAGTTCGACGTGATCGTCACCGACAACCTGTTCGGCGACATGCTGTCGGATGTCGCGGCGATGCTGACGGGATCGCTCGGCATGTTGCCGTCGGCCTCGCTCGGCGCCCCCGATCCCAAGTCCGGCGCGCGCAAGGCGCTGTACGAGCCGGTACACGGCTCCGCGCCCGACATCGCCGGCAAGGGGCTCGCCAACCCGATCGCGATGATCGCCTCGTTCGCGATGTGCCTGCGCTATTCCTTCAACATGGTCGCCGAAGCGGATCGGCTCGAAGCGGCGATCGCCGGTGTTTTGGAGGACGGGATGCGCACCGCCGACATCATGTCGAACGGCAAGACCCAGCTCTCCACCGCGGAGATGGGCGACGCGATCACGGCCAAATATCTGGCTCTGTCGGCCTGAGTCCGATCGTTTGCCGGTGCGGGACCGTCACCCAAACGGGGGCGGTCCCCATTTGTTTTCGGATTTCTGCGACGGGGTCAGCGCGAAGACGAGGATGATCAGATTGCCCACCGTGGGCACGAAACCGAGCAGGATGAACCATCCCGACAGGCCGATATCGTGCAGCCGGCGGATCGTGACCGCGATCGAGGGCAGCGCCAGCGCCAGCACCAGAATGCCGGTCAGGCCGAGCGCGAGCACCGGTTCCTCGCGATCCAGATTGCCGGCCACGCCATCGGCGATCAGGCCGGCAAAAATCGCCGCCACCATGACGATGAAGCCGAACAGGAAAAATCCCCAAAACTCCCGACGCGGCGCGCGTGCCCCCAATCTGGCATAGGAGACCGTCACGCAATCGAGGAAATGGCCGAAAAGCGAGCGCCGGCCGTGCGTTTTGCTTCCGGCAAGCCGCGACGGCGCGGTGGCGGAAGGCTCCGTCTCGGTCCCGGCAGGTTTTTGGCGCGCGCCGCCGAGAGCCATCACGTCGCGGGCGCGGTTGCCCTCGGTCAGGAACTCGACCTTGGCGCCCTTGCCCGGTGCCGCCGCCGAGACCAGGTCCGGGCCGGCGAAATGATAGCGGTTGCCGTCATCGCCGTTGATGAAACCGATGCCGCGCTGGTCATCGAAATAAAGAACTTCGCCGCGCATGACGGCCCTTCCGGCGTTTTCATCCACCGTGCAAGTTTCCGTGCCGGAGGGAAGAAGTCAACGGCGGCGCCCTTTCACAGGAAGGCGATGAACCACATTGCGCATGATCGGTCCGAGCGGCAGGCAATTGACTCTTTACGCAGAACCGCTAGAAGCGGTGCGTTTCGTGGAGCAGACCATGCCCGCCTGTGTTTTCGCAGTGTCTCGTTGGTATCCGTCCGGATTTGTCTCCGGCGGCGGCATGCGCGCGCGCTGCGCCACCCTCAAAACCCGAGCCAAAACGACCGCAAAAACGGTCTGATTTTCTCGGCCTTACTCCCCCTCTCCCCGGGTCCGGCCGGGGAAAGCCGCCTGGCCCGCCGGCGGACATTCCAGGAAAAGGGGAGTGACAGGAGATGACCGAAATGGGTTTCAAGATTGCAGTCGCCGGCGCCACCGGCAATGTCGGCCGCGAAATGCTCAATATTCTGGAGGAGCGCGGCTTTCCGGCCGAGGAGGTCGTGCCCCTCGCCTCGCGGCGCTCCGTCGGCACCGAGGTTTCCTACGGCGACCGCACGCTGAAGGTGAAGGCGCTCGACAGCTATGATTTTTCCGGCACCGATATCTGCCTGATGTCGGCCGGCGGCAGCGTGTCGAAGGAATGGTCGCCGCGCATCGGCAAGCAGGGTTGCGTGGTGATCGACAACTCCTCGGCCTGGCGCTACGACGCCGACGTGCCGCTGATCGTGCCGGAGGTGAACGCCGATGCGATCGAAGGCTTCACCAAGAAGAACATCATCGCCAATCCCAATTGCTCGACCGCCCAGCTCGTCGTCGCGCTGAAGCCGCTGCACGACGCGGCCACCATCCGCCGCGTGGTGATATCGACCTACCAATCGGTATCGGGCGCGGGCAAGGAAGGCATGGACGAGCTCTTCGAGCAGACGCGCGCCGTCTTCGTCGCCGACCCGATCGAGGCGAAGAAGTTCACCAAGCGCATCGCCTTCAATGTCATTCCGCATATCGACGTCTTCATGGAGGACGGCTCCACCAAGGAAGAATGGAAGATGGTGGCCGAAACCAAGAAGATGCTCGATGCGAAGATCAAGCTGACGGCGACCTGCGTGCGCGTGCCGGTCTTCATCGGCCATTCGGAGGCGGTCAATATCGAGTTCGAAAAGCCGATCACCGCCGACGAGGCGCGCGAGATCCTGCGCGAGGCGCCGGGGTGCCTGGTCGTCGACAAGCGCGAGGACGGCGGCTACGTCACGCCGCTGGAATCAGCCGGCGAGGACGCGGCCTATATTTCCCGCATCCGCGAGGATTCGACCTTGGACAACGGCCTCAATCTGTGGGTCGTCTCCGACAATCTGCGCAAGGGCGCAGCGCTCAACACCGTCCAGATCGCCGAGATGCTGGTGGCGCGCGGTCTGATCAAGCCGAAAAAGCAGGCGGCGTAGTTGGTCGTCGGGCAGCCGCTCTTCTCGCCCGCCCCTCTCCGCGGATGAGAAGGGCGGGGCTCGCGATAAATTTTTTTGCCGGCAAAATTGCGTGCAAATGCCTATGATCCGGCTTTGATCGCCTGGCCTATGCCTGTCCGCGATTCCAGCCGCGGCCGCGATCGCCGATCAGCTCGTGGCCGTTGTCGGTCACGGCCACCGTGTCTTCCAGCTTGACGAAACCACGGCGCGGATGAAGCATGGTGGTCTCGACCGAGATCACCATGCCGGCTTCCAGCGGCCTGTCGGCGTCGACGCCGTCATAGGCGACGGGATGGTTGGTCATCAGGAACGGCGCCTCGTGGCTGATCAGCCCCATGCCGTGGGCGAAGAAGTCGTTGCAGGCGGCATTGGGCAGCGCTTTGAGCGTCTTTTCGGCATGGGCGATCATCTCCGCTCCGGTCGCGCCCGCCTTGATCTTCGAAAACGCGGCCTGCTGGACAGCGTCGACCTCGGCCAGCAGGTCTTCCAGCTCCGCATCCGGGTCGCCGAGAACGCCCATGCGGCACAGATCGCCGATATAACCGCGATAATTGCCGCCTGAATCGAGCGACAGCACCTCGCCCGACTGCCAGCTTTGCGGCGACACGGCGCGATTGTGGCTGGAGCCGATGGTGATCAGACAATATTCGAACTGGAGGCCGCGAGCGGTCTCCTCGCGGCGCAGCGCATCGACCAGTTCGGCCTTGCCGGCCCCTTCGCCATGGCCGGAAAACACCGCCAGCATGGAATCGGTGATCAGTTCGGACGCCGTACGCAAGAGGTCGAGTTCGGCCGCTGTCTTGACCGCGCGCAGGCGCTCCAGCATGCCCGTCGCGTCGACGAAACTCGCATCCTCGAGCCCGGCGGTCAGCGCTAGCCAGGCGTCGGACGGCAGGAATGACGGTTCGATGCCGACCCGGGCGCCATGACGGCCGATCGCCTTGATCTGGGCGATCGCCTCATGCGCGGCATCGACGCTGCCCCAGCAGGTCGTCTTGACCGTGGGCGTCCAGAACGGGTTCACCTGCTGTTCCATGCCCTCCATCTTGTTGCCGATATAGGCGGCGCGGTCGGGCCGGCCCTTTTCGTAGACGAGGACCGGCAGGTACCGGCTGTGGCCGATCGCGTCCATGGCATGGAAGAAGATGTAGCGATAGCCGCCGAGCAGATATTGGACATTGTGCTTGGAGGTGGCCAGGAGCACGTCGATGCCGGCTTCCTCCATCAGGCGCTCGAGCCGTGCGTGATCGATTGGCGTGGCGGCGTCTCCGGCCGCGGTCGATTGGATATTCACCGTGTGCTCCTCCGCCTACGGGTTCGGCCCGAACGGTGCCGGGCAATCTGGTCCTACCAGATTGCCCTATCGACCCTTCTTCGGTCCAGCGGAAAATTGCCGCACCCGGCTTGGCGAGCGGGATCAGGCCCGCTCCAAGAGTGAGAAGCCCGCGCTTTGGGGCCTTCAAAAAGAAAACGGCGGACCGTGGCCCGCCGTCGATCATTTCATTTCGGATCGGAAACGATCAGGACGCTGCTTCCTCTGCCGGCGCTTCGGCAGCCTCGGCCACAGCGGCCTTTTCTTCCTCGAGCTTGGCGGCGAGCTCTTCCTCGGCCTGCTTGATCAGCGCCAGGCGCTCCTGGGCCTTTTTGCCCGGTTCGGCCTTCTTGGGATTGGAGCGCGCCGGACGCTTGGCAAGACCAGCCTGGTCGAGAAAGCGCAGCACGCGATCGGTCGGCTTGGCGCCCTGGGCGATCCAGTGCTTGACGCGCTCTTCGTCGATCTTGACGCGCTCGGCGTCCTTGGGCAGCGTCGGGTTCCACGAGCCGATCGCCTCGATGAAGCGGCCGTCGCGCGGGCTGCGGACGTCGGCGACGACGACATGATAGTAGGGGCGCTTTTTCGAGCCCGCCCGGGCCAGTCTGATCTTCAGTGCCATTTTTGTCTCCTAGGGTCTCACTGATCGGGATTTGGGGTCAACCGTCCGCGCCGGCGCGGGGCGCATCCCCGGCACCGTTTTCACGGGCAATCATTTCGTGGTGCCGGATCACCTCGCGGATGATGAAATTGAGGAATTTCTCCGCGAAATCCGGGTCGAGATGGGAGTCGACGGCGAGCTGGCGCAGGCGCGCGATCTGGCGCTCCTCGCGCGCGGGGTCGGCCGGCGGCAAGTCGTGCGTCGCTTTCAAATGGCCGACGGCCTTGGTGCACCGAAACCGCTCGGCCAGCATGTGCACGAGCGCGGCGTCGATATTGTCGATCGAGGCGCGGTAGCCGGCCAGGATCGCGCGGGCCTTCTCGGTGTCGGACGTGTCCGCCAAAGCCGTTCCTCCGCTCATTTCTTTTTCGGCAGGCCGGGCAGGCCGGTGCCAAGTCCGGGCAGCTTCGGCGCGCCGGGCAGACCCGGCAGGCCACCGCCGGGCAGGCCGCCTCCGAGACCGGCCGCCTCGGCCTGTTTCTGCAGTTGCTCGAGCTGCTTGGGATCCATCTTCGACAGGTCCGGCATGCCGCCCATGCCGCCGCCCAAGCCACCAAGGCCCATCTTCTGGGCCATGCCGCCCATCAGGCCGCGCATGGCGCCGCCGCCCTTACCCTTGCCGCCCATGGCCTTCATCATGTCGGCCATCTGGCGGTGCATCTTCAAGAGCTTGTTGATCTCGGCGGCGTTGGTCCCCGACCCGGCCGCGATGCGTTTTTTGCGGCTGTGCTTGAGGATGTCGGGATTGGCGCGTTCCTTTTTCGTCATCGAGGAAATGATGGCGAGCTGGCGGCCGAACATCTTGTCGTCGAGGCCGGCGGCCGCGATCTGGTCCTTCATCTTGCCCATGCCGGGCATCATGCCCATGATGCCGCCCATGCCGCCCATTTTCTGCATCTGGCGCAACTGATCGGCGAGATCGTTCAGGTCGAACTTGCCCGACTGCATCTTCTTGGCCATCGCCGCGGCCTTTTCCGCATCGATGGTTTCGGCGGCCTTCTCCACGAGGGAGACGATGTCGCCCATGCCGAGAATGCGGTCGGCGATGCGCTTGGGATGAAATTCCTCCAGCGCGTCCATCTTCTCGCCGGTGCCGATCAGCTTGACCGGCTTGCCGGTGACGGCGCGCATCGACAGCGCGGCGCCGCCGCGGCCGTCGCCGTCCATACGGGTAAGCACAAGGCCGGTGACGCCGACCCGCTCGTCGAAGGAGCGCGCGAGGTTGACGGCGTCCTGGCCGGTGAGCGAATCCGCGACGAGCAGGATCTCGTGCGGGTCCGACACCTTGCGGATGTCGGCCATCTCGATCATCAGCGGCTCGTCGATATGGGTGCGGCCGGCCGTGTCGAGGATCACGACGTCGTGGCCGCCGAGCCTGCCGGCCTGGACGGCGCGCTTGGCGATGTCGACCGGCGACTGCCCGGCCACGATGGGCAGGGTGGCGATGCCGGTCTGCTCGCCGATCTGCTTGAGCTGCTCCTGGGCGGCCGGGCGGCGGGTGTCGAGCGAGGCCATCATGACCTTCTTGCCCTGGCGCTCGGCGAGCCGCTTGGCGATCTTGCCGGAGGTCGTCGTCTTGCCCGAGCCCTGCAGGCCGACCATCATGATGACGACCGGCGCCGGGGCGTTGAGGTCGATCACCTCGCCGTCCGAGCCGAGCATGGCGACCAGCTCGTCGTGGACGATCTTGACGACCATCTGGCCGGGCTTGATCGATTTCAGGACTTCCGCGCCGACGGCCTTCTCGCGCACGCGATCGGTGAAGGAGCGCACGACCTCGAGCGCGACATCGGCCTCGATGAGAGCCCGGCGCACCTCGCGCAGCGCCGCGGACACGTCGGCTTCCGACAGCGCCCCGCGACCGGTCAGGCCGTTGAGGATCGATCCAAGGCGTTCCTGCAGCGATTCAAACATCGTTCGTCCTTTGCTCCGATCGTTCTCGACCAGAGGTAATGCGTCCGTCCCGATCGACCAACGGCCAAAGCCAAAAAGCACCCGGGGGCGCATCGCGCTGCCGGGTGTTGACCTCCGGGATCGCTTTAGACCTTCAAGAAAGGGTCCCGGTCGGCTGCTCGGAGTGATCACTCGTCGCGGAATTGGGGCCGGATAGACAGGATTTGACCGCGAAAGTCAAGCAAAAGCAGGGCAGATGCGCGCCCGAGCGACGGACAACCCGTCAGGCCGGCCGGGGCCGCCGCGCCGTCGATCATCCCTTCGACGTCGGACATAGCCGCAACCCGCCATTAACCGGCCCAAGAATAGACTTGTTTCGAAACTAGCTCCATACTTTCGACGCGATGTGCGTGCCGGACCGAACGTTGCTTGTTTGTGGTCAAGGCGGGCATGTGGCGACCGGTCCAGGCAGCGGGAGAACGGAATGACAGTCAGGTCCAAGGGCATGGTGATGGCGGCGGCGCTGGCCGTCGCGACATTGGCGGGCAGCGGTGCGGGCTGGGCGGCCCAGTGCGGCAACAATGCCGGCGGATTCGAGGCCTGGAAACAGCAGATGACGGCCGAGGCCCGGGCCAAGGGCATCGGCAATCGCGGCCTCAAGGCGCTGCAGCAAACGCGCTATGCGACCGCGACCATCCGCGCCGACCGCGGACAGAAAAGCTTTAAATACTCGCTGAAGAAATTCATGCAGGTGCGCGGCGCCAGCACCATCGCCAGCCAGGGCAAGCGGCTGAAGAAACAGCACGCCAAGCTGTTCGCCAATCTGGAACGGCGTTACGGCGTGCCGCCCGGTCCGCTGATCGCGATCTGGGGCATGGAGACCGGCTTCGGCAGGTTCATGGGCAATTCCAACCTTTTGTCGGCGACGGCCACGCTCGCCTATGATTGCCGACGTTCGGAATTCTTCACCGGCCACCTTCTGGCAGCCCTGACCCTGGTCGATCGCGGCGTGGTTTCCAGTTCCAGCGTCGGCGCCAAGCATGGCGAGCTCGGCCAGACGCAGTTCCTGCCGGGCAGCATCCTGCGCTACGGCGCCGATGGCGACGGCAATGGCCGGCTCGACCTGGTGCGTTCGCGCGCCGACGCTTTGGCCTCCACGGCAAATTTCCTGCGCGCGCATGGCTGGCGTCCCGGCGCGGGCTATCAGCCCGGTCAGCCCAATTTCCGTGCCATCAAGGGCTGGAACGCGGCGAGCGTCTACCAGCAGGCGATCGCGATCATCGCCGCGCAGATCGACGGCTGAGCGATGCCTTGGCCGACGGGCGTGGTCTTTCGGCCGCGCCGGTGGCCTGATCGTGGGTTACGGCTCGCCAAAGGTGACGAGCAGATCCTTGGCGTCGATCTGGTCGCCGGCGGCGACCAGCACCTCGGCGATCACACCGTCGCGCTCGGCATGCAGCGCGGTTTCCATCTTCATCGCCTCGATCGACAGCAACACGTCGCCGGCCTTGATCGCCTGGCCGGCCGAAACGGCGAGCGTCGAGACGACGCCCGGCATCGGCGCGGCGACGTGGTTGTCATTGCCGGGATCGGCCTTGCGCCGCGCCTTGCCGTTGGCGGCACCATGGGCGCGGTCCGGCACCTTGACCCGGCGCGGCTGGCCGTTGAGCTCGAAGAAGACGGTGACCATGCCCTTTTCGTTGGTCTCGCCGATCGCCAGGCAACGCACGACCAGCGTCTTGCCGCGCTCGATCTCGACGAAAATCTCGTCCTCCGGCTGCATGCCGTAAAAATAGGTCGGCGTCGGCAGCACGCTGACGGGTCCGTAATCGTCCGTGACGGCGGCGAAGTCGGAAAACACCTTCGGATACATCAGCCATGAAGCGAACTCGAACTCGCTGACGTCGCGGCCGAGCTGCTCTTCCAGCTCCCGGCGCCGCGCGGGCAGGTCGGCCTCCTCGAGCAGTGCGCCCGGCCGCGCGGTGACCGGTTTTTCCCCTTTCAGCACCTTGGCCTGCAGCGCAGCCGGCCAGCCGCTCGGAGGCTGGCCGAGATCGCCGCGCAGCATGGAGACGACCGAGTCGGGAAAGGCGATGTCGCGCGCGGGATCCTCGACCTCGGCGACCGTCATGTCCTGGCTGACCATCATCAGCGCCATGTCGCCGACCACCTTCGACGACGGCGTGACCTTGACGATGTCGCCGAACATCAAATTGACGTCGTGGTAGGCCTGCGCGACCTCGTGCCAGCGCGTCTCCAGCCCCAGCGAGCGGGCCTGCTCCTTCAAATTGGTGAACTGCCCGCCGGGCATTTCGTGCAGATAGACCTCGGAGGCGGGCCCCTTCAGGTCGCTTTCGAAGGCCGCGTACTGATTGCGTACCGCTTCCCAGTAGAAGGAAATGCGCCGGATCCATTCGGGATCGAGGCCGGGGTCGCGCTCGGAGCCCTTCAGCGCCTCGACGATCGAGCCGAGACAGGGCTGCGAGGTGTTGCCCGACAGCGCGTCCATGGCGGCGTCGACCGCATCGACGCCGGTCTCCACGGCGGCGAGCACGGTGGCCGCCGCGATGCCGGAGGTGTCGTGGGTGTGGAAATGGATCGGCAGATCCGTCGCCTCGCGCAACGCCTTGAACAGAATCCGGGCGGCGCCGGGCTTGAGCAGGCCGGCCATGTCCTTGACGGCGATGATGTGCGCACCCGCGGCTTCCAGTTCACGGGTCAGGCCGACATAATAGTTCAGATCGTACTTGGCGCGGTCGGGGTCGAGAATGTCGCCGGTATAGCAGATCGCCGCCTCGCACAATTTGCCTTCGGCGCCGACCGCGTCCATCGCCACGCGCATATTCTCGACCCAGTTCAGGCAGTCGAAGACACGGAACAGGTCGATGCCGCCGGCGGCGGCCTGCTTGACGAAATGCCTGACGACATTGTCGGGATAATTGGTGTAGCCGACGCCGTTGGCGCCCCTGAGCAGCATCTGCAAAAGCAGGTTCGGCGCGCCGTTGCGCACCAGGTCGAGCCGCTCCCAGGGATCTTCGGTCAAGAAGCGCATGGCGACGTCGAACGTGGCCCCGCCCCAGCATTCGAGCGACAGCAATTGCGGCAGGGCGCGGGCATAGGCGCCGGCAATGCGGGCGATGTCGTGCGTGCGCATGCGGGTCGCCAGCAGCGATTGATGGCCGTCGCGCATGGTGGTGTCGGTGACAAGCACGCGGGTCTGGTCGCGCATCCAGCGCGCGAATTTCTCCGGCCCGAGCCGATCGAAATGCTGCTTGGCGCCGTCGGGCACGTCGCCGCCGACAAAGGGCAGGACCGGCGCGGCGGCTTCCGCCGACGGCCGCGGCCGGCCGCGCGTTTCGGGGTGGCCGTTGACCGACACGTCGGCGATGTAGTTGAGAAGCTTGGTCGCCCGGTCGCGCCGCTTGACCTGGGCGAACAGCTCCGGCGTCTCGTCGATGAAACGGGTCGTGTAGGAGTTGTCGCGGAAGCGCGGATGCGCGACGATCGCCTCGAGGAAGGTCAGGTTGGTCGCCACGCCGCGAATACGGAATTCGCGCAGCGCCCGGTCCATGCGCAGGATCGCCTCTTCCGCCGACGGCGCCCACGCCGTCACCTTCTCCAGAAGCGGATCGTAGAAGCGGGTGATGACGGCGCCCGAATAGGCGGTGCCGCCGTCGAGCCGGATGCCGAAGCCGGTGGCGCCGCGATAGGCGGTGATGCGGCCGTAGTCGGGAATGAAGTTCTGCTCGGGATCCTCGGTGGTGATCCGGCACTGCATGGCGTGGCCGTTGAGGCGAATCTGGTCCTGCGCCGGCACGCCGGAGGCCGGCGTGCCGATCGCCGCGCCGTCGAGAATGTGGACCTGGGCCTTGACGATGTCGATGCCCGTCACCTCCTCGGTGACGGTGTGCTCGACCTGGATGCGCGGGTTGACCTCGATGAAATAAAACGCGCCGGTATCGGCATCCATCAGGAATTCGACCGTTCCAGCGCCAATATAGTCGGTGGCCCGCGCGATCTTGAGCGCGTGGTCGGCCAGTTCCCGGCGTTGCGCGGCGTCGAGGTAGGGTGCGGGCGCGCGCTCCACGACCTTCTGGTTGCGGCGCTGGATGGAGCAATCGCGCTCGAACAGATGCACGACATTGCCATGCGTGTCGCCCAGCACCTGGACCTCGACATGGCGCGCGCGCTCGACCAGCTTTTCCAGATAGACCTCGTCCTTGCCGAAAGCGGCGCGGGCCTCGCGCTTGGCTTCCGTCACCTCGCGGGCGAGGTCCTCGGGCGCGCGGATGGCGCGCATGCCGCGGCCGCCGCCGCCCCACGAAGCCTTGAGCATGACCGGGTAGCCGATCGCCTCGGCCATCCGGGCGACCTCGTCCATATCGTCGGGCAGCGGTTCGGTGGCGGGCACGACCGGCACGCCGACCTCGATGGCCAGATTGCGCGCGGCGACCTTGTTGCCGAGCCGACGCATGGTTTCGGGTTTCGGCCCGATGAAGATGATGCCGTTTTCGGCGCAGGCCTCGGCGAATTCGGGACTTTCCGACAACAGGCCGTAGCCGGGATGAATGGCGTCGGCGCCCGACAGCTTGGCCACGCGGATGACCTCGTCGACCGACAGATAGCTTTCGATCGGACCGAGCTCCTTGGCCAGATGGGGGCCGCGGCCGACCTGGTAGGATTCATCGGCCTTGAAGCGATGGAGCGAATATTTGTCCTCCTCGGCCCAGATCGCGACGGTGCGCAGACCGAGTTCGTTGGCGGCGCGAAAGACCCGAATGGCGATTTCGGACCGGTTGGCAACGAGGATCTTGGATATCGGCAATGCGGGAACCCCTATATTCGAAGCGGCAGAAGGTCGCGCCATCCATAACGGGAAAATGCTGCAGTGCAAATAACCGTCTTCACGGCCGTGCTGGCGGGATGGGCCAATCCGCGCCGGCCCTGTCGTCCAGGACGGCGTCGATTGAAGGTTCGTTGGACCGCATCGGAACAAGCGGGATCGCGTCCCGGTGTCGGGCGGAAAATACCCGCGCACCCTGGCCGCCGTACGCCGCCTTGACGGCGGCCCGAATGCGGCCCATCGCAACACAAAAGAAACCCCGCCGAGGCGACGGCGGGGTTTGCCGGCAAACAGGCCGACCGGCAGGGTATCGGAGAAAAGATCAGTCGGCCGGTGCGGTCTCGACCGGCGCACCGTCCCGCGGTTCGATCGGCGGTATCTCCTCGCGCGGCTGCTCGGCCTCGGTGCCGACCGCGCTGGTCGTCGTGTCATCGACGCGCTCGGCCGCCGGCGTGCTGCCGATCGTGTCGGCGGTCTGCCGTTCGGTGCCGCCCCCGACAAGGCTGTAGGCCACGATGGCCAGAAGAACCACGACGACGGCGATGGTTGCCGCCATCAGACCGCGTGGGCCGGGGTTGATCTCGCGCTGCAGGCGCGGGTCGTAAGGCCGAGACGGATCGGCAATATCGCGGTCGATGCCGCCGGGACCGTACGGATCGAGGGAATGATCTTCGGGGCGTCTGCCTGGAGCGTTCATGACACACCTCCTTCGTGCATTGCTCTGCGGGTCAACGAATCCCGATCCGAGCGGTTTCATCACGAAGAGGCGCGCGCGATCACAGATCGTGAAAGGCGCGGTTCACAGACTTGTCGAAATGAGCACTCTTTCGCCGTGGACGCCGCTTTCCCGTGACGAGCGGCAAGGCCACAGGCAGGAACGCTACGGAATGCCGTCGCATGGTCGCGCGCGATTCCGCCGGCGGGCGTCGGTACAACGTCGGCCGATCTTTTGGCGGGTTTATTCGGCCAGGTCGACCGTGGCGGCTTTTTCCGCCGGTTTTTCGATCGCGGCGGTCTTGGCGCCCTCATCGATCGTCGTCATCGGCGCCTTCTCGGCCTCGATGCTGGCAACCGTCATCTTTCCGGCGCTGGCCGATTTGTGATCGTTGTGCGCCGGGCAGGCTTGCGCGACGGCGGTCGAAAAACCCAGCGCGGCAGCGAGGAGGAGAGCGGTTTTCATGCAAAGTCTCCCTGATCGTCAAATCGGACGAGGATACGGTACCAAGAAGCGGCCACCGCGCCAAATCACGCTTTTCGTGATCGATCCCTGCAGTGCGCCGTCTTGTCCGGCGCGCCTTGAACGGCGTCGGCGCCGGGCCTCTCAGGGTATTTGCGTCATGCGGTAGCCGCGCGCGCGCAGCAGCGCCACCAGCCCCTTTTCTCCCGGCAGGTGGAGCGCGCCGACGGCAATGAAGGCGCTGCCCTCGTCGAGATAGGCGACAGCGTTGTCGGCCATGGTGCGGTTGCGGGTGGTGATCATCGCTTCCTCGAAGGCGGCATAGCCGGTTTCGTCGCCGTCGTCGCCCGCCGGGAGCACCGCCTTGAACAGCGGCCAGATCATGTCGATACGCTCCTGCTCGTAGAGCTCGATCATGGTCTCGAAAATATCGTCCATGCGCGGACCGAGCTTGAGGGTTTCGATCAGGCCCTGGACGTGGAATTCCATCGGCAGCGACGCCATCGCGTCGAGCTGGCCGACCAGGGTTTCGAGGCCGCCGAGCGTCTTGCCCGCCTCCTTGGCGCGCTCGGCGAGCTTGATGTCGAGGAACGGCGCGCCGGTCGCCTTGCGGGCCATCTCGCAGGCCGGCAGGGCGATTGCGGAAGCGAGCATCCAGGGTTTCATCTTCTGAATGCTTACCGGCGGGATGCCGCGCCTTTCCAGCGCCGCACGGACCGCCTTTTCCTCCTCATCGCTCATAAAGGAAAAGATCGTCTTGTCGTCCGTGAACATCATCAGATCCGGACGCTCCATCATCGCCGTCATCGCCGCGGCCTGGTCGACCACTTCGGTGGTCTCGATGACGATGGTGGACGCGCTTTCGAAGGCGGCGTCGGCGGCGGAGGTCAGGTCGATCACGCGCGGATCGGTCAGGTGCATGGTGCCGAAGAGAAAGGAGGGCACGGCGCCCTCCTTTTCGATTTTCCACAGCAGGCCCCGGCCGTTCGGCGTTCGTCGCGCCTCCGCCTCCAGCCTTTCGAGCGCGGCGGGATCTTCCATGGCCAGGTCTTCGAGAAGGTTTTGCCCGGTGCAGGGGCTCTCCTGCGCCTGGGCCCGCGTCATGGCCAGCGCGGTCACAAGCAGGAAGGACAGCAAGAACAGGAGGTTGGCGGCCGCGATCAGCTTCAGCGACAGTCCTGCGATGCGCTCGGTGGTGGCGATTGAACGGGTCATGGCCGAAGCCTAGCGGCAAAAAGCGGCGAAACCGTTAAGGCGGAGCCACAAATATGCGGAGTTTGCGCCCCGTTCAGGCGCGCGGATGGGCCTTGCCGTAGACCTCGAGCAGGCGTTCGGTGTCGACGCCGGTATAGATCTGGGTGGTCGACAGGCTGGCGTGGCCGAGCAGTTCCTGAATGGTCCGCAGATCGCCGCCGCGGCCGAGCAGATGGGTGGCGAAGGAATGACGCAGCGCGTGCGGGGTCGCGTCATCGGGCAGGTCGAGCGCGCCGCGCAGCCGGCGCATGGCGCGCTGCACGATCGCGGCGGCCAGCGGACCGCCGCGCGCGCCGCGAAATAGCGGCCGATCGTCGTCGAGCGCGTAGGGGCAGAGCCGACGATAGGCGGCCACCGCCTCGGCGACCACCGGCAAGACCGGTACGAGCCGCTGCTTGCCGCCCTTGCCGGTGATGCGCAGGCTGGTCGGCGGCCGCGCACCGAACTCGCCGCCCATCAGGCCGAGGGCTTCGGAGATGCGCAGGCCGCAGCCGTAAAGAAGCGCCATCACCGCGGCGTCGCGCGCCGCGATCCAGGGTTCTTCGGCAAGCTGGCCGTCGGCCGCCGTCAGCCGGCGGGCCTCGTCGGCCCTCAGCGGTCGGGGCAGCGAGCGCGGCTGTTTCGGCGCCCTGAGTGCGCCGGCGCCGGCGGCGCTGACCAGGCCGCGCCGTTCCAGATGCCTGAGCAGCGAGCGAATGCCGGCCAGGCCGCGGCCGAGGGAGCGGGAGCCCGCGCCCTCGCGGCGCCGCCAGGCCAGAAAGGCGCGCAGATCGGCCGGGCGCAGATCGGCGATATCGGCAAGGCCCGGCGCGCCGCCGCAATGGCCGGTCAAAAACTGCAGGAACTGGCGCGTGTCGCGCTCATAGGCCTCCAGCGTCAGCGGCGCCAGCCGCCTTTCATGTCCAAGCGTGTCCAGCCATTCCGTGCGGGCGGCGACGAGATCGGGCCGGGCGATGACGAGATAGCCGGTCATGCGAGCGAAGCGGGGTTGATCATGGGGGCCGAGTGTCGCCTGTGCGGGTTAGCGCCAGGTGAAGGCGATGCGAATTGAATTGCCGGGCGCTAGCCGATAGGGAAGTGGCCGGGCCGCCGGCGCGGCCTCCTCCAACGGTTCTGGAACAGGCGCGATGGCAAAACCCGACACACCCGTGCAATTGGCCGTGATCGGGGCGGCGCAGGGCATCAAGGGCGCGGTGCGGGTCAAGACCTTCACCGGCGATCCGATGGCGCTCGCCGATTACGGCCCGCTTTACGACGAGGCCGGCCGGCGTTTCGAGATTCTCGATCTACGCCCGCACAATACGATGCTGGTGGCGCGCTTCAAGGGGGTCTCGGACCGGACCGCGGCCGAGGCGCTCAACGGCACGGCCTTGTTCGTGGATCGCGCGGCGCTGCCCGACGATCTGGAGGAGGAGGAATTCTACCACGCCGACCTCGTGGGCCTTGCCGCGGTCGATCGCGAGGGCGCGACGGTCGGCATCGTCAAGGCGGTGCTCAACTATGGCGGCGGCGACATTCTCGACATCACCGCGCCCGGCGGCGGCAGCGTGCTGGTGCCGTTCACCAAGGCGGCGGTGCCGTCGGTCGATCTTGGCGGGCGGGCCGTGGTGCTCGACCCGGTCGCGGCCGGGCTCGACGACGCCGACGCGGGCGGGGACGCGCCCGACGGCCGGACCGGACGGCCGCGCGGGCCGAAAGCGTCGGGAGGCAATCGCTGATGTTCCGCGCCACGGTTCTCACGCTCTATCCGGAAATGTTTCCCGGCGCGCTCGGCCTGTCGCTGGCGGGCAAGGCGCTCGAGCGCGGCGACTGGGCGCTGGAGGCGGTGCAGATCCGCGATTTCGCCAGCGACCGCCACCGCACGATCGACGACACGCCGGCCGGCGGCGGCGCCGGCATGGTGATGCGGCCCGACATACTGGCCAAGGCGATCGATGCCGTCGCGCCGTCGCCCGACGCACGTCCGAAACTGTTGATGAGCCCGCGCGGCCGACCGCTCACCCAGCGGCGGGTGCGCGCGCTGGCGGCCGGTCCCGGCGCGATGATCCTGTGCGGGCGCTTCGAGGGCGTCGACCAGCGCGTGATCGAGGCGCGCGGCCTGGAGGAGGTGTCGATCGGCGACTACATCTTGTCGGGCGGCGAGCCGGCGGCGCTGGTGCTGCTCGACGCCGTGGTGCGGCTGTTGCCCGGCGTGATGGGCAACGCGGCCTCGGGCACGGAGGAAAGTTTCGAGAACGGGCTGCTCGAACATCCGCACTACACCCGGCCGCAAGTCTTCGAAGGGCGGCCGATTCCGCAGGTGTTGACTTCGGGCAATCACGCCAAGATCGCCGCTTGGCGCCGCGGCGAGGCCGAAAGGCTGACGCGCGAACGCCGGCCGGATCTGCTGGCGGGGCCTCAGCCGGTGACGAAATAATAGCCGGCCAGGAACAGACCGACCGCGATCACGAAGGCGCGCACGCTCCATAGCGGCACGCGCCTGGCCGCCCAGACGCCGCCATAGCCGCCCAGCGCCACGCCGGGCACCATGAAGGCGACCTCGAGCCAGGAGACCACGCCGCCGGAGACGAAAACCGCGATCGCCACGATGGCGATGATGATCGACAGCATGTTCTTCAGCGCGTTGAGGCGGTGGTAGTCGCCGTTTTCGGTCAGGCCGAGCGTGGCAAGCATCATGATGCCCATGCCGGCGCCGAAGAACCCGCCATAGATCGCGGTGACGAACTGGACCAGCCAGCCTTTCGGCGAGCCGGCGCGCGCCTCAGCGCCGTCGCCGCGCGGTTTCGGCTTCAGCCACGGTCCGGCGGCGAACAGCGCGGTGGCGGCGATCAGCAGCCACGGCACGAGGGCACGGAAGGAGGGGTTGTCCAGCGACAACAGGATCAGCGCGCCGGCCAGGCCGCCGACGGCCGAAACGGCGCAGAAGACCAACGCGCCGCGCCACATTCGGCGGATATCGCTCCAATAGGCGAGCGTGGAGGTGACGTAGCCCGGAAACTGGGCGATCGAGGAGGTGGCGTTGGCCGAGATCGGGGCGACCCCGGCAAGCGTCAGCGCGCCGAAGGTCAGGAAGGTGCCGCCGCCGGCGACGGCGTTGATCGCACCCGACAGGAAGCCGGCCAGGAAGAGCAGAAGGGCGGAGAAAATGTCCAAGATGCGGTCCGGGAAGGTTGGAGTACGGTGTGGCGGTGTTAGGCGGTGATGCCTCGCGAGGCAAGAGTGTGCACCGGCCTGGCGACGGGCGAACCGCGTTGCCGCGCCGATCCGGCGAGAAAACGCGCTTCGGCAGGTGACAAACCGGCGGGAAGCGTGTATGTGCCCGCCGACCGGAGGAACGATCTTCCGGACCCGTCAACAAGAACGGTGAATTCGCCCCTGCCGCCGCGCCTTTCGGCGCGAAAGCATTGCCGCCCGGTCACAGGACTGCGGGGCAAGCGCCGGGCGCTCTGGCTGTCGAGAACAAGGAAGAGGTTTGAGACGATGGACATCATCCGTCAGCTCGAGGCCGAGCAGGCCGCGAAGATCGAAGAAAAGCGCACACTGCCGCAATTCGAGCCCGGCGACACGGTGCGCGTCCAGGTGCGCGTCACCGAGGGCACCCGCACCCGCGTGCAGGCCTATGAAGGCGTGTGCATCGCGCGTTCGGGATCGGGGCTGCAGGAGAATTTCACCGTCCGCAAAATCTCCTACGGCGAAGGCGTGGAGCGTGTCTTCCCGGTCTATTCGCCGATGGTCGAGGGTGTGGAGATCGTACGCCGCGGCAAGGTGCGCCGCGCCAAGCTCTATTATCTGCGCGAGCGTCGCGGCAAGTCGGCCCGCATCACGGAAAACACCAGCGTGCGCGCGCGCAAGCTGAACGAAAACGATCGCCAGGCCATGCTGGCCGAAAAGGCGCGGATCGAGGCTGAAAAGGTCGCCGCCGCCGAGGCGCTTGCCGCCGAGAAGGCCGCCGCCGAAGCTGCCGAAAAGAGCGGCGAATAGAAACGGAGCATCGCTCCTGATCGGAAAGGCGGCCTCGGGCCGCCTTTTTTGATGGCGATGGCGCCTGCGGATCAGCCGGTTGCGGCGGTGTTGCGACGCAGCGCGGCTATTGCGCGGCGAGTGCCTTCTCGATCGCGGGGATGAGATCGCCGGTCAGGCTTTGCGGGCTGAGCGGGCCGACATGTTTGAAGCGGATGGTGCCGTCCGGTCCGACCACGAAGGTCTCGGGAACGCCGTAGACGCCCCAGTTGATCGCCGTGCGGCCGGTGCTGTCGGCGCCCACGGCGGCATAGGGGTTGCCAAGCTCGCCGAGGAAGCGGCGCGCGTTCTCCGCCTCGTCCTTATAATTCAGCCCGGCGACGGTGATCCGGTCGTCGCGGGAGAGCTGCATCAGCAGCGGATGTTCCTGGCGGCAGGGCGCGCACCAGGACGCCCACACATTGACCACCGTCACGCGGCCGGGGAAATCCGCGCTCGACAGGCCGGGCATGTCGGTTCCCTCGATCGGCGGCAGGTCGGTCTCGGGCGCCGGCGCGCCGATCAGTGCGGAAGGGATGGTCGCGCCGTCGCGGCCCGACAGAAGCTGGAGCAGAAAAAGCCCGGCCAGCGCGGCGAACAGCGCCAAGGGCACGAACACCATCCAGCGCCGATTGCTGCGTGGCGGCGTGACGGAACCGGTGCTCATGAGGCCGTGTCCTTGATCTTGGCGTCGGACCGGCGGCGCACGCCTTGTGCCTCCAGCGCGGCCAATTCGGCCTTGCGGGCGCGCTGGTCGAACAGCGTCCAGACGACCAGACCGCCGATCGCAAGCGCGGACAGCCCGTAGGCGGCGGCGACGTAGAGCGCGTGGGTCATGCTTTGCCCCCTTGCGCGCGGTCGGCGCGGCGGGCGCTGACGCGGCGCATGGCAACGACACGACGGCGCCAGACCTCGACGCGCATGGCCATCAGATGCAGGGTGAAGAACAGCAGGGTGAAGCCGGCGGCGGATACCAGGAGCGGCCACAGCAGGCTGGCATGGATGGTCGGCCCGTCGAGCCGGAAGACGGAGGCCGGCTGGTGCAGCGTGTTCCACCAGTCGACGGAGAATTTGATGATCGGGATGTTGATGGCGCCGACAAGCGTGACGATCGCGGCGGCGCGCGCCGAGCGGGTCGGATCGTCGAGCGCGCGGGTAAGCGCGATCAGGCCGAGATACATCAAAAACAGCACGAAGACCGAGGTCAGCCGCGCGTCCCAGACCCACCAGGTGCCCCACATCGGCTTGCCCCAGATCGAGCCGGTCAAAAGCGCCAAGGCTGTGAAGACGGCGCCGATCGGCGCGGCCGCCTTCAAGGCGACATCGGCGAGCGGATGGCGCCACACAAGCGTGCCGAGCGCGGAAATGGCCATCACCGAGTAGCACATCATGGCCAGCCAGGCGAAGGGCACATGGATGTACATGATCCTGACCGTGCTGCCCTGCTGGTAGTCTTCCGGCGCGGTGAACCCGAGATAAAGCCCGAGCGCGATCGTGAGCGCCGCCAGGCCGGCCAGCCACGGGATGACGGCGCCGGCAAAGGCGAGAAAACGCGTCGGATTGGCCAGATCCATCCAGCGCGCGGGAGAGATCGCGGTTTGGCTCATGGTCTTGTCAATACCTCCACTCGGCGGCCTCTGCAATCGACGGCGATCAAGGCGGCGTGATCGCGCCGGGCCGATCTGCCATCAATCCGGGCCGCCGCGCGCCTTCGCGGCGATCGCGTGCAAGATCGCCATCGCCTCGTCGGCGCGGTCGGCGGGCACGAAGAGATGATCGTGAAAATAGGCCGAAACCGTGTTCACGCCGATGCCGGCGGCGGCCAGAGGCGGCAGCAGAGCACGTAAAAAGCCGACCGCCTCGAGCGCGGAATGGATCTCCAGCGTAATCATTTTGCAGGCAAAAACCGGCTCGAGGCCGCATTCGAGCGCCTGGTTGCGGGGCAGGATCAGCGTGACGCCCTCGGCTTCATCGAAACGCAGAACCGGCTTGAGGCCGGCCGGCTCCGGTTTTCCCGGCGCGATCGTTACGAAGGCGAGAAGCGCGTCATGCAGCCTTGGCGCCATCGTGGCGAGCAGCGTTTGAAGGTCGGTTTCGCCCGGCATGGCGCGTCAATCCGTCGCCCATCGCAAGGCGGTGGCGGCCGCAACGGGGCCGATCACCGCGAAAAACAGCGTTAGTGCCAGCATGAGCAGGAAAGGCGGCAAAAACGGGTCGGGATCGGCGACGGCGGCGTAGCTGGCCGAGACGCCGAAGATCAGGACGGGGATCATCAGCGGCAGCACCAGCACGGAAACCAGCAGCCCGCCGCGCGGCAGGCTGATGGCGACGGCGGCGCCGGTGGCGCCGATGAAGGCGATCGCCGGCGTGCCGAAGAGAAGCGTCAGCGTGGTCGCGCCGATGCCGGTCGTGGACATGTTCATGAACAGGCCGAGCAAAGGCGCGGCCACGACCAGCGGCAGGATGCTCGCGGTCCAGTGGGCCAGGCATTTGACGAACACGGCCAGGGCCAGCATTTGCCGGTCGCGGTTGAGCACCATCAGATCGAGCGCGCCGTCGTCGCGGTCGGCCTGGAAAAGCCGGTCGAGGCCGAGCAGGCCGGCCAAAAGCGCGCCGATCCACAGGATCGCCGGGCCGATGCGGGCGAGCAGATTCAAATCCGGGCCGACGCCGAAAGGAATGACGGCGACGACGGCGAGGAAGAACAAAATGCCGACCAGCGCGCCGCCGCCGGCGCGGATGCCGAGCCTGAGATCGCGGAGATAAAGGGCTAGCATGACGCGCCTTCCCCTCGCGCCGGCCAAACGAGGTGCCGCATCCGGGTTACGCGCCCCCCATCCGCAGTTGCTGCGCCTTTTCCAACGCGAGCGGCAGGTGGGTCGCGGCGACGATCATGCCGCCATCCTCGCAATGGGCGGCCATCAATTCGGCGAACTGGGCCTCCGAGGCACGGTCGAGACCGGCCGTCGGCTCGTCGAGCAGCCAGACCGGGCGGTAGGCGACCAGCAGGCGGGCGATGGCGATGCGCCGGCGCTGGCCGGTCGACAGATAACCGAACGGCAGATGGCCGATATCGGCAAGGCCGACCATGTCGAGTGCGTCGGCGAGCGGCAGATGCGCCTCGCCGAGGAAGTCGCGCCAGAAGGCAAGGTTCTCGGTGACCGTCAACGCCGTCTTCATCGCGTTCTGGTGGCCGAGATAATGACATGCCGAGGCGATATCCGACCATTTGTCGCCGCCGCCCTCCAGCGCCAGGCGGCCCGCCGCCAGCGGCAGCAGGCCGGCCACGGTGCGCAGCAGGGTCGACTTGCCGATGCCGTTCGGCCCGGTGACGACCAGTGTCTCGCCGACCTCGAGCGTGAATCCGATGCCGGAAAAAACGGTTTCGCCACCGCGTTCTCCGGCAAGGTCTTCGGCGACCAGACGCATTTTTCCCTGCCATTTCCCCGGTGCCCGGCCGGTAACGCGGTGCGGCAAAATTCCCCGCCCCCAGACTGGAAACCTGTTTAGAAATTCTCTAAGAGATCGGCAACCGTGCCAGCGGTCGACACGGTAACCAATTTGCGCCGAACCGGCGTCCGCCGCCTTGAACGGACGTGACGCCTGGGAGCGGACAGCGGAAATGGCCGTACCCGCACCTTTGCGCAGCATGCCACAGGAGTCCGTTCCCGCTTTGGCCGAACAGACCAGGATGGGATCGCACGTGTCTAAATCTCTCGACAGTTTCAATTGCCGCCGCACGCTCAAGGTCGGCGACAAGGACTATGTCTATTTCAGCCTGACCGAGGCCGAGAAAAACGGACTTGACGGTATTTCGCGTCTGCCCTTCTCGATGAAGGTGCTTTTGGAAAACCTGTTGCGCAACGAGGACGGCCGTTCCGTCACCAAGGCAGATATCGAAGCCGTGAAGTCCTGGCTCGACGACAAGGGCGGGGCCGGTCACGAGATCGCCTATCGCCCGGCGCGCGTTCTGATGCAGGATTTCACCGGCGTGCCGGCGGTGGTCGACCTTGCCGCCATGCGCGACGGTATCAAGGCGCTCGGCGGCGACCCGCAGAAGATCAATCCGCTGGTGCCGGTCGATCTCGTCATCGACCATTCGGTGATCGTCGACGAGTTCGGCAACCCGAACGCGTTCGCGCGCAATGTTGAGCTGGAATACAAGCGCAACGGCGAGCGCTATCGCTTCTTGAAATGGGGTCAGCAGGCGTTCGAGAACTTCCGCGTCGTGCCGCCCGGCACCGGCATCTGCCATCAGGTCAATCTCGAATATCTCGGCCAGACCGTGTGGACCAAGGACGAGAACGGCGAGACGGTGGCCTATCCCGACACCTGCGTGGGCACGGATTCGCACACCACGATGATCAACGGTCTGGGCGTGCTCGGCTGGGGTGTGGGCGGCATCGAGGCCGAGGCGGCCATGCTCGGCCAGCCGATCTCCATGCTGCTGCCGGAAGTCGTCGGCTTCAAACTGACCGGCAAGCTGAAGGAAGGCGTGACGGCCACCGACCTGGTGCTGACCGTCGTGCAGATGCTGCGCAAGAAGGGCGTGGTTGGCAAGTTCGTCGAATTCTTCGGCGACGGCCTCGACGATCTCACGCTCGCCGACGCGGCGACGATCGGCAATATGGGTCCCGAATACGGCGCGACCTGCGGTTTCTTCCCGGTCGATTCGGAAACGCTGAACTATCTCAACGTATCCGGCCGCACCAAGGAACGCATCGCGCTGGTCGAAGCCTACAGCAAGGCGCAGGGCATGTTCCGCGAGACCGGCAGCGCGGATCCGGTCTTCACCGATACGCTGGAGCTCGACCTCGGCGCGGTCGTGCCATCGATGGCCGGACCGAAGCGTCCGGAGGGCCGCATTCCCCTCGAGGGCATCGCCGCGGGCTTCGAGGAAGCGTTGGTTTCGGAGTACAAGAAGGACGCTTCCGAGAAGGACAAGCGCTGGCAGGTCGAGGGCCAGGACTACGATCTCGGCCACGGCGACGTCGCGATTGCGGCGATCACCTCGTGCACCAACACGTCGAACCCGTCGGTGCTGATCGGAGCCGGCCTCCTGGCGCGCAACGCCAACCGGCTCGGTCTCAAGCAGAAGCCGTGGGTGAAGACCTCGCTGGCGCCCGGCAGCCAGGTGGTGGCCGAATATCTGGAAAAATCCGGCCTGCAGACCGAGCTCGACCAGATCGGTTTCAATCTGGTCGGCTTCGGCTGCACCACCTGTATCGGCAATTCGGGCCCGCTGCCCGGCCCGGTCTCCAAGACCATCAACGACAAGGGGCTGATCGCGGCCGGCGTGCTGTCGGGCAACCGCAATTTCGAGGGTCGGATTTCGCCCGACGTCCAGGCCAACTATCTGGCCTCGCCGCCGCTGGTGGTCGCCTACGCGCTCGCCGGGTCCGTGACCATCGACCTGACCAAGGAGCCGATCGGCCAGGACAAGGACGGCAAGGACGTGTTCCTGAAGGATATTTGGCCGTCCAACCAGGAGATCCAGAGCTTCATCCAGAAGCACGTCACGCGCGACCTGTTCGAGCAGAAATATGCGGAGGTCTTTACCGGCGACGACAATTGGCGCGCCGTCGAGGCGCCGCAGTCCGAAACCTATGCCTGGGACGAGAACTCGACCTATGTGCAGAACCCGCCTTATTTCGCCGGCATGTCGAAGACGATCGGCGATATCAGCGACATCAAGGGTGCGCGCGTGCTCGGCCTGTTCGGCGACAAGATCACCACCGACCACATCTCGCCCGCCGGCTCCATCAAGGCCCAGTCGCCGGCCGGCAAATATCTGATGGATAACGGCGTCGAGGTGATGGACTTCAACCAGTACGGCACCCGGCGCGGCAATCACGAGGTGATGATGCGCGGCACCTTCGCCAATATCCGCATCCGCAACTTCATGCTGGGCGAAAACGGCCGCGAGGGCGGTTACACGATCCACTATCCCTCCAAGGAGGAGATGTCGATCTACGACGCGGCGATGCGCTACAAGCAGGAAGGCGTGCCGCTGGTGATCTTCGCAGGCGTCGAATACGGCAACGGCTCGTCGCGCGACTGGGCGGCCAAGGGCACCAACCTGCTCGGCGTGCGCGCGGTGATCGCCCAATCCTTCGAGCGCATCCACCGTTCGAACCTGGTCGGGATGGGCGTGATTCCGTTCGTGCTGGAGGACGGCGTCTCCTGGGCCTCGCTCGGCCTGAAGGGCGACGAGACCGTCACCATCGAGGGACTGGAGACGATCAAGCCGCGCCAGAAGGTGACCGCCAAGGTGACCTATGCCGACGGTTCGCAGAAGGACGTGCCGATCCTGTGCCGGATCGATACGCTGGACGAGCTCGACTACTTCAAGAACGGCGGCATCCTGCAATATGTGCTGCGGGACCTGGCGGCCTGACGCCGCAGGCAATCCGAAGAAGACCAAACGCCTCCCCCGCCTCGCGCCGGGGAGGCGTTTTCACGAACAGACCGGCCGGGAGCCTGCCATGAAGGTGAAACGGATCGTCGCCAATATCGCCACGCCGGACGTCGCCGCCGCCGGCCGCTTCTACCGCGACGCGCTGGGTCTCGCGCTTTTGATGGATCACGGCTGGATCGCGACCTATGGCGCGCCGCAGGAGGCGCGCGTGCAGGTGAGCTTCGCGTCGGAGGGCGGTTCCGGCACGCCGGTGCCCGATCTGTCGATCGAGGTCGACGATGTCGAGGCGGCGCTCGAACGGCTGACCGCCGCCGGGTTCGAGCCCGAATACGGACCGGTCGACGAGCCCTGGGGCGTGCGCCGATTTTATGTGCGCGATCCGTTCGGGCGCCTCGTCAACATCCTGGCCCACCGCTGAGGGCGGCTGTCGTCAGCGCCGGTTTCCGGCAAAACGCGTCGTCGCGGCCAGAAGCACACCCAGCATCAGGCCGTTCAGCGTGTGCCACAGGAAATGCGTGCCGATCGGCAGGGCCGAACAGATATCGGGATCGATGGCGCGAAACGTCGCCGAGACGACGAAAAGTGCCGCGGCGGCGAGATTGTAGCGCCCGGCGGGATGGCCGCGGGCGACAAGCAGCGCGCCGAAGAACACGAGCGCCAGCAGTGCCGGCAGATAACCCAGCGTGCCGTTGGTGGCCGCGTTCAGACGATCGGGCACCAACCAGGTGACGAGGCCGGCTACGGCATAGAACGCGACCAGGGCCAAAAGCGACCATGCCAGCGGCAGGCGCAGGAAGCGGCGCAGATTGTAGAGCGTGTAGGCGAGCACGAAAGTGGCGATCGGCACGATGTCGGCCCAGATGGTGAGGCGGTTGGCGAAGCTGTGAAACAGGCCAGAGCCGATGCCGATCGCGATGACCCACCAGCACAGGACGGTCGCGAAGCGGCCGGCGTCGTGCCGGCGCGCCTCGCGCAGGCCCCAAATGCCGGCCGCGACGAAAGCGAGATTGGTCAGCGCGTTCAGCGGTTCGGCCCACAGATGCGGCCCGGTGCGTTCGCAATAGATGTCGATCGGATCGAAAAACGTGTTGGTCATGCCCCAGCCTTTTCACCGCATCGACAGCGGCAAAGGGTCACCGCAACGTGACTTCCTGTTGAACTTGCCGCCGGCCTAGTCTTCAACAGTTGGGTAGTCGCGCTTTCGTGCCGACGCAAGACGATCGGATACCGGAATGGATCTCTATCGCGGGTTGAGGGTGGCGTTTGCCGCCGCCGCGCTTCTCGGCTCGGCCGTGGCGGCCGGCAGCGGGGACCAGGCACGGCCGCGCGGCGTCGTCGAGCTTTTCACCAGCCAGGGCTGCAATTCCTGCCCCAAGGCCGATGCCTATCTCGGCGAACTGGCGCGCCGCGGGGACGTCGTGGCGCTGGCCTATCATGTCGATTACTGGGATTATCTCGGTTGGCGCGACACGATGGCGACGGCGGAAAATACCGGGCGCCAAAGCGAATATGCGCGCGCGCTCGGCGAACGTTCGGTCTATACGCCCCAGGCGGTCGTCAACGGCCGGGTCCACATGAACGGCGCCAGTCGGGGCAAGGTCGAGAAGGCGCTGGCCGCGCTCGAGGTTGCCGGCAAGGGACTGACGGTCGACCTGACCCTGTCCGAAGGGCCCGAAAGCGTGATCATCGAGGCGGGTGCCGCGCCGGGCCCCGCGCAGAAGGCAAACCTGCTGCTCGTTTTCTTCGACCCGGTCACTCCGGTCGAGATCAAACAAGGCGAAAACGCCGGCAAGACGGTCACCTACTGGAACGCGGTTTCCGGCATCCAGTCCGTCGGCATGTGGAGCGGGCAGGAAATCCGCGTCGAGATCCCGGCGAGCGAACTCAAGAAACGCGGTGCGGCGGGTTGCGCGGTGCTGCTACAGGCGCTCGACAAGGACGGCAATCCCGGAGCGATCCTCGGCGCGGCGATCCTCGACACGCCGCAAGGCTGACGCTCGCTCGCCTGCCGCCGCGGTCCTGGCGGCTGGCTTCGGCGGGGATGGTTTTTGAAGAGATTGCCGCCTGAGGTTGGTTCGGCCCAGCGAAGACACCGTGGGCGGGGGGCTTGGGGTTACAGTGGCAGCGCCAGACCGAACCGTCTCAGGCAACGAGGAGATGTTCGTCATCTATTGGGGCCGGAAACGGGACAATTCGCGGCAGGAATGTGGCGGCCAATCACCAATTTAGACACCGTGTTCCCGAACGTGACCGCAGCCGCCTCGCCGATTGTCGCGCGCCTGGCCGCCGGGCCGAGCAAGTGCTTGATGATGCGCGATTTTGCCCGAAGGCTTGCAATTCCCCCATGAAAGGGCGACCCTTTTGTCGCGAAACTGTCATGGAGGGATGTCGCGATGGTCGAACGCGCCGGTTCCGCGGAGGATACGGACGGTTCCGCTATCCTGATCCCGCTTCACGAGGCGAGGCGGGATCGCAAGAAGGAAGGCCCCGTCACTTTCGAGCGACGCGAACTCGACCAGATCCTGAAATTGTACGGCCGCATGGTCGCAGCCAATGAGTGGCGCGACTACGCGATCGATCACCTTGCCGACCGGGCGGTGTTTTCGGTCTTTCGGCGCGCCAGCGAGGTGCCGCTTTTCCAGATCGTGAAAAATCCGAAACTGGCGCGCAAGCAGGGCGCCTACTCGGTGGTCGCCGCGACCGGGCTGATCATGAAACGGGGCCACGAGCTGACGCGCGTGCTCGGCGTTTTCGACAAGCAACTCAGCCTGGTCGAAGCCTGAGCGCGCCTGCCGGGCAGGGACCGTCGTGGTCGCTTCACAGCCCGTGGCGGAAATTGCGCTCGGGCAGCGAGGCCGGATCGGGCGGCGCGTCGGTGTCCTCGTTGAGCGCCAATTGCATGAAGATGGTGTCGAGCCAGCGCTCGTGCTTGAAGCCGGAGCCTAAGAGCTGTCCGACATGGCGAAAGCCGAGCGCCTCGTGCAGCTTGACCGAACCGAGATTGCGGGCGCCGTCTCCGATCACCGCCGCCATTTGGCGAAAGCCGCATGCGGTCGCCTCCTCGATCAGGCGCGCAAGCAGCAGGCGGCCGAGCCCGCGCCCCTGCGCGGACGGGGCGAGATAGATCGAATCCTCGACCATGAAGCGGTAGGCGCGCCGCGGGCGAAACGGTCCGGCATAGGCGTAGCCGACGATGGAACCGTCGCCGGTGCGGGCGACGAGATAGGGGTATCCGAGTTCGCTGACGGCTTTGAAGCGGGCCGTCATTTCCGCTTCGCCCGGTGGCTCGAGCTCGTAGCTCGCCGTGCCGTTCACCACCGCGTCGGCATAGATTGCGGTTATGGCGGGGATATCGGCGACGGTGGCGGGTCTGATGGCGATGTCGGGCATGGATCACGCGCTGTCGGACGAAGGGTCGGAAAATGAAGCAGACGCCCGGGCAAAAGAAAAGGGCGGCCGCCGGGCCGCCCTCGCTCTGGTGCCTGTTCGGCCCGGACTATTCGCGGTTGCCCAGGAACTGAAGCAGGAACATGAACAGGTTGATGAAGTCGAGGTAAAGCCGCAGCGCACCCATGATCGACTTGCGGCCGGCCACTTCGGCGCCATCGCCCTCGTAGTACATCTCCTTGATCTGCTGGGTGTCGTAGGCGGTCAGCCCGGAGAAGATCAGCACGCCGATCACCGAGATGGCGAACTGCAACGCGGACGAGCCCAGGAAGATGTTGACGATCATGGCGATGATCAGGCCGAACAGGCCCATCACCAGGAACGAACCCATCGCCGACAGGTCGCGCTTGGTCGTGTACCCGTAGAGCGACAGCCCGCCGAAGGCGGTGGCGGTGATGAAGAAGGTGCGCACGATGCTCTCGGACGTGAACACCAAGAACACCGTCGACAGCGACAAGCCGACAAGGGCCGCATAGACCCAGAAGGTGGTCTGTGCCGCGGCGACGCTCATCTTGTGAATGCGGAAGCTTAGAAAGAAGACGAGCCCAAGCGGGGCCAGCATGACCACCCATTTCAGCGGCGATGCCCAGACGGTGGCTCCGAGTTGGGTCAGATAAAGACCGTCCTTGACCTGAGCGACGCCGGCGGACGGATCGCCAGTCGTGGCAAGGCCAAAAAATCCCCAGGCGGCGAGCCCGGTGATCGCAAGGCCGAGCGCCATCAGGTTGTACACCTTCAACATATAGGCGCGCAGCCCCTCGTCTATGTCCGCGCCGGCGCGGGCGGGCGCCGATGCGACATGCGCATTGTAGTTGCGAAGGTCAGCCATGTTTTCCTCTTAACTGCTCATGTCTCGTCCGGTGTCGGGCGGGGCCCTATGGCCATACGCCCAGGCGCCGCTGGCGAGACTCCAGCATGCCTGGGGGGAATATGATAATTCTTGAGGCCAAGAACAAGCCCCGTTCGCCGCGCCCGGGCGTCGCACGGGCGCGGTTTTGCAACTTTTGGCGCCTGTCGGGCGACACGGTTCACCAATGGTTAGCGCCGGCTGCCGCCCCCTAGAGGTTTCTCAATACCGGCGCGGCCTTGTGGCCGAGCACCCGCCAAGTGCCGATCAGGCCGAAACCGACCGTCAGCACGAGCGCGATCAAGACCGTCGACAATGCGATCTCGGGCATGAAGGCGGCCGGCAGATCCATGATCTGCGACAACACGTACCAGGCCGCCGAGCCGCCGGCGGCGAGCGCGAAGGCCGCCGTCGACAGGCCGATCAGCCCGTATTCCAGCGAAAAGGCGGTCATCAGGGTGCCGCGGGTGGCGCCGAGCGTCTTCAGCACCACCGCGTCGTGGATGCGCGCGCGGTTGCCGGCGGCGAGCGCGCCCGAAAGCACCAGCACCGAAGCGATCAGCGCCACGGCGGCCGCGCCCCGGATCGCGGTGGCGAGCTGGCCGACCAGACGGTTGACGATGTCGAGCGCGTCCTTCACCCGCACGGTGGTGACGGTGGGAAAGGCCCGGGTGACGGCGTTGAGGATGCGGGCCTCGTCCTCGGCGGTGGTATCCGGGGTTGTCAGCGTCGCCAGCCATGCGTGCGGGGCGCCGGCGAACGTGTTGGGCGAAAACACCATGACGAAGTTGATCGCCAGCGATTCCCATTCGACATTGCGGAAATTGGCGATCCTGGCGGTGATGTTGCGGCCGAGCACGTTGACGGTGACGGTGTCACCCAGTTTCAGGCCGAGCTCGCGCCCCTCTTCGGCCGCAAACGACACAAGCGGTTCGCCGGCGTGGTCGGGGCCCCACCAGTCGCCTTCGGCGAGTGTCGAGTTCTCGGGAATGTTCCTGGCATAGGTAATGCCGCGGTCGCCGCGCAGCACCCAGCGGCCTTCCGGCGGCACCTCGATCTTCTGCACGTCGACGCCGTTGAACTCCATGATACGGCCGCGCAGCATCGGCACGCGGACCAGCTTGCCGTCGCCGGCCTGGGTCTGCACCAGCTCGGCGAAGGCGTCGACCTCGGTGTTCTGAATGTCGACGAAGAAGAAATTCGGCGCCCTTTCGGGAAGATTGCCGGCGATCTGGCGGCGCAGATTGCCGTCGATCAGCGCCAGCGCGACCAGAAGCGTGAGTCCGAGGCCGAGCGCCAGCACGACCGACGGCGTCAGGGCGCCGGGGCGATGGATGTTTCCGATCGCCAGCCGCAGCGCCGTCGAGCGCACGCGCGGGCTGCGCCGGGCGAGCGCCTGTACCAGCATGGCGACGAGACGCAGAACGATGAAGGTGACGATCGTGGCGCCGACGAACAAGGCGGCGAGGAAACGGTCGGTCGAATACCACACGGCCAGACCCGCCAGGACGGCGCTTATCGTCAGCGTGGCGGCCAGATAGGCCGGGGCCGGCAGTCCGCGTGCCTCGAATCCCATCTCGCGGAACAGCGCCGTGGCCGGCACGGCGCGGGCGCGCCCGAGCGGCAGCAGCGCGAAAGCGAGTGTGACCAGCAGGCCGAACAGCGCCGCGATCGCCAAAGCGTCCGGATAGACCGCCGCCTCGGTGGGAACCGGCAGCACGGTGGCGAGCGCGGCGCCGGCGACGAACGGTACCGCGGCGGCGAGGACCAGGCCGACGGCGATGCCGAGCGCGGCGATGATCATGATCTGCACGAGATAGACGGAAAACACGAGGCCGCCCGACGCGCCGAGGCTTTTCAGCGTCGCGATCACGCCGCGCTTGCCGTCGAGATAGGCGCGCACCGCATTGGCCACGCCGACCCCGCCGACCACAAGCGCGGTCAGGCCGACAAGGGTCAGGAACTGCGAAAACCGGGTGATGTTGGACGATAGCGCCGGCGCGGCGTTGGCCCGCGAGCGGATGCTCCAGCCGGCTTCGGGGAAGGTCTCGCGCGCCTGCGCGGCCAGCGCCTGGATGCCGGCCTCGTCGGTCGCGGCCGGCAGGCGCAGCTTGTAGGCGTGCTCGACCAGGCTGCCGGGCTGCATCAGCCCCGAGGCCGCCAGGCCCTCGAGCGAGATCATCAGCCGCGGCGCGAAGCCGAAGCCGTCTGAGACCAGGTCGGGTTCGGTGTCGATGATGGCGCGCAGCTCGAATTCTATGTTGCCGAGCTTCAGCCGCGCCCCCGGTTCAAGCGCCAGCCGTTCGAACAACAGCGACGGAGCGGCGGCGCCGTAGACACCGTCACGAGGCGAAAACAGCGCCTCGTGGTCGCGCTGCGGGCTGGTCTCCAGCGCACCGTAGAGCGGGTAGAGGTCATCGACCGCCTTGACCTCGACCAGCGTCTGGTCGGAGCCGTCGGGCAGGCGTGCCATCGACCGCATCTTGGCGCTGGCGGCAAGGGTGCCGCGTCCTTCGAGGAATGCGCGCTCCTGCGGCGTCGTCTGGCGATGAACCAGCTCGAAGCGGATGTCGCCGCCCAGAAGCACCTGGCCTTCATTGGCGACGCCCGCGGTGATGGCCCGCGCCAGCGAGTTGACACCGCCGATCGCGGCGACGCCGAGCGCGATGCAGGCGAGAAAGATCATGAAACCGGACAGGCCGCCGCGCATCTCGCGCAACGAAAAGCGGGTGGCGAGGCGCAGGGTGCGGGCAAGGCTCATCGGGACCACCTCAGGCGGAGACGGCGTGGGCGGGCGCCGGCTCGATGCGGCCGGAGCGCATGGCCACCTGCCTGTCGCAGCGCCCGGCGAGCGCGGGGTCGTGCGTGACCAGGAGAAGGGTCATGCCGCGCTCGGCCGCCTCGGCGAACAGGAGATCGGCGATCTGGCGGCCGGTCGCCTGGTCGAGATTGCCGGTCGGCTCGTCGGCGATCAGGATCTTTGGATGCGGCGCCAGGGCGCGGGCGATCGCCACGCGCTGCTGTTCGCCGCCCGACAATTCGCCCGGATAATGCGTAACGCGGTCCTTCAGTCCGACCGCTTCGAGTTCCGCCGCGGCGCGGTCGAACGGGTCGTCATGGCCGGCAAGTTCGAGCGGCACGGCGACGTTTTCGAGCGCGGTCATGTTGGGGATCAGGTGAAAGGACTGGAAGACGATGCCGATATTGCGGCCGCGAAAGGCGGCGATATCGTCCTCGCTGCGGCCTACCAGCGCTTCGCCGGCGATCGTGACGGCGCCCGCATCGACGCTTTCGAGCCCGGCGATGACCATCAAAAGGGTCGACTTGCCCGACCCCGACGGCCCGACGATGCCGGCGCGCTCGCCGGCCGCGATCTCCAGGTCCACGCCCTTGAGCACGTGAACGGACGACGCGCCGCGCCCCAGCGTGAGCGACACGTTCTTCAGTTCGATAACCGCTTTGGTCACGGAAAAACCATCCTATATGGTGAAGCGACGAGGTGAAATCCCAAGGCGCGCCCGACAGGTCGCGTCCGGCTCATATGGGAAATACGGTATGGGTTTCAAAGCAAGCTTACGCGCATTCATGTTCGGTGGATTGGCCGTGCTTGTCCAGTTTGGCGTTGCGGCGGCCTCCACAAGCATTGTCGGCCTCGGCGATAGCCTGATGGCGGGCTATGAGCTGGCGCCGGGAGAATCCTTTCCCGAACGGCTCGAAGCCGCGCTCCGCGAAAAGGGTTACAATGTAGCGGTGACGAATGCCGGGGTTTCCGGCGACACGACCAGCGGCGGCCTGGCGCGGCTCGACTGGTCGGTTCCCGACGACACCGATCTGGTGGTTCTCGAGCTCGGCGCAAACGACATGCTGCGCGGCCTGCCGCCGGCCACCACCGAGGACAATCTCGACACGATGATCGCCCGCCTCAAGGAGCGCGGCGTCGAGGTCGTGCTGGCCGGCATGCTGGCCGCGCCCAATCTGGGGGCGGACTTCTCCGACGCGTTCAACGCCATCTTTCCCCGTCTGGCCGAAAAGCACGACATCGCGCTGATCCCGTTCTTCATGGACGGGGTGGCGGCTGATGGCGGGCTGCTTTTGGCCGACGGCATGCACCCCAACGCCGAAGGGGTGGAGCGGATGGTGGAAAACGCCCTGCCGGTGGTCGAGGAGACGCTCGGCACGCTGAAGGCCGGCGCTGCCGATCACGACTGACGCGAAATCGGTCCTGCGCCGGCGCGGGGCTTGCCGGCGCGGCAAAACGATGATTCGCTGAGGGTCGAAGAGCGATTCGAGGAGGTAGCCATGCCGCGACTTTTCACCGCCCTCGAGATACCGCGCGATGCGAGCCTGTCGCTCTCCCTGCTGCGCGGCGGCCTGCCCGGCGCGCGCTGGATCGACGTCGAAAACTACCACATCACCCTGCGCTTCATCGGCGACGTGCCTGGACGGGTCGCGGACGACATCGTCAACGGCCTCGACCGGGTACGGCGGCCGGGATTCCAGATCAACCTATCCGGCGTGGGGACGTTCGGCTCGAAGAAACCGCACGCGTTGTGGGCCGGCGTGGCGCCCTCGCCCGAACTTTTCGCGCTACAGTCGGAGATCGATCGCATATGCCTGCGCCACGGGGCAGCGCCCGATCCGCGCAAATTCACCCCGCACGTGACACTGGCGCGGCTGCGCAACGCGGCCCCGCACGAACTTGCGGCCTATCTTTCGGGGCGCGGGAACTTCGCCACCGCACCGTTCAGGGTCGCCCGTTTCGTGCTGATGTCGTCGCGCGATTCGGTCGGCGGGGGGCCTTATCTGGTGGAGGAGGCCTGGCCCCTGTCCGGCCCATCCCAGGGGGCGGCGAGCTTTTCGGCCAGGGCCTCGGATGCCGCGCGGATCATGCGGTAGACCGTTTCGAAACCGTCGGCGCCGCCGTAATAGGGATCGGGCACGTCGCGGGCCTCGCCGAGCGCGAAGTCCATCAAAAGGTGGATCCGGTCTAACCGGCCGCCACCCGCCCGCGCCTTCAGCTCGGCCCGGTTGCTCCGGTCCATGGCAAGCACAAGGTCGAAGCGTGCGAAATCCCCGTCCGCGATCCGCCGGGCGCGCTGCGCCGTCAGGTCGATGCCGTGCCGCGCGGCGATCTCGACCGAGCGCGGATCGGGCGGCGAACCGGCATGCCAGCCGCCCGTGCCGGCCGAATCGACCAGAAAACGCCCGGCCGCCCCGCGGTTTTGAAGCACATGGCGGAAGACGCCTTCGGCCAGCGGCGAACGGCAGATATTGCCGAGACAGACGAAGAGGACGGACTGGCGGGGCTGCGAAGTCATGACATGTGCGTTATCATGAAAACCGGCGGCCTGGAGAATGGGATTTGGCGATGAAGCGTGAAAAACTCGACGAGACGGCCGTGGCCGAGGCGCTTGCCGGCCTGGACGGCTGGCAACGGGCCGCGGACCGAGAGGCGATCACCAAACGCTTCGTGTTCGGGAATTTCAACGAAGCCTTCGGCTTCATGGCGCGGGTCGCGCTGGCGGCGGAAAAGATGGACCACCATCCCGACTGGTCGAACGTCTACAAGACGGTCGATATCGCGCTGTCGACGCACGATGCGGGCGGGCTGACCGCGCTCGACGTGGCGCTTGCCAAGGCGATCGAGGCCTGCGCGGGCAAACGCGCCTGAAATCATCATCGTGCAGGCGGTTGGCCGGTTTCCGGACAGCGGGCCGACTTGCATGGGAACGCGAACGGCACCACATTTGCGACCATGGACAAGATGATGGACGACGACCGCATCGCCGAAGTGCTGGACCCCGTGAGCGAGGCCGAGAACGCCAGGCGCAGGCAGCGCGTGCGCGACAATCTGCGCCGCACCGTGCGGCGCGCAGCCCGACAGATCCCGTTCATGGACGAGGTGATCGCGGCCTATTATTGCGCGCTCGACGACAAGACCCCGACACGCGTGCGCGGGGTGCTTCTTGCCGCGCTCGCCTATTTCGTGCTGCCGCTCGACACGATCCCCGATTTCCTGGTCGGGTTCGGCTTTACCGATGATATCGCTGTGCTGACGGCCGCGTTGACGGCGATCCGCGGCCATATCACGCCGGCCCACCGCAAGGCGGCACGGGACTTTCTCGACGAACAGGACTGACCGGTCGGCTTTTCAGCCGTCGGCGTCGACCCTCGGATCTGCTTCCAGCGCCCGTCGCAAGCGCGCGAAAGCCAGACGGATGCGCGATTTCACCGTGCCGAGCGGAAGCCCGGTACTGTCGGCGATCTGGCTGTGGGTGAGCCCGTTGAAAAACGCCAGCCTGACCAGGTCGGCCTGCTCGTCGGGCAGGTCGGCCAAAGCGAGGCGGACGCGCTCGTCGCGCTGGCGCGCGTCGAGCCCGTCATCGGGCGCCTCGGCGGCGTCGGGCCAGAAGAACGGGTCGTGCGGGTCGATCAGGTGTGAGCGGTCGCGGCGCAGCCCGTCGATGCGGCGATTGCGGGCGACGCGAAACAGCCAGGTCGCCAGCGACGATTTGGCCGGATCGAAAAGATGCGCCTTGTGCCACATCACCGCCATCACTTCCTGGGTCAGGTCCTCGGCGGCGCCGGCTTCCATGCCCTGTTTTTGCAAAAAGCCGTTGATGCGCGGAGCAAAATGATCGAACAGGGCCGCGAAGGCGTCCCGGTCGCGGCCGGACACCACGCGCGCCATCAGGTGCGCATGCCGTAATTGCGGCGCAGGTTGGTTTTCGCGCAAGCTGCTCCCCGTTTACGCCCTTCGGGCGACGGCCGCCCGCCATGACCCTACGGGCGCGGCTGCTGCGGCGCAATACGGCCTTGGGCGCGTGTTGCGGGATGCGCCCCGGCGGACGCTGCTGGCTGACAAACTGTTGCCGTTTTCCTGCGCTCTTTGCCTCAATCATAGTGTTTCGGCGCAAAATATGCCGTGAGCGCGGCTGTGCCGGAACCGGCGGAAGCGGACGCATTATCGTCGGTCGGATTCACTCTTTGGTAACTCCGATTAATTAAAATTAAGGCGAGTGCGGCCCGGAAAGGGCGCCCGGCAACGGGTTGAACAGGCCAAACACAGGAAAATGGTATCGACATGCGTGCACTGATTTCGTTCCTCGCGGGAGCAGCCGCCATTGTGATGGTGGCAGGACCGGCCGGAGCGCAGACCGCGACGAAGGTGGGACAGCACAATGCCTGGGGGACCTACTCCTACCAGTCGGGAAGCGGAAAGGTCTGCTATGTGCTGTCCGTGCCGACCGACAAGCAGCCCTCCTCGCTCGATCATGGCGACATCTTCTTTTTCGTGAGCCAGAAGCCGGGGCAGAACATCGCCTACGAACCGCAATTCATCGCGTCCTATAATTTCAAGGAAAACTCGAAAGTGTTGGTGAAGGTGGGCGACCGCTCCTTCTCGCTGTTCACCAAGGGCAAGTCGGCCTGGCTGGAAAACGCCGCGGAAGAACCGCAGCTCGTGGCCGCGATGAAGGCCGGTGCCGAAATGTCGGTGCAGGCGGTGTCCGGACGCGGAAACGACACCAATTACGCCTTTTCGCTGCGCGGTATCACCGCGGCGCTGCAATCGATCTCGAGCTGCAAATAAGGGCGTCGCTCGAACGCGGGTTCTCGTGAAACGGATCGCTTCGACCGGTCCGGACCACGGCGCGACGATTCAGTCGGCCTTCCTGTGCAGATGGGCCATGCCGGCCAGGATCAACCCGGCGATCTCGGCGACGCGGCCGGGCGTGTCGGTATCGTAAAACCGCATGATCTGGCCGGGATCGCGAAAGCGCGCCGTCATCGCCTCGACGAGATTTGCCGCTTCGCCCGGTTCGCGGCCGCCCAAAAGCCCGTTTTCGCCACAACGCTGCATAATCGCCTCAAGCTGGGCGTGCATGCGGTTCAAATGGCGCTCGACGATCGACATATTGGCCTTGCCGAGCGCGAGATAGGCGCGAAACAGGTCCGGGTCCTCGGCATAGCGGGCGCGCTTCAACTCGTATTGGCGTACGATGAAGCGCAGCAACTGCTCGGCCGGCGGCTGCCGCGAGGCGGCGATGTCGGCGAGTTCCCGCTCGATTTCCGCGAACCAGCGCTCGCCGACGGCTTCGAGCAGATCGCGCTTGCTACGAAAGAAGCGGTAGGCATTGGATTGCGACATGCCGCATTCGGCGGCGATATCCGACACGGTGAGCTTTTTCGGTCCGTGCGCCCTGATGTGATGCTCGGCTGCCTCGAGCAGTTTTTTTCGGACGGCGGCGATGTCGGTTTTCGGTCTCGGCAAATATCAGATCCATCTGCGGGTCCGACGCCGGTAATCGCGATAGGCCTCGCCGAAGACCGACTGGGCGATCCGTTCTTCGTAACGGATATACCAGAGGTCGGTGACGAGAACGAAGGCGGCCACCAGCGCGAAATTGATCGGCGTGTTCAGCTTGATCGCAAAGCCCAACAACGCCAGCGCGAAACCGAGATACATCGGATTTCGGCTCATGGAATAAAGTCCGTCGGTTATCAGCCTATCCGGCCGGTGAAAGGTGTGGATATTCGTCCCGGCATGACGAAACCGCCGCGCACCGGCAAAGGCCAGCGCCAGACCCAGAGCGACCAGGGGCAAGCCGAGATAATAATTGACCGGCGGCGGTATCATTCCGCCGCCGGGCAGGCCGCGATAGGCCGCGATCATGGCAACGGCGGTCAGCACAAGCAGGATGGGCGGTATCAGCCATTTCATCGCATCTCTCCAACGCCAGCGAGGATCGCTCAATTCATACCAGATGATTTTATAATAAAATATGATATTCATCAATTTTCATTTTTGAATGGTCGCAAGGCGGATGACGCAGGCGCTCGGTTCTGGTAAAGCCGCTGAAACTGGAAACCGGCTGCGGCCGACCATATTTCGAAGCCCATGGCCCTGACGATCGATCTGACTTCCGCCGAGAGCCGCAGCGCTCTCGCCGCCAAAACCGCGAAACCGGACAAGCCGACCCTGATCGGCCTGACCCGGGAGGAGCTTGCCGTCGCCCTGGTGGAAAGCGGGCTCGTGCCCGAACGCCAGGCCAGAATGCGCGCGCAGCAGCTCTGGCACTGGCTTTATGTGCGCGGCGTGTCCGACTTCGACGCGATGTCCAATATTTCGCGTGACCTGCGCGGCGCGCTCGACCGTCATTTCACCGTGGCGCGGCCGCAAATCGTCGAGGAGCAGATCTCGGCCGACGGCACCCGCAAATGGTTGTTCCGCTTTCCGCCGCGCGGCGCCGGGCGTCCCGTCGAGGTCGAAACCGTCTACATTCCCGAGGAGGGGCGCGGCACGCTCTGCATCTCCTCGCAGGTCGGCTGCACGCTGACCTGCTCGTTCTGCCATACCGGCACCCAGAAGCTGGTGCGCAATCTGACGGCGGAAGAGATCCTGTCGCAGCTCTTGACCGCACGCGACCGGCTCGGCGATTTCCCGCAGCGGGAAACGCCGATGGGGGCGATCGTTCCGGCCGAGGGGCGCAAGGTCTCCAACATCGTCATGATGGGCATGGGCGAACCGCTCTACAATTTCGACCACGTGAAGAAGGCGCTGTTGATCGCCTCGGACGGCGACGGATTGTCCTTGTCGAAGCGCCGCATCACCCTGTCGACATCGGGCGTGGTGCCGGAAATCTACCGCACCGGCGAGGAAATCGGCGTCATGCTGGCGATCTCGCTGCACGCGGTGCGCGACGACCTGCGCGACATGCTGGTGCCGATCAATAAAAAATATCCGCTGAAGGAGCTTCTGGAGGCGTGCCGGCGCTATCCGGGCCTTTCCAACGCCCGGCGCATCACCTTCGAATATGTCATGCTGCGCGACGTCAACGATTCGCTTGCCGACGCCAAGGAATTGGTTCGGCTGCTCCGGGGCATTCCGGCCAAGATCAACCTGATCCCGTTCAATCCCTGGCCCGGTTCCAACTATCAGTGCTCGGACTGGGAAACGATCGAGACCTTCGCCGATTATGTCAATCAGGCCGGCTACGCTTCGCCGATCCGCACGCCGCGCGGGCGCGATATTCTGGCGGCCTGCGGCCAGCTCAAATCGGAATCCGAGCGGCTGAAGAAATCCGAACGGCTTGCGCTCGAGGCGATGATGATCGCCGGGCACGGCGAGGCTTGACCCAGCTTCTCGTTCTTCTGGTCCGCTTCGCAATCATCATCGTCGGATATGCGGCCGCCGCGCTGGCGGCGAGCGGGTTTCTGCACGCCATCCTGCTTGGCAGGGCCCAGGCCGAATTGGGATCGGGCCCCGACGGTCTCGGTGCCTGGACGGTCTCGACGCTGTTCGTGGCGCTCTTGGTTTCCTACTACGCCTTCATTCCATCGATTGCTGCGATCTTGTTCGGCGAATTCTCGCGCAGACGGGAATGGCTCTACTATGCCGTCTGCGGCGGGGCGATCGCGGCCGCGGTCGCCGCCCTGCTCTACGGCGTCGACCAAGGCGCGGCGGCGTCGCCGGCCGACAGGCCGATCCTGCCGCTGCTGGGGGCCGGCATCGTGGGCGGCGTCGTCTATTGGGCCGTTTGCGGCCGCAGCGCCGGACGCTGGCGCGACCGGGCCGAACTCAACGCGCCTGAGCGGTCAGGATCTTGATCGCGAAGGCGGAAAACACGCCCGCGAACAGATAGTCGATCAGGCGCGTCACCCGCGGACTTTTCTTCAAGAACCCGGCAAAACCGTCCGCCGCGAGCACCATCGGGATGGTCAGCGGCAAAGAGAGCGGGATGAACAGCAGGCCGAGAAAGAACAACTTCCCCGACGCGTGCGGGTCGGAAACCGAGACGAACTGCGGCAGGAAGGTCATGAAGAACAAAATGATCTTCGGATTGAGCAGGTTGATCCCCAGCCCCGTCGCCCAGTTGCGGTAAAGCGACCGCGATTTGCCGGCGCGGGTTTCCGGCGAAAAGGCCGAGCCGTTTCGGATCGCCTGCCAGGCAAGCCAGACCAGATAGCCGGCGCCGGCGATTTTCAGCGCCAGAAAGGCCTGCGGCGAGGCGACGATCAGCGCCGAGAGCCCAAGCGCCACCATGCAGGTGTGGATGACGATACCGGTCATGGCGCCCACCATGCAGGCAAGCCCCGCCGCGCGCCCTTCCGACAGGGCGCGTCCCACGAACAGGGTCATGTCGGGGCCCGGCGTGATGGCGATGATGAAGGTCGCGACGGCGAACTGCAAAAGGACTGAAAATTCGGGTACGAACATGGGAACCTGGCACCGGACCATTGTTGCAGTGTCGAGGCTTCGCTTTACAGCATCGACGGCACTGCGAAAAGCTCGCCGCCGAGCCATCCCCGCCAGACTGCGCGCCAAGGCGAAGGTCCAAGCTGGTAGCGTTTGCCGATGACGCTTCGCAGAAATTCGAGCCGTGTCGGATCATTCAGATACAAGTGTTTGATTCTAAGTAATATTCTCAAAATCACAAATTTTGCTGCAGTGCAAATATGAACAAGAATGCAAAAGATATAAATTCAATATAGAATTTATGGTTTGATTACGAACAACATGAGAAATAAAACTTTCGTATTAGAAGCGGCTGCAGCAAAACCCTTGCCAATCACCGGATTGCACAAATGTTCGTATAGATTATTCTTGATGTGCTGAAACACGCGATAGGCATATCAGGGAGGAAAAAATGACGACCGATAAAATTTCGCGGCGACACTTTCTGAAAAACAGCTCGATCGCCGGGGCCGGCGCGGTGGCGACGACCACGCTGGCGACGCCGGCGGTTCTCGCGCAGGCCCCGATCACGTTGAAAATGCAATCGTCCTGGCCGTCCTCGGACGTCTTCCAGGAAATGGCGCAGCAATATGTCGAACGCGTCGAGGAGATGGCCGGCGGTCGGCTGAAAATCGACCTGTTGCCGGCCGGCGCCGTCGTCGGCGCCTTCCAGGTGCAGGATGCCTGTCACGACGGCATCATCGATGCCGCGCACACGGTTCCGGTCTACTGGTACGGCAAGAACAAGGCCGCGTCGCTCTTCGGCACCGGCCCCGTCTTCGGCGCCAATGCGACCGAGATGATCGCGTGGATGTATCACGGCGGCGGCAACGAGCTTTACCGCGAACTGACCCAGGACGTTCTGGGCCTGAACATCGTCGGCTTCTTCGCCTTCGGCATGCCGGCGCAGCCCTTCGGATGGTTCAAGGACGAAATCACCAGCGCCGACCAGGTAGCAGGCCTGAAATACCGCACGGTCGGCCTGGCGGCCGACCTGTTCCAGGCGATGGGAGCGGCGGTGGCACAGCTTCCCGGCGGCGAGATCGTGCCGGCGATGGAGCGGGGCGTGATCGATGCGTTCGAGTTCAACAACCCGACCTCCGACAGCCGCTTCGGGGCGCAGGACGTTGCCAAGAACTACATGCTGGCCTCCTATCACCAAGCCTCCGAATCGTTTGAGTTCATCTTCAACAAGGACAAGTATGAAAGCCTGCCGCCCGATCTGCAGGCGATCCTGAAATACGGCGTGGAGGCCGTGCATCTGGCCAATACGGCGCTGGCGCTCCATCAATATTCGGCCGATCTGGAAAAGCTGCAGACGGAGGCCGGCGTCAACGTCAAGCGCACGCCCGACGACGTCCTGAAGACCCAGCTCGACGCCTGGGACGAGATCCTGCCGCCGCTGATGGAGGATCCGTTCTTCGCCAAGGTGGTGGAAAGCCAGAAGGAATGGTGCGAGCGGGTGGTGTTCTACAGCCTGCAGAACGCACCGGACTACCGTCTGGCCTATCAGCACTATTATCCGGGCAAGCTCTGATCGTCTCGCAGGGCCCAGCCAGGGCCGATCTGCGTCCGGCTCCGGAGGCGTGGTATAGTCGCAAGCGGCGGGTTTCGGACCCGAGACCCGCCGTGCGCCGCGCGCACTCCGGACGACGACCGGCCCTGGCGTGGCGGGATGCGGCCGATAGGCGGCCGCGTCCCCCGCTCACGGCTTGCGGTTGAGCCTGGTCGAGACAATGCGGGGGCAAAGGGTGATGCGAAGCTATATAAGGTTTGCCGACAAATTGTCGGCCTGGTTCGGCAAGGTGTTCGCGTGGTGCGTGCTCGTGATGACCCTGGGGGTCGGTTACGAGGTTTTCGTGCGTTACGCGCTCAACGCGCCGACGCCGTGGGCGTTCGACCTGTCCTACATGATGTACGGGACGATGTTCATGATGGCGGGCGCCTATACCTTGTCCCGCGACGGTCATGTGCGCGGCGACTTCGTCTACCGGCTCTGGAAGCCGGCGACGCAGGCCAAGGTCGAGCTCATCCTGTATCTGCTGTTTTTCTTTCCCGGCGTGCTGGCGCTGGTCATTTCCGGCTGGAAATACGCCGGACGCTCCTGGCGCTATTTCGAAGTCTCCAGCATGAGCCCGGCCAACGTGCCGATCTTCCAGTTCAAATCGGTGATCATCGCCGCCGGCATCCTGCTGGTCTTCCAGGGCGTGGCCCAGGTTTTCCGTTGCGTGCTCACGATCCGCACCGGCGCGTGGCCGCTTCCCGAAGAAGACGTCGAGGAGCTCGAGACGAGGCTGCAGAAGGCCGGCCGTTCGGTGCTGGCGCACGGCTCCGAAGCGATCGACATCGTCACCCCGAAGGAAAGGCGTCCATGACCGATCCGCAAATCGCGATCCTGATGCTGGGCCTGTTCATTTTCGTCATCATGCTCGGCTTCCCGATCGCCTTCACCCTGATGGCGATGGGTATCGGCTTCGGCTATTACGCCTATTTCGACGCGGAGCGCATGCGCACCCTGTTCGACAATCGCATCTTCGATCTGTTCGTCAACCAGACCTATTCGGTGATGGCCAACGACGTGCTGACCGCGATCCCGCTATTTTTGTTCATGGGCTACATCGTCGAGCGGGCCAATATCGTCGACCGGCTGTTCGAGACCCTGAGCGTGGCGAGCCGCCGGTTGCCAGGGTCGATGGCGGTCGCGGCGCTGATCACCTGCGCGCTGTTCGCCACCGCCACCGGCATTGTCGGCGCCGTCGTGACGCTGATGGGGCTGCTTGCCTTTCCGGCCATGCTCAGGGCGCGCTACGACGAGCGTTTCGCGTCGGGCGTGATCTGCGCCGGCGGGACGCTGGGCATCCTGATCCCGCCCTCGATCATGCTGATCGTCTATGCCGCGGCTTCGGGCGTGTCGATCGTACGGCTTTATGCCGGGGCGCTGCTGCCGGGTTTCCTGCTGGCCGGCATGTATCTGATCTACATCGTCGGTCGTGCCACGCTGCAGCCTTCGCTCGCTCCGCGCCCGGACAAATCCGACGATCCGATACCGACGGCGCGGCTGATAGTGATGTTGCTGACGTCGTTCTTTCCGCTGGCGATCCTCATCCTGTCGGTGCTCGGCGCGATCCTGTTCGGTCTGGCCACACCCTCGGAGGCGGCGGCGATCGGGGCGATCGGCGGGCTCGTGCTGGCCGCCGCCTATCGCGCGCTGACCTGGGACAGGTTGCGCGAGTCGGTCTATCTAACGGTACGCACGACCGCCATGGTGTGCTGGCTGTTCGTCGGCTCGTGGACGTTCGCCTCGGTGTTTTCCTATCTCGGCGGCGAGCAGGTCGTGCGCGAATTCGTGGTCGGCATGGATCTGACGCCGCTGCAGTTCCTGATCCTGGCTCAGATCATCATCTTCCTGCTCGGCTGGCCGCTGGAATGGTCGGAAATCATCATCATCTTCGTGCCGATCTTCCTGCCCTTGCTGCCGCTTTTCGACATCGATCCGCTGTTTTTCGGCATTCTGATCGCGCTGAACCTGCAGACGTCCTTCCTAACGCCGCCAATGGCGATGTCGGCCTATTATCTCAAGGGGATCGCGCCGCCGCATGTGCGCCTGACGCAGATCTTCGCCGGCTCGCTGCCCTATGTCTTCATGGTGTTCATCACCATGGTCGTGCTTTACGTGCTGCCCGACATCGTGCACGCGCTGCCGAAGCTGTTCTACGGGCGGTGATGATGGTCAGGCACGCGATCGACCGCATTTCGGAGAGGTCCCACCATGCTCGTTGACCGCCTGTTCGCCCTGCTGGCCTTTGCGCTTCTGGCCGGGTTTCTCGGCATCATCGCCGTCAAGGTCCATCGGGTCGACCTCTACGTCGCCTGTCTGATCGGCCTCGGGCTGGCCGGTTACGACATGTGGCGCTCGCTGTTTCGCGGCAACCGATAGGACAGGGCGCTGGTCAGTCGCGCGCGGACTGGCTGGCGGGAACGCGCAACGAATAACCGCCGCCGTCCCAGAACCAGACGAATTCGTCGTCCTCGCCCGGCGGCAGCGCCACCAGGTCGGGCCAGCCGTCGGTTGCCGCGCCCGGATCCCAATGCAGCGCCATGCCCTCGCTGTTGAACACCTCGTGCCAGTCGGCCGCGGCGTTCAGGCGGGCGTGAACGGTGACGTTGCAGCCGGTATCGCCGAAATAGGAGCTCGCCCCACACAGGCTGGCGATCAAAAGCGCGCGCTGCGCATCGAGATCGACGCGCCGCGCCTGGACCTGGGGGGCAAAGCCGGCGGCGGCGCGGAAACGCGCGATCTCGTCGGCAAGCAGCTTTGTCGCGGTGTCGACGGCCTCGCCGATCTCTTCGAGCGCGATCGTCTCGTAGGCGGACATGTCGCGCGGCGAGCATTTCGGCGCGACCGCTTCGATGGCCTTGCGCGAGCCGCGCAGCGACAGGCGCGCCCGCACGGCGGCCGCGCCTTCTGCGAGTTCAACCGACATTTCGCCGCCGCTCTTCAGCGGATCGAGCAATTCGCGCGGCACCTTCAGCGCCACGCCTCTCCCGCTGGAGACGCGTTCAAGTTCGAAATCGGACCGGTCGATCCGCAACCGGGCGGTGTCGGGCAGGGCCTGGGCGTCGGTGTCGGCGGCGACGCGCAGGAGCAGCGTCCAGCGCTGTTCGCGGCAGTCGAGCTGCACGGCCTCGACGCCGCGGGCGGCGACCGGCGGCGGGGCGTATGCGATGGCGCCGAAAGGCGCGACCGTCCAGCGTTCGGCGGCCGATACCGGGCCGGCGAGCGCCAACAGGGCGAAAAGCGCGGCACCGGAGGCCGCAAGGCCGCCAATACGGCCGCGCCGCGTGGCGTGCGTGTGACGTGATGGCAAGGTTTCGTCCCCGCTTCCCGATTCGAGCCCCCCGGCAGATTAGCCGATCGCGAAAGGGGCGCAAACCGGGCCGCGGCAAGCGGTCGAGCCGGCCTTTTCGACGCGCCCGAGACGTCGATCGGAGGCGCGGCGACAGCCTTGCCCGGCCGTGCTTTCCTGATAAAAGGGCAGCGACTTCAAGGGCGCGCCCGGCGCCGGCAAATCGAAAGACGAGATATCCCATGAGCAAGTGGAACGACGTCAAGAAGGTCGTGCTCGCCTATTCCGGCGGTCTCGATACTTCCATCATCCTGAAGTGGCTGCAGACCGAGCTCGGCGCCGAGGTGGTGACCTTCACGGCCGATCTCGGCCAGGGCGGCGAATTGGAGCCTGCGCGCCAGAAGGCCGAGATGCTGGGTATCCGGCAGATCTATGTCGAGGACCTGCGCGAAGAGTTCGTTTCGGATTTCGTCTTTCCGATGTTCCGGGCCAACGCGCTCTACGAGGGCGTCTATCTGCTCGGCACCTCGATCGCCAGGCCGCTGATCTCCAAGCGGCTGGTCGAGATCGCCGAGGAGACCGGCGCGGACGCGATCGCGCATGGCGCGACCGGCAAGGGCAACGATCAGGTGCGCTTCGAGTTGTCGGCCTACGCGCTCAATCCCGACATCAAGGTGATCGCGCCGTGGCGCGACTGGGAGTTCAAGTCGCGCACGGCGCTGCTGGATTTCGCCCAGGCCCACCAGATCCCGATCGCCAAGGACAAGCAGGGCGAGGCGCCGTTCTCGGTCGACGCCAATCTTCTGCACTCCTCCTCGGAGGGCAAGGTGCTGGAAGACCCGTGGTCGGAGGCGCCCGAATATGTCTATCAGCGCACCATCTCGCCGATGGAGGCGCCCGACACGGCAACCGAGATCACGATTTCCTTCGTCAAGGGCGACGCCGTCGCCATCGACGGCAAGGCGATGTCGCCGGCCGCCATCCTGACGGCGCTCAACGATCTCGGCCGCGACAACGGCATCGGCCGCATCGACCTGGTGGAAAACCGCTTCGTCGGCATGAAATCGCGCGGCGTCTACGAAACGCCGGGCGGTACGATCCTGCTTGCGGCGCACCGGGCGATGGAATCGCTGACGCTCGACCGCGACGCGGCGCATCTGAAGGACGAGTTGATGCCGCGCTACGCCGAGCTGATCTATAACGGTTTCTGGTTCTCGCCGGAGCGCGAGATGCTGCAGGCGTTGATCGACAAGAGCCAGGAAGACGTCGAGGGCGAGGTGCGGCTGAAGCTCTACAAGGGCAATGTCATCGTCACCGGCCGGCGCTCGCCGAAATCGCTCTATTCCGACGCGCTGGTCACGTTCGAGGACGACCGCGGCGCCTACGACCAGAAGGACGCCGAAGGCTTCATCCGCCTCAACGCGCTGCGTTTGCGCACGCTGGCGGCGCGCGACCGGCAACGGTAACGCAAAGCGCGCGCGGCGATCGCCGCGCGCGCCGCCCTGGCCGGGTCTGGCGCAACCATTGGCGGGCCGTGTCGGTTCACGTTTTTCTAAATCGATTTAGAAGACATCGCGCAACAGGAGGCCTGGCGGTGCCGGCAACCGGAACGTCATCCACGGAGCTGAAGCGCGGGCGCTGGGCCGTCGCCGCGATCTTCCTTGTCAACGGGTTTCTGGTCGGATCCTGGGCGCCGCAGATCCCGGTCACGCTCGACCGCCTGCAGATCAGCGAATTCACGCTCGGCCTCCTGATCCTGGGCTTCGGCGCCGGCGCGCTGATCGCCATGCCGACGGCCGGCTACCTGATCGCCCGGCACGGCTCGGCGCCGGTGGTGCGCGTGCTGGCGCTTGCCTGTTCGTTCGGCCTGTTAGGTGTGGTACTGGCGCCCGGAATTGCCAGCGTGGCGCTGGCGCTGGTGGTATTCGGCGGGCTGATCGGCGGCACGGACGTGTCGATGAACGCCAACGCGGTGGGGGTGGAACGCCGGCTCGGGCGCGCCATCATGTCGTCCTCGCACGGATTTTGGAGCCTCGGCGGCTTTGTCGGCGGCGGGCTCGGCGGTTTCGCCATCGTGGCGCTTGGCGCCGTGGGCCACGGCCTCGCCGTGACTGCGATCGCGCTTTTGGCAACGGTGCTGGCGACCCGCCATCTGTCGGGCGAACCCGTGCCGGCCGCGGTGCCCGGCCGGCGCTTTTCATTGCCGCGCAACCCGCTGGTCTACCTGGTCGGGGTGATCGCGCTGTTTTCCATGGTGCCGGAGGGCGCGGTGCTCGACTGGGCCGCGCTTTATCTGCGCCAGGAACGCGGCGCGGACCTTGCCACGGCCGGGCTCGCCTTTGCCGGTTTCTCGGGAACGATGGCGCTGATGCGCTTTGCCGGCGATGCGGTGCGCGACCGGCTCGGCGCGGTGACGACCTTGCGGGTTTCCGGCCTGGTCGCCGCCGCCGGCATGATGGTGGCGGCCTGGTCGCCCGATCCCGCGCTGGCGATCGTCGCCTTTGCCCTGTCCGGACTGGGTATCGCCAATATGGTGCCTATCGCCTTTTCCGCCGCCGGCAATCAGGACGACATCTCCGCCGGCGCCGGGCTGAGCACGGTGACGAGCATGGGATATGCCGGGCTGCTGGTGGCGCCGTCGTTGATCGGCTTCATCGGCGAGCACACCGGCTTTGCGCCGATCTTTGCGGTGCTGTCGGGACTGCTGGTGCTCGTCGTACTGATGGCGGGCTTGGCCAGAAAGGCCGAATTCGCGCGCGGCGGACCGTCTCACTCGGCCGCATAGCGCGTGAGCCCTTCATGCAGAAAATCGGCGACCCGGCGGATGCGCGGGCTCGTGCGCACGTCACCATGCATGGCCAGCCACATCGGCAGGACGGGTAAGCGCATTTCGGGCAACAGCGTCTCGACGCTGTCGTCGCGGACGATCAGCGGGCGTTGAAAGAACCCGACGCCGTTGCCGGCGCGGATCGCCTGCCAATAGACGATCTGGCTGTCGCAGCGGAAGCGGAAGGCATGACGGTCGGCCTCGACGCCGAAACGGGCAAAACCCTCGATAATGCTTGCGTCGCGGTCGAAGCCGACAAGGTCGTGGGCGACGAGCTCGTCGGGTTGTCGCGGCCGGCCGCGACGCTCCAGATAGGCCGTGGCGGCGCAGGCGACGAGCGGGATGTCGGCGATCTTGCGCGCGACCAGGTCGAGCTGGGCGGGTTTGACCATGCGGATCGCGATATCGGCGTCGCGGCGCAGCAGGTTTTCGACCTGGTTCGAGGCGACGATCTCGATCTCGATGCCGGGCTCCTCGAGCGCCAGCGCGGCGGCGAGCGGCGGCAGGGCGTAGGCGGCCATCACCTCGCTGGCGGCGATCCGCACCGTTCCCGAGACCTGTTCGCTCGTGCCCAGCGCGAGCCGGGACAAGGCCGCGGCGTGCTCGCGAACGACGCGGGCCCGGTCGAGGAGCGCGGCACCATCCTCGCTCAGCACATAACCGCCACGGCCGCGCCGGAACAGCGTCACGCCGAGCGCGCGCTCCAGTTCCGCCACGTGCCGGCCGAGCGTGGGCTGGCTGGCCCGCAGGGTGCGGGCGGCCGCCGACAGGCTGCCGGCCTCGGCCACCGCCACGAAACTCTTGATCAGGTTCCAGTCGAGATCGTCGACCATCCGGCCACGCTACTATTCGATTTTGAATATCAAACCTGCATGTAGCAGCAATTTCAATTCAAGGAGGAATAAAGCATCGTGCTCCCGACATGGCAAGGGAGCTTCACATGCACACAATCATCATTCTCGGCGCGGCGGGACGTATCGGCGATGCGGCCGCGCGCGCTTTCCTGGATGCGGGCTGGCGGGTCAAGGGCGTGGCACGGGCTGCCAAGGCGGCGGCGCTGGCGCCGGGCGTCGAAGCCGTGCAGGCGGATGCGTTCGACCGCGAGGCGCTGGCGGCGGCCTGTCTTGGCGCCGACATTGTCCTCAACGCGCTCAATCCGGCCTATACGCAGTGGCAGGAAAAGGTGTTGCCGATGGCCGAAAACGTCATCTTCGCCGCGGAACGGGCCGGCGCGACGCACATGGTGCCGGGCAATGTCTATAATTTCGGCTACGGGATCGGGCTCGACACGACGGAGGACGCGCCCCAGGTCGCCTCGACATCGAAGGCGCGCATCCGGATTGCCATGGAAGAGCTGTTCGCGGCGCGGGCGCGCGAGCGCGGCGTGCGCACGATCGTGCTGCGCGCCGGCGATTTCTACGGCGGACAGAAGCCTGAAAGCTGGCTCGACATCTTCATCCTCGCCAAGCTGCGCAAGAATATCTTCACCTGGCCGGGCCCGATGGATGTGCCGCATGCTTTTGCTTACCTGCCGGATCTGGCGCGGGCCTTTGTCATGGTGGCGGAAAACCGCGGCGGTCTGGCGACCTTCGAGCGGTTTCATTTTGCCGGCCATACGCTGACCGGCACCCAGTTCAAGGCGGCGACGGAACAGGCGCTCGGACGTCCGCTGACGCGACGCGGCGTGCCGTGGACCCTGCTGCGCGCCGGCGGGCTCGTCGTGCCGCTTTTGCGCGAGGTGGCGGCGATGTCCTACCTGTGGCGCACGCCGCATTCGCTGGATGGCGGGCGGTTCGCCCGCCAGATCGGGCCGGAGCCGACCACCGATCCGGCCACGGCGATCGGCCAGGCGATCGCCGATCTCGGCCTCGATGCCCCGCGGCGGCGGGCCGCCTGAGCCGCGGGGCGGTCGGCCAGCCCGGTCGGCCCGGTCAGATCCGGCCGAGCAGGGCCAGGATCAGGATCACGAGCAGGATCGCGCCGACGAGCCCGGACGGGCCGTAACCCCAGGCGCGCGAATGCGGCCAGGCGGGGACGGCGCCGATCAGGATCAGAATCAGGATGATGATGAGAAGTGTGCCGAGCGTCATGACGCTCCCTCCAATGCGTGACTGATCCCCATCAATGCGCGAGAGGCCGCTGCGGTTCCCATCGAGGCGTGGGATCGTCAGATGAAGGTCGACGGCAAAAACATGGTGAGCAAGGGAAACAGCGCGATCAGCAGACCGACCGCCAGGATCGCTGCGATGAAGTACCAGATGTCGATCTTCACGATGCTGATGTCGGCGATATCAGAAGCGATGAAGGATTGCAGGCCCACCGGCGGCGTCAACGTGCCGAGCATCAGCGCGACGATCATCAGCAGCCCGTACTGGATGTCGGGAATGCCGTAACTTTGCGCCAGAGGCGCGAATAGCGGCACGAAGATCAGAAGCGCGGAGGTGCTTTCCAGAAACAGTCCTACCGCGAACAGGGCCAGCAACGTGATGATCATGAAAAGTACCGGGTTTTCCGTCATGCCGGTCATGATTTCGTTCATCATGAAGCCGAAACCCGTGACGGTCAGGGCGAAACCGAAGGAGGCGCTGGACGCGATGATGAACATCGGGACGGCGGTCGCCACGACGGATTCCTCCATGATGGAAACGAAGCTTCGCGGCGTGATCTCACGATAAACGACCGTTCCGAGGAAAAGCCCGTAAACACAGGCGATGACGCCCGCTTCGGTTGGCGTCACCATGCCGAACCGGATGCCGCCGAGGATGAGGACGGGCGCGAACAGGGCAGGCAGGGCGCGCAGCATCACCGGCAGTGTCTGTTTCCAACTTTGCCGTTCGCCCTTCGGATAGCCGCGCCGTACGGACAGGACGTGAACGATCACGATCAGAAAGACGAACAGGATAATGCCGGGAATGATGCCGCCAAAGAACAGGCCGCCGATCGAGGTGTTTGTGACCGAGCCATAGATGATCATGATGATCGAAGGCGGTACGATCGAGCTGATTATCGAGGCGGCGGCGGTCACTCCGGCGGCAAAGGGGGCGTCGTAGCCTTCCTGCTTCATGCGGGGGATCAACATGCGGCCCTGCGAGGCAACGTCGGCCGTTGCCGAGCCGGACATGCCGGAAAAGAACAGGCTTGCCAGCACGTTTACCTGCGCGGTCCCGCCCCGGCGATGGCCGATCAGGCAGGCGGCAAAGTCCAGAATGTGACGTGTCACGCCGCTTCGGTTCATGATGACGGCTGCGGCGATGAAGAAGGGGACAGCCATCAGCGTATAGGAGTTGATGGCGCCGAGAAGGCGCTCGGCGAGGACGTTGATCGGCAGATTGGAGAGTGCGAGCGAGGCGGCGGAAGACAGGATCATCGCCACGGAGACCGGGGCTCCCAAAAGCAGGATGCCCACAAGCAAGGAGAAAAGAACAATCGTTTCCACGGTGACCGTCTCCGCTCGGTGGGAGGATGAAAGGGAACCTTGCCTGTTAGTGCCGGCTGCGCAGCAGGGTCCGGACGATGAAAAAACTCATCAACGCCGCCCCGACGGGGACTGAGGCGTAGAAGACGACGGCTGGGAAATCCGGAAGGGTAAAGGCAGCAGCGGATCTGTTGCGCCAGGCCACGAGAAGCCCGGAGTACAGGATCAGGCCGGTCGCAAGGAGCGATAGCAGGTTGCGTATGATGGCGATCAGGCGCGCCGAACCGCTGCCGAGAAGATTGTCGATCAGGTCGACGCGGATATGCGCGTCGAGCCTGAAGGCGATCGCCGCGCCCAGCATCACAATCCACACGAACAGGTATCGTGACACCTCTTCGATCCAGGCTAGCGGTGCGTTGAAGAAATAGCGCAGCGTGACCTGCAGGAAGGTGAGAAAGATGGCCAGGAACACCAGCAGGGCGGAGAGCTTGACCAGAAAGAAAAACAGTCTCGATCCAGTCTGTTGACGATTATCGTTGGCAGTATCGCTCATTGCCCCCCCCGCCCGGCGTGGTATCAGCTTCGGTTCCTAGTCCTCGGCAGTCACCATGTCGATGAACTGCTGCGCATCCTCATAGCGCTCGGCGATCTCGCCGTTCAGCGGCGCCATGGCATCACGCCATTCCTGCGGATCGGCGGGCTCGACAATCGAGACGCCCAACGCAAGCAAACGGTCGTAGGCGGCCTTTTCTTCCGGGATTGCGACTTCCCTGTCGGACCAATCGCCCGCCTCGACCGCCGCTTCGCGCAAAAGGGTCCGGTCATCGGCGGAGAAGGCTGCCAAGCGATCCTGGTTCATGGCAAAAACCATCGTGCCGAACATGTGGTTGGTCTTGAGCAGCGATTTCGAGATTTCGTTGAACTTCATATCCAGCGCCGTGGCGGGCGGGCTGTCGAGGCCCTGTGCAATGCCTGTCTGCATGGCAGAGTAGACCTCGCCCCAGGTTACCGGCGTGGGGTTGGTTCCCAACAACTCGAACATGCGTATCCAGACGATGTTTTCCGGGGAGCGCATCCGCATGCCGTTGATCCCGGCCAGGGTGGTTGGCGCTTCGTCGACGAAAAGCAGGTCGCGGAAGCCGAGATGCATATAGGCAAGGACGACCGTCTTGCTGTTGTCGGCGATGCCCTCGGCAAGCTTCTGGCCGAACTCGCCCTGATAGAGTTCTCGTGCGTGGTCCCAGCCCTTGAAGGCAAAAGGCAGCGAGGTGACGGCCATGGGTGGATACGCACCGCTCAGCAACGGGGTCGAGGTTAGGGAAATGTCGATCCCACCCTGATTGACGAGATCATAGGCTTCCCGTTCCTGTCCGAGCTGGCCCCCTGGAAAGACGAGCACGTTGATGCGTCCGTCGGATTTTTCCTTGACCAACTGGGCAAAACGGTTGGCGGCCTTGTCGACCGTTCCGCCGACGGCGTGGTGGTGGGCAAAGCGCAGGGTCTCGGCTTGTGCCGCGGAAGCCCACAATCCCAGGGTCACCAACGCGGCGCCGGCGAGCGATAGTATTTTGGATATGCGCATGGGTCAGATCCTTTTTGCTTGAAGAAGCGGAACGGCGGACGCTTATGTTTAGGCGACCCGCTGGCCGATGACCGGCAGTTCGCTGGGAGCGATGCCGAGCGTCAGCAGGCGGAAACCGGTTTCGGTGACGACGACCAGGTCTTCGCTGTGGTAGAGCGAACCGACCTCGTCCTTGACCCCTGGCTCGATATTGAGAACCATACCGGGCTTCAGCGGCGTCTTGTCGCCTGGGCGCAGCATCGGGTTTTCGTGGAGCTCGACGCCGAAGCTGTGGCCGATATGCGGCATGTGGAAGGGCAGGCCCTGCTTGGCGAACTCTTCCTTGCACAGATAGAACAGGTCTTCGGCCAGGACGCCGGGCGCCACGGCGTTGATGGCGGCGGTCTCACACGCGATCAGCGCCGCATAGACCTGCTTCTGCATCTCGGATGGGTCGCCGGCCGAATAGGTCCGGGCGAAATCGCTCGCGAAAGCGCCATAGGTGCCGCCGACGTCGAACCGGATCAGATCTCCCGGCCTGGGCACGATGTCCTCGCGCGCGATCGCGTGCGGATGCGGCGTCCGTTCGCCGCTGGCGAAGCAGATGAACAAGGTGCCGTCGGCGCCGTAATTGATGATGTTGTTGGCGATCTTGTTCGCCATCATATGTTCGGTGTCGCCGAGCTTGCTGGCCTCCATCGCGTCCAGAACTGCGCGATGCGTCTGCTTGGTCGTCCTTTCCAGCAGCGCTATCTCGCTCTCGCCCTTGACCACCCGGATCGCGCCGACCAGGTGCGAGCTGTTGACGAACGTGACGTCGGGCAGGGCGGCGGTCAGGCGCGCGTGCGAGGTTACCGGAAGATAGTCGAGATCGATGCCGATGCGCCCCTTGGCCAGACCTGCCTGCTTGAGCGCGTCGACCAGCGCGTCGATCGGCTCGTCAACAAACTCGGTATAGGTGCGGATGTCCTCGATCCAAGATTCGGAGCGGGTCAGGCTTTCCTCGATGCTGCACACCACGGCGAAGGGGTTCGAGGCAGCGGGCAGAACGGCATAGGCCTGGCGCGGGCGGATCTGCTTCACCGTGAGAATGTAGGCACCGGATGCATAGGTGAAGTTTTCAGGGCTCATCGCGATTACGGCGTCGAGTCCCGCCAACTTCGGCAGCGCTCTCAAGGCGTCGGCATTCGGGGAAAAATTCATATCCATCTCCTGGTTGCAGGCACCTTCCCTCAGCAGGGCCAGCGCGTTGAAGATGGAAACTGACATTCTTTTGCCAGCGTATCAACGATAATCTTACGATAATCTGTCGGCAATTTGGTTCTAAGAAATTCCCGATACCCCTATTTTTGTTGTGAGACATGGGTGCCGGTGGTAGCTATCCCGTGTGCCGCTCGTCGAGCGGGCGCCAACAGAATGTGAGGTTTTCGCTTGGCAGCGCCGTCCACGGACATGGAACTGAAGAAACTGGCGGAGGATTTTTCGCCGGCCCTAACTCAGCTTGAGATCAGCTTGATCGTTACCCACAACGCGTTCCAGCAATGGGTTTCACGTTGTGGCGTGGCCGCCGGCGCGGCCGGCTTTTCATCGCTCGAACTGCTCGTCCTGCACATGATCAATTACGGCAACGGGACGAAGCGCATTGCCGATATCTGTTTTGCGCTGAAAATCGAGGACACGCACCTCGTCTCCTACGCACTGAAGAAGCTGACCAAGGCCGATCTGGTCGTCAGCCGCAAGGTCGGCAAAGATACGTTCTTTTCCTGCACGGCAACGGGCAAGGGTCTGGTCGACGAGTACGGACGCATCCGAGATCGCTGCCTCGTCCGGACCCTGTCGCGCTTCGCCGGCAAGGATCTCGATCTGGGCGAGATGGCCGACATGTTGCGGGTCTTGTCCGGGCTCTACGAGCAGGCGGCACGGCAGGCGGAGACCGCCCCCCTTTAGTTCGGAGCCGGCTGCGCTGCCGCAGCCGGTCGTGGCGCCTATTCCGCCGCCTTGGGATAGCCCGACGACAGGTCGACATCGGGCTTTTCGGCCGTCTGCGTATCCTTGCCGTTTCCACGGCGGCGGAAGAGCCGGTTGAGGAAAGCCGAGACCCGGGACTCGTTGCTGCGGGTGAAGATCATCAGCAGCGACGGGGTGACCACCAGCGTCAGCACGGTGGAAAAGGCGAGGCCGAAGACGATCGAACTCGACAGCGCGATCCACCATTGCGTCGACGGCGCGCCGTAGGTGGTCTCGTGGTTCATCAGTTCCAGATTGACGCCGAAGGCGATCGGCAGCACGCCGAGGATCGCCGTCACCGCCGTCAGCACGACCGGCCGCGCGCGTTCGCGGCAGGTCTGCAGCACCGCGTCGAGCTTGTCCCAGCCCTCGTGGCGCAGGCGGTCATAAGTGTCGATCAAAACGATGTTGTTGTTCACCACCACACCGGCGAGCGCGATGATGCCGATGCCGGTCATGACCACGCCGAAGGGCTGGCCCATGATCAAAAGCCCGAGCAGAACGCCGATGGTCGACATCACTACCGCCGACAGAACCAGGCCGACGGAGGTGAATTTGTTGAGCAGCGCCAGCAGCACCACGAAGATCAGGAACACGGCGGCGCCGAACGCCTTCGACAGGAATTCGCCGGCCGCCTTCTGCTCCTCGTCCTCGCCGGCGAGTTTCCAGCGGATGCCGCTGGCTTCGAGATCGGCCGCCTCGAGATTGGCGATCACTTTCTGGCGCACGGCGTCGGCCTGAACGCCCTCGCGGATGCCGGCGTCGACGATGGCGGTGCGCACGCCGTCGATGCGGGTCAGGATGCCGGTGCGCAATGCCGGCTCGCGTTTGACGAAATTGGAGATCGGGACCGAGCCCTGGGCTGTCTCCACCCGCAACTGGTCGAGCGTGGCGAGCGTGCGCCGGTCCTCCGGCAGCCTCAGGCGGATGTCGACGGCATCGTCGGCGCCGGCCGGCCGGTAGTCCGACAATTTCAAGCCGGTGGTGACGAGCTGGACCACGGTGCCGACCGAGCCCGGACCGATGCCGTATTGCGCCGCCTTGGTGCGGTCGACCTGAATCTCCCAGTCGATGCCCGGCGGCGGCAAGCCGTCGCCGATGTCGATCACGTCGGGCACGGTCGTCAGCATGGCGGCCGTCTCGCGCGCGACCTCGTCGAGCCCGGAGGGATCGTTGGCGGAAAGCTGGATCTGGATCGCCTTGCCGGTCGGCGGTCCGGCGTCGGGCACGGAGACCTCGATCTCGGCGCCGGGTATGCCGGTCATGGCGACGCGCAAATCTTCCAGGATGGCGCTTGCCGGCTTGCGCTCGCGCCAGTCGAGGAATTCATACTGGATGACGCCGACCACGTCCTCGTCGATCTCCGCACCGCCGCCGCGCACGCTGCCGACACGGGTATAGACGGTCTCGATGCCGGGCCAGCCGAGGATGCGCTCCTCGGCCTGGCGCACCAGCGCGTCCTGCTCCTCGAGCGAGAGATTGCCGCGTGCATGCACGTAGAGAAGGCCGTATTCCGGTTCGACATTGGGGAAGAACTCGACCCCCTTGCCATAGGTGGCGTAGGCGTAGGGCACGGCGACCAGCGCGGCGAGCGAGACGAAGGTGACGATGAACGGGTGGCGCACGGCACGCCGCACGAAGCGCATGTACCAGCCGTCGCGATGCTCCTCCTCGATCACCGGCTTGGCGAACAGCGCGCCGAGCGCGGGCGTGAAGACCAGCGCGTAGATCAGCGACGACGACAGCGTGACGATCAGCGTGATCGGCATGAATTTCATGAATTCGCCGACGATGCCGGGCCAGAACAAAAGCGGCGAGAAGGCGGCCACGCGCGTCGACGTCGCCGCCACGACCGGGCCGGCCATGCGCTTGGCGGCGAGCGAGAACGCCTCGGTCTTGGGCATGCCCTCGGTCATGCGCCGCTCGGCGAACTCGGTCACGATGATGGCGTCGTCGACCAGCATGCCGACGGCCAGGATCAGCGAGAACAGCACGACGATGTTGACGGTGTAGCCGGCCAGCGACAGCCACATGATGCCCATCAGGAAGGAGGCCGGGATGGCCAGGCCGATCAGCATCGAGGCGCGGCCCGACAGCGCGTACAATATGACCACGAAGACCAGGATGACGGCGGTCAGGACGCTGTTTTCGAGGTCGCCGAGAAGCTGGCGGATGACGGTCGATTTGTCCTGGCTGAAGGACACCGTCGCGCCTTCGGGCAGGATCTCCTGGAACTGGGTGGCGACCGCCTTAACCTTGTCGACCGTCTCGACCAGATTGGCGCCGGTGCGCTTGGACACCTCGATGGCGATCGCCGGGCGCCCGTCGAGCCGGGTGATCGTCTCGGCGTCCTTGAAGGTGGAGCGGATGGTGGCGAGATCGCGGGCGCGCACGACCGCATCGCGATCGGCGACGATCGGCAGATTGGCCACATCCTCCACCGTCTCGATCAGCGACGGCACCTTGACGGCGTATCGGCCCTCGTCGCCCTGCAGCGCACCGGCGGCGACCAGCGAGTTGTTGGCGTTGACGGCGGCGATCAGCTGGTCGAGCCGCAGCCCGTAGGACGACAGCTTGACCGGGTCGATGATGACCTCGACCAAATCGTCGCGCGCGCCGCGCAAGGCCGCGTCGAGCACGCCGGTGACTTCCTCAATGCGGTCGCGCAGTTCGCGCGCGGCCGCCGTCAGCGCCCGTTCGGGCACGTCGCCCGACAAGGTCACGACGAGGACGGGAAACTCGGAGACGTTGACCTCGTTGACGCTCGGTTCGTCGACCCCCTGCGGCAGGTCCTGTTCGGCGTCGGAGACCTTGTTGCGCACGTCCTCGAGCGCCTTGTCGAGGTCGGCGCCGGCCTGAAACTCGACCACCACATTGCCGCCGCCCTGATAGGCGCTGGACCGCATCTCCTTGATGCCGCTGATCGATTTCAGCCGCGTTTCCACGGGGCGCAAAAGCAGGCGTTCGGCATCCTCCGGCGAGATGCCCTGGTAGGTCATGCTGACATAGATGATCGGGATCTGGACGTCCGGCTCGGCTTCCTTGGGAATGGCCTGATAGGCCATGGTGCCGGCCACCAGGAAGAACAGCAGGATCGATATCGTCAGTCGCGCATTGCGGATGGCGTAGTCGACGATGCCCATGGCGCAGCCGTCAGTTGACCGAGCCGGCCAGCTGGCCGACCAGGCGCTTGACCGTTTCGGCGTCGGCTTCGACGGCGTTGACCTCGTCGCCCGTCTTCACCAGATCCTGACCGGCGACGATGATGCGCGCGTCGTCGGGAATGCCGCCCAGAACCAGGCCCTGCGGCGTGTCGTCGATCAGATCGATCGGCACGAAATCGACGATATTCTGCGGCGTGACGGTGCGCACGCCGAGATCGCCGGTTTCCGACAGGGTGACGACGGAGCGCGGCAGGAACACCGATTGCACCTTGTCGGCGCGCAGGCTGATCTCGGCGGTCATGCCGGCCGGAATCTCCAATTGCGGGTTGGCGATCGCGATCTCGACGCGAAAGGTGCGCGTCTGGGGCGAGGCCTCGCGGCTGATATAGCGCAGCGTGCCTTCCAGGCTCCGGCCGTTGACCAGCCTCACCGTGGCGGTGTTGCCGATCTCGAGTTCGGCGAGGTCGTGTTCGCTGACTTGGCCGACGGCCAGGATCGGATCGAGGCTGAGCACGGTCGCGATCTCAGCCCCCTGCAGGATGGCGCTGCCCTTTTCCACCGCGACGCGGTCGACAAGGCCGGCGAACGGGGCGCGGACCGTATTGCGGGCGAGTTCGGCTTCCGCCCCTTCCAATTGCGAGCGGGCCTGCGCCAACGCGGTTTGCGCGCCGTCGAGACGGAGCTTTGCCATGTTGCCGGACTTGGCCAGCCGCTCGGCGGCCTCGGCCTCGGCCTCGCGCTGGGCAAGCATGGCCTTGGCCATGTCGACGGCGGCGACCTTGCCCTCGGCGTCGAGACGCATGATCAGGTCGCCCGCGTCGACGGGACTGCCCTTTTCGACCGGCAGTTCGGAAACGATGCCGCCGACGCGGGCGGCGAGCCTTGTGCGCTTGTTGGCTTCCGTCGTTCCGGAGACGCGGATGGTGCGGGCGTGCATGGTGCGTGGCGGCACGACAACGGCCACCGTGCGCAAAGGCGTCTCGACGGCGGGCTTGTTGTCCTCGGCCGGCTGGCTCTCGCGTTCGGGGATCGCGCTGCCGACCGAGCTGAATTCACCCGTCAGAATCCAGCCCGCCGTCGCGGCGAGCACGATGACAGCAGCCAGCTTGTGGTATTTAATTCTCGGCATGCGTGGTTCCCGCGCAAACGTTCCGCCATTGGCGCGCCGGGCGTTGTGGCGCTGGGCTCATGTGGTCCTTGAAGCGGCCAGGTTCAATCGGCGAGGGATATCCACCTTCTCCCGGCGGCGGTTGTGTACCGCAATTGTTCCCTCGAAAAAAGACACTTTGTCGTCAGGTCCGGCCACAGGCGGGTATGGCCGGTCACCCGGCCGGGCAGGGCGCGCCGGCCGCCGCCCAGCGTTCGATGGCCCTGAACGTGTCTTCGGCCGACCCCGGCGCCGGTTCGCGCCCCGGTCCCGGGTTCCAGCCCCAGCCGACCAGCGGGTCGTCGCGAACATGGGCCGCAATGTCCTCGAGCGTGCGTGCGCCATTGCGCTCGGGATCCTTGATCTGGGCGCAGATCTCGGCCGAGGATTTTTGCCACCAGGCCATCTCCGCCGGCGCGAGAGGCCATAGGGGTGCGCCGGGTGGCCCATGCAACTTGCTGGAATTGCTTGAGAAATGACACGAGTTGCAGCGCAGGGCGGCATTGCCGAAACCGGAGCCGTCCTCGCCTCGCGTGATGTTGAAGGCGTGGAGGCGGGTGGCGCCGTAATGCGGACCGGACCAGCGCGGATAGGCATCCTCGACATGGCAATTGGCGCAGCGCGGATGCGACAGGACGGCGACGATCCCGTCCCATTCGGCCAGGCCCTTTTCGCGATCGACGGCGATCGCATCGTCGTCGACGGCCGGCGCATCCTGCGCGTGGACGGGGCTTGCCGCCAGCACCGCGATGACAGCTGCTGTCAGCAATCTCGCCAAAACGGTCATGCGAAATCGACCTCGCGGGAAAGCGGCAGCGAGCGAATGCGCTTGCCGGTCAGGGCGAAGACGGCGTTGGCGAGCGCCGGCACGGCCGGCGGCGTGCCGATTTCGCCGACGCCGCCCATCTTGTGGTAATTCTGCAGGATCGCGACCTCGAAAGCCGGGCACTGGTGGATGCGCATGGCGTCGTAATCGTGAAAATTCGACTGTTCGGCCATGCCGTCGGCAAAGGTGATTTCCTGGCCGATCGCCGAGGATAGGCCGAAGATCGCGCCGGAGGTCAATTGCGCCTCGATGATGCCGGGATCGAGCGCGGTGCCGACATCGGCGACGATCCAAACCTTTTCGATGCGGATGCCGGCGTCGGTTTCCGCGACCTCGACGACCTCCGCCACCCAACTGCCGAAGGAAAGCGTGAAGGCGAAACCCTTGGCGCGACCGGCGGGAAGCGTTTCGCTCCACTTGGACAGCTCTGCCGCCTTCTCGACCACTTTGACGGCGGCCGGATGGTCGGCCATCAGCTTCAGCCGCATCTCGACCGGGTCGAGCCCGCCGGCAGCCGCCAGCTCGTCGAGGAAGGATTCGTGGAAATAGCCGTTGAAGGAATTGCCGACCGAACGCCAGAAACCGACCGGCACGCCGGTATCGGCCTTGACCGCCGCCACCCGGTAGTCGGGGATGGTGTAGGGCTGGTCGAACGCGCCTTCGGCGATCGTCTTGTCCGGTCCGAGCGGCGAGAGCGAGGGGAAGGTCCGTCGCAAAGTGCTGGCGATCGTCGACGGCGAGGCGATCTTCATGTCGACCGCTTCGGGCAGGCCGTCGGCGCCGAGGCGGGCGCGGAACCGTCCCATCGCCGCCGGGCGGTAGGTGTCGTGGCGGATGTCCTCCTCGCGCGTCCAGATGACCTTGACCGGCCGGCCGCCGGTTTCCTTGGCGAGCAGGGCGGCGAACATGGAATAGTCCATCTCGCCGCGCCTGCCGAAGCCACCGCCCATGAAGGTGGTGTGGACGCGGGTGTTTTCGGTGTCGACGCCGGCCATGGCGGCGCAGAGCTGGCGGGTAAGGGTCGGCATCTGGTTCGGCGACCAGACCTCCAGCAACCCGTCCTTCAGCCGCGCGGTCGCGTTCATCGGCTCCATGCAGGCATGGGCCAGGAAGGGCACCTCGTATTCGGCCTCCACCACCCTGTCCTGGGGCGCATCGGCAAAGGCGGTGTCGACATCGCCGTCGTCGCGCAGCGCATCGCCGGCCTCGGCCGCCAGCGCCTCGCGCAGAAAGGCCGACATCGCGGCGCTGTCTTGCGGATAGTCGGCTTCGCCCCATTCGACCTCGATCGCCTCGGCGGCGCGGAAGGCGGCCCAGGTGTTTTCGGCGATGACGCCGAAACCATGGCCGTAGCTGGTGTCGATCGGCACGATCTTGACGATTCCGGGCATTTTTTCGGCCTCGGAAAAATCGGCCTTGGCCGGCTCGGCCCAGAAACGCGGGCTCATCCTGACCGTGCCGTAGAGCATGTCGGGCAGGCTGACATCGACGCCGAAGATCGGCGCGCCGGTTACCTTGGCGCGCATGTCGGTGCGTTGCTGCGCCTTGCCGAGCAGGCGCCAGTCGGCCGGCTGTTTGAGGCGCACATCGGAAGGCGGGTCCAGGCGCGCGGCATCGGCCGCGACCTCGCCATAGGAAAGCGTGCGGCCCGTCGCCTCGTGGGTGATCGTGGCATCGGCGGTCGCAAGCGTGCCGATTTCCACGTCCAGCCTCGCGGCGGCGGCGGCCAGCAGCATCTGCCGGGCGGCGGCGCCGGCGGTGCGCATTTTGTCGAACCCGTCGCGCACCGACGTCGAGCCTCCAGTGCCCTGGAGGCCGAGAAACTTGCCGAATGCACCCATGCCGCCGCGCATCAGCTCGGCGACCACGCCCTCTTCGAAAAACGGAAACGGTCCGCCCTCGGCCAGCATCTCGGAATTGTAATAGGCGTAAGAGGCCGGGCCGTGTTCGACGGTGACGGCGTCGAGATCGACGTCGAGCTCTTCGGCCACCAAAGCGGCCAGCGTCGTGGCCACGCCCTGGCCCATCTCGGCGCGCGGCGCGATCACCGTGATGGCATTGTCGGCGCCGATCATCACATAGGGATTGAACGTTGTCTCGCCTTCGGCGAGTTCGTCCTCCAGCGGGTTGGGATAGGGGCGGCGATAGACATAATACCCGACGGCCACCCCGCCGGCGACGGCGGCCGCGCCGATCAGGAAGGTGCGCCGGGCGATCTTTCCGAGAGAGGCCATGGCTCAGGCTCCCGTTCTGGCTTTTTCGGCGGCCGCGCGCTTGATCGCGGCACGAATGCGCGGATAGGTGCCGCACCGGCACAGATTGCCGGCCATCGCGTTGTCGATGTCGTCGTCGGTCGGGTCCGGTATCTCCTCCAGAAGCGCATGGGCGCTGACGATTTGCCCGGCCTGACAATAACCGCATTGCGGCACCTGTTCGTCGAGCCATGCCTGTTGCACGACGGAAAGCCCGTCCGCTCCGGCCAGCCCCTCGATCGTCACCACGTCGCCTTCCACCATGCCGACCGGCAGCGCGCAGGAACGCACCGGCGTGCCGTCGACAAGCACGGTGCAGGCGCCGCAGGCGGCGATGCCGCAGCCGAATTTAGGGCCCGTGATACCGGCGAGGTCGCGCAACGCCCACAGCAGCGGCATGTCCGGGTCGGCGTCGATATCGATCGGGTTTCCGTTGACGGTGAGGCGCATGGGGATACCCTTCGTTGTCATCCAGTGCCTTTCGGGTCTCGCCGGGGCGAGGCCGTCGTTGGACATACTGACATTTTCTGTTATTTTGTCAATCAACTTGAATGCAGGGGCTTTTGAGCATTGCCGTGAAGCAGGATTTGAAGACCGTCGCGCCGGGGGCGGACGAGGCGCGTCGCGACCGTATCGTCGAGGGCGCGATCAAGGTGTTTCTGGCCTATGGTTTCCAGCGCACCACCATGGACGACATCGCGCGCGCGGCGGATCTGTCGCGGCCGGCGCTTTATCTCGACTTCAAGAACAAGGGCGACATCTACCGGGCGATCGCCGCGCGCAAATTCGCCGAATCGACCCGCGCGCTGGAACAGGCTCTGGCCGGCGGCGGCGATATCGAGGCCAGGCTGATGGACGGTCTGGACAAGAGCCTGTTTTCGATGATGCGGGTGTTTTTCGAAGCGCCGCACGGTGCGGAAATCCTCGACGCCAAGAACAGTCTGGCAGCCGATGAAATGGCCGCATGGCGCGACCGCTTCCTCGCCATCGTGGCCGCTGCGCTTGCCGCGGAGGCGGCCGCGCGCGCGGTCGATCTCGGCGCGCGCGGCTTTTCGCCGGAGACGCTGGCCGCGCTCCTTCTCGATGGGATCGAAGGCATGAAGGCGCGCGCGGCGGGGCCGCAGGAATGGGAACCGGCGGCGCGCCGGCTGGTGCGGCTGGTCGGTCTCGCCCTTCAGCCCTGATCGCGCATGGTCGCCGGTTTCGGGCGTCCGGCCAGAAACTCGCGGACCCGCCGGCCGAGGGCGTGTGGGCGCCCGTGCGGCCGCTTGTCGAGTTCCTCCTCGATCGGCAGGGTCTGGCGCACGCCGACGGCGTCGAAATTCTCGTCCAGCCAGTCCTGGGCGGCGGAGCGGCCGAGATCGCGTAGATATTCCAGGAACGCCCATTCGGCATTGACCTTGGAGGCGGCCGTCAGGCCCTTCAGCGCCTCGTCGGCGTCGATGCGGTGCATGCGGATGTCGCGATAGTCGCCATGGCCGAGCCTGCCGGCGGCGATCAGCTTTTTGACGAACGCGATCGCGCGGAACTCGCTCAACAGCGCGGCATTGAAGGTAATCTCGTCGATCCGGTTCTGGATTTCGGTCGCGGTGACGGGGGTGGTCTCGCGGGCGACCGGATTGATCTGAACAAGAAGCAGGTCTTCGACCCGATTCGCCTCGAAGAAGGGATAAAGGGCCGGATTGCCGCCGTAACCGCCGTCCCAATAGGGTGTGCCGTCGATGGTCACCGCCTGGAACATCTGCGGCAGGCAGGCCGAGGCCATCACCACGTCGAGTGACAGATCGGCGGTGGAAAACACTTTCAGCTTGCCGGTATGGACATTGGTGGCGGATACGAAGAGTTGAATCGCGTCGCAGGCGCGCACGCGGTCGAAATCGATTTCGTGTTCGACCACGTCGCGCAGCGGGTTGATGTTGAGCGGGTTGGCGGCATAGGGCGACAGGGTGCGCGACATGGCTTCGAACCAGAGATAGCCGGGCGTGTTTTCCACCGACCAATTGCCGAGCGCCACGTCCCAGGGCATGCGCTGGACAGGGCTGAAGCGGCCCTTGCGGGCGACCGAACGCCAAAAGTCGTGCAGCTTGGCGCGCGCGCCGTCGGCACCGCCCCTGACCCAACCGTCGGCGAGCGCGACGGCGTTCATCGCGCCCGCGCTGGTACCGGAGATCGCGGCGATGTCGAGCCGGCCGTCTTCGAGCAGGCAGTCGAGCACGCCCCAGCTGAACGCGCCGTGCGAGCCGCCGCCCTGAAGCGCGACATTGACCGTCTTGCGGTTTGCTCCGCCGCCTTTTCCAGCCATCATTGCAACTCTCGTTAGCGCCAGCGCAGGGCCGGCCTCACGCGGCCGTCCAGCCGCCGTCGACCGAAATATGCGTGCCGGTAATCTGGGCCGCGGCGTCGGAGGCGAGGAAGGCGGCGGTCGCGGCGATCTGCTCGACCGTGGCGAATTCCTTGGTCGGCTGCCTGTCGAGCATGACCTCGCGCACGACGGTCTCGCGGTCCATGGCGTGCGCCTTCATCTGATCGGGAATCTGCGCCTCGACCAGCGGGGTCAGAACATAGCCGGGACAGATCGCGTTGCAGGTGATCTTGTGCGTGGCGAGTTCGAGCGCCACCGTCTTGGTCAGGCCCATGATCCCGTGCTTGGCCGACACATAGGCCGATTTGAAGGGCGAGGCGACGAGGCCGTGCGCGGAGGCGATATTGACGATGCGCCCGGTGCCGGCCCTCTTCATCAGCGGCACGGCGGCGGCGATGGTGTGGAAGGCCGAGGACAGGTTGATGGCGATGATCGCGTCCCATTTTTCCGGCGCGAAATCCTCGACCGGAGCCACATGCTGGATGCCGGCATTGTTGACGAGGACGTCGACCGTGCCGAAGCGCTCGGCGGCGGCCGCGATCAGCGCCCGGCACCGGTCCGGCTTCGACATGTCGGCCTGGATGTACACCACCTCGCCCGCATGGTTTTGCGACAGCTCGGCGGCGAGTGCGTGATCGCGACTGTCGTCGGTGTAGGAATTCAGCACCACGTTGAGGCCGTCGGCGGCGAACCGTTCGGCGATGGCGAGGCCGATGCCGGACGTGGAGCCGGTGACGAGGGCGGTCTTGCGCTGGCTCATGGGCGAAATCTCCTTGCGTGCTCGATCGAGATCATCTTCTCGTGCGTCATGCTGCGATGCATTAGCAAACTTTGTGCAATGCACAAATGGCAAGCTTCCGATGGCATTTCCAGTCGCCAGGCATCACGATTTTCGTGATAAGGATGTTTTGAGGACGCGGTTGACATCGCCGTGCCGCTTCGCCAACTCGGCACCAACGGTAATTCCACATGGGAGCCCGGCCATGACCGGCTATCTTTCCGCCCCGCTGCCGCGCCGCCGATCGGTCGGCGTCACGGTCGGATCCGTCCTGGTCGGCGGCGAGGCGCCGGTCGTGGTCCAGTCGATGACCAATACAGACACCGCCGACGTCGACGCGACCGTCGCCCAGGTGGCCGCGCTGCACCGCGCCGGTTCGGAGCTGGTGCGCATCACCGTCGACCGCGACGAAAGTGCTGCCGCGGTCCCGAAAATCCGCGACCGGCTCGCGCGCCTGGGCATCGAGGTGCCGCTGATCGGCGACTTCCACTATATCGGCCACAAGCTGCTCGCGGATCATCCGGGCTGCGCCGAGGCGCTGGCGAAGTACCGCATCAATCCCGGCAATGTCGGCTTCAAGGAGAAGCGGGACCGCCAGTTCGCCGATATCGTCGAAATGGCGATCCGGTTCGACAAGCCGGTGCGGATCGGCGTCAATTGGGGCTCGCTGGACCAGGAATTGCTGACCCGGCTGATGGACGAAAACCAGCAAGCCGGCTCGCCGCGGACGGCGGCCGAAGTCACGCGCGAGGCCATCGTGCAGTCGGCGCTGCTGTCGGCCGAACTGGCCGAGGAGATCGGGCTCGGGCGCGACAGGATCATTCTGTCCGCCAAGGTGAGCCAGGTCCAGGATCTCGTCGCCGTCTACGCGGAGCTGGCGCGGCGCTCGGACCACGCGCTGCATCTGGGCCTGACCGAGGCCGGCATGGGCACCAAGGGAGTGGTGGCCTCGTCGGCCGCCATGGGCCTGCTTTTGCAGCAGGGGATCGGCGACACGATCCGCATTTCGCTGACCCCGGAGCCGGGCGGCGACCGCACGCGCGAGGTTCAGGTGGCGCAGGAACTCCTGCAGACGATGGGCTTCAGGCAGTTCGTGCCGGTGGTGGCGGCCTGTCCGGGCTGCGGCCGCACGACGTCGACCGTGTTTCAGGAACTGGCGCAGAAGATCGAGGGCGACCTGCGCCGCAACATGCCGGTGTGGCGCGACAAATATCCCGGCGTCGAAGAGCTGAAGGTGGCGGTGATGGGATGCATCGTCAACGGACCCGGCGAGTCCAAACACGCCGATATCGGCATCTCGCTTCCGGGGACGGGCGAGATGCCGGCGGCGCCCGTGTTCATCGACGGCCGCAAGGCGGCGACCCTGCGCGGCCCGGCGATCGCGGCCGAGTTCGAAAAGATGGTCGCCGACTATGTCGAACGCCGGTTCGGGCGCGCCGGCGCGGACGCGGCCGAATGAGGCGACCGGCCCGTCGCGTCAGGCGGTGCGGGCCATGTCGCCGCCGCGCAGCCAGGTCTCGATCTTGATCGAAAGCTTGTTCGGCGACACCGGCTTGGACAGATAATCGTCCATGCCGGCATCCAGGCATTTGTCGCGATCGCCCTTCAGCGCATGGGCGGTGATGCCGATGATCGGCGTATGCTCTCCCGTTTCGGCCTCGGCCCTGCGAATGGTTCGCGTCGCCTCCAGGCCGTTCACCTCCGGCATCGAGACGTCCATCAGCACGATCCTGGGCCGCAACGACCGGTGCATCTCGACGGCCATTCGACCATTGGAGGCGATGCGGTAGGACAGGTCGAGACCGTCGAGTATCTGCCGGAAAACCAGCTGGTTGACTTCGTTGTCCTCGGCCACCAGCACGTCCAGATGCGGAGGTTTGCGCAACGAGGCCGCCGAGATGCGGCGTTCGAGCGTCTGCCCGGGCGCGGCGCGTTCGCGAGAGGTCGGCGCGTCCGGCGCGTGATCGGATGCGGCGGCGGCCGCGCGTGCGGATTGCAGCACGGCCACGATCGCTTCCAGCAGCGCGGAGGAGCGGGCCGGCTTCGGCAATTGCGCGGCGATGCCGCATTCGGTGGCGAGTCGGCTGACATCGGACTGATCGACCGAGGTCAGGAGCAGCATCGGGATCGCGGCGGTGGCCGGATCGGCCGAGACCGCGCGCGCGGTCTCGACGCCGTTCATGCCCGGCATCTGGTAGTCGAGGACAACGCAGTCGACCCGCGCGCCGAGTTCCGCCGCCCGCTTGAGGAAGACGAGTCCGGTTTCGCCGTTTTCGACGGCCGCGCATTCGAAACCCCAACTGTGCATCTGCTCGGACAGAATGTCCCGATTGATCGGGTTGTCGTCGACGATCAGGACACGAGCTCCCGAGACGTCGTAGGGCACGGGTTTGCTGCCGGTGTCGGTCTCGTCGACCGGCAGGTGGACGGTGAAGCGGAAGACCGATCCCTTGCCGAGCACGCTTTCGGCCGCGATGTCGCCATCCATCAGCTCGACGAGGCGCGAGGCGATTGCGAGGCCGAGGCCGGTGCCCTCGTGCTTGCGCGTCGAGGAGGCGTCGACCTGGGCGAATTTGTCGAAGACGCTGGCGAGCTTGGCCTCGGGAATGCCGATACCGGTATCCTCCACGCGCACGGTGACCGTCGCGATCCCCTTTTCGACGGTACCCGACACGTCGATCAGCACGTGGCCCTTTTCGGTGAATTTCACCGCGTTGCCGACGAGATTGGTGACGATCTGGCGGAAGCGGCCGACATCGCCGGTGACGGAGGCCGGCAAATGCGGATCGACCCGCACGATCAATTCGAGATCCTTTTCCGCGACCCGGGCCGAAACCAGCGTGGCGACGTCCTCGATCGCCTCGCCGAGGCGGAAGGGCGCCGGGTCGAGCTCGAGCTGGCCCGCGTCGATCTTGGAGAAATCGAGGATGTCGTTGATGATCGTCAGAAGCGCGCCGCCCGATTTCAAGATCACGTCGACGAACATCGCCTGGCGCTTGTCGAGTTCCGAGCGCGACAACAGTTCCGCCATGCCCAGCACGCCGTTCATCGGCGTGCGGATCTCGTGACTCATATTGGCCAGGAATTCGGACTTGGCCCGGTCGGCGGATTCGGCCCGTTCGAGCGCGGCCTCAATCGATTCGTGGGCTTCTTGCAGATTTTCGTGCGTGGTGGCCACCTTGAGCATCATCGGATCGAGCACGCGAAGGCCGACCAGCGCGCTCGCCAGAACGATGGTGAGCCCGACCAGCACCATGAACCACTGCAAGGTGGTGTAGCTGTAGGCCATATCCTCGCTCAGATCGTCCTGGATCAGCGCCAGATGCGGCTTGATGGTGCGATTGGCGAGTTGCTGCAGCTCGCGGAAGACGCGCTGCGCGCTCGGTGTCGTGTAGTCGGCGAAAATCTCCAGACGGTTGGCCAACGTCAGCACCTGGCGGATTTCCGCTTTCAATGAGATGCCGGTGCCCCTGTCGTCCCAGACCTGGCGCACGGCCAGCGGAGCCCGCAGGCCCGAAATCGCGTCGAACACGGTGTTGATGTGTTCCAGTGCCACCTGGTCCGCGCCGTCGCCTTCGGCGATGGCGATGCGCCGGCTTTCGAGCATCCCGCGCTCGGCGCCGGACGATTTTTCCAAGGTGTCGTAGGCCTGCTCGAGCCGCGCGAGGGCCGCCGTCAACTCGGCATGAACGGCGTTGACGTCGGCCGGTCCGGCCGCCCCGAGCGGTGCCGGGCCGGCGAGGGATGTCGTGGAGGCGGTGGCGCGATCGGCCGTCTGCGACCGCTGATTGGCGCTCAGATGTTCCAGACGCAGCGACTGGTAGATGACGTCGCTGGTCGCTTCGGCCATATAGCTGATCACGGCGCCGAACTTGACGTCGATCTTGGCGTTTTCGAGCTTCCACAAGATGAAGCCGGTCCCGGTTGCAACTGCCAGGACGAAGCTGATCAAGACCATATAGAGGCGCCCGCGCATATAGGCGCGCGTTATCATCGAGGACATTGACGCATCCAACCTCGTACTCGAACAGATGTGTCAAATTGAATGCGTTGAATTAAATTCAGCTTAACGCTGTGCCGCAGGGCCACTGCAACCCCGGGTGGACATGTGGACGACTGCGGCTGGCGTCATCGGCTTGCTGCGCCGGACCGTGCGAACCGTCTTTGCCGGAGGCGGACTAGGATGTGCGCTCGGCGACGAAGCGCGCGGCCGCCTTCAGCATCGCGGCGTCGGCGCCGAACGGCTCCAGCAGCGCCTCGGCCTGCGCGATCAACCCGTCGAGCTGGCGGCGCGCCCAGGCCGGCCCGTTGAGGCCGACAAGCGTCGCCTTGCCGGCGCCGGCGTCCTTGCCGGCGGCCTTGCCCAAGGTTGCCGCGTCGGAGGTCAGATCGAGCAGGTCGTCGGCGAGCTGGAAGGCGAGGCCGATGGCCGCGCCGAACTCGGACAGGCGCTCGCGCTCGGTTGCACTCGCGCCGGCAACGACGGCGCCCGCCTCGCAGGCATAACGCAGCAGCGCGCCGGTCTTCATCGCCTGCAGCGTGATTACCCCTTGCTCGTCGGGCGGGTTGGCGGCGGCGGCCAGGTCGAGCATCTGTCCGCCGACCATGCCGCCTATGCCGGCGGCCCGGGCCAGCCCCTGCACCAGAGCCAGGCGCGCCGGAGGAGCCAGCGCGAAATCGCCGCTTGCCAGAATGTCGAAGGCAACTGTCAGCAGCGCGTCGCCGGCCAGGATGGCGGTCGCTTCGTCAAAAGCCCGATGCACGGTCGGTTGGCCCCGCCGCAGATCGTCGTCGTCCATCGCCGGCAGGTCGTCGTGGATCAGCGAATAGCAGTGCACGCATTCGAGCGCGGCGCCGACATGGCTTGCCGCCTCTGGCGCGGCGCCGAACAGGGCCGCGCTTTCCATGACCAGAAAGGGGCGCAGGCGCTTGCCGCCATTGAAGACGCCGTGCCGGATCGCGGCCATCAGCCGTGGCGGCCGCACGATTTCGCCGGTGCGGACACGATCGTCGAAAAGCCCGCGCAAGACAGCCTCGACGGTCTCGGCACGCATGGCCAGCGTCTGTTCGAAAAGGGCGGAAAGCTCGGTCGTCATGGTGTTGCGATGGCGACAATTTCGCCTGCGGTCAAGTCCGCCGGCCGTGGCAACCCGGCCGGCGGACACGCGTTGCATGGATGGTAGCGCCGATTTATGTGCGCTAGAGAACATGGGTCCGGCCCGTATCCGGGCAAGCGGCCGCTGGCGGAGACGCGCATGACACGGCGCAAAAGGCGCAAATCGGGAGGGGCGAAGTGGCTGCGGCGCGTGGTCGCGGCCTGTGTGGCGGTCGCGCTGCTGCCGCTGGCGCTGTCGGTGTTTTATGTCTGGCCCGCCGTCCATCCGGTTTCGACCCTGATGGTGCGGGACCTGGTGACGGGCACACCCTATCAGCGGCGCTGGGTGCGGATCGGCGAGATGGCACCGGTTCTGGTCCACTCGGTGATGATGTCGGAGGACGGGCAGTTCTGCTCGCATCGGGGTATCGACTGGGGCGAACTCAACGTGGTCATCGACGATGCCTTGTCGGGCGAACCGACGCGCGGGGCGTCCACGATCCCCATGCAGACGGTGAAGAACCTGTTCTTGTGGCACGGACGCTCACTGCTGAGAAAGGCGATCGAGGCGCCGCTGGCGCTGGTCTTTGATGCCATCGTGCCGAAGAAGCGCATCATGGAGATCTATCTCAACATCGTCGAATGGGGCCCGGGCATCTACGGCGCCGAGGCGGCCGCCCAACACCATTTCAACCGCTCGGCCGCCACGCTGACGCGTCGACAGTCGGCCCTTCTCGCCGTCACCCTGCCCAATCCGGCCAAGCGGAACCCAGCCAAGCCCGGCAAGGGGCTGAACCGACTCGCCGGGATCATCGAAAAGCGTGCGGCCGGCGCCGGCGATTATGTCGGATGCGTGCGCTAGGGCGCGGGCGGGTCGTGACGCCGGGCGTGAAAAAAAGTGACAGTCTCGACTGGTCAAACGCCCCGGCAGCGTGTATAGGCACGCGACTTTCCAGATGTTGACCTGTCGAGACACGGTCCTTTCCTGAAGGGCGCGGCGGGCATTGATTTGAGTGATGGAGCAGGTCCATGGCTGTACCGAAACGAAAAACGTCGCCGTCGAAGCGCGGCATGCGTCGCGCCGCCGACGCGCTCAAGGCGCCGACCTATGTCGAGGATCGCAATTCCGGCGAACTGCGGCGCCCGCATCATATCGACCTGAAGACCGGCATGTATCGCGGTCGTCAGGTGCTGGAGCCCAAGGAAAGCTGAGGCTTTTCTTTCGCACCGCATGTCGAAGACCGGCTCCGGCCGGTCTTTTTGCGTTTATGCGGGTGCAGGCGGGTAACGTTGCGGCACCATCGTCTTGACGTGGCGCGCTTCTTGGTGAAACCAGAAGTTCCTTGCCGCAACGGAGCCGCGCCATGCTGGGCATCGTCCCCCTGCTGATCATTCCCTTCATTCTCTACAATCTCGGCCTTGCCGGCATGTTCGGCGGCGGCGCCGATCCCTGGGCGCAGGAAATCTTCTCGCTCGCCATGATGTCGGGCGGCGTCTTTGCCATGACGCTCGGCGACCTGATGATCGTGATCGGCTTGGTGTTCTTGTTCCTGGAGATCATGAAGTCGACCCGCACCTCGAACGCGTCGGTGGTCGACCATCTCTTGTCCACCTTCGTCTTCGTCGCCTTTCTGGTCGAATTCCTGCTGGTGCGCGGCGCCGCGCACTCGGTGTTCTTCATCCTGATGGTGATTACGCTGGTCGATCTGATCGCCGGGTTTTCGGTGTCGATCCGCTCGGCCGGCCGCGACGTCAGCTTTCACTAGATCCGTTCTGCTTTTCGCGGATACGCAGACCGGCTCCACCTTATTGTCCCAACGCGTTTTTGAACGGCGAACCGGCTTCCACTTCGCCTGGGAACGCTATAGCGGCACGCCGGCCAATCGGCTTGCGTTTGCCGCGCACGGCATGCGTCGCTGTTTCAGCGAACACCGAGGGTCGGTACGGCCTCGATCATTACCGGGCAATCGCGCCGCTTTGGAGGTGCCTTGCGTCATAGGCGAAGACGATTTCCGGATCCGGTCTGGCTGCGTGCTCGTCCCGGTCGGGACATTCGGCCAGCGACATGAGATGACGGATCACATTGAGGCGTGCGCGTTTCTTGTCATCGGCCTGCACCACATACCAGGGCGTGATCTCGTTGTGGGTGCGCTCGAACATCTCGTCGCGGGCGGCGCTGTAATCGTCCCAGTGCTTGATCGCGACTTTGTCGATCGGACTGATCTTCCACTGCTTGAGTGGATCGACGCGACGGTCCCTGAGCCGGCGCTTCTGCTCCTTTTTTGAGATATCCAGGTAATATTTGAACAGCTGGACGCCGTCATCCACCAGCATCTGCTCGAAGGGCAGTACGGATTTCAGGAAATCCTGAACCTGGTCGTCGCTGCAATAGCCCATGACGCGCTCGACGCCGGCGCGGTTGTACCAGCTGCGGTTCATCAGCACCATTTCCTGGGTTGACGGCAAATGCGGCACGTAGCGCTGGAAGTACCAGGAATGGCGGTCTCGGTCGGACGGCTTGCCGAGCGCAACGACCCGTGTTTCCCGCGGGCTTAGATGCTGGGTGATGCGCTTGATGACGCCGTCCTTGCCTGCCGCATCGCGACCCTCGAACAAGATGAGGATCTGAAGGTCGTTCTTGATCAGATGTCGCTGCAGCTTGACCAGTTCGACCTGAAGCCGTCTCAGGGTCTCCTTGTAGCGGCCGGCGTCGGGATTTTCGTTTTTCCTGGCTTTCTCGCTCATCCGTCGAACCCCTTGCTATGTAGCTGCGCCGCGTCTCTCAGCCTGACTTGACGACGATGTCGTGCAAGACATCGCCGGCATGCGCCATGTGGTCGGACGCGTTGGAGAGGTGCCGGTAGACCTCGCGACGCTTCAACGCTTCCAAGACAAAGGACAGTCCCTGGACGACCGCGCCGCACGCCACCCGATCCATCGGTTCGAGCAAAAGCCCCAAGTCTTCTCCCGGTTGCTTGCGCCGTTCCGCCAGTTCTCGCGCATATTGTTGCGGATCGAACAGTTCGGCGATGGCCCTGCGATAGATTTTTTCGGCCCGGCGTTCGGTCTTTCGGACGGCGTCGGCGTCGCGTTCCGCCTCGGAGGGGCGCGATTTCAACCTGCCGAATCCCGATTGCAACGCCGTGGCGCCCTGGTGCAGAAACCGCGCCATCTCGAGCATGCGCGCGTCCGGCTCGATCCCGAGGATCTCCATCTCGCGCACCGTGGTCTTGGCGTAGTTGAGCCCGTCGTCGATGGCGGTGATCGCCCGGTGGATATCCTCACGGTCGAACGGGGTCGAAAAGGAACGATGAAGCACGTCGATGTTTCGTGCCTTGAGTTTGTCGCCTTCGTGCTCGAGCCGGCGCACTTCTGTCGCCCTGACCTCGTCGCCGGTCTCCATGAAGGCGACGAGCTCGGCGGTTGCGCGCACGGCGAGAGCGGACTGATCATCGAGCAGACCGTAAAAATCTGGCATGCGGGGAAACATCGCGTTCAAGAGCCGCGAAAATCGCGATGTCGATGTGGCGGGCTTCGCTTTTGTGTCATTTTCCATCAAATTTTGCCTCTCCAGGCCATGCGCGGCTTCGTTTTTCTAGAAATTTCGCGCGAAAAACTGGATCAGGACGTAGAATCCGATCGATACGGCGGCCGCCCCCGGCATGGTGACAAGCCAAGTGCCGACGATGTGCTGGGCCGTGCCCCAGCGTACGGATTTCGGCCGTTCCGAGACGCCGATGCCCATGATGGCGGTGCTGACCACCTGCGTGGTCGATACCGGCCCGCCGATGGCGGAAGCGGCCAGGATCACGCCGCTCGACGCCAGCTGGGCATCGAGCGCATGGATCGGCCGCACCTTGTAGATGCCGAAACCCAGCGTGCGCACGATCCGCCATCCCCCCGCGAGCGTGCCCAGCGCGATCGCCGTCGCGCTGACCAGGATAACCCACAAAGGCACGCGGAATTCGGCATTGACGCCGCCGAGCACCAGCAGCATGGCGATGATGCCCATGCCTTTTTGCGCGTCGTTGGTGCCGTGGGAAAAGGCCAGCGCGGCCGTGGTCAGCCATTGAATGCCACGGAGAAACCGGTTGACGCCAGGGCGCGCGCCGCGCAAGGCGAAACTCATGATCCAATGGGTCACCCAGCCAAGGAGGAAGCCGAGGACCGGCGAGACGAGGAGGGCGCCCAAAACCTTGGTGACACCGGTCAGTTGCCCGCGCGCCATGGCGGAAAACCCCCAGACGACGTAGTCCGGCCCGGCCGCGACGACGACGGCGCCGACGAGACCGCCGACGAGCGCCTGCGACGACGATGCCGGCAGGCCGAACCACCAGGTGACCAGGTTCCACGCGACGGCGCCCGCAAGCCCGGCAAGCACGACCGTCAGCGAGGCGGCGGTCTCCAGGTCGGTCACGTCGACGAAATTGCCGATTGTGTTGGCGACGGCCGTGCCGCCGAGGAGGGGTCCGAGAAAGGTGAACGCGCAGACGAGTATCGCCGCCTGGATGGGCGTTGTGGCCCGCGACGCCACGATTGTCGCCAACATGTTGGCGGCGTCCTGCAAACCGTTCGTATAGTCGTACACGAGCACGATAAGCACGCCGACGATCATCAGGGCCACGACCGCGCTCATCGGTCGGCGAGCGGTTTTTTCGCGTAAGCCTGGAATGCTGTGCCTCGACCGACCATCTTCACGCCCTCATCCGCCATGCCAGAACGGTTCGGTGCGCAGGAAGCCCGTCATGGTCTCGACCAGGCGTTCCTTGGCCGCGATCGCGGCATGGCGATGCCAGCCGACGGTCAGGCCGCCTGCGTGAACCCAGGCCGGAGGCGTTCGATCGCCGCCGGTGAGAGCCAGGTCGCGAAGGAGCGTGTCCGCAGCCGCGACATCGTTCAGATATCCAAGCCCGTCCTGGAGGCCGGCAAGATGCTTGCGATAGGCCTTCACCTGCTTTTTCGAATAGAGACCCTCGAAAAAGTCCACCGCATAGCGCAGTTTCTTGACCGCGAGGCGCAGTTCGTGAAGCGCGGCGCCGGATAGGTTTGCGATATCCCGCCCCCGCCTTCGCACGCTCCGGTCCCGCTTCTGCAGCAGTTGCACGCAATGGGCGCCGATCGGATCGAGAAGGCGCGTCGTGCGTTCCGTAACCGGCTGGTCGCGCCAGGCCTGGCCGGAGAGCCAGGCGCTGAGGTGCAACAAGAACTCGGTGTACCTCTCGGTTCCGATGGCATCGCGCGCGCGCCGGCGGCTGCGCCGCCTTGCCTGCTCGACGGCCGCCGTCAGCGTATCGAAGCCGCATTCCGCACCGTAAAGCCGCGCCACGGGCGCCAGGAATTCATTGCTGAAGACATCCCAGGCACGCGCCTCAGACAGTTCGCCCGTCAGCCACTTCGCTTCGCGGGCGGCCCAGCCATACTGATCCTCCGGAAGGGTAGATTTGAAAAGCCGCAGCGCGGCGCGCATCCGCCTGAGCGCAACACGCATCTGGTGTACGCCCTCGGTGTCGTCGGTAGCCAGCGTGGCGGCTTCGTTGGCCTGCAAATGATCGAGGCAGTGCTGAACCAGCTCGGTCAGGACCTGCTCGACGGTCGCATCCCTGGCGAGTTTGACCTTGACATATTTGCGCGGTCGAGGCCCGTCCCCGGTCAAAAGCGCGTAGCCGCGCGAGGCTTTGCTCGGCGCCGCAAGCCGAAAGGGGATCGCCTTGCCGATTTCGGAAGCGAGTTCGAATATCCGTTCGGGGGCACCGGTTTCGAGCTCCAACTCGAATTCGCCGATCGGTTCGGAGGCGTCGCCAGCCAGGATGTCGCCAACGTCGATATCGATCGAGGCCGTGCTGCCGTCTTCGAATTTGAGGGTTCGCGAGCGGCGCAGAACGTCCGTGCGAAAGACGGGCTGCAAATGCTCGATTCCGACGCGCTTTATCCGGCGCCGAAGGCCCTTGTTCTCGATAACCGAAATGGCAGGGGCCTGGCTCGGGACCGGGCCTTCCCACTCCGTCCGCACCAGAATGCCACCCAGTTTCTTGTGCGCCTGCTTGACGCACTGCACATAGGCGCGCCCGACCTTGCGCACCCGCAGCGACAGACCCAGCCGACGCAGCGCATAATTTGGCGTGTCGAAATAGACGGTTACGAGCTTTCTCGTTGTCGTCCGCCCGACCGTGCGTCGCTCGATTGCCGGAAGGGTCTCGACCCGGTCGAGATACTCGGATCGGATCGCCCCTTTCAATTCGATTTCGCGGTTCACCGACATGGAGCGCTCGCCATCGTCAACTTGGTCGGGTCGGTGCGCCCCCGTCACGTTGCGACGAGAAACGGCGGGCGTCGTGTTCAAGGTGGGATCGGGCCTGCGCGCGGTCTATCAGCGCGAGGGTTTTTCGAAGCTCGACCGCTTCCAGGCAATGGCCTTGTCCGCGTCTTTCGAGCCTTTCCAGCTTCTCCATGAAGATCGGCGCGTAGATCGTGATGATTTGACGATTTGTGCGTTCATCCTGGAGCGTTTGCATCTGGCAGCCTCCGTGTCTTGCTCCGGTTTGTCGGTTTGCACGGCGGATCTTCGGCAGCGGCTTCGCCATTCGCGGCCGTCCGAAATCGTCCCGCCTCGGTTAAGGAGACGGCCTCGCGGACATTTTGTTACAGTTTGGCGGCCGGTCGCGATTTGCCCGGAGGCGCACGCCAGTCTCCGGCGAAGGCCGCGATCACGGCACGATTTCGCCGCAGTCCATCGAAGCTGGCCTGCCGTGGCGGTGGGCGATACGCGCGCTGCCACGGCTTTCCAATGGCCGGCGACCAGACCTCTCAGCCGCCGTCCGCGACGAGGCCGGCGGCCTCGATGCCGACGATCGCGGCGGCTTCGTCATTGTCGGACGTATCGCCGGTAACGCCCACGGCGCCGAGCACGCGGCCGGCCGCGTCGCGCATCAGAACGCCGCCGGGTACCGGAACGAGGCGGCCACCGGCAGCGTCCGACAGTGCGGCCATGAAATGAGGGCGTTCGCGCGCCATGGCGTCGATGCCGCGCGACCCCATGCCGAGCGCAAGCGCGCCCCAGGCCTTGCCGAACGCGATCTGGAAACGCATCAGCGAGGAGAGATCCTGACGCTGGAAGGCGACGAGGTGCCCGCCGGCGTCGAGCACGGCGACCGCGAGCGGTTTCAGGCCGTTTTCGGCGCCCTTGGCAAAGGCGGTCGCGATGACGGTGTTGGCGGTTTCAAGTCTGAGGTCGCTCATCGGATTCTCCCGTTTCCACGTCGACCGGTCTATTCGACCCGCAGCCGCTTCCATACGGCGCGTTCGGTCGAAATAGTTTCACCGATCGGAAGGGGATGGTGCCGGGATTGGCGATGATCGCCCGGATATCGTCGTCGTGGCGGGCGGCGCGGCTCAGCTTTTGTCCATCGAATCGATCTTGCGCTGCATGGCGGCGATCTGCTCCTTCAAATCGCGCAGATCGTCGGACGTTCCCTCGGTTTCGGGCGATGTCTGCTCGACGGTTTCGCCAGCCTCCGGCGACATGCCCGTGGGAAAGGGCGTGAACATGCGCATCGCGTTCTGGAAGATTTCCATGTTGCGGCGGGTCTGCTCCTCGATCGCCTTCATCGGCGTCGACATGCCCATCATGTCCATCGGGGTCTTGCCGATGGCATCCTTCATCTGCTCGCGAAAGCGCTCCTGCTCCTTGGCGAAGGCGTACATCGACTGTTCGAGAAAACTGGGCACGATCATCTGCATCTGGTCGCCGTAGAACGAGATCAGCTGCCGCAGGAAGGACACGGGCAGCATGTTCTGCCCGTCCTTGTTTTCCAGTTCGAAAATGATCTGTGTCAGCACGGGATGGGTGATATCCTCGCCGGACTTGGCGTCCTGGACGGTGAAATCCTCGCCGCGCTTGACCATTTCGGCCAGGTCCTCGAGCGTTACATAGGTGGACGTGCCCGTATTGTAGAGGCGGCGGTTGGCGTATTTCTTGATGATCACCGGATCGTCCTTGCCAGGCACGCGAACCTCCCAGATTGCCGAAACGATGCTTCGTCAGCGGTTACGACATGTCGCATATTTCAGGATATGCGCAAAGCCGCATCAATGAAAAGCGATTTGTGCACCGCAGGAAAGAGCGCGCGGCCAGCCCGGGCTTTCGCCAGGGCGAGGCGCCGTGCCGCGCATTTCGAATTTGACTCGCGCCAAGCTACGGGCAACAAAGTTGCGATATGCCCGCACACAGGGAGACCAGGATGTCCGCTTCGCCCTCCATCGTCATCGCCAGTGCCGCGCGCACCGCGGTCGGTTCCTTCAACGGCGCGTTCGCCACCACGCCCGCGCACGATCTGGGCGCGGTCGTGCTCAAGGAAGTGCTGGCGCGGGCCGGTGTCGAGCCGGCCGAAGTCGACGAGGTGATCCTGGGGCAGGTGCTTACGGCCGGCCAGGGCCAGAACCCCGCGCGCCAGGCCTCGATGGCGGCCGGCATGCCCAAGGAAACCAGCGCCTGGGGGCTCAACCAGGTGTGTGGATCGGGTCTGCGGGCGATTGCCGTGGGCATGCAGCAGATCGCCAGCGGCGATGCCCGGATCATCGTGGCGGGCGGCCAGGAATCGATGTCGCTGTCGCCGCATTGCCAGCATCTGCGCGCCGGCGTGAAGATGGGCGACTACGCCATGATCGACACCATGATCCGGGACGGGTTGTGGGATGCGTTCAACGGCTATCACATGGGCGTGACGGCGGAGAACGTGGCGCGCCAGTTCCAGATTTCCCGCGACGACCAGGACCAGTTCGCGCTCGCCTCGCAAAACAAGGCGGAAGCCGCCCAAAAGGCCGGCAAGTTCAAGGACGAGATCGTCGCCGTGACGATCAAGACGCGCAAGGGCGACATCGTGGTCGACGCCGACGAATATATTCGCCACGGCGCGACCATCGAGGCCATGCAGAAGCTGCGGCCGGCCTTCGACAAGGAGGGCTCCGTGACGGCCGCGAACGCGTCGGGTATCAACGACGGCGCAGCCGCGGCGCTGCTGATGAGCGAGGACGAGGCGACCCGCCGCGGCGTCAAGCCGCTGGCGCGCATCGTGTCGTGGGCGACCGCCGGCGTCGATCCCAAGGTGATGGGGACGGGACCGATCCCGGCCTCGCGCAAGGCGCTCGAACGGGCCGGCTGGAAGGCAGCGGATCTCGACCTGGTCGAGGCCAACGAGGCCTTCGCCGCACAGGCCTGCGCGGTTAACAAGGATATGGGCTGGGATCCGGACATCGTGAACGTCAACGGCGGCGCGATCGCGATCGGCCATCCGATCGGCGCCTCGGGCGCGCGCATCTTCAACACGCTGGTGCACGAGATGCAGCGGCGCGGTGCGAAGAAGGGCCTTGCCACCTTGTGCATCGGCGGCGGCATGGGGGTCGCCATGTGCGTGGAAGCGATGAACTGAGCAAACGGCAGAAAAGAGGGGGGCGGCGCGCGGGAGCGGCGGAAAAAGAGCGAAGCGGCTTCCGACCCCGCACTTCGCCAGCCGTCGTGAACCGTCAGCCTCTCCGCAGACAGGGAGGAGAACCAAATGGCCAGAACCGCGATCGTCACCGGGGGAACGCGCGGCATCGGGGCGGCAATCGCCGTCGCGCTCAAACAGGCGGGCTGCAACGTAGCGGCCAACTATGCCGGCAATGACGAGGCGGCGCAGGGCTTCAACGCCGAAACCGGCATTCCGGTCTACAAATGGTCCGTGGCCGATTACGACGCCTGCGCCGGCGGCATCGCCCAGGTCGAAGCCGATCTCGGACCGGTCGATATTCTGGTCAACAATGCCGGCATCACCCGCGACGCCCCCTTTCACAAGATGACCAGGGAACAGTGGACCGACGTCATCAACACCAATCTCAACGGCGTCTTCAACATGACCCATCCGGTCTGGAATGGCATGCGCGAGCGCAAGTTCGGCCGGGTCATCACCATCTCCTCCATCAACGGTCAGAAGGGACAGTTTGCCCAGGCCAACTATTCCGCGTCGAAGGCCGGCGATCTCGGCTTCACCAAGGCGCTGGCCCAGGAGGGCGCGCGCAACGGCATCACCGTCAACGCGATCTGCCCGGGCTATATCGGAACCGACATGGTCATGGCCGTGCCGGAGAAAGTGCGCGAGGCGATCATCGCCCAGATTCCGGTCGGCCGTCTCGGCGAAGCGGACGAGATCGCGCGCTGCGTGGTCTTTCTCGCCTCCGACGACGCCGGCTTCATCACCGGCTCGACGATCACGGCCAATGGCGGGCAATATTTCACCTGACGGATGAAATCCGGCGCGGCCGCGGCGCCTTCACAAGAGCCGCTTGATGGCCTTGCGGGTGCGCCGATCGAAGGCGGCTTGGCTCGCGCGATGGGCCTTTTTGTGTCGTGCGATCACGGCTTGGGCCGCACGCCGCAACCTCCAGCAGTTCTCGGCCGGTTTGAGACGCGCGATCTGGCGCGCCATGCGCCGTGCATGGTGTTTGGCGATGCGCACATGTTGCATTTCATGCGCTGTGATCGCGCGCTCGAAACGGGCGGCGAGCCGCTTTACCGCCCGCGGCGCGTCCTTGGCTCCGTTCCAGCGCGGCAGGCGCAACACGATCCGCAAGCCGACCGTGGCCGTGTCGACGCGGCAGCCCTCGGCGATCGGCGCGAGCGTGTAGCGCGGATGAAAATCGATGAAACCGATACCGTAGGCCGACCCGGCGCGGGGTGCATTGCGCCGCACGGAGGCGAGCAGTTCGGCGCGGGAGCGGCCGCTGATGGCATAATAACGCCGGGTGATCTCGGTGCCCTCGTCGGCCCAGCCTTGACTCGGTAGCACTGCGCCCAAAAGCAAGGCCGCCGCCAACAGCCATCGCCGGATGCCAGATATTGCCGTTTCAAGACGATGCCCGCGCATTCCCGGTTCCACCCCGCATCCGCGCCGCAGCCTTTTGGCCGACAGGGTGTATCCTGCACCGGCCGCGCCCTGAGGCCAAGTCTCGCGGCTGCCGGTGGGTGTTGCCGACCACATATGCCGATTCACCATCTGGTGTCCCGCGCCCGGACGAACACCAGATAGGCGCATGGAACAAACCCTGAATCAGGCCGAGTCAGCGATTCGTCGCCGATTCGTTCCAGTCCCGTTCCAATTGCGGCGCCAGCCCGCCCGGCGGCGCTTGCCGATTGTGTTCGGGCGGGAAAGCTCCTATGTCTTCCTGGCGAAATCCGCCCTCACTTCGCCCTCAGCGCCTAGCGCCGGAACGATCAGACGGCGACAAAAGGGCATTGGCGCAAAGGGCCTGATTGCCATTCCATGAATATTCAGCCGAAACAGCAGGGGCCGCTGATTCTGTCCGGGCGCGACGTGACCGCGATTCTCGGGCCGACCAATACCGGCAAGACCCATCTCGCCATCGAACGCATGGTCGCGCACGAAACCGGCGTGATCGGCCTGCCGCTGCGGCTTCTGGCGCGCGAGGTCTACGGTCGGGTCGCCGACAAGGTGGGCGCCGACAATGTCGCGCTGATCACCGGCGAGGAGAAGATCCAGCCGCCGGGCGCTCGGTTTTCGGTCTGCACCGTGGAGGCGATGCCGCGCCAGACAGATGCCGCCTTCGTGGCGATTGACGAGGTCCAGCTCGCCGGCGACCTGGAGCGCGGCCACATCTTCACCGACCGTATCCTGCATCTGCGCGGCCGGCAGGAGACTTTGCTTCTCGGTGCGGCGACGATGCGCGGCATCCTGGAACGGCTGCTCAAGGGCCTGTCGGTCGTCACCCGGCCACGCATGTCGCATCTTGCCTATTCGGGCTCCAAGAAGATCACGCGCCTGCCGCCGCGCACGGCGATCGTCGCGTTCTCGGCCGACGAGGTCTACGCGATCGCCGAGCTGATCCGTCGTCAGCGCGGCGGTGCTGCCGTGGTGCTCGGCGCGCTCAGTCCGCGCACCCGCAATGCCCAGGTCGCGCTCTACCAGTCGGGCGACGTCGACTATCTGGTCGCCACCGATGCGATCGGCATGGGGCTGAATCTCGATGTCGACCACGTCGCGTTTGCGCAGAACCGCAAGTTCGACGGCTATCAGTACCGCCAGCTCACCGCCGCCGAACTCGGCCAGATCGCCGGCCGCGCCGGCCGGCACATGCGCGATGGCACGTTCGGGGTCACCGGCCAGGTCGATCCGTTCGACGACGAGCTCGTCGAAAAGATCGAAGCGCACGATTTCGAGCCGGTGCGGGTGCTGCAATGGCGCACGGCCGAATTCGACTTTGGCAGTCTGGACGCGTTGCGCCGGTCGATCGAAACCCCGGCGCCGGTCGAGGGGCTGACCCGGGCGCCGCCGGCGGTCGACCAGCAAGCGCTGGAGACGGTGATCCGCGACGCCGACATACGCGATCTGGCGACGACGCGGGAGCGGGTGGCGACCTTGTGGGATGTGTGCGCGCTGCCGGACTATCGACGGATCGCGCCGGCCCAGCACGCCGATCTGATCGGCGCCATCTATACCGACCTCGTGCGCCGCGGTCATGTCGACGAAAACTACATGGCCGAGCAGGTGCGTCGCGCCGACACCACCCAGGGCGAAATCGACGCGCTGTCGCAGCGCATCGCGCAGATCCGCACCTGGACCTTCGTCTCCCACCGTCCGGGCTGGCTTGCCGATCCGGCACACTGGCAGGAAAAAACGCGCGAGATCGAGGACCGGCTGTCCGATGCGTTACATGAGCGGTTGACGAAACGCTTCGTTGACCGCAGGACTTCCGTGCTCATGAAGCGGCTGAGAGAAAACACGATGCTTGACGCTGAAATCAATCCGTCCGGACAGGTCCTCGTGGAAGGACATCATGTCGGCGAATTGCAGGGGTTCCGCTTTACCGCCGACCAGTCGGCAGGCGGCGAGGATGCGCGCGCGGTGAAAACGGCCGCGCAAAAGGCGCTGGCGCAGGAGTTCGAGGCCCGAGCCGAGCGCTTCGCTGCGACCGGCAACGGCGACCTCGCGCTCGGGTCGGACGGTGTCGTGCGCTGGATCGGCGCGCCGGTGGCCACGCTGGTAGCGAGCGAGGACCTTCTGCGTCCGCGCGCGGTGCTGCTTGCCGACGAACAGGTGACCGGGCCGGCGCGCGACAAGGTCGCGGCGCGCATCGAGCGTTTCGTCGCCTTCCAGATCGACAGCCTGCTCAAGCCGCTGGCCGATCTGCGTGACGCCGAACAGCTTTCCGGCATCGCCCGCGGCATCGCTTTCCGGCTGGTGGAAAATCTCGGCATGATCGGTCGCCGCGAGGTGGCCGACGAAGTGCGCGGGCTCGATCAGGAGGCGCGCGGCGCGCTGCGGCGGCTCGGCGTGCGCTTCGGCGCCTACCACATCTTCGTTCCGGCGCTGCTGAAGCCCGGCCCGGCGGGACTGGTGACCTTGTTGTGGGCGCTGCAGAACGACGGCAAGGACAAGCCCGGTTTCGGCGATGTCGTTCACGGGCTCGCCTCCGGCCGCACCTCGCTGGTGATCGAGCCGGAATTCGAAAAGGAATTCTATCGCCTTGCCGGTTTTCGCCGGCTCGGACGGCGCGCGGTACGCATCGACATTCTCGAGCGGCTGGCCGACCTGATCCGCCCCGCGCTGGCATGGCGACCGGGCAGCGGATCGCGGCCCGACGGCGCCTTCGACGGCAATGGCTTTTTGGTCACGCCGGCGATGATGTCGATCCTCGGCGCGACCGCCGAGGACATGGATGAAATCCTCAAGGGCCTGGGCTATCGCGGCGAACCCAAGCCGGCCGAAGAGATCAAGGGGCGGCTCGACGCGCTCGATGCCGAAGCCGCCGCGAAGGCGGCCGCGGCCGCCCAGGCCGCTGCGGCAAAAGACGAAGCGCAGGCCGTGCCGGCGCCCGATGCGGGCGCCATGGAGGCCGGCGCCGTTGCCGGCGAAGGCAGGTCGGATGCGGCCGCCGGCGCCGATACGCCAGAGGCAGCCCCCGTTACCGCAAGCGAGACGGATGCCGGGACCGCGGATGCGGCGTCTACGGCTGCGGGCGACGCCGAGCCGGCTGCGAGCGCCCTCCCGGTCGCGCCGGATGAGGCAAAAGCCGCTGCCGGCGAAAGCCCGGTTCCGGCCAAGGACGATCCGGCCGGGCAGCCCGCTTCAGACGAGATTGCGGCAGGCGAGGGGCAAACCACGGCAGCCGCCGAGGCCGTCGAGAAAACGGTTGGCGACGAAGGCGCCCCGGCCGCCCAGCCGGAGGCCGACGCGGAGGCGGGCGAACCGAAACTGGTCACCCTCTGGCGTCCCGGCCGCATGGGCGGCAATCGCAACCGCTCCGGCCGCGACGGCGCCGGGCGCAGGCCGCGCCGCGCGGCGGGCGAGGAAGGCGGCAAGCCGCGTTTCGACAAGCATGGCAAGAGCGGCAAGGACGGGGACGGCAGGGACAAGGGCGAACAGGCCAAGGCCGGCCGCTTCAAGGGCGGCGGCAATCGGCGCGGGGGCGGCAAGGACAAGCCGCAATTCGCCCCCCGGCGCGAGGAGAAGCGGGACCGCATCGATCCCGATTCGCCGTTCGCCAAGCTGGCCGCCCTCAAGGAGCAACTCAAGAAATAGACCATGGCCGGGCCCGAGCGCCAACGCATCGACAAATGGCTGTTCTACGCGCGTGTGGCCAAGTCGCGCTCCCTGGCAGCCAAGCTGGTGCAGGCGGGCAGTGTCCGGGTCAATCGCGAGAAGATCGCCCAGGCGGCGTATCAGGTGCGCGTCGACGACGTGTTGACCATCGCGCGCGCCCGTGACGTGCTGGTCTACCGGATCCTCGACACGGGTACGCGGCGGGGCCCGGCCGTGGAAGCCCGCACCCTTTACGAGGACCTGACGCCAAAACCCGTGGCGGCCGAAAAGTCCGTCGTGGTTGGTCTTCGCGACGCCGGCGCCGGTCGGCCGACCAAGAAGGAGCGGCGCGTCATGGACAAGTGGCGCGGCGAACCCTAGCCTCGGCCGCCGGCGAAAAACCATTCCCCATGCCCCCCGACCGGCGACAAAGCACCTCTTGCACGCCTATTGCAAAGGCGCTACCTCACCGGAAAACGTTGCAGGCCGCATGTGCCCGGAGTGCCTTCATGACCTATGTCGTCATCGACAATTGCATCAAGTGCAAATACATGGACTGTATCGAGGTCTGTCCCGTCGATTGTTTCTACGAAGGCGAAAACATGCTCGTCATCCATCCTGACGAGTGCATCGACTGTGGCGTGTGTGAACCCGAGTGCCCGGCCGACGCGATCAAGCCGGATACCGAGCCGGGTCTCGATTCCTGGCTGAAGATCAATGCCGACTATGCCGAGAAATGGCCCAACATCACCGCCAAGAAGGAGCCACCGGCCGACGGCAAGGAGTTCGACGGCGTCGACAATAAATTCGAGAAGTATTTTTCTCCAGAACCCGGCGAGGGCGACTGAGCCCGCGGCTGCCGGGGCGACGAATTTGCCGACTTAACGTTTCGCGGCCTTAAGCATAAGCCCGCGGAGCCGTTCGCTGTTGCGGCAAGTTGTTGATTCTTTCGCATAATTGTGATAGAAATGATCATCCTTTAGGCGTTACCTCGTCTTTTGATGGCGCAAAAACCTTAATCATCGAAAGGTGCTTACAGTTTCCGGTCCGAGGCGACTTGGCCAGGTTCATTGCCTGCGCGCCAGCAAATGCCCGTGTGCCGGAAACGGTTCGTTTTGCGCCCCTACCAGGGTTTCGGACGTCATTTCGTCGTTCGAAGCAGGAATCCGGCACAAAAGCCGGAGCCGCAAACAAGGAGTTTAGGGCGTATGGCATCCCAGCAGAAGAAAAACGCAACCCGCCAGGGCTTCAAGACCGCGGAATTCATCGTCTATCCCGCGCACGGCGTGGGACAGATTGTCGCGATCGAGGAGCAGGAAGTTGCCGGACACAAGCTGGAACTGTTCGTGATCGACTTTCAGAAGGACAAGATGCGGCTGAAAGTGCCGGTCGCCAAGGCCACGTCGGTTGGCATGCGCAAGCTCGCCGAAACCGATTATGTCGAACGCGCGCTGAAGGTGGTGCAGGGCCGCGCCCGGGTGAAGCGCACCATGTGGTCGCGCCGCGCGCAGGAATATGACGCCAAGATCAATTCCGGCGATCTGATCTCGATTTCGGAAGTGGTGCGCGACCTCTATCGCGCCGAGAACCAGCCGGAACAGTCCTATTCGGAACGCCAGCTCTACGAGGCGGCTCTCGACCGCATGGCGCGCGAGATCGCGGCCGTCAACAAGATGTCGGAAACCGAGTCGGTGCGCCTGATCGAGGCGAACCTAGCCAAGGGTCCGCGTCGCGGCGCCAAGGCCGACAACGAGGATTCCGAGCAGGAAGAGGCCGCATAAGCCCTTCTGCTTCAGCATTGGCGAAAAAGCCCGGTCGGTCTCCGATCGGGCTTTTTGCTGCGTCGGATCGCCGGTATTTGCGAGGTCGAATTGCGGGGACCCGGCGAAAGGGCGCTCGGCGCGAAAACGGGCCGTTTGTGTGACGCGCGCCGCAGCCGGTGCGGACTTTCGGGGATTGCCCGTGACGCAGCGGTAACGGGGCGACAGGCTTTTACTTAACTTACCCGCGCGCTTTTTTTTGGACCACTCTCGACAGCGCACAGAGGCCGGCTCCCGTTCCGGCGTCGACGGCCGGCAGGCTGAAAAAACCAGGGCTCCACACATGCGAAACCCCCGCCGACGATCGACGGGGGTTTCCGTTGGCAGGCCCGGAACGCGCCCGGGCTCTTTGTGTCCGACAGGATCCTGGCCGGTGCCGGGATCAGAGATAGTCGTACTTGCCGTCCTTCCACTCGTAGAAGACGTAGCCGGGCAGCGTCACGTCGCCGGTCTCGTTGAATTCGAGTTCGCCCAGAACGGTGTTGAACTTGCCTTCGTTCAGCGCCTTGACCACCGGTTCGAAATCGGTGGACCCACCTGCCTCGACCGCGTTGGCCCAGGCCTGGATCGCGGCATAGGTGTAAAGCACGTAGCCTTCCGGCTCGATGCCCTTGGCGCGGAATTTCTCGACCAGCGGAGCTGCGTCGGGATTCTTGCGCGGATCCGGCGAGAAGGTCATCAGCGTGCCCTCACCGGCGTCGCCGGTAATGGCCCAATACTCGTCGGTGACGAGCGCGTCGCCCGATACCAGGATCGTATCCATGCCCTGTTCGCGCATCTGACGCGCCATCAGTCCGGCTTCGGTGTGATAGCCGCCGACATAAAGCACGCCGACGCCTTCCTGCTTCAGCTTCGAGACCAGCGCGGTGTAGTCCTTTTCACCGGCGGTATAGGCCTCGTAGAGGGCCGGCTTGCCGCCCGCCTTTTCGTAGGCCGACATGGTGGCGTCCGCGAGACCCTTGCCATAGGCGGTCTTGTCGTGAACGAAGGCAACCTTCTTGTCGGCGAAGTTCTCGGCCAGATAGGCGCCGGCGACGTCGCCCTGCTGATCGTCGCGGCCGCAGACGCGGAACACGCCTTCGCCCGGACGCTCGTCGGTGAATTTCGGATTGGTCGAGGCCGGCGAAATCTGCACGATGCCCTCATCGGCATAGACCGACGAGGCCGGGATCGACGATCCCGAGCAGAAATGCCCGGCCACGAAGACGACACCCGAGCCGGCGAACTGGTTGGCAACCGCCACGGCCTGCTTAGGATCGCAGGCGTCGTCGCCGACTTCCAGCTTCAGCATTTCGCCGTTGACGCCACCGGCAGCGTTGATGTCTTCCACGGCCTGCTCGGCGCCGGCTTTCATCTGCGCACCGAAGGACGCATACTGGCCGGTCATCGGGCCGGCGGTCGCGATTACGATGTCCGCATACGCTGCGGTCGACATTGCGAAGGTCAGCGCAACGCTCGCCAATAATGCCTTTTTCATGGTGACTCCCTTAAACACCTGACAATTGGAAAAACCGGCGGCGATGGTGTTTTTTCTCCGGTCCGGTTGCATGCGGGGTTCCCTTCCCGCCTCTCGACATAAAAGCCCAATTTCGCGGGGAAATAAAGGCTTTCCGCCGTGCCTGGTCGGCGGTCGGGACCGCCATGTCCCCGCTTCACCGCGGCTTCCAACCGAACGGGCCGGAGCGCAGGAAGGCGAAGCTGTATTGCGTCGACATCTGGTAGGCGCGGGTGATGCGCATGCCGGCGAAGGCGATCGCCATAAGCACGATCAGGTCGACGACGAAATAGTGCAGGGACAAAAGGGTGCCGTTGAACAGGGCGAAATGGATGAAGCGGGTCGCCGCCGTCAAAAGCAGGACGTAAAAGGCAAGCTGCGCTTTCGGCAGCCAGCTGCGCGCGGCCGCGCGCCCGGTCAGATAGGCCGCGCTCCCGGCCAACAGGACGGTGACGAAAAGGAATTCCCAGAAGGTCACTTCCCAAAGCAGCGAATTCTCGTTTTCCATATCGCTTTCCAAGCCTCCGCGGCGATTGATGGGGGAGCGGTTCGGCTCCCCGAACCCGGGAAACCGCTCCTATCTCCCGCTTCCGTCAGGGGTTGTCCGGTCCCGGTTTCGCAGGCGAGACGGCCGCGCTTTTTCCGTACCGGCCAGCCGGGCAATCCGCGCGGCGCGCGACGAGCGCGCAGACGGGCTCCGGTGTCGGCACATCAGTGTCGTCCGCCTTCGAGATAGGCTGCGCGAACCTCCTCGCGCTTGAGCAGGTCCGCGCCCGATCCGCTCATGGTGATCTTGCCGTTGACCATGACATAGCCGCGATGCGCCAGCTTGAGCGCATGAAAGGCGTTCTGTTCGACCAGGAAGACGGTGAGACCGTCGCGCTTGTTGAGTTCGCCGATCACCTCGAAGATCTGCTTGACGATCAGCGGTGCAAGTCCAAGCGAGGGCTCGTCCAGCAAGAGCAGCTTCGGCCGGCCCATCAGCGCGCGGGCGATCGCCAGCATCTGCTGCTCGCCGCCCGACAAGGTGCCGCCACGCTGCGAGGCGCGTTCCTTAAGGCGCGGGAACAGGGTGAAGATCCGCTCCAGATCGCCGTCGAAATGCTCGTCGTCGACGAGCAGCGCGCCCATTTGCAGGTTTTCCATCACCGTCATGCGCGGGAAGATGCGCCGGCCCTCGGGCGACTGGGCAATGCCGCGGCGCATGATCTCGTGGGTCGGAGCCTGGGTGATGTCGTTGCCGTCATAGACGATCTCGCCGGTGCGCGCCTGCGGGCTGCCGCAGATCGTCATCATCAGCGTCGACTTGCCGGCGCCATTGGCGCCGATCAGGGTGACGATCTCGCCGGGAAACACATCGACGTCGACACCGCGCAAGGCGATGATCTTTCCGTAATAGGTCTCGACATTGCGAATGCGCAAAAGGGGTTGCCCGGCCTCGCTCATGGCTTGCCTCCCTTGCCGCCCGAGCGGGGTATTCGTGTCTTGCTGGTTGGGACCTCGCCTTTGTCGACGCGTTTGGAAAAGGCGGTCTCGCGACCCTTGGCCAGCGTCTTGGCCTGTTTCACCCATTGCTCGCGCTGAATCCGGCCGGGAAAGGCGAGCCAGGCGCCGACCCAGTCGACCTCCGGAGCCTTCCAGGCCGCGATCTGGTCGAACCGCCAGATGCCGAGGGTGTTGAGTTTCTTTTCGTTGGCCGGTCCGATGCCCTTGATGCGGGTGAGGCTGTCCGGGCCGGCCGGGCCGGGTTTCTTGGTGCCGTGCGGCTGGCGGCCGGGAAAATCGGCGGCGTTCTTGATCTTGATCTCGCTGGCCGCCGGCGCCTCCGCCTTTTTGGCGACCGGCTTGTCGGCGCTCGCCTTGGCGGCCGGCCGTGTCTTTTTCGGCTTTGCCTTGGGCCTGTCGGCCGCGGCCAGTTCCTCGGCTTCCTCGACCACCTCTTCCAGATCGTGCTTGATTTCCGGCACGTCGATCTCGGCCTCGTCGTCGACGCCGAGATAGGCGGCGATGACGCGCGGATCGCTTTTGACATGCAGTGCGTCGCCGTCGGAGATTTTCACGCCGTAGTCGAGAACGATGACATGATCGGAAATCTCCATCACCACGCCCATATCGTGCTCGATCAGTAGGATCGAGGTTCCGTGCGTCTCACGGATGAATTGCAGAAGCTCGTTGAGTTCATGGGATTCGCGCGGATTGAGGCCGGCGGCGGGTTCGTCCAGGCACAACAGCAGCGGGTCGGTGCACATCGCGCGGGCGATCTCCAGCCGGCGCTGGGCGCCGTAGGGCAGGTCGGCGGCCGGGTCGTCGGCACGGTCGGTCAGGCGCACCTGCTCCAGCCAGTATTTGGCTTTTTCGATCGCCTGTTTTTCCGCCTTCTTGTAACCGGGGACCCCGAAAATGCCGCCAATGGTGAACAGCGAGGCGATCATCAGCGGATTGTGCTGGGCCACCAGCAGGTTTTCCAGCGCGGTCATGCCACCGAAAAGGCGGATGTTCTGGAAGGTGCGGGCGACCTTGGCGCGCTGCGAGATCTCGAAATCGGGCATGCGCTCGAGCAGATAGACGCTGCCTTGCGACGATTCCTTGTAGCGCAGGTCGGAACGGGTGACCTCCTCGATGGCGCCGGCCTGCAATCCGGCGCCGTGCCGCATCGCGGTGCGGCCCTCGGTGGGTTTGTAGAAACCGGTGACGCAATTGAACACGGTGGTCTTGCCGGCGCCGTTGGGGCCGATCAGCGCGGTGATGTCGCCGCGGCCGACATTGAAGGACAGATCATTGACCGCGACCAGGCCGCCGAAGCGCATGGTCAGATGCTCGACCGACAGAATCGGGGTCTGGTCCCAGCGCGCCGGGGCGGCGCTTTCGATTTCGTTTTGCACCACGGACCCCATCAGTGACCTTCACCCTGTGCGACCATGTCGGCGCCGATGCGCTTCTTTTCCTTCAGCACCGCCGTCGGCTCGCGGGTGGTGATGAGGCCGCGCGGCCGCCACACCATGATCAGCACCATGGCAAGGCCGAAGATCAGCATGCGGTATTGGGTCGGGTCGAACCCGTCGCCGAAGACATGCTGCAGGAAGCCCAGATTACGCAGCATCTCGATGCCGCCGATCATGACGACGGAGGCGATGACGACGCCGATCTGCGATCCGAGGCCGCCGAGAACGACGATGGCGAGGATGATCGCCGATTCCAGGAAGGTGAAGCTTTCCGGCGATATGAAACCCTGACGCGTGGCGAAGAAGGAACCGGCGAAGCCGCCGAACATGGCCCCGATCGAAAAGGCGGTGAGCTTGGTGTTGGTGGTGTTGATGCCGAGCGAACGGCAGGCGATCTCGTCCTCGCGCAGAGCCTCCCAGGCCCGTCCGACCGGCAGTTTGCGCAGCCGGATGGTGACCAGGTTGGTGATGATCGCCAGCACGAAGATGATGTAATAGAGATAGATGAAACGGTGGATGCTGTCGTAGGGAATGCCGAAGAAATCGGCGAACCCGCCTTCGCCGCGCGAGAATTCGAGGCCGAACAGGGTCGGCCGCGGGATGCCGGAAATGCCGTCCGGGCCGTTGGTGAATTCGTACCAGTTGAGCAGCACGACGCGGATGATCTCGCCGAAGGCGAGCGTGACGATGGCGAGATAGTCGCCGCGCAGACGCAGCACCGGAAAGCCCAGGATCACGCCCCAGAAGGCGGCCAGAAGGCCAGCCAGCGGCAGGGCCATCCAGAAGCCGAAGCCGAAATTCTGGGCGAGCAGGGCGAAGGAATAGGCGCCCACCGCATAAAAGGCGACATAACCCAGATCCAGCAGCCCGGCGAGGCCGACGACGATGTTCAGGCCCCAGCCGAGCATGATGTAGGTCATGATCAGGATGGCGAGATCGATATATTGCCGGTCCTTGCTGGGGAAGAAATAGGTGAAGAAGAAGGGCAGCACGATCGCGAATATCAAAAGCGCCCGGGCGAGCCATTTGCCGAGGCCGGCAAAACTGCTTCCGGTTCCCGAGAACGTATCGGCAAGGCGGGAAGTGACGGGCGTCGATGTCTTGAACACGAACAGGTTGAGCAGTAGGCGGCCGGCAAACACGATCGCCACGGCCGAAAACAGCAGGCCCCAGCGAAAGGTCAGCGCCAGCCCGCCGGGCGCGATGTCGGTGCGCACGCCGAGAAAGAAGAAGCCGAGCGCGAAGACCATGAGGGCTGCGATCGCAGCGTCGCGCAGCGAATTGGCGAGGCGGTCGTCGTCCCTGGCGGACGAAAGCGGCACGGAACGGGTGGCCATCAGACCTTCTCCACTTCCGGCTTGCCGAGCAGGCCCGAAGGCAGGAAGATCAGCACGATGGCAAGGATCGAGAACGCGGCGACGTCCTTGTATTCGACCGTGAAATAGGCGGACCAGAAAACCTCGATCAGGCCGATCGCCAGGCCGCCGAGCATCGCGCCGGGCAGTGAGCCGATGCCGCCGAGCACGGCGGCGGTGAAGGCCTTAACCCCGGCCAGAAAGCCGATATAGAAGTCGATCACACCGTAGAGCAGCAAGAACATCAGACCGGCGACGGCGGCCAGCGCGGCGCCCATGACGAAGGTCAGCGATATGGTGCGGTCGACATTGACGCCAAGCAGCGCCGCCATCTTGCGGTCCTGCTCGCAAGCCCGCTGGGCGCGCCCCAGCGAGGTGCGCGAGATCAAGAGCGTGAAGCCGGCCATCAGGACCAGGGTCGTGAAGATGATGATCATCTGCATGTAGGAAAGCTGGACGAGGATGGTGCCGTTTTCGGTCGACCCTTCCATCAGCGTGACGCCGCCCTGGATCTGCGGCGGCAGCGGCTTGACGCGCGCGCCCTGCGTGACCTGGACGAAGTTCTGCAGCACGATCGACATGCCGATGGCGGTGATCAGCGGAGCGAGCCGGAACGAACCGCGCAGCGGCCGGTAGGCGAACCGCTCGACCGTCCAGCCCCAGGCCGAGGTGAACAGCATGGCGATGATCAGCACGATCAATAGGACCACCGGTAGGAAGACGAAGCCGAACACCGATGTCAGGATCAAAAACGTCGCCAGGGCGATGAACGACCCGACCATGAAGATGTCGCCATGGGCGAAATTGATCATGCCGATGATCCCATAGACCATCGTATAGCCAATCGCGATCAGGCCGTAGATCGATCCAAGAGTCAGCCCGTTAATGAGCTGCTGAACGAAATATTCGAGCATGCCTGCGGCTCCCCCCGCGGAATGTCGCCAAGGCCGGCGCACCCCTTATTGTATTTCCCCTAGTCGTAGTCCTTCAAAACGGGATTGCAACGACAAAATTGTGCGTGGCAGCCGCATCCAAGACCCCGCCCCCCTTCTTTGTCTGTGGGGGCTTCGAGTGCCTGGACCAGCGCGGAAGCTAGCACTGGGCCAACGCAATGTCCTTGCCTTGTCTTCCCGTTTTGCGGGTATTTTTGCTCGAATTTTGCATTCAAGCGTGAATAATCGCATATTCCGTGTATTTGCAGCCGACCGTTCGTTTCGGCTGATATGTCTGGCACGGGCCTGTCAGCGCACGACGAATCCATGCGCGAACGGGTCGCGATCATCGATAAAGATGGTGTTGTAGCCGGTCATAAGCGCCCAGCCGCCGACCGAGGGAATGATGGCGGGGCGATCGGCCAGCGTGGTTTCTTCCTCGACCCGCCCGCGAAACAGCGAGCCGATGATCGATTGATGCACGAAATCGTCGCCGGGCCGCAGCCTGCCCCGGGCGGCGAGTTGCGCCATGCGCGCCGAGGTTCCGGTTCCGCAGGGCGACCGGTCGATGGCCTTGTCGCCGTAAAAGACGGCGTTGCGGGCATGGGCGCCGTCGACTGTCGGCGCACCGGTCCACAAAATATGAGACAGGCCGCTGATCGAGGGGTCTTGCGGGTGTTCGAAGCGGTATGCCCGGTTGAGACGCTCGCGCAGAACGGGGCTCCAGGCGATCAGCTGGTTGGCGGAGAAATCGGCCATGTCGCGATAGTTTCGCTGCGGCTCGACGATGGCGTAGAAATTGCCGCCATAGGCGACGTCGACGGTCAGCGGTCCCAACTCCGGGCAGTCGACGGCGAGATCGCGCGCATGCAGATATGAGGCGACGTTGGTGATGCGCACTTCCTCCACCCGCCCGTCCTTTTCCTCATAGGTGGCGACAACGCGTCCCGCCGGCGTGTCGAGGCGCAGCATGCCCGGTGTCTTTGGGCGCACCAGCCCGTTTTCGAGGGCGAAGGTGACCGTGCCGATGGTGCCGTGGCCGCACATCGGCAGGCAGCCCGAGGTCTCGATGAAAAGAATGCCGATATCGCAATCCGCGCGCGTCGGCGGGTAGAGGATCGAGCCCGACATCATGTCGTGGCCGCGCGGTTCGAACATCAGTCCGGTTCGGATCCAGTCGAATTCCGCCAGGAAATGCGCCCGCCTTTCCATCATCGTGGCACCGTCGAGAAGCGGTCCGCCGCCAGCCACAAGCCGCACCGGATTGCCGCATGTATGTCCGTCGATGCAGTGAAAGGAATGGCGGGCCATGGTCGGGCTTTCGTTCAAAATCGCTGCGGGCTGAAAGGGGCAAGATCGATCGGCGGGGCCTCGCCCGAAACCAGATCGCGGATCAGGCGCCCGGTCGCCGCGGCCTGGGTGAGGCCGAGATGGCCGTGGCCGAAGGCATAATAGACGTTTTCGGCAGTGCGCGCGCGGCCGATCACCGGCAGCGAATCGGGCAATGAAGGCCGGTAGCCCATCCATTCGCGTCCATTGCCGGTTTGAAGCGCGGGCATGAAGCGCCTGGCCTTTTCGAGCATCGCCCTGGCGCGACGGTAGTCTGGCGGACGCTTCAGTCCACCGAGCTCGACGGCGCCGCCGACACGAATGCCGGTTTCAAGCGGGGTGACGACAAATCCGTGCGCGGAGAAGATGAGCTGACGCCTGAGATCGAACGCGTCGGCCGGCAAGGTGGTGTTGTAGCCGCGTTCTGTTTCGAGCGGCACGGCATCGCCGAAGGCGCGGGTGAAGCGGTGCGACCAGGCGCCGGCGGCGACGACCAGGCTGCGCGCGAGGATGGTGCGCCCCTCGCGCAACTGGATCGCGACGCGTTTTTCGGCCGGGGTCATCACCACCACCTCGCTGTGCATCCAGGCGGCGCCATCGGTTTCGGCCCTGCGCCAGATCGCCTTGCCGAGATGCTGCGGGTCGGACACCGTCTTCCAGCCCGGCACGAAGGTGGCCCGCGAAAACTGCGGCGCCAGGCCAGGCTGCAGCGCCTCGATGCCGGCGCGGTCGAGGTGACGGAATGCGATGTTGAAGCGCTCGCGCGCGCGCCAGCCGTCGAGCGAGGCCTGAAATTCGGCGTCGTTCTGGTAAAGCTCGAGCGAGCCGTCCTCGCGCAGCATCGGTTCGGTACCCGTACGCGCCATGAGCGCGGCCCATTCGATTTCGGCGAGGCCCATCATCGCCGCCTGCGCGGCGAGCGCATTGCCGTAGCGTGCGGGGCGCGCGGCGGCCAGAAAGCGCAAAAACCACGGCAACAGCCGCGGCGCGTAGGCGGGGGGAACCGAAAGCGGGCCGAGCGGATCGGTAAGCCATTTGGGCAGGTTGCGCAGCATGCCTTTCTGGGCGAGCGGCAAAACGTCGGAAAAGGCGAGCGCGCCGGCATTGCCGGCGCTGGTTTCCTCGCAGATGCCGGTACGGTCGATGACCAGCGGCTTGCGGCCGGCAGCGGCCAGTGCCGCGGCCGCGCAGATGCCGATAATGCCGCCGCCGATAATGGCGACATCGACCGGGCTTTGCGACGGAGCGGCCATCGGGGCGGTCAAAAGGCCGGGATATCGGGCCGGACGGCAATCGCGTCGCGGACGATCTTTTCGACCTCGGCGCGGCGGGTGCCGGCGAGCGGCTGGCGCGGCATGCGCACGCGGTCGTTGGACCCGATCGCCAGCGCCTCGGCCAGTTTGAGGTTTTGGACCAGATAGGTCGAGACATCGAGATCGGCCAGCGGACGCAGCCAGCGATAGATCGCCAGCGCCTCGTCGCGGCGGCCCTGCTTCATCAGCCGATAGATCGCCACCGACTCGCGCGGGAAGGCGACGACGATGCCGGCGACCCATCCGACGGCGCCGACGGCGAGCGCCTCGAAGACAAGATTGTCGACGCCGGTGAACAGGTCGAACCGTGTGCCAAAGGCGTTGATGATCTCGGTCGAACGGCGGATGTCGTCGGAGGATTCCTTGACGGCGACGAAACGCTCATCGTCCGCCAGTTCCTGCATGACCGGCACGGTGACGTCGACGCGATAGGCGACCCGGTTGGAATAGATCATCACCGGCAGATCGCCGGCGGCCGCGACCGCCTTGAGCGCGTCGGCGGTCTCGCGCGGGTCGGTGTGGTAGATCGGGCTCGGCACAACCATCAGGCCGTCGGCGCCGGCCTTGGCCGCGGCCCTGGCCGTAGCGCAGGCCTCGCGGGTGCCGGGCTCGTTGATGGTCAGCAGGACGGGTTTGCCGGCGGCGGCCGCGCGCGCGGTCGCCAGCACTTCGAGCTTTTCGGCCGTCGACAGCATCGGCCCTTCGCCCAACGATCCGGCAACGATCAGCCCGTCGCAGCCGGCGTCCATCTGCAGCCCGAAGCAGCGCTCCATCTCTGCATGGTCGAGGCGGTCGTCCTCGGTGAATTTGGTCGTGACCGCAGGGTAGACGCCTGCCCACATCGTTCCGGCTCCCATTCTGATATATCTATGATATATCTGACTACAGCAGCGTTTGTCAAGCGGCGACGCCTTATGATATATCAACGATATATCAAGGAGAGCCCGTGTGACGGAAACAAAACCAGCCGAGCCGGCGGCGGCGCGCGCCTATCACGCGCTCGAACGGATGATCGTGACGCTGGAACTGGCGCCGTCCAGCGTTACGACCGAGGCTGGACTGATCGACCAGGTCGGGCTCGGACGCACGCCGGTGCGCGAGGCGATCCAGCGGCTCGCCTGGGAAGGTCTTCTCGAAATTCGGCCCCGGGCGGGGATCGCCATTGCCGCGCTTCACGCCGGCGATTGGCGCAAGGTGATCGACGCGCGTCGCGGCGTCGAGATCGTGCTTGCCCGCGAGGCGGCGCGCAACGTTGCCAACGCCGCCAGCAGCCAGTTCCGCGATGCCGCCATGGCGATGCAGCGGGCGGTGATCTCCGGCAACGTGATCTTCTTTCTCGAGGCGGACAAGGCGCTCGACGAGGCGATGGCGCTGGCGGCCGAAAACCCGTTCGCCTCGCGTCTGGCGGCGCCGTTGCAGACGCATAGCCGCCGCTTCTGGTTTCGCTACAAAAGCGATACCGGCCTGACCGAGGCGGCAGAGCACCATGTCGCCCTGATCCGTGCCATTCTCGACCGCGACGAGGCGGCCGCTGCGGCCGAGGCCGGGCGACTGATGGATCTTTTGTACGCCCACGCCGACGCGGCGGCGCGCCGTTAGGGCCGTTCTGCTTTTCACGGATTCGCAGACCGGCTCCAGCTTCTTGTTTTAACGCGTGTGCGAACGGCGAACCGACTGCCAGCAGTCGGGAACTTCAGCGCGCCAGCCAAATGACAAAACCCCGCCGGAAATCGACGGGGCTTGTCGGTGGGGCGACGCTGCGGCGCTGGGGCCGCAGCTTGCCGATCGAAGCGGTCCGCGACGATCAGTTCATGGTCGGGATGACGAATTCCGCGCCGTCCTTGACGCCGGACGGCCAGCGCGAGGTGACGGTCTTGGTCTTGGTGTAGAAGCGGAACGCGTCCGGGCCGTGCTGGTTCAGGTCGCCGAAGGCAGAACCCTTCCAGCCGCCGAACGTATAGTAGGCGATCGGCACCGGGATCGGCACGTTGACGCCGACCATGCCGACCTCGACGCGGGCGGCGAAATCGCGCGCGGCGTCGCCGTCGCGGGTGAAGATGGCGACGCCGTTGCCGTATTCATGCTCGTTGGGCAGCTTCAACGCTTCTTCATAGGTGTTGGCGCGAACCACCGACAGGACGGGCCCAAAGATCTCCTCCTTGTAGATGCGCATGTCGGAGGTGACGTGGTCGAACAGGCAGCCGCCCATGTAATAGCCGTCCTCGTAACCCTGCATGGTGAAGCCGCGGCCGTCGACGACGAGCTTGGCGCCTTCCTCGATGCCGAGATCGACGTAACCCTTGACGCGCTCCAGCGCCTGCTTGGTGACCAGCGGGCCGAAATCGGCCGAGACGTCGGTCGACGGGCCGACCTTGAGCCCCTCCACGCGCGGAATCAGCCGTTCGACCAGGCGGTCGGCGGTCTCCTTGCCGACCGGCACGGCGACCGAGACCGCCATGCAGCGTTCGCCGGCCGATCCGTAACCGGCGCCGATCAGCGCGTCGACGGTCTGGTCCATGTCGGCGTCGGGCATGATGATCATGTGGTTCTTGGCGCCGCCGAAGCACTGGGCGCGCTTGCCGTTGGCGGTGGCGCGGCCGTAAATATACTGCGCGATCGGCGTCGAGCCGACGAAACCGACGGCCTTGATGTCCGGATCGTCGAGGATGGCGTCGACCACCTCCTTGTCGCCGTTGACGACGTTCAAGATGCCCTTCGGCAGACCGGCCTCGATGAACAGTTCGGCGAGGCGCATCGGCACGCCCGGATCGCGCTCGGACGGCTTGAGGATGAAGGCGTTGCCGGCCGCGATCGCCGGGCCGATCTTCCACAACGGGATCATGGCGGGAAAGTTGAAGGGCGTGATGCCGGCGACGACGCCGAGCGGCTGGCGCATGGAATAGACATCGATGCCGGGGCCGGCGCCGTCGGTGAACTCGCCCTTCATCATGTGCGGCGCGCCGATGGAGACTTCGACGACCTCGAGGCCGCGCTGGATGTCGCCCTTGGCGTCGGGAATCGTCTTGCCATGCTCGCGGGCGAGCAGTTCGGCCAAAGACTCCATTTCCTGCTGGACCAGGTCGAGGAACTTCATCAGCACGCGCACGCGCCGCTGCGGGTTGGTCGCGGCCCAGGCCGGCTGCGCCGCCTTGGCGTTTTCGACCGCCTTGCGCAGATCGTCCTTGGAGCCGAGCGCGACCTTGCCGCGCACCGAGCCGTCCATGGGCTGCATCACATCCTGGCTGCGGCCGCCCGTTGCGGCGACGTGCTCACCACCGATAAAATGTCCGAGTTCCTGCATCGTTTCGCTCCCTTGGATCGGATGTCGGCAACATTGTCCCGCTTCCCCACGCGGAAAGCAACGCGAGCGGCGACGCACCCGTTGTGCAAAATTTGACGAACGGACATGATCGGTTCATTATTCCTTGCAAACAAGGCGGCTGTGCGGGCAAGGTGGTGAACTGGGACGATGTTCGGATATTCCTGGCGGTTGCGCGCGCCGGACAGATCCTGGGCGCCGCACGCCGGCTCGGGCTCAACCATGCCACGGTCTCCAGGCGCATCGCCGCGCTCGAGGCCAGCCTGAAGGCGCGCCTGTTTCGTCGCACCACCTCCGGCAGCGACATGACGGAAGCCGGCGAGCGGTTTCTCGCCGTCGCCGAGCGCATCGAGGCGGACATGATCGCGGCGCGGGCGGAGATCGCCGGCGAAGGCGACGAGATCGCCGGCACGGTCCGGATCGGCGCGCCGGACGGTTTCGGTGTCGCCTTTCTGGCGCCGCGACTCGGCACGCTGACGGCGCGACACCCGGATCTGTCGGTCCAGCTCGTGCCGGTGCCGCGCTCGTTTTCGCTGTCCAGGCGCGAGGCCGATATCGCCATCACCGTCGAACGCCCCAGCGAGGGACGGCTGGTCGCGGCCAAGCTGGTCGACTACACGCTCGGTCTTTACGCCTCGCGCGCCTATGCCGCGCAATACGGCTTGCCGCAGACCCCGCAGCAACTGGCCGCGCACCGGCTGGTCGGTTATGTCGCGGATCTCGCCATCAGTCCGAGCCTCGACTATGCGGCCGAGTTCTCGCCGGGCTGGCAGGCGCGGTTCCAGATCTCCTCGGCGCTCGGCCAGGCGGAGGCGGTGCGCGCCGGAGCCGGCATCGGCATTTTGCACACCTTCATCGCCCGCAGCCACGCCGAGCTGGTTCCTGTGCCGGCAGTCCCGCCGATCCGCCGCGCCTACTGGCTGGTCTACCACGAGACCGTCCGGCCGCTGAAACGGGTGCAGACGGTGTCGGCCTTTATCGGCGCGGAGGTCGAAAAGGCGCGGGCGCTGTTCGTCTGACGATGGTCAGGCCGCTCCGGCCGCCTTCTGCTTTTCGAAGCGTTTGCGCTCGTGCGGATCGAGATAGAGCTTTCTCAACCGGATCGATTTCGGCGTCACCTCGACCAGCTCGTCGTCCTCGATCCAGGCCAGCGCGCGCTCAAGCGTCATGCGCACCGGCGGCGTCAGCTTGACGGCGTCGTCCTTGCCGGCGGCGCGCACATTGGTGAGTTTCTTGCCCTTGAGGACGTTGACCTCGAGGTCGTTGTCGCGGGAATGGATGCCGATGATCATGCCCTGATAGACCTTGACGCCCGGATCGATGACCATCGGGCCGCGATCCTCGAGGTTCCACAGCGCATAAGCGACGGCCTCGCCCGGTTCGTTGGCGATCAGGACGCCGTTGGTGCGGCCGGGCAATTCGCCCTTGTAGGGCTGGTATTCGTAAAACAGCCGGTTCATCACCGCGGTCCCCCGCGTGTCGGTCAGCAGTTCCGACTGATAGCCGATCAGGCCGCGTGTGGGCGCGTGGAAAACCAGCCGCTGGCGGGCGCCGCCCGACGGCTTGAGTTCGATCATCTCGGCCTTGCGCTCCGACATCTTCTGCACGACGACGCCGGAATGCTCCTCGTCGACGTCGATCACGACCTCCTCGACCGGCTCGAGCAATTGGCCGGTCTCGTCCTTTTGCATGACCACGCGCGGGCGCGAGACGGCAAGCTCGAAACCCTCGCGGCGCATGGTCTCGATCAGAACGGCGAGCTGCAACTCGCCGCGACCGGAGACGTAGAAGGAGTCCTTGTCGTTCGATTCCTCGATCTTCAGCGCGACATTGCCCTCGGCCTCGCGCAAGAGCCGGTCGCGGATGACGCGGCTCGTGACCTTGTCGCCCTCGGTGCCGGCGAGCGGGGAATCGTTGACGATGAAGGACATGGTCACGGTCGGCGGATCGATCGGCTGGGCCGGCATCGGCTCGGCCAGGGCCGGATCGCAGAACGTGTCGGCGACGGTGCCCTTCGACAATCCGGCAATGGCGACGATGTCGCCGGCCTGCGCGGCCTCGATCGGCTGGCGCTCGAGGCCGCGAAAGGCGAGAATTTTCGACACGCGGCCGGTTTCCAGCAGCGAGCCGTCGTGATGCAGAACCTTGACGGCCTGATTCGGCTTCAGCGACCCGGCCTCGATGCGCCCGGTGATGATGCGGCCGAGAAACGGGTTGGCTTCCAGGATCGTGCCGATCATGCGGAACGGGCCCTCGGCGACGGTCGGCGCGGGCACGTGGTTCAGCACCAGATCGAACAACGGTGCCAGCCCGTCCTGTTTGGGACCTTCGGGCTGTTCGGCCATCCAGCCGTCGCGGCCGGAGCCGTAGAGAATTGGAAAATCGAGCTGCTCGTCGGTGGCGTCCAGCGCGGCGAACAGATCGAATACCTCGTTGATGACCTCGTCGGCGCGCGCATCCGGCCGGTCGATCTTGTTGACGGCCACGATTGGGCGCAGCCCGACCTTCAGCGCCTTGCCCACCACGAATTTGGTCTGCGGCATCGGCCCCTCGGCCGCATCGACGAGCACGATGGCGCCGTCGACCATCGACAGGATGCGCTCCACCTCGCCGCCGAAATCGGCGTGGCCGGGTGTGTCGACGATGTTGATGCGCGTGTCCTTCCACTCCACCGACGTCGCCTTGGCGAGAATGGTGATGCCGCGCTCCTTCTCCAGATCGTTGGAGTCCATCACGCGTTCGCTCACGCGTTGATGTTCGCGCACGGCGCCGGACTGTTTCAACAACGCGTCGACCAGCGTGGTCTTGCCATGGTCGACGTGCGCGATGATCGCGATATTGCGGAGGTTCATGTGTCTCTCGGAAGCTTCGGGGGCGCTTCCTTTTGCCGCGCCCGTTTCAGTGCGGCGCTCTTACAGGCTTTTTCGCATCTGCGAAAGGGGCTTCCCGCATCGGCTTCCGCCCGGCGGCCAAATGCCGGTCGTGGCGGGCAGGCGGAGAAATTTACGGAACATTTACGAATTTCGCGCGTCATGCCTGCATGAATGACCAACCAGCCGTGCAAACTCGCGCCGGAAGGCGGTGGACCGTGGCCATGATGACGGCGCTGGCCGTCGCGCTCGGCGTTCCGGGCATGCTGGTAGCCAGTCCGCCGGCCCCGCACGAGCGGGACGGCGTGAGCGCGCCGGACCGGCAAGGCGTTCTGCCGGAGGAGATGGAGGCGTCGGTCGCCTGGGTCGATCCGGTCGTCACCGGGCCGATTTCCGACGAGTTTAAGCGTCGCCGCGCGGCATTGGGTTGTGACGAGGCGGTGTGGCCCGACATTCCGAAAGCGTGTTTTCCCGACTGAGCGATGTCGTCGACCTCCGTCTACGCCGTCGCGGCGCGCAGCATCATCAGTTCGCCGATATTCTCCATCGTGACATAGCCGAGGAAACGATCGTCGCCGTCGACGATCGCCACAGCCGGCGCCCCGCTTTTCTGCAGGGCCGCGAGGGCATCGTCGAGCCCGTCCTGCTCGCGGACGGAGGGGATGTCGTGCACCATCGCCTCGACCGCCGGGGCGTCGGCGCCGTTTTCGCGCATGCCCTCGACCAGCCCGGCGCGGGTGAGCACGCCGCGCAGCCTGCCGCCGCCGTCCACGACCGGGAATTCGTGCTGGGTGGTGTGCAACAGCAGATCTGCGGCATGCGATAGGGTCGAGGTCGGACCGAGTGCCTCGTATGAGGTGATCATGGCGTCGCGGATCGCGACCGAGCGCGCGGCGTCCTGCAATCCAACGACCTGGGTTTCCGCAGTCGCGGCGAGATAGACGAAGATCGCGACGAAGATCAAAAGCGGATTGCCCCCGACAAGCCCGAGAAAACCGAAGGCGAAGGCCGCGAACTGGCCGACCGTGCCCGCGATCTGGGTGGCGCGCACACGCGGATAGCGCGTGGCCAGCAAGGCCCGCAGCACCCGGCCGCCATCCATCGGGAAGGCGGGAATCAGGTTGAACAGCACAAGCACGACATTGACCGCCGCCAGTCTCGCCACGAAGCCGCCGGCGGGGTCTTCCATCGCCGTCAGCGTGCCGGTATCGACCTGGGCGCCGAGTATGAGGAACAGGACTGCCGCGATCACAACGTTGACCAGCGGTCCGGCGAGCGCCACGACGATCTCTTCAGACGGCTTTTCCGGCATCCGCTCCAGTTCGGCAACGCCGCCGATCGGCAACAGGGTGATGCGCGGCGTCGCGATGCCGTAGCGCCGCGCCGCGACCGCGTGGCCGAGCTCGTGCAGAACCACGCAGGCGAAGATCGCGATCACGAAGGCGATGCCCTCCACGGCGGCGGCCGAGCCTCCGTGCTGGAAATGCGCAATCCCGATCCACAAAAGCAGCAGGAAGAAGGTGAGGTGGATTCGAATCTCGCTGCCGGCCAGCCGGCCGATCGGGAAGGACCATTGCATGGGGTGCTCCTGCGGTGGTTGTGGCCTGACGGGGCGCGTGCTCAATATAGACCGGTTTTTATATCCTGTGCGACAGTCCGGCACGGTTCGCCGGCTGTGTTAGGGACGCGGCGAGAAGCGGCGTGGGGCAGCGTCTGTGCCCGCAAGAACGCCGCAGGGCGATGACCGGAAAGGGAGGCGCGGATGCAGAAACTCCAGTCGCAGGGCGTGCACCACATCACGCTGGTGGGTGCGGACCGGCAAACCTCGATCGACTTTTGGGAGGGCGTGCTCGGCATGCCGTTCGTTTTCGAGCAGCCGAATCTCGACAGGGCGAGCGAGAGCCATCTCTATTTCGATCCGGGCGACGGCCGGCTGATCACCATCTTTACCGACGAGAGCCGCAAACCCGACCCCGCGCGCACGCCGACCGAGCCCGGCTGCGTGCACCACATCGCCTTTTCGGTGTCGCGCGCCACCTTTCTGCAAGCGGTGGATCGGCTCGACGAACGCAAGATCGACCATAGCGGGGTCAAGGATCGCGGCTTCATGGACTCGATCTATTTCAAGGACCCACTCGGCCTGTTGATCGAACTGGCCTGCTATCGCTTCGAGCCGCCGCAGGGTTTCTGCCATGCCGACGTGCTGATGGCCGCGCATGAAATCCGGGTCGCGCGCGGCAACTACAACATCGCCGCCGTGCATCTTGCCGACGCGATCGAGGCGCTGGTAGAGCGCGCCCGGCCCTCGCTGTCGGACGATCGCGCGCCCAAGGATCCCTACGCGTAGCGGGCGGTAGACAATCAGGCGAGGCCGCGCTTTTTCATCATCGCCTCGGGCGAAGGCATCTGGCCGCGGAAGGCTTGATAAAGCGCTTCCGGGTCGGCCGTGCCGCCGGCGGCGTAGATGTGGCGGCGCAGTTTCTCCGCCAGCGCCGGGTCGAACGGGTCGCCGCTCTCCTCGAAGGCGCTGAACGCGTCGGCGTCGAGCACTTCCGACCACATGTAGGAATAATAACCGGCCGAATAGCCGTCCCCGGAAAACACGTGCAGGAAATGCGGTGTGCGGTGGCGCATGGCGATCGCGTCCGGCATGCCGAGGCCAGAAAGCGTTTCGGCTTCGAAACGAAGCGGATCCTCAGGCGCTTCCGAGCGGGCATGAAAGGCCATGTCGACAAGCGCGGAGGCGGCAAACTCGACAGTGGCGAAGCCGGCGTCGAAATTACGCGCCGCCTCCATGCGCGCGGCCAGCTCGGCCGGCATCGGCGCGCCGGTCTCGTAGTGGCGGGCGTGTTTTTCCAGAATTTGCGGCACGGTCAGCCAGTGTTCGTATAGCTGCGAGGGCAGCTCGACGAAATCGCGCGCGACCGAAGTGCCGGAGACGGACGGCCAGGTCACCTCGCTCAGCATGCCATGCAGCGCATGGCCAAATTCATGAAACAGCGTGCGGGCCTCGTCGAGCGACAGCAGCGCCGGTTTCCCGGCCGGCGGCTTGGCGAAATTCATCACGTTGAAGACGATCGGCGTCGCGCCTTCGCCAAGCGACCAGGCCGCCTGCAGCCGGCTCATCCACGCGCCCGACCGCTTCGATGGGCGGTTGAAATAGTCGGCTAAGAACATGGCGCGGTGCGCGCCGTCGGCGTTTTTCACCTCGAACACGCGCACATCCCGATGCCAGGTGGCAAGTTCCTTCTTCTCCTCGAAGATCAGGCCGAACAGGCGCCCGGCGACATCGAAACAGGCGGCGATGACGTTTTCCAGCCGGAAAAAGGGTTTGAGCGCGCCGTCGTCGAAGGCGAACTTCTCCTGGCGCAGCTTTTCCTGAAAGTAGCGCCAGTCCCAGGCGGCGATCGGTGCGTTCAGACCCTCGGCGGCGGCGAGCCGCTGTAGTTCGGCCTGGTCCTCCGCCGCCTTGCGCTTGGCTTCCCGCCAGACCGGATCGAGCAGGCCGAACACCGCTTCGGGCGTTTTCGCCATGGTGTCGTCGAGCTTCAGCGCCGCGTAGGAGGCATAACCGAGAAGCCGGGCCTTTTCGGCGCGCAGGGCGAGCGTGCGCGCCACGATCGGCGCGTTGTCGGTCTTGCCGCGATTGTCGCCACGGCCGACGAAGGCCTTGAACGCCGCTTCGCGCAGGTCGCGACGTTCGGCATGGGCGAGAAACGGTTCGATGATCGACCGCGACAGCGTCACGGCGAAACACCCCTTCCGGCCGCGCCCGTCGGCTGCTTCGGCCATCGCCGCGCGCAGCGGCTCGGGCAGGCCGTCGAGATCGGCCTCGTCGAGAAACAGCGCCCAGTCGCTTTCATCGGCGAGCACGTTCTGGCCGAATTGCGCCCCGAGCCCGGCCAGTTCCTCGTTGATTTCGGCAAGGCGCGCCTTGTCGGCCTCGCCGAGTCGTGCGCCGGAACGAACAAACCCCTTCCAGGTCTTTTCCAGCACGTGGGCCGTTTCGGGATCGAGGCCGAGTGCGTCGCGGCGTCGATACAGATCGTCGATACGGGCAAACAGCGCCGCGTTCATCGCAATGGCCGAGAAATGACGCGCCATGGCGGGCGCGATTTCACGTTCGAGCGCCTGGAGCACGTCGTTGGTATGGGCGCCGGCCTTGCACCAGAAGATGGCGGCGATGCGCGACAAGGGCTGGCCGGCGAGTTCGAGCGCGGCCAGCGTGTTGTCGATCGTCGCGGACTCCGGATTGGCGGCGATCGCGTCGATCTCGCGGCGATGGGCCAGGAGCGCGGCATCGAAGGCCTCGGCGAAGTCCTCGTCGCGGATGCGGGCGAAATCCGGCAGGCCGCACGGTGCGGTCCAATCGACCAACGGATGGGTCTCGAGCGCGAAGGCGGCGTTTGTGTCGGGCATGGTATTTCCGATTGTTGGGCCGTCTGGATTTAGGCCCGCCAAGGCCGGCTTGCAACGGCTTGACTCGCAACAAGCGAAATCATAAGTATACCTTACTATAAGGGATGCTTAGTAAATTGCCACGTCATCTGGACCCCGATACGTTCGGGTTCATCATCGGCGACCTTTCGCGGTTGATGCGCGCGGAAATGGAGCGCCGCATCGCGCAGGCCGGCCTGTCGGTCACGCCGGCCGAAGGGCGCACGCTCGCCAATATCGCGCGCATCGGCTGCGTGCGCCAGAACGTGCTTGCCGAACGGATGGGGCTCGAAGCCATGACCCTGTCGACCTATCTCGACCGGCTGGAGGCGCGTGGGCTCGTCAGCCGAAAACCCGACCCGGCGGATCGTCGCGCCAAGCTGGTGGACCTGACACCGGCCGCCGACGCGGTTCTCGATCATGTCCGGCGCATCAGCGAACAATTGCGCGCCGACTTGTCGCGCGGCATGCCGCAGGCCCGCTGGGGCCAACTCCTCGAGGAATTGAAGCAGATCCGCGCCGATCTGGCCGCCATGCGCAGCCAGGCTGGCGACAGGCCGGCATGAACGTCGTCGCGCCCGGTCCGGCCGCAGCCGCGCGCATGTCGGAACGGCGTGTGGGCGTGATCGGCGCGCTGCTGGCGGCGGTGGGGCCGATCTCGCTGGCATTGTTCACCCCGGCAATGCCAGAATTGGTGCGGGTCTACGACACCACCGAAGCGGCGGTAAAACTCACGCTTTCGCTCTATTTCGCCGGCTTCGCCCTGGCGCAGCTCGTCTGTGGGCCGCTGTCGGACGGGTTTGGCCGCAAGCCTGTGACCATCGGCTTCATGGGCATCTTTTTCGCCGCCAGCGTCCTGGCCATGTTCGCGCCGACGATCGAGGTGCTGATCGTGGCGCGGTTGCTGCAGGGGATCGGGGCCGCCGTCGGGATCGCCATCGCGCGCGCGGTCGTGCGGGACCTGTTCAACGACGAACGCGCGGTGCGGATCACCAATCTGATCGGCATTATCCTCGCGCTCGGACCGGCGATCTCGCCGACGCTCGGCGGAATCGCGATCGAGCTTGCCGGCTGGCATTCGGTCTTCGTGCTGATGGCGTTGATGAGCGTCGTGGTCGTTTTCGTGACGATCCTGTGCCTGCGCGAGACCGTGACGCGGGACCTGTCGCGCATCCGGCCGGCCGCGCTGATCCGCGCCTACGCGACCTTGCTCGGCAACGGATATTTCATGCTGTCGAGCCTGGTGATCGCAGGCACGATGGGCGCCATTTACGCCCAGGCCACCGTGCTTCCCTTCATCCTGATGGACCGCGTCGGGCTGACGCCGGCGCAGTTCGGCGTCGGCATGCTGATGCAGTCGGGCCTGTTCTTTGCGGGATCGCTCGTCGCGCGGTGGACGTTGCGCATATTGGCACCGGCGCGGCTCGTGCCGATCGGTCTGGCCTTCGTCGCCGCCGGAAGCCTGGCGATGGCGGTCTTTCTGCGCGTGTGGGAGCCGACCTTTCTGATCGTGATGGCGCCGGTCAGTCTTTACGCGTTCGGCATCGCCTTCGTCATGCCCGCCATGTCGGTCGCCGCCATGGCGCCCTTTCCGCGCATTGCCGGTTCGGCCTCGTCGATGACCGGTTTCCTGCAGATGGGGACCGGGCTGGTCGGCGGGCTGGTGGCCGCGTTGATCGGCGAACCGGTGACGGCGCTGGCGATCGTGGTGCCGGCGCTCGGCCTGATCGCGATTGCGAGTTGGGCGATCTGGCGCCTGCTGCCGGAGCCGCCGCCGATGACGGCGACGCCGCCGCGCCATGGCGGTCCGGTAAGCTGAGACCGCGGGCGCGGTCCGGCCCGGCAGCTCACTCGCTATCGGGCCTGAAGAAATCGCCGGTTTTGCGGTTCATCACCCACAGTTCCCCCGAGCCGATGTCGAACCAGGCGCCGTGCAGGGAAAGCCGTCCCTTGTCCTCGAGAATCTTGACGCAGGGAAACGAGCGCAGATTGGCGATCGAATAGCGGATCGAGATGCGCTCGAGCGCGGTCTGGCGTTCGCCCGCGGTCATCAAGCTGTTGCCGCTCACGGCTTCGGCTGCCGGCGCGACCAGCCCCATCCAGCGGCCGATGAAATCGCCCGGGGACAAGGGTTCGGCGGACGGGTCGAGGGCGGCGCGGATGCCGCCGCAGCGGCCGTGGCCGAGCACGACGATGTGCTTGACCTTGAGGCTCTGGACCGCGAATTCCAGCGCCGCCGAGGTCGAGTGATGGCGGTCGTCGGGCTCGTAGGGCGGGACCAGATTGGCGACGTTGCGCACGACGAAAAGCTCGCCCGGGCCGGAATCGAAAATGGTCTCGGGCGCGGCGCGCGAATCGCAACACGCGATCACCATCGTCTCCGGCGACTGGCCCTTGGCGGCAAGGTCGCGATAGCGTGCGGTTTCGGCGGCGTAGCGGCCGCCCATGAATTGCCGGTATCCGGCGAGAAGGCGATCGGGCAAATCGTTCATGGATGTTCGATAGCCACAGTCTTTGGTCCGGGTCAATTGTAAAGCGACGTTCAGGTCCAGATGGCGATCGGCAGCCCGTAGCGGTCGCGGGCCGGCGGATCGGGAAACGGCACCGCCTCGCCGCGCGCGAAACGCGCCGCAACGATCAGCACCGCGGCGGCGTCGAGCAGATCGTCCGCGCCCGCTCCCGCCGGCGGCGCGGCCTCCAGGATCGCGACCGGCAGGCCGTGGCGGGCGAGAAGGGCTCGGCGCTCGGCCATGCCTGCCGGGTTCACGCGCCCCTTGATCTTTTTCGGCAAGCGCATCGGCGAGCCTCCGGCGAGCCGCCAGAACGCGGCCTCGGGGTGGGATTCGATCACCCGTTCGGCAAGGCCGGGATCGCTGCGCAGCAGCATGTCCAGCTCGCGGATCTTGGCGAACAGGGCAAAAGCCTGGATGGAGACGGCGCGCGGCGGATCGGAGGTCGCGCGTGCCACCGCGCTGGCGCGGCGATGGGCGGCATACCAGGCCTCAAGCGTGGTGAAGGGCTCGGTTTCGGCATAGACGGCGGCGCGGGCGGGGATCGAAAACACTGCCGATTGCCGCTCGCCGAGCTCGGCACGCACCAGCTTTTCCGGCCCGCGCCCAGCCCGACCAACGCGCTCCGGCAGGCCGATCGGCATGTCCACGGCGATCACCGCGTCGCCGGGCAGGCTCTGGGCCAGCGCCGCGAAACGGGAAAACACGGCGACGGCCGGTCGCTGCCGCCCGGACTGGACGATTGCAATCCAGCCCGCCTTGCAGCCGTCCACGCCGGCGACCGTGCGCCCGGCCGGCAGGACCAGGCTCACCGCGTGCCGCCGCGTTCGTCCGCGCTGACGGCCTGTATGCGCACCGACACTGCCGGATCGACGAGATGGTGGGCGTCGGTTTCGATCTCGAGCTCGTCGCCGCCGCGCGCGGCCGTGCCGGCCAGGATCGCGTAGACCGACGCCGTGGTGCTTTCGAGCGCGTCCGCCGCGCTCGCGCCGGCAAGCACGCGGGCCAGAAACACCGCCGCCGTCAGGTCGCCGAGCCCGTTGGGCGGGTTGTCGATCAGACCGTGTTCGGCAAGCAGGGTTGCGCCCTCGCGCACCAGAAGATTGGCCGTCGCGCCCGCTTCGCGCGCCTGCGCCGAAGTCACGAGCACAGTCGCGGGGCCGAGTGCGCGCGCCGCGTCCACCACCGCTGCGATATCGTTGAAGGGCCTTTGCGCCATCCATTCCAGTTCGTAACGGTTGGGTGTGGCGATGTCGGCAAGCGGGATCAGCCGGTCGCGAATGGCGCCGGCCAGCGCCTCGGCGACATAAAGGCCGCCGAAATCGCCCATCACCGGATCGCAGACATAAAGCAGGCCCGGATTGCGTTGCCTGGCGGTCTCGACCAGGGCGGCCACGGCCCGTGTCTGGGCCGGGCTTGCGAGATAGCCAGACAGCACCGCGTCCACCTCACCGAGCCAGGGCGAGCCGGCAAGGTCGCGCAGCAGCGCCGTAAAGGCCTCGTCGTCCGGTACGATACGGGTGGCCGGCCCGTGGCCCGGATGCCACGGCAAAATCACCGTCGGTACCGCCCAGACCGGGTAACCTAGGCTTTCCAGCGCAAACACGGCGGCGCGATTGCCGACCGAGCCGCGGGCGACATGGCTGGAAATGACGATGACGGCCGGTTTGGCGGACGGATCGGCAGGCGACACGGTCATGCGCCGATAAAAAGCCGCGCCAGCGATACCAGTAAGATGACCAGCAAACCCAGCCCCAGAACGCGGCCGATTCGCGTGCCCCACAGTTCGATCCAGTCGCCCTGGTCGGCGTCCCCGGCGGCGACGTGATCGCGCATTTTCTTGGTCGCGCGCGCGGCAAGCGAGCCGGACGGGTCCGATTCTTGCTGGACGCGATTCAGGATCCGCTGCGCTTCGCGATCGCCGTGATTGTTGGGCTCGGCCATGATGTTCGTCTCCGGACCGGAATGCTAGCGGATTTGGCTGGCGCATCACAGGGGGGACGTGCGGTATCGTCCCGCTTGCAAGTCGGCGGCGGGTGGCTAGTTTAGGCGCGATCGGCAGTGGAGAGGGTTCATGGCGGCTTTTGATCTCGAACCGGCCAGCGGAATGCGCCGCGCGCGCGTTCTCGCGGTCATTTTCTTGTTGGCGCCGTTGCTGTCGGCTTGCGGCTTCAACACCATACCGACGGCCGAGGAGCGGGCCAAGGCGGCTTGGAGCGAGGTTTTGAACCAGTATCAGCGCCGCGCCGACCTGATCCCCAATCTGGTCGAGACGGTGAAGGCCTATGCCGCGCACGAGCGCGAGGTGCTGGAAGCGGTGGTGGAGGCGCGTGCCAAGGCGACCCAGGTCAGCGTGTCGGCGGACGCGCTCACCGACCCCGAGGCATTCAAGGCCTTCCAGGAAGGCCAGTCCGCCCTGACCGGCGCGCTGTCGCGGCTGCTGGCCGTGGTGGAAAACTATCCCGACCTGAAAGCCAGCCAGAATTTCCTCGCCCTCCAGGCGCAGCTCGAGGGCACGGAAAACCGGATCGCGGTGGCGCGGCGCGACTATATCGAGGCCGTACGCGTCTACAACACCGCGCTGAAGACCCTGCCCTCGATGATCTGGGCCTGGCTGTGGTTCACCGGCAACGAACCCTACGAGAATTTCTCAGTGGCCGAAGACAAGATCGACGTGCCGAAGGTCGATTTCGGAGCCGGGCAAGCCGACTGACCGTGCCGGGGAGGAGGCTGTGAACGTCCTGCGGCATGTATCCGGTCCAGTCGCGCCGATGGTGCGCCTTGCAGTCGCCCTGGCTTTCTGGAACCTGGCCGCGCTTTGCCTGTCGCCGGCGGCCGGGGCGGCCGAACTGCCGGCGCTTACCGGCCGCGTCGTCGACAATGCCGGCCTGCTCGATGCCGAAACCGAAGCCGCGCTCGTGGTCCGGCTTGCCGATTTCGAGCAAAAATCGTCGGACCAGATCGTGGTCGCGACCATCGACAGTCTCGATGGCGAGGCGATCGAACCGTTCGCCAACCGACTGTTCCGCGCCTGGGGACTGGGGCAGGCGGGCGAGGACAACGGCATCCTGTTGCTGGTCGCCAAGGCCGACCGGCGCATGCGCATCGAGGTCGGCTACGGGCTGGAAGGCACGCTGACCGACCTGCACGCCAAGCTGATCATCGAAAACACCATGGTACCGGCGTTCCGGGCCGGCGATTTTTCCGGCGGCATCAGCCGGGCCGTCGACGACATCATCCTGGTACTGGAGGGCAATGGGGCGGAGTTGGAGGCGCGGGCGGAGCGCAACCAGCCTTCGGGCTCGGGGCTGGGTTTCGAGCATCTTTTCGTCCTGGTGTGGTTCGTTCTGTTCTTCGGCGCCTTCGGATTCGCGCTGTTTGCACGGCTGTTCGGCAAGAAAATCGGCCCGGGGCGCTATCGCTGGCTGGGCATGGACATCACCTACGGTTCCTCCGGACGCTCCGGCAGCGGCTCGTCCGGTTCGGGCTGGTCGTCGGGAAGCAGCGGCGGATTTTCCGGCGGTGGCGGCTCGTCCGGCGGCGGCGGCGCCTCGGGGAGCTGGTAGGAGACGATGATGGAAAAGCCGGTTCTCTCGCCAATCGAACGCCAGCGCGTCCACCAGGCGATCGCCGCGGCGGAGGCGCGCACCTCGGGCGAAATCTTCTGCGTGCTCGCGCGCCGCAGCGACGACTATTTCTTCCCCGCGGCCTTCATGTTGGCGACCGGTATCCTGATCACCGGCGTGCTCGCCGCCGTGGCGCTGGAACGGCTTTGGATCGATATCGGCCTGGCGGCCTTGGCGTTGTCGCAGGCGACGGCGTTTGCGGCCGCGCTGGCGGTGATCTGGCTGTTCCCGGCACTGCGCCTGCACCTGGTGCCGCGCGGGCTGCGCTACCGGCGCGCGCACGACAATGCCGTCAAGCAGTTCCTGGCCCACAACGTCCATCGCACGGAAGGACGCACGGGCGTGCTGGTGTTTCTGTCGCTCGCCGAACGTTATGGCGAGATCGTCGCCGATGCCGGCATCGCCAACAAGGTCGCGCAGAAAAACTGGGACGACGCCGTCGCGCAGCTGACCGCATGCGCGGCCGAGGCGCGCATCGCAGACGGGTTCGTGGACGCCGTCGAGCAGGCCGCCGATCTCCTGGCGCACCATTTCCCGAAGGGTGCCGACAACCCCAACGAGCTCGACGACCATCTGGTCGAACTCTGATCGTCCAGCCCAATCGTGCTGCGGACAAGTTCAGCGACACCTTGCCGGAGACCCGGCGGTGGCGTTAAGGTTAACAAATCATGAAGACCGCGCTTACCATCGACATCCGCCGTGCCCAGGAAAACGATGCCCTGGCGATTGCCGCCGTGCATATGGACGCCTGGCAGGGCGCCTATGCGGGCATCATTCCCCATCGCGCCCTGGCCAAGATGATCAATCGGCGCGATTGCCGCTGGTGGCAAAGCGCGATTCGCCGCTCGGCCTGCGTGCTGGTGGTGGAATGCGGCGGCGCGATCGCCGGTTATGCGACGATGGGGCGCAACCGGGCGCAGGAACTGCCGCAGCAGGGTGAAATCTACGAACTTTATTTGAGGCCTGAATATCAGGGCATCGGCCTCGGTTCGCGGTTGTTTGTGGCGGCGCGTGAAAAACTGGCCGATCACGGTCTGGACGGGCTGGTGGTTTGGGCGCTCGAAGAAAATCACAACGCCATGTCCTTTTATCGTGGGGCCGGCGGTCGCGACGTTGCCGAAGGCGTCGAGGTGTTCGACCAGAAGGCAATTCGCAAGATCGCTTTCGTGTGGGAGTAGGCGACGGCGCTGCGTTTCGTCGCGGACGCCGGTCGATGGCCGTTTCGTCGACCGGGCGGCTTGTGTTGCAGTGCACAAGTGTTTATGCGCATCGGCGACTTGAAGGAGCCGCCTTATGCGTATCGATGCCATCTCGATTGGAAACAACCCACCCGACGACGTGAATGTCGTGATCGAGGTCCCCGTCGGCGGCCAGCCGATCAAATACGAGCTCGACAAGGAGGCCGGCACGCTCGTCGTCGACCGATTCCTCTACACGCCAATGACCTATCCGGGCAATTACGGCTTCGTGCCGCATACGCTGTCGGGCGACGGCGACCCGATCGACGTCTTGGTTTGCAACACGCGCCAGCTCATCCCCGGCTGCCTGATCAATGTGCGCCCGATCGGCGTCCTGATCATGGAAGACAATGCCGGCCTCGACGAAAAGGTGATCGCGGTGCCTTCGCCGCACCTGACGCGCCGTTACGAAGACGTGACCGACTATACCGACCTGCCGGACATCACGCTGAAGCAGGTCGAGCATTTCTTCGAGCACTACAAGGATCTGGAACCCGGCAAATGGGTCAAGATCGGCGGCTGGCACGATGCGGCATTCGCCAAGAAGATGATCATGGAAGCGATCGAGCGGGCGCGCGGTTGACCGTTCGCAAAAAGTCTAGAGCCGTTCTGCTTTTCACGGATTCGCAGACCGGCTCTAACTTATTGTTTTAACGCGTTTTTGAGCGGCGAACCGGCTTCCACTCCGCCTGGAAACGCTATAAACTCGTCTCCTGCGACCGCTCAGTTCTCCGCCCGGCGGAAGGGCGGTACCGGGACGCTGCCCTGGTCGATAACCGGCTGGTCGGCGCCGCAGGCGAACTCCCGCGCCTGCATGTCGGCGATGGTGCGCGCCTTTTCGTTGGCATTTGGATTGCCGCTCGCCACGACGTAACCCACGGCGCAGCCGTCGCGCTCATGCGGCTGGCCGACCTTCTCGACCACCAGCACCTCGATGTTCTGGGTCTCGTCATAGGGATCGCTGACAAACCAGCGATGAATGGTGGCGAACGGCACGGTGCGTTCGCCCTTGCGCTCCAGCCGCCATTCGATCTTCGGCCCGGTGGAATTGAAGGGGCCAAAACTTTCCCAGACCGGCGCCAGGTCGCCGGCCGGCGGAAAACCGTAAAACAGCGATTCGCGCGCGTCGCCGTAAAACAGGAAAACCGGGTAGCCGCGATAACCGTCGCAGACCAGATTGGCCCAGTCGCCGCCTTCGTTCGGATCGGCGGCGGCGTAGGTCGTGCAGGTCTTGTCGGCGGCAAGGTCGGTATAGGCGCTGGTTATGTCCTGCGCGCCGGCCTGCGAGGCGATCGCCAAGGCCGCGCTGGCGACCGCCGGCAATAATAGGGGGCTTGCGGGTAGGCGCATTCTTGGTTCCTCCGCCTGTGGTGAAGCAATCTAAACATATTGCCGCGGAAGCAAAACCGGCTTTCGCCAAGCCGTGCCCCGACGCTCAGCCGAGGGCGCGCAGCGCGTCAAGCAGGTCGGCGCCAGCTCCGGCGATACGCACGGTCTTCAGCCGCGCGGTCGCGCCTGCGACGATGTCGATGCGGCTGGGCGCGACACCGAGCCGTTTGGCGAGCAGTCTTTCCAGCGCCGCGTTGGCGGCACCCTTTTCCGGCACGGCACGGACGCGCGCCTTCAGGAAAGCGCGGCCGGCGTCGTCGCGGCCGATACCGTCGAGCGCATCCATGCCGCCGCGCGGCGTCAGCCGGACAACAAGCTCGATCGTTTCGCCGCTCGCGCGGAAAAAGTCCGGGGCCACCGGGTTAGATCAGCGCCGGTGCTATGGTGGTGAGGATGAACTGGCGCAGGAAAAACAGCGCCAGAAGCAGGATGATCGGCGAAATGTCGATGCCGCCGAGATCGGGCATGACGCGTCGGATCGGTCGCAGCGCGGGTTCGGTGACCCGGTAGAGGAAATCGCCGATGGTCGCGACGAACTGGTTGCGCCCGTTGATCACGTTGAAGGCGAACAGCCAGGAAAAGATCGCCGACGCGATGATCAGCCACCAGTAGATGTCGATGGCGAGCACGATGGTCTGGATAAGCGCGAGCATGCCGGTCTCCAATCGGTTTCGCGAGATGTAGCCATTGACCGGCCCGGCGGCAAGTCCGCCGATGGTGTGGCGCGGGGCAAGGCCTTTTCCGCGATGCCGGCGCGATCGGGCAAGCCCGCCCCTCGTGCTGCTTGACAGCGCCGGTCCATGGCCAGTAAATGCCGCCATCCGCTGGACGGGGCTGTAGCTCAGATGGGAGAGCGCGTCGTTCGCAATGACGAGGTCAGGGGTTCGATTCCCCTCAGCTCCACCAGCGGCGAATTTTTCCCGAATCCGCAATGATCGATCAGGTTTCCGCCGGCGCGCGGGGTGCCGTGGTGGGCATCAGGTCCATCGGGACGGTGCCGCGCTTCAGTCGAGCCGATCGTTGGGATGGAGTCGTGGACTGTGGAAGATCAGATCAAGGAACTCGATCAGCCAACGCTTGAGATGCATGTCCCAGATCAGCCGGCCGCCGAGATGGTCGCGGCCCTGCTGGGCACCGGGCAGGGAAAACCGATGCGCGCCGCGCACCACCCAGCGCTGCATCATGATGCGGGTCAGTTCGGCGTGGAACTGGACGCCCCAGGCGTTTTCGCCATAGCGAAAGGCCTGGTTGGGGTAGGTTTCGGCCGTCGCCAGCAGGGTCGCGTCGCGCGGCAGCGAAAACCCCTCGCGGTGAAACTGATAGACCATCTCCGGCCACGCCATCAGTTCGCGGCCGGCCTCGGTGGGCTGCAGCGGATACCAGCCGATCTCGACCAGTCCCGCCTGGTGGCCCTCGACCCGACCGCCGAGATGGTTGACCAGCATCTGCGCCCCGAGACAGATGCCGAGAAACGGCTTGTTCTCCTTCAGCGGCACTTTCAGCCACTCGGTCTCGCGGCGCACGAACTCGTCGGTATCGTTGGCGCTCATCGGTCCGCCGAATATCACCGCGCCGGCATGATCGGCGAGCGTTTCGGGCAGCGGATCGCCAAGCGGAGGACGGCGCTCGTCGAGCTCGAAACCGGCTTCCAGAAGCAGGTGGCCGACACGGCCCGGGCTCGACATTTCCTGATGCATCACGATCAGGATTCTTGGCCTGTCCGCGTCCGTGCGCCGGTGTCGCGCCGTGCCGTCAGTCATTGTCGGCCTGATCCACGGATTTTTGCGGATCGGCGCGCTGGCGCATCGCGATCCGGTCACGGCGCTCGACGCCGATCAGCTCGGCGACGCGCCAGACGATATTGTCCTCCAGTTCGCTGAGTTCGCCGTCGGCGAACACCATCTCCCACATGATGCCGATGAATTCGATGCGGGCCTGTTCGTCCAGATTGCGTTTCAAGACGCTGGTGAAGGCGTAGAGGTCGACCGATTCGCGCTCGACCTTTTCCGCACGGGCGATGAAGGCGTCGCGGTCGCGACCGGTGAGGCCGTAGGCCCGGTTCAGCGCCTCGGAGAGCTTGGCGCGTTCGGCATCGAGACGCACCCCGTCGGCATCCATCAGGTGAATGAGGAGCGCGGTCGCGGCCATACGCGGATCGTCGCGATCCGCATCGGTCTCGTCCGCGGTCGCACCGGGCAATTGCTGCAGAAATGAAATCAGCCGGTCGAACATATAAATCTCCGGTTCGCGAACAGGGTGGGTGCGGCACAAGCCGCGCCGGCCCGGCCGACCGCAGCTCCCGCTTGGCGCAGGCGTCCGCGATGCGGGGCCAAAAGACGTGGCGGCCTTGCCGCGACGGCGGTCGAGACGTTTCGATCGGGCACGGTCAAAACAGCTTGAACCGCTTCGAGCGCGCATCCTCGTCGGCGTCCTCGGGATCGACGCCGGGGTCGTCGGGCTGCGGCCTGCCGTCGCCGTCGGGTTCCTGCGACCAGGCGTCGTCATTGGCGGCGGCGTGCGGCGGGGGCGGCGCGGGTGCTACTTCGGACGGGTCGGCTTTCGCGGTTTCGTCGGCCTCGTTGTCGGTCTTGTCGGCCCGTGGCGGCGCTTCGCTTGCCGGTGTCGCGGCCACCAGCTCAGCCTCCTCGATCGCCTCGCCATTCCCGGCGGCGGCGTTTTCTGGTTCCGCGACCGGCGCCGGCGCGACCGGGGCGGTCAACAAAGGCTTGCGTAGCTCGTCTTCGGCCTGTCTTTCCTGTTCCAGCAGGTCGGAGGTCTTTTCCACCGGCGGCCGCCATTCGAACATGTCGAGCTTTCCGGTGACCGGCGAAACCGGCGCCCAGCGTTCCGAGACCACCCCGTCGGCCACCCAGGCGGGATCGCGCGGCGCACGCACCGCGCGCGCCAGCCATTGGCGAATACGGCCCTCGTCGCCGGTCTGGGCTTCCTCGATATCGGCGAGCAGCAGGAACACGGCCTCGCGCGGTTCGATGCGCATGGCTTCCTCGGCCGTCTCTCGGGCGAGGTCGAGTTCGCCCGCCTCCAGGGCGGCGCGGGCGACGGTCAGAGAGGATTCGGCATTGTTCTGGCGCTGTGAACGCAGTTTCTTGGCCCGCACGAGCCGGTCCATGACCGAATCGCCGTGTCGGGCGTAGACATAGGTCGCGGCGATGTCGGGATGGGCGGTTTTGCGCCAAGCGGTTTCCAGCACCTTGGAGCCCTTGCGCAGATCGTCCTGGCGAAACAGCGCCTTGGCGGCGATGACGGCCGCCGGCACCAGGTCGGGCGCGAGCCGGTTGGCCTCGAGGGCGGCGTTCTTGGCCGCGAGCGGGTCGCGGTCGAGCACGTCCATTGCCTTGGCGGTCAAAAGCACGGCGCGTTTACGCTTGGCCTCGTCGGCCTCGATCTGCTTCGTCGACCGGCGCGCTTCCAGGATCCCCAGCGCGCCGTCCCAGTCGCCGGCCGCCGTGCGCGCCTCGAGCGCGGCATTGGAAGCCCAGCCGAGCTGCGGAGCGATCTCGGCCGCGCGGCCGGCATAATGCTTCGCGGCCTCCCGGTCGCCGAGCCGCTGCGCCTCCAGATAAAGCCCGCGCAAACCGAGTATGCGCATCTCGGGATCGTCCAGCATGGCCTCGAACTTGCGGCGCGCATCCTCGTGATTGCCTTCCAGCAGCGAGGCCTGGGCGTCGAGCAGGTGTATCAGCGGCTCCTGGTCGGCGCTGATCAGTTTCATCGCCTCGCGCTTCTTCGTGCGCGCCAGCCCGGCATCGCCCGCGCCGGCGGCGATCATGCCGGTCGACAGGGCCTGATAGCCGCGGTCGCGGCGCCGGACGCGAAAATAGCGCGCCACCGTCTGCGGGCTGGTCCAGATTGCCTTCAGGAGCCACCACAGGATCATCACCGCGGCCACCAGCGCGGTGACGATGATCGCGGCGACCATCAGCGAGACTTCATATTGATAACCGGCGAATGTCACCACAAGCTCGCCGGGACGCTCGGCCAGCCACGAGAAGCCGAGGCCGAGCGCGAAGACGACGAGCAGGAAGAGGAGAATACGGATCATCGACTATGCCTCCGCTCAGGCCCTGAGCGCGCCCGACAGCGCCTTTTCGACCAAGGTGTCGGCGGTCTGCCGCGCTTCGACCTTGGCGATGAAGTCCGCGCCCGCGGCCTTGACCGGATCGGGCAGGGTGGCGAATTCGGCGAGCGCCTTTTCATAGTCGCCGGCACGGATCGCGCTTTCCAGGCGCGCGACCGTCGGGCCGGCGCCCTCGCCTTCAACCTCGCCGATCGGCCGTACCTTGACCAGCGATTGCAGGCTCGCCAGAAGCCGCTCGAAAAACCCCGCATCGGCATCGGCCGGCGCGGCGGCCGCGACCATGCGATTGGCGGCGTCGCCCAGTTCCCGCTCGATCTGGGCGCGCGTCGGCACGCCGGTGGCGGCCAGCGCGCGCAGCGCGGCGATTTCGGGTGTGTCGGGGGCGATGGCGGCGTAGGTTTCCAATTCGGTCATGAACGGCACGCCGCGGTCGATGGCCGATTTGAGCCCGGCAGCGGCGATCGCCAGCGCGATCTTCGGGTTGGCCGCCTGCGCGTCGACCTGTTCCGCTAGCGCCGCGATCTCGGTTTCGATGGCGGCGAGCTTTTCGGCGTTCGCGACTCCGCCCGCCGCCGCGCTGGCCACGGCCTCGTTCGCTTTCGCCAATGCGGCATCGAGGGCCGCGATCCGATCGTTCAGCGCATCGAGTTGCGGCGGTTGGTCCGTGCCGGCCCCTTGCGCCAAGCCGGCCACGGTTTCCTCCAGCGCCTTCAGCCGCGTGTCGAGCGTCTGCAGGGCGGCCTCCTCGCCGGCGCCGCCTGCGGCGATCGAGGACTGGATGGTGGCGACCTGTTCGCCAAGTGTCTGCAACCGTCCGGAAAGCTCATCGATCCGCGCTTCGGCCGCTGCGACCGCTTCGGCGGACGCGCCCTGATCTTGCCCGGTGCCGGCTTCGACCTTTTCCCGCAAGGCTGCGAGCTCGGCGCGGATCGTGTCGAGGCCGCCATCTTCGGGCTGGGCCGCGCCCGGTGCCGGCAGCAAGCCGGCATATTGCAGGCCGCCGGCGCCGGCGAGGACGACCACACCGCCGATCAGCCCGGCGGCGATCAGGGACAGGCTGCCGCGCCCTTTCGATTTCTCGCCGGATTTCGATGGCGGGGGCTTCGCATCGCCGTTCGATGCCGGTTTCGCCGTGGCGGTGCCGTCGCGGCCGAACGCGCGTGCCTCGTCGGTCTTGCCGGCGGACGTGGCACCGGCTGCGCCCTTGTCGGGCGTGATGGATTTAGAGTCGCGCGTTACGCCCTCGCCGCTTTTGGCGGCCGTCTTTTCCTGTGCGGCGCTCTTGCTGGCGTCGTCGGGCTTGAGAGGGGCGGTCTTGTCATCGGCGGTTTTGGCGCTTTCGCTCCCCACGGGCGTCGCGGCGCCCTTCGACGCGGCGTCGTTGCCGGTTTTGTCGGCGGCGGTTTTTCCGGCTGACGCCGTCGCACCGGCCTTGGTGTCCTTGGCCGCGCCCTGGCCGTCGCGCTTCACGTCGTCCGGCTCCAGGTCGATTGTCACGGGATCGCGACGCCCCTTCGAATGCCGGATTTTGGGCGGTTTCACCATTCCTTGCTCCGCAAGCTTTGCGTTTCCGGTCGGGTTGACCGTGATCATCCGCTACATTCGCACGTGCAGCATGACCTTGTGTAGTCCTTTTGCGTCGATCGGACCTAGGGCAGGCTGTCCAGCAGGTCCAGCAGGCTCGCTTCCTCGGGCGTGGGGCTGACGAGGATCGGCCAGGCGCCTTTGCCGGCCAGCCGCTCGGCTACCGCCGGCGACAGGCACGCCACCCGCATGGCGCTCAACAAAGGCGCTATCCCGGGCCGTTCCGCCAGGGCGGCGAGCGTATCGGCGCCGCGCGCGGAATAGGCGAGCGCGACGTCGGGTGGGCCGTCGGCGCAGACTCTTTGCACAGCGGCCGTGTCGGGTGCCGGAAAAACCGTCTCATAGGTCTCCACGGGCGTGCATTCCAGGCCGGCGGCGGCGAGCCCCTGTTCGAAGGCGCCATGGCGGACCCGGCCGCACAGATAAAGCACCCGCGTGCCGGATACGTATCGCGCGGCCATGCGCCGGGCCATGTTTTGCCCGTAGCCGTTGGCGGTGTCGACATGCGAAAACCCGGCCCGGCGCGCGGCCGCGGCCGTGCGTTCGCCGACGCAATGGCACGGCAGGTCGAGCAGCGCTTCGAGCCGGGCCGGGGATGCGTGGCGCAACGCGTTGGCGCTGGTCACGGCGACCACGTCGACAGTGTCGGCCTGGGGCCAGTCGGCCTCGATCCCGCCAACCGCGCTCAGCGGCAGGACGAGCGGCACATGGCCGCGCCGACGAAGGGTGGCGGCAGTCGTGCTTGCGTCCGGCTCGGGCCGCGTCACCAGCACGCGGGCCATTGGGTCAGCTCCAGCTTTCGAAAAAGCGCGTGCCGGCGCGGGCGCGCACCCGTTCGCCGGCGTCGCGACCGATATCGGCAGCCCGCGCGAGCGGACCGGCGCCGGAAACCTCGTGGGCTTCGGTGCCGTCCGGCGTCAGAATGAGCCCGTGAAACCGCACCGCGCCGGCTTCGATCACGGCGTGACCGGCGATCGGTGTGCGGCAGGAACCGTCGAGCGCGGCCAGGAAAGCGCGTTCGCAGGTGAGCGCCTGGCCGGTTTCCTGATGATGGATCGGCTGCAGCAGGGCCTCGATGCGCCGGTCGTCCTGACGGTGTTCTATGCAGATTGCGCCCTGACCCGGTGCGGGCGGAAACCTGTCGACCGGCAACAGCTCGGTGACGATATCGGCCATGCCGAGCCGGCGCAGGCCGGCATAGGCGAGCAGGGTGGCGTCGACCTGGCCGTCGGCGAGTTTCTTCAGCCGGGTCTGGACGTTGCCGCGAAACATCACGACGGAAATGTCGGGCCGCAACCTGCGGATCAGCGCCTGGCGCCGCAGCGAGGACGAGCCGACCGTCGCGCCGTCGCTCAACGCTTCGAGGGTCGGCGCGGTGCCGCCGATCAGGGCATCGCGCACATCCTCGCGTTCCAGGAACGCGCCGAGAATCAGGCCATCGGGCAGCAGGGTGGGCATGTCCTTGGACGAATGCACGGCCAGATCGATGGCGCCGTTCAGCAGCGCTTGCTCGATTTCCTTGGTGAACAGCCCCTTGCCGCCGGCTTCCGACAACGGCCGATCCTGGATGCGGTCGCCGCTGGTGGTGATCACCTCGATGGCGAAGGCGTCCTCGGGAAGGCCGTGCGCGGCCATCAGCCGGGCGCGTGTCTCGCGCGCCTGCGCCAAGGCGAGCGCGCTTCCCCGAGTTCCGATCCTGATCTGGCCAGTTTGCATGTCTCAAAGTCCGTGCTAACCCCCGCCCGTGACGGAGGGTTGTGATTGGCGGCCTTCCTACCCGAGGAAAGGACCATACGGCAATCATGCGGCCCGATCACGCCGACATTCGCGTTCTCGGCATCGAGACAAGTTGCGACGAAACGGCGGCGGCGGTGGTGGAATCGCAGCCGGGGCGGCCGCCCCGGATTTGCTCGAACGTCGTACTCAGCCAGATCGCCGAACATGCCGCGTTCGGCGGCGTGGTGCCCGAGATCGCGGCGCGCGCCCATGTCGAGGGACTAGACGGTGTTGTTGCGGCGGCGCTTGCCGAAGCTGATACGCGCCTGTCGGACGTCGACGCGATCGCGGTGACCGCCGGACCTGGCCTGATCGGCGGGCTTCTGGTCGGGCTGATGACGGCCAAGGCGCTGGCGGCTGCGACAAGCAAGCCGCTGATCGCCATCAACCATCTGGAGGGGCATGCGCTGTCGGCGCGGCTGATGGCGCCGGTCGCCTTTCCCTATCTAATGTTGCTGGTTTCGGGCGGCCACACCCAGATCGTGCTGGTCAAGGGGCCGGGATCCTACGAGCGATGGGCCTCGACCATCGACGACGCGCTCGGCGAGGCGTTCGACAAGACGGCGAAGCTGTTGGGCCTGCCCTATCCGGGCGGACCGAGCGTGGAACGTGTCGCCGCAGGCGGCGATCCCGCCCGCTTCGATCTGCCGCGCCCGCTCAAAGGCGAGGCGCGGCTCGATTTTTCCTTCTCCGGGCTGAAGACGGCCGTGCGCCAGGCGGCTGGCGCGATCGCACCGCTGAGCCGGCAGGACATCGCCGACATCGCCGCCTCCTTCCAAAGCGCGATCGTGGAGACGCTGGAGGACCGCGTTGCGCGCAGCCTTTTGCGTTTTCGCGCCGATTTTGCCGACCTGGCGGCGCCGGTGCTGGTGGTGGCCGGCGGGGTGGCCGCCAACCGGGCGATCCGCGCCGCGCTGGAAAGGCTGTGTCGCGATCACGGGTTCGGATTTCTGGCGCCGCCGGCCGAGTTGTGCACCGACAACGCGGCGATGATCGCCTGGGCGGGCATTGAGCGCCTGCGGGCAGGATTGCCGCCGCAGGACGATGCGATGATCCAGGCGCCCCGCTCGCGCTGGCCGCTCGACATGTCCGCCGCCCCGCTGATCGGGGCCGGCAAGCGGGGGGCCAAAGCGTGAGCGCGCCCGAGGCGAAGGCGGCCGCGATCGCCGTGCTCGGCGGCGGCGCATGGGGCACGGCGCTTGCCCAGGCCGAGGCGCTCGCCGGTCATGAGGTCCGGCTTTGGGCGCGCGATCCGGCAACCGTGGAAACCATCAACGGCGCGCGCCGCAACCCGCGTTTCCTGTCCGATATCACGCTCGACCGGCGTATTCGCGCCACCGCCGATCTGGCCGATGCGGTCGCCGGCGCGGCTTCGGTGCTCCTGGTAACGCCGGCGCAAACGATGGCGCCGGTGAGCCGCATGCTTGCCCAAGTGCTGGTCCCGGGCGTTCCGGTCGTGTTGTGCGCAAAGGGGATCGACGCGGCTTCCGGCACGCTTTTGTCGGCCGTCGCGGCGCGCAACCTGCCGCGGAATCCGATCGCGGCGCTGTCGGGTCCGAGCTTCGCCGTCGATGTCGCGGCCGGCCTGCCGACGGCGGTGACGATCGCAGCCGATGACGCGGAACTTGCCGGCGTCCTGTCGACGCTTTTGTCGACACCGGCGCTGCGGTGCTATTCCAGCGACGATCTTGCAGGCGTCGAAGCGGGCGGAGCGCTGAAAAACGTGATGGCGATCGCGGCTGGCGCGGTGGCCGGTGCCGGGCTGGGCGCGAGCGCGCAGGCGGCCACGGTCACGCGTGGGTTCGTGGAATTACGGCGCATCGCCGGGTTTTTCGGCGCCCGCAGCGAAACGCTGATGGGGCTTTCGGGTTTCGGCGATCTCTTCCTCACCTGTGGATCCGGCAAGTCGCGCAACTTCACCTATGGGCTGGCGCTGGGGCGCGGCGACCCGCTCGACGGCCTGCCGCTGGCGGAAGGCGTGGCCACGGCCGCGATCGCCGACCGTCTCGCGCGCGAAGGCGGTATCGACGCGCCGATCACCAGAAATGTCGCGCTTTTGCTTGACCGCGCGATCACCGTGCGCGAAGCCATGACGGCGCTGCTGTCGCGGCCGCTGAAAAGCGAAGTCTGACCCGACAGGCAAGTGGAGGACCGATGCTGTTTGCCCTGATTTGCACCGACAAGCCCGACCATCTCCAGGTGCGGCTGGATACGAGGCCTGATCATGTCACCTATCTGGAGGGGCTGAACGCCGGCGGTACGCTGAAATTTGCCGGCCCGTTTCTCGACGACACCGGCAAGCCGACCGGCAGCCTGGTGGTCGTGGAGGCGGCTGACCGGGCGGCGGCAGAGCTGATCGCCGAGGCCGATCCCTACGCGCGTGCCGGCTTGTTTGCGGCCGTCGAGGTCAAGGCCTGGAACTGGGTCTTCAACCCGCCGCAGGAGGCCTAGATGGCATATTGGCTGTTCAAATCGGAACCCTCGACCTGGTCGTGGGACAAGCAGAAGGCCAAGGGCAAGGCGGGCGAGCAATGGGACGGCGTGCGCAACTACCAGGCCCGCAACAATATGCGGGCGATGACGGTCGGCGATAAGGGTTTTTTCTACCACTCTCAGGAGGGGCTGGAGATCGTCGGGATCGTGGAGGTGAGCGCGCCCGCCCATCCAGACAGCACCTCAGACGATCCGCGCTGGGAATGCGTCGATATCCGCGCGGTGCGCGACATGCCGAAGCCGGTCAGCCTCACCGACATCAAGGCCAATCCGGCTCTGGCAGAGATGGTGCTGGTGAAGAACTCGCGGCTGTCCGTGCAACCGGTCCGCGACGAGGAATGGGCCGAAATCTGCCGCATGGGCGGGCTCGATCCCGCGTCGACCTGACGTCCTGCCGGTGGTCGGCACGTCCGCAAAGACGCTTTCGTCGGGCGAGGCCAGCGCCTTCGTCACGGCCAATACCGGGTTGATCGCGCCGCCGCACGTGCCCGAGATCGTGTTGCATCTCGCCGACGAGGCACATGCGTTGTGGCTCAGGACCGAGGCGGAACTGGAGGCGATCGGACTGCCGCCGCCCTTCTGGGCGTTTGCCTGGGCGGGCGGACAGGGGCTGGCGCGCCATATCCTCGACCATCCAGAGATCGTCGCCGGTAAGACGGTCTTGGATTTCGCGACCGGATCCGGCCTGGTCGCGATCGCCGCGCGCAAGGCGGGAGCGGCCACGGTGATCGCGGCCGATACCGATCCGTTCTGCCCAGCAGCGGTGGCGCTCAACGCCACGGCGAACGATGTCGAGATCGCCTTCGACGGCCGCGATCTGATCGGCCATGACGAAGGCTGGCAGGTCGTGCTCGCCGGCGACGTCTTTTACGATCGCGCGCTCGCCGAGCGACTTTCGGGCTGGCTCGGCCGTCTTTCGGCGCGCGGTGCGCTCGTGCTAGTCGGCGATCCCGGCCGATCCTATCTGCCGCGCGCACTGCTCACGGAAATCGCTACCTACCAGGTGCCGGTGACGCGGGCGCTGGAGGACGCGGAGGTCAAGCACACCACGGTGTGGCGGTTCGATTGACGAACTCTCAGCAGCGGCGTTCTATGCGACCGGGGCTTTTTCGCGTGCAAGAGGGGGTGGCATGGATTTCGGAGGCGTGAACTATCTGGCGGTGCCGGTCGCCGCGGTCGCGGCTTTCCTGTTCGGCGCCGTCTATTATGGCGGGCTCGGCAAGCCCTGGATGAAGGCGGCGAAAATCAAGCCGGAAGACGCCCGTATGGAGCCGATGCTGTTCGCGACCAGTTTCGGGTGCGAACTGGTGATGGCCTGGGTGATGGCCGGCGTGATCGGCCATCTCGGCGCCGGCCAGGTAACGCTGTGGAACGGCGTCGTCTCGGGTTTCTTCCTCTGGCTCGGCTTCATGGCGACAATCACCGCCGTCAACCAGCGCTATCAGGGGTTTGGCTGGGACCTGACGCTGATCGATGCCGGCCACTGGCTTGGCGTGGCGCTGATCATGGGCGGGATTATCGGCTGGTGGGGTGTCTGAGTCAGCCGACGACCTCGATCACCGAACCGCGCCGCAGGATCGGCAGGAGCCGCAGCATCGTACGGCGCGAGACGGCCACGCAGCCCTCGGTCGGCGTATAGCCAGGCCGCGCCAGATGCAGGAAGATCGCGCTGCCGCGTCCCCGCACGGCGGGGCGCATGTTCCAGTCGAGCACGATCACGACATCGTAGAGATGGTCGGCGCGACGCATGGTCTCGTGGCTGGCCGGGTAGGGGAGGTGCACCGGACGGTTGTAGTTGCGGTCGCCGGGCGCGTCGCACCAGCCGAGCCGGGGCGGGGTCGGCCGCAGCGGCAGGCGCGTGGGGTCGACGCGGCCCCGGTCGGCGCGTCGATAGCCCCATAGCAGCGTGAGCCGGCCGCGCGGCGTGGCGCCGTCGCCTTCGCGCTTGCGCGTTGTGATGCCGGCGCGGCCGAGTGCGCAGCAAAATACATGGTGCCCGCACTGCAGCAGGCCTTGCGTCGGGCGTCCGGGCCGCGCCCGCACCACCAGCCGCGGCGGACCGGAATTGCCGCCTGCCGCATTGCGCTCACGATTTTTGGAGTATGATGACGCGGCTTTACAAATCACGGTGAGCGTCTTTCACGATTCGCGCGTGCCCCATAGATGTGGAATCATCGACCCTTTCACGATTGCTTATGGAACGAAACATGACTTCACGCACCATATTGATTGTCGACGACGATGACGATCTGCGCACCACGCTGGTCGAGCAGCTGTCGCTCTACGAGGAATTCAGGGTCATCCAGGAACCCACGGCCGGCAAGGGCATCCAGACCGCGCGCGGCGGGCTGATCGATCTTTTGATCATGGATGTCGGACTGCCGGACATGGATGGGCGCGAGGCGGTGAAATTGCTGCGCAAGGGCGGCTTCAAGGCGCCGATCATCATGCTGACCGGCCACGATACCGATTCCGACACGATTTTGGGCCTGGAGGCGGGCGCCAACGATTACGTGACCAAGCCGTTCCGCTTCGCCGTTCTGCTGGCACGGCTGCGAGCGCAGTTGCGCCAGCACGAGCAGAGCGAGGACGCCACCTTCGTCGTCGGACCCTATACGTTCAAGCCGAGTCAGAAGCTTTTGATCGACCAGCGCGGCGGCAAGGTGCGGCTGACCGAGAAGGAAGCCTCGATCATCAAATATCTCTACCGGGCCGGCCAGAAGGTGATCACGCGCGACGTGCTTCTGGAGGAAGTGTGGGGCTACAATTCCGGCGTCACCACCCATACGCTCGAGACCCACGTCTACCGCTTGCGCCAGAAGATCGAGCGTGATCCTTCCAATGCGGAAATTCTTGTGACAGAAAGCGGGGGTTACAAGCTCGTCCCCTGAGTCGAAAGGCACCGGTTGGGCCGGGCTGGAAGGCCGGGACACCTTCATGGCGCTTGACGACGATATCGGCATTCTCGCCGGCGTGGGCATATTTCGCGAATTCACGCAGGACCAGCTTCGTCTTCTCGCGTTCGGGACGGAGCGCCTGCGCCGGCCCGCCGGCAAAGAGATCTATCGCGAAGGGGCGGCGGCCGACTGCGCCTTCGTCGTGGTCGAGGGCACGGTCGCGCTTTTTCGCGAGCGCGAGGGCGAGCGTGCGATTGTCGGCCGGCTGGGGCCGGGCTCGGTGATGGGCGAACTGGCGTTGATTTCCAGCGGATACCGGCTGACCGGGGCGCTGGCCGAGACCGAAGTCGAACTGATGCGGCTCAATCGGAGCCTTTTCCAGCGCATCCTGGTCGAATATCCCGACGCGGCCGCCAAGCTGCACCGGCGGCTGTCGGCCGATCTCACCGGCATGCTGGAACGGATCGAGCGCCTGGCGCCGAAGTTTTCCTAGCGATGTCGATGGGGCGATGCCCGTCGCGGGAGCGGACCGCGCCCACGATCGAGGCGGGTTTGCCGGACTTTACCAGAGCCGCTCTGCTTTTCACGGATTCGCAGACCGGCTCCACCTTCTTGTTTTAACGCGTTTGCGAACGGCGAACCGGCTTCCACTTCGCCTGGAAACGCTTCAGTCGAACCCGAAACGCGTGATGACCGGGACGTGGTCGGACGGGCGTTCCCAGCCGCGGGCGTCGCGCAGAACCTCCACCTCACGCATGTCGTCGACGAGGTTCGGCGAGGTCCACACATGGTCGAGCCTGCGGCCGCGATCGGAGGCGGCCCAGTCGCGGTTGCGATAGCTCCACCACGTGTAAAGCCGCTCATGCGGCGGGATATGGGCGCGCATCAGGTCGACCCAGCCGCCTTCGGTGCGCATCGATTCCAGCCCTTCGGTCTCGATCGGAGTGTGGCTGACGACTTTAAGAAGCTGCTTGTGCGACCAGACATCGGTCTCGAGCGGCGCGATGTTCAGGTCGCCGACCAGGATCGCAGCCGATTCGCCGTCGAAACCGGCGCGCACCGAGCGCATTTCCTCGATGAAATCGAGCTTGTGGCGGAATTTCGGGTTGATCTCGGGGTCGGGCTCGTCGCCGCCGGCCGGGACGTAGAAATTGTGCAGCAGCAGCGACCGGCCGCCGGCCGAAAGCCGTGTCGAAACATGTCGCCGGTCGCCCATGCCGCAGAAATCGCGTTTTTCGACGATGTCGAGCGGACGCCGCGATAGCGTGGCGACGCCATGATAGCCCTTCTGGCCGCTGATCGCGATGTGGCCGTAGCCGAGCGCCTCGAAGGCGGCGGCCGGAAACAGGTCGTCGGGACATTTCGTTTCCTGCAGACACAGGACGTCGGGCGCGTAGTCCTTCAAGAACTGCTCCACCAGCGGCAGGCGCAGGCGAACGGAATTGATGTTCCAGGTGGCGAGGGTGAAGGGCATGGTCGGTTCCGGCTGGCGTGAGGGCGCGAAACTGCCAGCCGCGGGCGGTGGTGGCAAGCGCAGGCCGGCGCCGGAGCCGGCTGATGGGCTTCATCCACAGGCGATTGGCGGGGAAGGGGGCGCCAACGGAACGACGCGGCCGCGGCAGGCAACGGGCGCTGATTGCGGGCGCAGGGCGAACGGGCTACCGCGTTGGTCCGCGACCGCGCGCGCCGTGCCGGGAGATATACTGATAATCGATCGCGAACACGCTCGGATCGAAGGTCACGCCCTGCTTGACGTTGAAGATCATCACCGTCGTGTCCTTGCCCTGCGAATCGGTGATGGTCCACTGTCGCAATTCGTAGGATTCGGGGTCGAACATCATGGTGATGGTGGCGTCGCCGAAAACCGAGCGGTCCTGCAGCCTGATCGTGGTCAGGTCCTTTTCCTGGCTGACCTGGCTGACCTTTTCGGCCGACAGATCGATGCTGTCGTCGAGCAGCAGCTTCAGCGGCGTCTTCGACAGCGGGTAGAGATCCCACGTCTTCAGCTTCTTGTTGTTGATGACGACCGACTTGCCGTCGGCGATCACCTGTACGCCGGCCGGGGCCTCGTAATTGAAGCGGATCTTGCCGGGCCGTTCGATGTAGAATTTGCCGCCGGTCTGTTCGCCGCGCGGACCGAATTGCACGAACTCGCCCATCATGGTGCGGATCTGGGTGAAATGATTGGCGATTTTCTGCGCTTCGGGGCTGGCCGCGGCCGCCGCCGTGGCAGGCGCAAGCGGCATGAGACAGGTCGCGCCGAGCGCGGCGAAGCCGGCGAGCGCGGCGCGGCGCGACAATCGTCCTGCCATGTGCGGGGAAGAATTCATGATGGCAGCTCTCCTAAGCGTTGCGAGAGGTCTAGGCACCGAGTGCGGCATTAGTTTGGCTCTCATGCGGCCGACCGGTCAAAAAGTCTCGTCCTCGGTCGGCACCAGGATCTCGCGCTTGCCGGCGTGGTTGGCTGGGCCGACGACGCCTTCCTGCTCCATGCGCTCGATGATCGAGGCGGCGCGATTGTAGCCGATGCCCAGGCGTCTCTGGATATAGCTGGTGGAGGCTTTGCCGTCCCGCAAGACCACGGCGACGGCCTGGTCGTAGGGGTCGTCGGAATTATCGACATTGCCGCCGCCGGAACCCGACGGGCCGGAGGCGTCGTCGTCCTCGTCGTCCTCGGTGATGGCGTCGAGATATTCCGGCACGCCCTGGAGCTTGAGATGGGCAACGACCTTCTCCACCTCGTCGTCGGAGACAAACGGGCCGTGGACGCGCTGGATGCGCCCGCCGCCGGCCATGTAGAGCATGTCGCCCATGCCGAGAAGCTGTTCGGCGCCCTGTTCGCCCAGAATGGTGCGGCTATCGATCTTGGAGGTGACCTGGAAGGAGATCCGGGTCGGGAAATTGGCCTTGATGGTGCCGGTGATGACGTCGACGGACGGACGCTGGGTGGCCATGATGACATGGATGCCGGCCGCGCGCGCCATCTGCGCCAGGCGCTGCACCGCGCCCTCGATGTCCTTGCCGGCGACCATCATCAGATCGGCCATTTCGTCGATGATGACGACGATGTAAGGCAGCGGCGCCAGGTCGAGCGTCTCGGTCTCGTAGATCGCCTCGCCGGTTTCGCGGTCGAAGCCGGTCTGGACGGTGCGCGAGATCGCCTCGCCCTTCTTGGTGGCCTGGGTGACGCGCTGGTTGAAGCCGTCAATGTTGCGCACGCCGACCTTGGACATCTTGCGATAGCGGTCCTCCATCTCGCGCACGGTCCATTTCAGCGCGACCACGGCCTTTTTCGGGTCGGTGACGACGGGGGTCAGAAGATGCGGGATGCCGTCATAGACCGACAGTTCGAGCATTTTCGGGTCGATCATGATCAGCCGACATTGTTCGGGCCGCATGCGATAGAGGATCGACAGGATCATGGTGTTGATGGCGACCGACTTGCCCGAGCCGGTCGTGCCGGCGACGAGCACGTGCGGCATCTTGGCGAGATCAGCGATCACCACCTCGCCATTGATGGTCTTGCCGAGCGCCAGGCCGAGCTTCGCCTTGGTCTGCTCGTAGTCGCGCGAGGCCAGGATCTCGCGCAGGAAAACCGTTTCGCGGCGCGCATTGGGAAGCTCGATGCCGATGGCGTTGCGGCCCGGCACCACGGCGACGCGGCAGGCGATCGCGCTCATCGAGCGGGCGATGTCGTCGGCAAGGCCGATGACCCGAGACGACTTGATGCCGGGTGCGGGCTCGAGCTCGTAAAGGGTGACGACCGGGCCGGGGCGGACATGGATGATTTCGCCCTTGACGCCGAAATCCTCCAGGACGCCCTCGAGCAGGCGCGCGTTCTGTTCCAGCGCGTCCGTCGACAGGCTGGGGTCGCGCGCGACATTTTTCGGTTCGGCCAGGAAGTGCAGCGTCGGCATCTCGAAGTCGCTGGCGTCGATGAAGGAGGTTTGCGCCTCGCGCTGGACCCGGGCGCCGGGCCTGGGTTTGGGCGCCGGGTTTTCAACCCGCGCGGCCGCCCGCACGGGCTGGGGCGCGTTCTGCCGGGGCGCCGGCTCGAAATCGCCCGTATCCTCGAAACCGGCATCGTCGAAAGCCGAGCCTTCGACCGGTTCGGGCACCAGACCGTCGAGGCTTTCGAATTCGGGCTCGACGCGCAGCCGGTCGGCCCGTCCGGGCCGCATCTGCGAGACCTCGTCGGCCTCGTCCGGCACTTCGTCATAGTCGATGCCGGCATCGCGCGGCCCCGAAAGCCGGCGTACGAAGGCGCGGGCCGACAGCCACCAATGGACCAGCGCGCCGAGCGCTGGAACGCCGTCATCGTCGTCGGCCTCGTCAAAATCGCGATCGTCGTCCTCGTCGTCGCCGGCGGCCGCGAACTCGTCGACGGGCAGAGCGCTGCGGCCGATCAGACCGGTGGCGAACAGCATCAGCCACAGGCCGGGCAGGCCGAACAGCAGCATCAGCACTGCCGCCAGCAAGCCTTGCGGATAGCCGCCCGACAACAAGGCGGGCAGTTTGAGCACCATGTCGCCGAACACTCCGCCGAGGCCGGACGGCAGCGGCCAGGTCGGCGGCGCGGCGATGCAGCCGGCCACGGCCGCGCTCAGCAGGGCGGCGCCGGCCCAGGCGGCGCCGCGGCGCGGCAGGCGATCCGGTGTCCGGCCGGCGAGCAGGAACAGGCTCCATGCGAAAACCGGCACCAGCGCGGCGACGGAGGCGAGCCCCAGGAACTGCATGGCGAGATCGGCAACGACCGCGCCGGGATATCCCATCGCGTTGGTGAGCGTGTTGCCGGTGGCATGGCTGAAGCTGGGGTCGGCGACGTTCCAGGTCGCGAGCGCGGCGATGGCGAAGGCGCCGAACGCCAGCAGCGCCAGCCCGAGCGCGCGGGCCAGCAGCCGCTGCACGAAACTCTGGATTCCCTGTCCGATTCCACCCAGGGCCAGTGCCGCCGAATTGCCTGATCTCATCTCGCCTTCCTCGTACGCGTGCCGCCGTCCAGCCGATCGATCCGGACGGCAGGCCGCGACCCACCCTAGAAAGCGAGGGTTAAAGCCCCATTAACCATGCGTATTTGCGAGCCAGGGGATATCGCGTTTTTAAAAACGGGATGGTGGCTCCGGTAGCCTGCTAGAAGGACAGACCCGAACCCACGGCGCCCAGCGCTGTCCACATCAAAATGAGCGATCCGCATATGAAGCGCGGTGGCAGCCTGCCCATCAGCGATCCGGCGCGTTCCGAAAACGGACGGGGGAATGGCGAGTCGTCGCCCACGACCCTGAACCAGTGTTTGCGCAGCGCGCTGGTTCGGCGCGACGATGCCTCGATGCCCGCCCAGGTCGAGGCGGCAACGAGGATCCCGACCAGGGTGATCACGCCGTGTATCCAAAAGCGCGCTGGATCGGACGTCGTGGCCGTCGCGACCAGCGCATAGCTGGCGATCATAAAGCCCTGAAAAGTCAGGTTCCAGTTGAGCCGGCTGGCGATCAGGCCCTGTTCGATTTCGAACTGACGGCTGATCGCTTGGACGATGCGATATTGATCTTCCAGAGACAATGCTCTCCCCTCCCCCGGCGCCCCCACGCGGCGACTAGGATATGAGGAGAGAATGGAGCCCGATTCAAGTCTCGCTTCGTATAAGCGGAACCGCGGAACCGGGTCCTTTTTTGTCAGCAGGCGCTCTGAACGTTCCGGCCGGCAGGAGGCTGCCGGCCGGAATTGGCGTTTACGAGTGGTAGGCGGCCTCGCCGTGCGAGGTCAGGTCGAGGCCTTGACGTTCGGCGTCCTCGGCCGGCCTGAGTCCGATCAACACATCGGTGAGCTTGTAGAAGATCGCCGAGCCGATGCCGCACCACACGATGGTGACGAGGACGGCCAGGATCTGCGTCCAGACCTGCCCGGCCATCGACACGCCCTCGGCATAGCCGACGCCGCCCAGCGCGGAGGAGGCGAAGATGCCGGTGCCGATCGCGCCGACGATGCCGCCAATGCCGTGAATGCCGAACACGTCCAGCGAATCGTCGTAACCGAGTTTGATCTTCACGACGGCGACGAAATAATAACACACCGCGCTGGCGATGGCGCCGAGCACGATGGCGCCGACCGGGCCGACCAGCCCGGCGGCCGGCGTCACCGCGACCAGGCCGGCGATGACGCCGGAAGCCGCGCCCAGCATGGAGGCCTTGCCGCGCGCAAGCGCCTCGATCACTACCCAGGCGATGATCGCGCCGGCGGTCGCGGTGAAGGTGTTGATCATGGCAAGTGCCGCGCCGCCGGTCGCCTCGAGATTGGAGCCGGCATTGAAGCCGAACCAGCCCACCCACAGCATCGAGGCGCCGACCATGGTCAGGGTCATGGAATGCGGGGCCATGTTGTCCTTGCCGTAGCCGATGCGCTTGCCGATCATCATGCACCCGACGAGACCGGCGATGCCGGCATTGATATGCACCACGGTGCCGCCGGCGAAGTCGAGCGCGCCCCAGCCGAACAGCAGCCCGCTGCCGTCCCAGACCATGTGAGCGATTGGGAAATAGACGAAGGTGACCCACAGGACGACGAACAGCACCACGGCCGAAAACTTCACCCGTTCGGCGAAGGCGCCGACGATCAGCGCCGGCGTGATGCAGGCGAAGGTCATCTGAAAGCAGATGAAGACCAGTTCGGGAATGACGACCCCGTCGGTGAAGGTCGCCGCGGTGCTGTCCATCGTCACGCCGGACAGGAACAGCTTGCCGAACCCGCCCCAGAACGGGCTGGTGCTGCCGCCGAAGGCGAAGGAATAGCCCCACACGGTCCAGATCACGATGACGACGGCGGTGATCATCGTGCATTGCATCAGCACCGACAGCATGTTCTTGGCGCGAACCAGCCCGCCGTAAAACAGCGCCAGGCCCGGCAGGATCATGAACAGCACCAGCACGGTGGCGATCATCATGAACGCGGTGTCGCCCTTGTCCATGATGGGTGCGGCCGCCTCGGCCGTGTCCTGAGCATAGGCGGCGAAAGGGGCAAGAGCACCGGCGCTCAGGCCGCCGGCCAGGGCGGGCCGAAGGCCGCGCCGGATAAGCGTTGGAATGGTCATCTTGGTCTCCTTGAAATCGGAATGACGGTCAGATCGCATCGACGTCGGTTTCTCCGGTGCGAATGCGCACCGCCTGATCGATCCCGTGGACGAAGATCTTGCCGTCGCCGATCTGTCCGGTGCGGGCGGCCGCGCCGATCGCCTCGACGGCCCGGTCGGCGAGATCGTCTGCGACGACGATCTCGATCTTGACCTTCGGCAGGAAGCTGACGGCGTATTCGGCGCCGCGATAGATTTCGGTATGTCCCTTCTGGCGCCCGTATCCCTTCACCTCGGTGACGGTCAGGCCCTGGATGCCGACGGCGGTCAGCGCCTCCCTGACCTCGTCGAGCTTGAACGGCTTTATGATAGCCATCACGATTTTCATCAGGCTTCACCCTTGTTTGTGCGGGGTCCCGCGTTCCATCACACCGCCGGCGGCCCGCGGGCGACCGGAGCGTGACAAGGGTGATTCAAGCTCCGTGCCAGTTTCGATGGCCTACGAACAATAGCCTGAAATGTTTCGGGAAATCGGATCGGGCGTCGCGCAGCCCGGCATTTGCGAATGGCGTTTCTGCAAAAATATCGTGCAGAACGGAATCTGTGCCTAAAATTTAGGCTTTGACCCTGGGCTCGCTGCGGAGCCGAATCAGCCCTTCCTGGGCGACCGAAGCGATCAGCACCCCGTCGCGGCCATAGATGGCACCGCGGGTGAAGCCGCGGGCGCCAGAGGTGGAGGGGCTGTCCTGGGTGTAGAGCAACCAGTCGTCGAGCGGGTGCTCACGGTGGAACCACATCGCATGGTCGAGGCTGGCGACCTGGAGGTCGGGATCGAAAACGGCACGCCCATGCGCGAAGGTCGAGGTGTCGAGAAGGGTCATGTCGGAGAGATAGGCAAGGACCGCGGCGCGCAACGGCCATTGGTCGGGCACCGGGCCGGTGGTCCGCAGCCAGATATTCTGGCGCGGCGGCAGCTTGTCGCGGCTCGTGTAGTGCTCGAGATTGACCGGTTTGATCTCCAGCGGCCGTTCACGGGCCCAGAAGCGGCGAATCGTGTCGGGCACGTTGTCCATATGCTCGAGCAGTTCGCGCTGGGTTTTGAGTTTTTCGGGCGGCGGCACGTCGAGCGGCATGGGGAATTGATGATCGAGCCCCGGTTCGGCGAGCTGGAAGGAGGCCTCGAGCGAAAAGATCGCCTTGCCATGCTGGACGGCGACAACCCGGCGCGTGGTGAAGGAGCCGCCGTCGCGGATGCGGTCGACCTCGTAGACGATCGGCACCTTGGTGTCGCCGGGACGCATGAAATAGCCGTGGAGCGAATGCACCTGCCGGTCGGCGTCGACGGTGCGCTGGGCGGCGACGAGGGCCTGACCGATGGTCTGGCCGCCGAACACGCGTTGCCAGGCCGTTTGCGGGCTGCGACCACGAAACAGATTGTGTTCCAGCCGCTCGAGGTCGAGAATGGCCAGAAGTTCCTGCATGGCTGGCGACATCGTCACGGCCCCGCTTTCGTCGACATGTCCGATTGTTCAGACTTGGCGGGTTTTCGAGCAGAAAGGCAAGGGCGAAGTCAACCGGATCGAGGGGCTGTGCGCGACGATCCGGCCTGCACACAGAGGAGTTGGTGATGGCGAAAATGGCAAAACGCGGACGTGTCGACGTCGTGATCGCGGGTGCGGGATATGTCGGACTGGCGACGGCGGTATCGATCGCGCAGGCGCGGCCCGCACTGAAGATCGTGGTGGTCGACGCCGCGCCCGCGGGCGTGTGGCAACGCGACGGCCGGGCCTCGGCGATCGCGGCGGCAGCCTGCCGGATGCTGTCGCAGCTCGGCTGCTGGGACGAGATCGCGCCGCAGGCGCAGGCGATCACCGATATGGTCGTCACCGATTCGCGCACGTCCGACCCGGTGCGCCCGGTGTTCTTGACGTTCGACGGCGAGGTCTCGGCCGGCGAGCCGTTCGCGCACATGACGCCCAACAAGGTGTTGAATGGCGCCTTGCGGCGGCGTGCGGCCGAACTCGGCATTGATCTCCTGGAAGGGGTGGCGGTCGAGCGCTTCGACGTCGGACCGGCAGGCGTCACCGTCGCGCTGGCCGATGGGGCTGCGATCGAGGCGTCTCTGCTGGTTGCCGCCGACGGGGTGAAGTCGCGCCTGCGCGACATGGCCGGCATCAAGACGGTGCATTGGGATTACGGCCAATCGGGTATCGTGTGCACGGTCAAGCACGAACGCCCGCACAACGGCCGCGCGGAGGAGCATTTTCTGCCGGCCGGTCCGTTCGCGACGCTGCCGCTGACGGGAAACCGTTCGTCGATCGTGTGGACGGAACGCACCGAGGAGGCCGAGCGTCTCGTCGCCGAGGACGATATCGTCTTCGAGACGGAACTGGAGCTCCGCTTCGGGCTGAAGCTCGGCGAGATCAGTGTCGAGGGGCCGCGCCGGGCCTGGCCTCTCGGACTGACATTGGCGCGCGAATTCGTCGCGCCTCGCTTCGCACTGGCGGGCGATGCGGCACACGGGATTCATCCGATCGCCGGCCAGGGGCTCAATCTCGGCTTCAAGGATGCCGCCGCTCTGGCCGAAGTGGTGGTGGAGGCCGATCGGCTCGGCGAGGATATCGGCGCGCTCGACGTGCTGGAGCGCTACGCGCGCTGGCGCCGCTTCGACACGGTGCAGATGGGCATTACCACCGATGTGCTCAACCGCATGTTCTCCGACGATTTCGGACCCTTGCGCGCGGTGCGCGATCTCGGGCTCGGCATGGTCGACCGGATGCCGCGGCTGAAGGAGTTCTTCATCCGTCAGGCGGCGGGCCTGGCCGGCGAGGCGCCGCGGCTTCTGCGCGGCGAGGCGATCTGAGCCAAGCCGGCGGGCCAGCGTGTTCGCCAGCCGGGCTGCCGAACGATTGTGACCGGTTTCGGCGGTCGCCGCGCAAGGTCGGATCGCCGAAGGCCGGCAGTTCGTAACCAAAAGTCGCCCCGACCGGCCTATAATGCATCAAAGGCCGCCCGATACCCGTCAGCGATGGTTTCGCGGCCTCGAAGCGGGAGGAGACGTCATGCTGCATGCGGCTGAGCCGCGCACGGTCAAGGTGCCGGGCGGAAAATCGAGCCTGAAACTCAGCGACATTACCGAAGAAGCCAGCCGGCTCGCGGATTTCGCCGATCACGAACAGGTCTGGCTCGGGCGCGACGAGGCGCGCGGGCTGACCGCCATCGTCGCCGTGCACGACACCACGCTCGGGCCCGCCCTCGGCGGCACGCGCGTATGGCCGCACGAGAGTTTCGAGGCGGCGCTCACCGACGCGCTCAGACTGTCGCACGGCATGACGCTGAAGGCGGCGGTGGCGGGCCTGGCGCTCGGCGGCGGCAAGGCGGTGATCGTGGCCGATGCCAAGGCGGACAAGACGCCCGAGCTTCTCGACGCCTATGCCGAAATGCTGGCCGCGCTCGAGGGCCAGTACATCACCGCCGAGGATGTCGGCCTGTCGCTGGCCGATGCCGATTATCTGCGGGCGCGCGCGCCGAACGTGAGCGGAACGACACGCGGCGGAAGCGGCAATCCCTCGCCGGTCACCGCGCAAGGCGTTTTTTTGGGCATCAAAGCGGCCCTGAAACATAAGACCGGCTCGGAAAAGCTCGACGGCGTGCGTGTTGCGGTGCAGGGGCTGGGCGCGGTCGGCTGGTCGCTGGCCAAACGGCTGCGAAACGAAGGGGCGCGGCTCTTCGTGAGCGATATCGACCCCGCCCGGGCCGAGAAGGCGGTCGCGCATCTCGACGCTGTCGCCCTGGAAGGCGATGCGATCGTGACGGCCGATGTCGACGTCTTCGCGCCCTGCGCTCTGGGCGCGGTGCTGTCCGAAACGACAATTCCGCTCCTGAAGGCCGGCATCGTCGCCGGCTCGGCCAACAACCAGCTTGCCACCCCGCAGGATGCCGAAAGACTGCGCGCGCGGGGCATCCTCTACGCGCCCGACTACGTCATCAATGCGGGCGGGCTGATCAACGTTGCCGAGGAACTGACGCCGCCGGGCTACGATGCGGAGGCGGCGATCAAACGGGTGGGGGTGATCCCGCGCACGCTCGCCGCGATCTTCCGGCGCGCGGAGGCGGAGGGCCGCACCACCGACGCGGTTGCCGAAACGATTGCGCTCGAACATATCGAAAGCGCGCGGGCGAAAAAGGCACGGCGGACGAAGACCGCCCGATAGGCCAAGCGCCGCCCCAAACGCCCCGGCCCCGTGTTCCAGGACGCGATCACGATATCCTTTCGCGGAGGAGCGGGGCGAACTATGCAAGGACCGTTCTGCTTTTCTCGGATTGGCAGACCGGCTCCAACTCATTGTTTTAACGCGTTTGCGAACGGCGAACCGGCTTCCATTTCGCCTGTAAACGCTNCGGCGCCGCCCTGGGGGCTCTCGGCCACCGTCAGCGTGCCGCCGAAACCGGTCACGATCTGCCGGCTGATGGCGAGCCCGAGCCCGGCGCCGGTCTGGCCGGCCGCGGCGCCGCGCGCGAATTTCAGAAACCGGCTTGAGTTTCGGTGCTAGGCAGAATCGACATTCATCGCATCCATATGAGAGCGGCAGCGATTTGTAAGAATGCGAGGAAGTAGGCAGCGCGCCTGTCATATCGTGTTGCTATGCGCCTGAAGTGTTTGAGCTTTTTGAAGCAGCGCTCGACGGTATTTCGGACTTTGTAGGCTGCGAAATCATAGGGGATCGGCTTCTTGCGGGTCGGATTGCACGGGATGACCGCTTCGGCTCCCATGGTCGCGATCAGGTCGCGCAAGGCATTGGAGTCATAGGCCTTGTCGGCAAGTACCCGACGCGGCGTAAGGCCATTGAGCAGAGCTGGGGCCAACGGTGCGTCGCCACGCTGGCCGGGTGTGAGGATCATCTTCAGCGGGCGGCCGAGCGCATCCACGGCCATGTGGATCTTGGTCGTCAATCCTCCTCGGGAGCGCCCCAGAGCCTGCTCCCCCCTTTTTGGCCACCACCCTTGCCGGTAGCGGCCTGCTGGTGGGCGCGCACAAGGCTGGAATCGATGCTGACATAGTCATTGTCCGGGTCATGGATCAGGTGCTCGAAGACGCGTTCCCAGACCCCGGCCTTCGCCCAGCGGGTGAAGCGCTTGTGGATCGTCTTCCACTTGCCATAGCGCCCGGGCAAGTCGTGCCAGTGCGCACCCGAGCGCAAGACCCAAAGCACACCGTTGACGAGGCGAGGTTGTCAGTCCCGGAACGGCCAGGATCGCCGAGTTTGCCGGGCAACACGTCCTTGATCTTGTTCCACTGCTCAGGCGTCAGTTCGTAGCGCTTCGGTCTCGACATCATCAGGCTCCAGATCGGCGTATCTGGAACCCCATGAAGCACACATCAACGGCAAACTGAATCCTGAATGTCGATTGGACCTAATGCGCCGGGATGCCGCGATGGGCGGCCTTGCCCCACAATTCTTCGATGCGGTCGTCGCGACCGCACGCATAGCGGTAATATTTATAGCGCAGCGGATTCTTGCGGTAATAATCCTGGTGGTAGGCTTCCGCCTCCCAGAACGCGCCGGCCGGCTCCACCGGGGTGACGATCGGCCTGCCGAGTTCGGCCTGGGCGTCGGCTTTCGCGTTTTCGGCGGCGGTCTTCTGTTGGTCGTCAAGGGCGTAGACGGCGGTGGTGTAGGCATGGCCCCGGTCGCAGAACTGCCCGCCGGCGTCGGTCGGGTCGACGGAGCGGAAGAAGATGTCGACCAGTGCACGATAGCTGGTCTTCGACGGATCGAACTCGATCCTGACCACTTCGCGATGGCCGGTATGGTTGCGGTAGGTCGGGTTTTCCAGTTCGCCACCCGAATAACCCGAGACCGTCGCCGTCACGCCCGGGACACGATCGAAATCCGATTCCACGCACCAGAAGCAGCCGCCGGCGAAGATCGCGGTCTGGGTCTCCTGCGCGGCCAGCGGCGTCGACGCCGATGCGGCAAGAAGGGCGAGGGCGGTCAGAATACGAACCATGACGATCTCCGTGGCACGAACCTTCCTCAAGCTAGGCCCCGGTCGTTCGGGAGCAACTCACGGCGCAACACGACTGCGTGAGGGGAGACGGTCGTCCGGCTCTACGGGGTGCGGTCGGCGAGCAGGGCGGCGATTTCGGCGCGCAGCGCCGCCAACTCCTGCTCGAGAGCCGCGACGCGGTTTTCCAGCGCGCTCGGCGTCGGTGCCGGCAGCGGCTGGGCACGCGAGCTATGGGCGACCGCCGCCACTGGCCCGGACAGAAGATGCATGTAACGGTCCTCGCGCTGTCCGGGGCCGCGCTCGACGAGCTGAACCAGGGCCGGCTTGCGGCCGATCAGAAGGTCGAGATCGGCGTGCAGGTCGTCGAGCGCGGCGTAGCTTGCCATGCGCTCGGAGCGGGTCAGGAGCTCGCGCGCGGTCTGCGGGCCGCGCAACATCATCAGCGCGATCAGCGCGGTCTGGCCCTGGGTCAGCGAAAAGCGCTGCGCCATCAGGTGCTCGTAGCGCTCCACGCGCGAGGCGAAGGCCTGGCGCACCAGGCCCTTGTCCTGCAACTGGGCAAGGGCCCGGCGCACCTCGACGATTTCCGGTGTCATGACCGGATCGCGCGCCGTCTTCTGGTTGGCCGCGCCGTGCACGCCGTTGAGGCTCATCGGATAGACATCGGGCGTCAGCGTTTTCTTTTCGGCCAGACAGCCGAGAACGCGCGTCTCGAGCGGGTTGAGAAGGGGGAGGTTGGTGGTGGACATGGTGCGACTGTCTTCAAAAGGGCTCTCGTGTCGGAGTGACACGTTGTTGCGAAAGAATCTCATCGATCTTTGCCGCCAAGCCCTTCACGGAACTGAAGGATGCAAGCTGCTCTACCTTTCGAAGTCCAATCCGGTTGGTTGGCGGAAGGTCAACCGTAGCGATCACGAAAAACCGCCATTGCTCAGGATCACGATGGTCAGCGGTATCGTCAGCAATCGGATGAAGTCCGAGCAGATATAGTTCTGCGTTTCGCCCCGGTGAGGGGATCCACGTCTTGCCGTCGAGCCAATATCCCTTTCTCGGCGCAATATCCCAGGAAGGCCGCGAAAGACGCGTGGTCGACCAAGTTTGGCGAATGGCAGTCTGTTTGACTTCAAGGCGGATGCCGTTTCTTTCGAAATCATGCGATGCGTAGTCTGATGAGCACCAGGTCCAATCTGGCAGCGCTCTTGAGATGATCGCTTCAACGACGATCGATCGATAGACGTTCATAATCAATGATTTGCCGAATATTGCCTCCGAAGCCAGCGTGACAATATCCGACCTTTTCACTGAGTTCGTTCCAATATCTCTACTAGACCCGCCGTTCCACCATCATCTTCTTGATCTCGGCAATCGCCTTGGCCGGGTTGAGGCCCTTGGGGCAGGCCTGGGTACAGTTCATGATCGTGTGGCAACGATAGAGACGGAACGGGTCTTCCAGATTGTCGAGCCGCTCGCCGGTCGCCTCATCGCGGCTGTCGATCAGCCAGCGATAGGCCTGCAGCAGCACCGCCGGGCCGAGATAGCGATCGCCGTTCCACCAATAAGACGGGCACGAGGTCTGGCAGCAGAAGCACAGGATGCACTCGTAGAGCCCGTCGAGCTTGGTGCGGTCGTCGTGGCTCTGGCGCCATTCCTTGGCGGGCTCGGGCGAGACTGTCTTGAGCCAGGGCTCGATCGAGGAGAGCTGGGCGTAGGGCACGGTCAGGTCGGGTACCAGATCCTTGACCACCGGCATATGCGGCAGCGGGTAGACCTTCACCCCGCCGTCGATCTCGTCCATGCCCTTGGTGCAGGCGAGCGTGTTGGTGCCGTCGATATTCATGGCGCAGGAGCCGCAGATGCCCTCGCGGCAGGAGCGACGCAACGTCAGCGTCGGGTCGACCCGGTTCTTGATCCACAACAGCGCGTCGAGCACCATCGGCCCGCAATCGTCCATGTCGACGTAATAGGTGTCGACGCGGGGATTGTCGTCATCGTCCGGCGACCAGCGATAGATGCGGAATTCGCGGATGTTGGTCGCGCCGTCCGGCTTCGGCCAGGTCTTGCCTTCGTTGATCTTCGAGTTCTTGGGAAGAGCGAGTTCAACCATCGTCTCGGCAATCCTTTCGCGTGGCCCGCATCATGGTCGGACGGCCGCGGGCCCGGCCTCTCCCGGCAATGTCCATCGTCAATACACCCGCGCCTTGGGCGCGATCTTTTTCAGCGCGATGCCGCCGTCCTTTTCCTCCAGCAGCGGCTCGGTGTGGACCGGGCGATAGGAGAGCGTCACCTTGCCCTTGTCGTTCAGCCGGGCGAGCGTGTGCTGGCGCCAGTTCTTGTCGTCGCGCTCGGAAAAATCCTCGCGGGCGTGCGCGCCGCGGCTTTCCTTGCGCGCCTCGGCGCCGTGGACGGTGGTGATGGCACAGGCCATCAGGTTTTGCAGTTCCAGCGTCTCGACCAGATCGGAATTCCAGATCATCGAGCGGTCGAACACCTTGATGTCGGGAAGCTCGTCCCAGATCGCCGAAATCCGCTTGCAGCCCTGTCCCAGCGATTCCTGGGTGCGAAACACCGCCGCGTCCTCCTGCATGGCGCGCTGCATCTTGTCGCGCAGGGCGGCGGTCGGGCTGGCGCCGTCGGCGTGGCGGGTGCGGTCGAAGCGGTCCATGATCTTGTCGACCGCCTTTTCGTTGATCGCCGGGATCGCGGCCGCCCGGTCGATCACCTCGCCGGCGCGGATCGCGGCGGCGCGGCCGAAGACGACGAGGTCGATCAGCGAGTTGGAGCCGAGCCGGTTGGCGCCGTGCACGGACGCGCAGCCGGCCTCGCCGACCGCCATCAGGCCGGGCGTGACACGGTCCGGATCGTCCTTGGTCGGGTTCAGCACCTCGCCCCAATAATTGGTGGGGATGCCGCCCATATTGTAGTGCACGGTCGGCAGCACCGGGATCGGCTCGCGGGTGACGTCGACGCCGGCGAAGATCTTGGCCGACTCGGAAATGCCGGGCAGGCGCTCGGCGAGCACGGCCGGGTCGAGATGGTCGAGATGCAGGAAAATGTGATCCTTTTCCTTGCCGACGCCGCGACCCTCGCGGATTTCCATCGTCATGCAGCGCGAAACCACGTCGCGCGAGGCCAGATCCTTGGCCGAAGGCGCGTAGCGCTCCATGAAACGCTCACCCTCGGAATTGACCAGGTAACCGCCTTCGCCGCGCGCGCCCTCGGTGATCAGGCAGCCGGCGCCGTAAATGCCGGTCGGGTGGAACTGCACGAACTCCATGTCCTGCAGCGGCAGGCCGGCGCGCGCGATCATGCCGTTGCCGTCGCCGGTGCAGGTATGCGCCGAGGTCGCCGACAGATAGGCGCGGCCGTAGCCGCCGGTGGCCAGCACCACCATCTTGGCGGCGAAGCGGTGGATGGTGCCGTCGTCGAGATTCCAGGCGACGACGCCGGTGCAGGTGCCGTCGTCGTCCATGATCAGGTCGAGGGCGAAATACTCGATGAAGAACTGGGCGTTGTTCCTGACCGACTGGCCGTAGAGCGTGTGCAGGATGGCGTGGCCGGTGCGGTCGGCGGCCGCGCAGGTGCGCTGCACGGGCGGGCCTTCGCCGAAATTCTGCATGTGGCCGCCGAACGGGCGCTGATAGATCTTGCCTTCCTCGGTGCGCGAGAACGGCACGCCGTAATGCTCGAGCTCGTAGACGGCGGCCGGCGCCTCGCGGGCGAGATACTCCATCGCGTCGACATCGCCGAGCCAGTCGGATCCCTTGACCGTGTCGTAGAGATGCCACTGCCAGTTGTCGGGGCCCATGTTCTGCAGCGAGGCGGCGATGCCGCCCTGGGCCGCCACGGTGTGGGACCGGGTCGGAAACACTTTGGTGATGCAGGCGGTCCTGAGACCCTGCTCGGCCATGCCGAGCGTGGCCCGCAGGCCGGCGCCGCCGGCGCCCACCACCACCACGTCGAATTTGTGATCGACGAACTCGTAGGCTTTGCCGCCTGCCTTGCTTGCCTCAGCCATCGGCGCCATTACCCTCCGAACGCGATCTTCAACAGCGCGAACACGCAGGCCGCGCCTATCGTGAACACGAAGAACGTATTGAGCACGACAAGGGCGATCTTGACGCCCTCGTCATGGATATAGTCCTCGATGATTTCCTTCATGCCGATGCGCATGTGCACGAGGCCGGAAACCAGCACGAGGATCAGGACAAGCGTCACGAAGGGGTTGCCCAGCGTGGCGCGGACCTCGTCGTAGCCGGCGCCATTGAGCGCGACCAGCAGGCCGACGAAAAACAAGAGCAGCGGGATGTTGGCGATCGCCGTCAGGCGCTGGCGCCAAAAGGTGTCGGTGCCGTCCTTGGCCGAGCCGAGGCCGCGGACCTTGCCGAGCGGGGTGCGCATGTCGGTCATCGTCAGCCTCCGCGTGCCATGTAGCCGGCTATCCACACCAGCACGGTCAGCGTGATCGAGCCGGCGATCGTCGCCCAGGCCAGCTTGGTGGCGGTGTGTTTGTCCATCGCCGCGCCCGTGTCCCAGACCAGATGGCGCAGACCGCCCAGCATGTGGTGCAGCAGCGCCCAGGTGTAACCGAACAGAACCAGCCGTCCGAACCAGGAGCCGTAGAGCCCGTTGACGAACTCGAAATAGCTCTCCGACGTGGCCGCCGCGATCAGCCACCAGGCGACCAGCAGCGTGCCGACATAAAGTGCTGCGCCGGTGATGCGGTGCACGATCGACATCACCATGGTGGGGATCAGGCGGTAGACCTGAAGATGCGGTGAAAGCGGTCTTTGTCTCATGCCAGGTCGGGTGGCTGTGGAATTGCTCATGGCTCCCCCAGATGAAGGCTCCGGATGCGGCGCAACGGTTGCCGGCCGGGTCCGGTTGCCCGTTTCTAATGGTCTTTTTGCACCGCGTCAAAGTCGGAAAAAGACGCCGCGCCGGGCATTTAGGGTCGTGGCTTGGACGGCATCGCGGCGGCGTCCCGCTTCAATCGATTAAAGCCGAACCGGGTGCCGGCACAGGCATCCCGCCGTCAGCGGCGGCAGGTATTGGGTGCGGCGCCGGACTTCATCAGCAGGGCCTCGTTGCGATCCAGAAGCAGCGCATAGGGCGGCGCACCGTAGCGGATGCGCGAATCGGCAGGCGAAGCGGGCAAGGTGACCGGCGCGTTGTCGTCGAGGGTCAGGATCACGCTGGCGCCGCGGTTTTCGACCACCATGCGGGCGCCGTCGTCGCAGCGATAGGTGGTCTTGCCGCGCGGCGCCGAAGCGACGCCGGGCTCGGCGCCCGGTCCGTCCGCCACGCACGCGGCGAGAAGAATGACCGGCAACAGGATCAGGCGGTTTTTCAGGGCTGTTCCTCGCGATTCGCGGACGGGCCGCGCGAAAATTACAAATTTTGGCCACGGGAGATCAAGTCGGGCGCGGGCGCGGACTATTTTCCGTCGAACCGGATGACGTAGCTCGACCAGTCGGCGGGGCCGGCGATCTGTTCGTAGAGCTTTTTGCCGTCCTCGGGCTGGCGCGGCGCGTTCAGCATCAGCTTGGTCCAGCCGCGCTCCTCGGCCCGGTCGGCGAGCACGTCGACCATCGCCTTGGCGATGCCCTTCGAACGGTGTTCGTGATGAACAAAAATGTGATCGCAGGCGCCGCAGCGCATGCCGGAAACCGGCTCCGGCAGATCGGCGAAGATCGCGAATCCGACCAGCCTGCCGTCGATGCGCGCGCCCAGCACCTCGGCGGTGCGGTCCTGCAGCAGTGCTTCGGCGTAATATTGGTCGGGCCGGCGCGGCGCGCCGCGCTTGAGCGCCTGGGCGTAGGCGGCAAGCAGGGGCGCCAGGTCGGGCGCGTCCTTGAGGCGAAGCAGGGCGATGTCGATTGCGGGCTGGTCGGTCATGTTCTCTCCATCGGAGATATTAACCATGTCTGTCAATTGCCGGGTGCGGATTTCCCCGTCCCGGGTGACAGAGGTTAAGAAACCGTTAAAGTCGAGGGCGAGGAGGCTTCGACCTCAACGAAAGGACGCACCATGCGCCTGAACTGGAAATCCTGGGTGGGAGCATGCGCGACGGCCGCGCTCGCCGCTCCGCTTTTCGTGCTTGCCGCCGCGCCGGCGACGGCGGGCGGCCTTTATGACAGGGTCTATGCCGACAGTTTCGGCAATCTCGTTATCCGCAGCCCATCTGGCTATAAACGCATCGTCGTCGGCCAGGGGCATCTGGCCGAAGAGCTGGGCGAATACAGCCGCGCCGGCGCAGGCCCCGAAATCGTCTATTCCGACGAGGCGGTGCGGGTGCGGCGCGATTGCCGGCGCCACGGCGTGCTGCTCAAGGGACGCAGCTATATGTACGGCCTGCCGGACAACACCGTGCCGGTGCTGGTCGGGCCCTGCCGCTGAGCGTTTCGTCCGAAACGAGCCCGGCGGCCCTGATTTGGTCACGTTTGCACCGCCAGCTTCGGCTCCGACGCCGGAGCATGGCGGTGCCGTGACGGGACGGGAGATGAGATGAGCGAAGCCGCGACGGCCCGCAGACTGAAGGATCACGCCGCGTCGCTGACGACGATGACGCGGTTCGTGCTCGCCACGCTGGCGCTGGCCTCGGGCGTTTACACCTATCTCGGCGTGCGTAGCCTTCTCGACGGCTCTGCGACGATCGTGTTTTTCGCCGCCATCATCTATTCGGCCGCCGTGTCGGTCGGCATTTACGGCTTCTGGACCTATCTGCTGCGGTTCCTGCCCGAAATGCGCGACGGTGCCTCGCGGCTGGTGCTGGTCGCCGTCATGGCGGTCGGGTCTGTGATGATCGTGGCGATGTCGTCCTGGCTCAACGCGGCCGCACTCGCCGGCTCGGCCGCGGTCGAGCAGCACCTGGCCGAGACGCTGGAGGACTATACCGGCGACCTCGACCAAGCCAACACCAATGCGCTCGGGGCGCTGTCGCTGCTGCCCGATATCCAGCGCGCCGGAGAGCGGTTTGCCAGGCTGGCCGACGACGAGCGCGATTCGGGCGCGCTGACGGGCACGTCGGGTTCGGGCAGCGTGGTGCAGCTTCTGACCCAGATGGCCGCGCAGATGCGCGAGCTCGAGGCCAATATCCTCGCTTCGCGGGAGACAGTTGCGACCCTTTTCGAGGAGGGACAGACCCATCTGGCGGCGATGCGCGGGCTGGTTTCCGGATCGGGTCCGATTGCGCCGCGCTCGGACCGGTTCGCCGAACAGGCCGTCGCGCTCGCCGGCGTGATCGCCGCACTCGAGCAGACCTCGGTCGCGCCCTCGGTGATGCGCGCGGCGGAGGACCTCTCGGTCGGCTTCATCGCGCCGGTGGCCGACGGGTCGACCGCCGACCTCGCCGGGCGGCAGGACGTCGTCATGGCCACGATCCGTTCCTCCGTCGAGGCGCAGTCGAAGGCGCTTTCCAAGGCCGCCCAACAGATCCTCGCCCAGCCCAGGGTGCCCGACCGGCGCTACGTGCCGCTGTCGTCGGCCGAAGCGGTGCTGCTTTACGGCGGCGACTTCGTTCCGAGCTGGGCGGGCGCGATCTCGATCGACCTGCTTCCCGGCGTGCTGGTGGCGATCATGGCGGTGGTGCAGGCGGCGGTGCGACGCGGCGAGGAACAGATGGCCGACACGGATCGCATCACCGCGGCCGATTTGCTGCGCTCGCTGGAAATCCACGACGCTCTGCTGGCGCGTCGCGTCGCGGCCGCGGGTGGCGCCTCGGAGGAGCCGGACGCGGCGGAAACGCGTGAGGCGGACGGGCCGGAGCAAGCGGACGACGAACACCACCGGGGCCATGAAGCACCGGCGGCCGAAAACGTGACGCCGCTCTCTCTGTCGGAACGCAAGAGGAGCGACCCGTGAGTCGCGCCGGCGATGTTTTGCCTGCGCGCGGCCAGGCCGGGCGCGGGCGTGGTGGTGCGCGGGCGGCGATCGCGCGTTATTTTGCCCGTTTCGACGAGGGCGAGGTGATCCGCTGGGCGTTTCGCGGGCTGCTGATCGGCGCCGTCGGCGTGCTGGCGATGGATCTGCACGATCTGATCGAGGCCAGGCGCCCCGCCGTGTCGCCGCCCGCCGACATCGCCACCCCCGTCCTGCCGCCGGCGGTGGCGACGCGGGACGGCGAAGGCGGCGCGGCCACGGTCGATCCGCGCGATCAGGTCACCGTCGATGAGGACAGACTGCGTCGGCCGATCGGCTTCACGCTCAAGCCCGGCGGCATTCTGGCGGCGGAGGGCTTTGTCGACATCGGCGCGGCCGCGCGTTTCGCCACCGAGATTGAAATGCGTGGCGAATATGTCCGCGCGGTGCTGTTCAATTCATCGGGCGGCTCGCTCGACGACGCGATCGCGATCGCCCGCCAGATCCGTGCGCGCGGCCTGGCAACGGGGGTCGTGGATGGCGCCTTTTGCGCCTCGTCCTGCCCGCTGATGCTGGCCGGTGGGGTGACCCGCTCGGTCGGGGCCAAATCGGCGATCGGGCTGCACCAGTTCTACGCCGTCGGCGACATGCCCGTCGAACCGGCCCAGGCGATGTCGGACGCGCAGGCGACCACGGCCCGCATCTCGCGCCATCTGAGCGAAATGGGCGTGGATCCGGCCTTGTGGCTGCACGCGCTCGATACTCCGCCGCGCGCGCTCTATTATCTCAGCATGGACGAGATGCGCGGCTATCGTCTCGCGACCGGCACAGGGCCGATCGCCGCGCAATAAATCCGGCTTCTTTGTCAGCGTGCGGCGCGATGGGTGCGGCGATCGCTGTTGTCGTGCACGATCAGCGGCGCGACGCGCACGCAGTTGCGGCCGCTGTTTTTGGCCTCGTAGAGCGCCAGATCGGCGCGCCGCAGCATATCGGAGAGCGTGTCGCCGGCCTTCAATTCGGCGACGCCGAAACTGGCGGTGAAGCGGGCGGTTTCGGGCATGCCCTGGATCTCGAGCCCGGCGAAGGCGCTGCGGATCGCCTCGGCAAACAGGCGCGCGGCCGCCGCGTTTGCGCCCGGCAGCAGGATGGCGAATTCCTCGCCGCCGATCCTGCCGACGACGTGGTCGTTGGCCTTCGCCTCGATCAGCTGCGTGGCGAAGGCGCGGATGACGAGATCGCCGCCGGGGTGCCCATAACTGTCGTTCACCGCCTTGAAATGATCGAGGTCGCAGATGACGATCGAGGCCGGAACCCGGGTTTCGGCAAGGAGGCGGGTGACCTGCGGCACGCGCTCCTCGAAACCGCGGCGGTTGAGCAGGCCGGTCAGGGAATCGGTTTCGGATTTGGTGGTGGCGTCGGTCAACAGGTCGCGCACCAGGACCACCGCCACCAAAAGGCCGGTCGCCACGATCAGCACTGAGCCCATGGATTGCGAGATCAGCGCATAGATGCTGTCGACATAGGTCTGGGGCCGGTCGCCGGGCCCGAAGGCGGCGGCAAAGAAAGGCTTTGCCAGGAAGTGAACCGCGCCCGCGCCCAGCACGCCGGTCAGCGCGATATCGAGATAACGCTTGCCCGGCGCGCGTATCAGAAGCAGCACGGCGGTGGCCTGTATGACAAAATAGGGCAGTTGGTAGAGCAGGACGCGCGTGAACGAATCGCGCGGCATGTCGTAGATGGCGACATTGAGCGGCAGCGAGACAAACACCAGCAGTGCAAGAAACCGCCAGGGGATGCGGATGTCGTATTTTTTCAGCACGCCGATATTGAAGGCGATCTGGGCCGCAATCGAGACGACAAAGGCCGAAAACACGACGAAACGCGGATTTTCGACAGCGGAAATCATCCATTCCACGCCGAAATTCGCCATTCCGAGAACGAAACTCGCGGCGATCCAGCGTGCAGGAACGCGGACCTTGCTGTAAATGCTGACCCATGCGAATGCGCCGGCGAACAGGCCGGCAACAAGGAGGTTGATCGCCAGAATATATCCGGCAGCGCTCATATCCGGCTCCTGTTCGCGTGCCGGGCGACATTAGCGCAAGGGTTCGAAAAAGAGGTTAATGTGGGCGGTGTAAAAGCCGGCATCCAGACGTGACGGCGCCCGCTGCATTCTGGGATGCGGCTGGCACCGAGGAGACGGGCAGGTGAGACAATAGGCGCCCGAGCGACCCGGCTGATGAGCCGCCAAAGAATCAGCGGCGGACGAGCTTGCCCGAGCCGGTCAGGCGCGGCAGATGGCGCGCCGTGCGGCGCTCGGCAATGCCTCCGGTGCACGCGCCGTTTTCCTTGCAGTCGATGAAGCCGTTGTCGGTCACGCAGCCATAACCGCCCTTCTTGGCGTGGGCGCCGTAGCCGATATTGTCGTCGTTCTTTTCGCAGGCTGTGCGGACCTGCTCGCGGGCGGCTTCAGTTTCTTGATCTTCATTTCCGCGAAGGACGGAGCGACCGATGTCGCGAGCAGGATCGCGGTGAGGGCGGTTGCCGCGGTTTTGACGAGCATGGCGGTTCCTCCACAAAAACCGGCTGTTTGCGCGCCGGAATGCAGTGATGATGGAGGGACGCGCCTGGAACGAGCCTGACGCCGCCGTTCACGGCCGCTTCATATGCGCAATCAATTCAGCCTATCAGCTTGCGGCTCGCCCTGTCCGAATGCGTCAAACAGGAGCCAGATTCACGAGACCGCGGCGAGAATAACGAAACCCTACGGGCCGGTCGGCATGACGGCGATCACGCTCTGCGAGGCCGCCTGATGAGGCGGGCGACCTCGCGATCGGTCGTTTGGGCGTTCAGCGCCAGTCGCGGATGTCGACGAAATGGCCGGCGATCGCCGCCGCCGCCGCCATGGCCGGCGAGACCAGATGGGTGCGGCCCTTGAAACCCTGCCGGCCCTCGAAATTGCGGTTCGAGGTCGAGGCGCAGCGCTCCTGCGGTTTGAGGCGGTCCTCGTTCATGGCCAGGCACATCGAACAGCCCGGCTCGCGCCAGTCGAAGCCGGCGGCCTTGAAGATCGCGTCCAGACCCTCGGCCTCGGCCTGCGCCTTGACCAGGCCGGAGCCCGGCACGATCATGGCGTCGACGCGCTCGCTGACCGTGCGGCCCTCGACCACCTTGGCCACGGCACGCAGGTCCTCGATGCGGCCATTGGTACACGAGCCGATGAAGACGCGGTCGAGCGCGATATCGGTGATGCGGGTACCCGGCGTCAGGCCCATATAATCGAGCGCGCGCTTCTTGGAATTGCGCTTGTTCTCGTCGGCGATCGCGTCGGGGTCGGGCACGATCCCGGTGACGGAGACGACGTCTTCGGGCGAGGAGCCCCAGGTTACGATCGGCGGCAGATTGGCCGCGTCGAGCACCACGGTCTGGTCAAAATGGGCGCCCTCGTCGGAGCGCAGCGTTTTCCAGTATTCCATGGCCATGTCCCAGGCCTTGCCCTTCGGCGCACGCGGCTTGTCCTTGACATAGGCGAACGTGGTCTCGTCGGGCGCGATCAGGCCGGCGCGGGCGCCGCCCTCGATCGACATGTTGCAGACCGTCATGCGGCCTTCCATCGACAGCGCGCGGATCGCCTCGCCGGCATATTCGATGACATGACCGGTGCCGCCGGCCGTGCCGATCTCGCCGATAATGGCCAAAATGATGTCCTTGGCGGTGACGCCTTCGGGCAACTGCCCGTCGACGCGCACCAGCATGTTCTTGGCCTTGTTCTGGATCAGCGTCTGGGTTGCGAGCACGTGCTCGACCTCGGAGGTGCCGATGCCGTGCGCCAAGGCGCCAAATGCGCCGTGGGTGGAGGTGTGGCTGTCGCCGCACACGATCGTCATGCCGGGCAGGGTGAAACCCTGTTCGGGGCCGACGATGTGGACGATGCCCTGGCGCAGGTCGACCTCGTTGTAATAATCGATCCCGAAATCGGCGGCGTTCTTGGCCAGCGCCTCGACCTGGATGCGGCTTTCGGGATTGGCGATGCCGCGCGAGCGGTCGGTGGTCGGCACGTTGTGATCGACCACGGCGAGCGTCTTTTCGGGATGGCGTACCTGGCGCCCGGCCAGTCTGAGGCCCTCGAATGCCTGCGGGCTGGTGACCTCGTGAACGAGATGGCGGTCGATATAGAGCAGGCAGGTGCCGTCGTCCTGACGGTCGACCAGATGGTCGTCGAAGATCTTGTCGTAGAGGGTGCGGGGAGCGGTCATTGTCTTGCGTCCGTCGATAAGGGAGCTGGATGGGCCGGCGGCGTGCCGGGCGGGCGGCATTCAGGCGAGCCGGGTCGCCTTGGCGCCCGAAATCCGCGCAAAAAAGCGCGCCGGCAGGCGCTTTCTGTCCTGCAGCGCAAAGCGCTTATAGGCCGGATTGCCGAACAATTCTTCCATGGCGTGGCTCATACCAGCAAAGACGCGGGGCGGCAATCTGGCGAACGAAACGACGCCCCGGCGCGCGTCCGCGCCGAGTTCTTGCCGCTGGATACCGGCCGGCATACTGTCGTTTTGGTTGCCTACCGGAACAACAGGATCGGGATCTTGCAGGCGCGGATCATTTCCGTGGTGGTCGAGCCGATGATCATCGAGCGGATGCGCGAATGGCCGTAGGCGCCCATCACCAGAAGATCGATGCCGTCTTTTTCGACCGCCTCGGCGATCGCCTTGTCCGGCTGGCCCTGGACCAACCGGGAGGCGGCCCGGTGGCCGCCTGCTTTCAGCACGGCCTCGGCGTCGGCAAGCCTACGGCGATGTTCTGCGGTGTCGGCGCCGACGGCGAGGAGGCGGATGTCGAGCGCCGAAAACAGCGCCGAGCGGGCGATATGATCCACCGCGCGGCCGATGCTGGGCCCGCCGTCGTGGGCGATCAGCACCTTTTCGACCGGACGCCAGGCGCGCGCGGCGACATAGACCGGACGCGTGGCGGAGCGGACGATGCGTTCCAGGTTGGACCCGAGATGCAGCTTGGCGAAGTCGGCGCCCTCGCCGCGCTTGCCGATCACGATCAGGTCGGCCTGTTTTTCGGCCTCGGCCACCGTTTCCAGAAGGTCGCCGTTGCGCAGGCGCATGCTCGCCTCGACGCCCGCCTCAACCAGCATCGTCTGCGCGTCCTCGAGTATGGCGCGGCCGCGCTTCTGGGCCAGCCGGGCACGCTCCTCGTCGAGGCTGCTGAGTTCGGCCAGAAGGCTCGACCGGGCTCCGAGCGCGATCGTGCCCGAAAGGTCGGATGAGGCGGTTTCGCGCCGGCCGAGCACATGGACCAGTTCCACCGTCGCGCCGGTGCGCCCGGCGATCCAGGCGGCGTTTTCGCATACGCTTTTCGAGTAGGTCGAGCCGTCGATGAGCGCGATGATTCTCGTCGTCATTATTCTCTCCTGACCAAAACCTAGCCGCAGTCGGGGCTAATGCGCCATGAGTTTGTCAAGCCCGCCCGGCTTGTCGTGGACGGCGAGGCGGTCGACCAGCGTCTCGCTGGCCTCGTTCATGCCGACGATCTCGACATCGGCGCCGTCGCGGCGGAATTTCAGCACGGCCATGTCGAGGGCGCCGACGCTGGAAATGTCCCAGATATGGGCGCGCGATACGTCGATCGTTACCTTTTCCAGCGTTTCCTTGAAGTCGAAGGCGGCCATGAAATCCTCGGCCGAGGCGAAGAAGAGCTGGCCTTCCACCACATAGGTGCGGTGGCGGCCGTCCGTGCTCAAGGTCGAGGATACGCGGAAGAGCTGGGCGATCTTCCAGGCAAAGAAGATGCCCGACAACAGCACGCCGACCAGCACGCCGATCGCGAGATTGTGGGTGAACACCACGCAGATCACCGTCGCCAGCATGACGATCGAGGACGAGCGCGGATGGTCCCTGAGGTTCTTCACCGACGACCACGAGAACGTGCCGATCGACACCATGATCATGATCGCGACCAGCGCCGGCATCGGGATCCGGCTGACGAGGTCGCCAAGCACCAGGATCATGAACAGCAACAACACGCCGGCGGCGAAGGTGGACAGCCTGCCGCGTCCACCCGACTTCACGTTGATGATCGACTGGCCGATCATGGCGCAGCCGGCCATGCCGCCGATGAAGCCGGTGGCGGTGTTGGCGATGCCCTGGCCGATGCATTCCTGGTCGCGATTCGAGGTGGTGTCGGTCAGATCGTCGACGATCTGCGCCGTCATCAGCGATTCCAGAAGCCCGACCACCGCGACCGCGGCCGAATAGGGCAGGATGATCAACAGCGTCTCGAGAGTGAGCGGGATGTCGGGAATCAGGAAGACCGGCAGGGTCGACGGCAGTTCGCCCATGTCGCCGACCGTGCGTACGTCGAGGCCGAAGACGATCGCGATCGTCGTCAGGACGACGATGCAGACCAACGGCGAGGGCACGGCCCTGGTGAGATAGGGAAACAGGTAGATGATGGCGAGACCGGCGGCGACCATCACATAGGTCAGCCAGGGAACCCCGATCAGTTCGGGGAGCTGGGCCATGAAGATCAAAATGGCGAGCGCGTTGACGAAGCCGGTCATCACCGAGCGCGAGACGAAGCGCATGACCTGGCCGAGCTTCAACAGTCCGGCGCCGATCTGCAGCAGTCCGGCAAGCACTGTCGCGGCGAGCAGATATTGCAGGCCGTGGTCGCGCACCAGCGTGACCATCAACACAGCGGTCGCGGCGGTCGCGGCCGATATCATGCCCGGCCGACCGCCAACGAACGCGATCAGAACCGCGATCGAGAACGAGGCGTAGAGGCCGATTTTGGGATCGACGCCGGCGATGATGGAGAAGGCGATGGCTTCGGGGATCAACGCCAGCGCAACGACGAGACCGGCGAGAAGGTCGGCGCGGATGTTGGAAAACCATTGCGCGCGATAGGCATAAAGTGATGGCATCGGGGTCCAGGAAGTCAAAACCAAACCGCGGCCCAACGGGGCAGGACCGCAAAGAAAGACGGCATGGATGCAAGTTGTCCGGCGGATCGGCGGCCGGAAGAGCCACCCGGGATTGCACCGGGTCCGAATGAATGCCCTTTCCTAGACCGTGGCGTGCTGCGGCGCAACATCGGGGCTTGGCGCGGCGGCGTTTAACCTGCGCCGGGCTCCGGTATCAGGCCGCTTCCTGTTCGACGCAAATCTGGTCGGATTCGGCATCCGTCAGGGGTTCGCCGAGCAAGCGGCACAGATGGCGACCGGGTCCGTGCGCGTCCTTGCCGAAATGGCGACAGGCGCGACAAAGCCCGAAGGGGCGCCCGCCGCCTTCGACGATCAGGCCGGAAAGCAGAGCCTGGAGGCCGTCCTCGAGCGCCGCCGCGCGCGCGGGCGTCAGACGGGCGAGCGCGCGGCGCACGGCCTCGATCCGGTCGTCCTTCAGCATGGCGCGGCCGGCCGGTGTCAGCTCCAGCCGCACCGAACGCCGATCGCCGGGATGCGGCGATTTTTCAACCAGGCCGGCACGCTCGAGCGCGATCACGGTCTGCGAGACCGTGCCCTTGGTCGCGCCGAGATAGGCGGTCAGCGCGCCCGGCGTGCGCGAGAAACGGTTGGCCCTGGCGAGATAACGCAGGCCATCCCATTGCGCCGGTTTCATGCCGTGCGCATGGCCGGTCTGGCCGACCAGCCGGACGAGCCGTTCCATCAGTTCCAGGGCGCGATGCGGTTCTGTCATCGTTAAATGGTATCGTAACGAAACCACTATTGCAAGCCGGCCAAAGCCGTGCTAGCGATTTATTGGTATCGTTACGATACTAATTAGGAGGATCAGATGACCAAGTTCGTTTGCGCGGCCCTGCTTGCGGCTGGCACGGCCCTGCCAGCCCTTGCGCATGACATCAAAAGCCCGGTCGACAACGCGGTGCCACCCGCTTTCGACATCGTTGTGTCGTCGGCCACCACCGACGGCCGGCTGGCGACCTTCATGATGGAACTCGCCGGCGAGGCGGGGTCGCAAAAACCCGAGGCGATCGGACAATTGAAGGGCGCCAAGGTTGCCGCCTATGTGTGGCCGACCGGCCTCGACCCCGCCCTTGTCGGTTTCGCGGCCGGGTCAGGTCTTCTTGCTCTTGCCGTCACCGCGCATCCCGATTTCGACGACACGCCTTTGTTTGACGAAAATGGCGACGGCGATCCCGCAAACGACGGCGCGGACTGGCATTCGCATTGGGTGGTGCTCGCCGAGGACAAGGCCTGCGGCGCGGGGCTGAAGGTGCGCGACGTCTCGCCCGGCGTCGACGTGTTGCCGGCAACCGCGCCGATGTTGCCGCTCGCTCTCGACAGTCCAGGCATGTCGCCGCGGCTCGATGGCAAGCGGGTGGAGATCACCGTGCCGGTCGTCGAGGGCGAAGCTGTCTCGTTCGACGCGGTGACGTCCGAATTGACCGTCAACGAGAGCGGCGAGGCGCCGCTTCTGTGTGTGACCGGGGTCTACGACGTCGCATCCGGCGACCTCTCGCAGCCGGGCGTCATCATGCGCAAGGAGTGAGGTGGCAGTCGGCGCAGCGGGGAGGCAGGCCGCCGGTCATTCGCCGCCGCCGGTGTCGGTTTTCGCGCGCCGCTCCACAAGCCGCAGCGCGGCCAGGACGATGACGGCGAGCAAGGTCGCGACAAGCGCGATCTGCCAGAAGCCGAGGCCGCAGGCGAGGCCGACGGCGCCGGCCAGCCACATGCCGGCGCCCGTCGTCAGGCCATGGACCTCGCCGCGGGCGAACACGATCAGCCCGGCGGCGAGGAAGGCGACGCCGGCCGTGACGGCCTCAACCAGCCTGATGGGGTCGATGCGGATGGCGTCGTCCTCGAAGGCGGGCAGGTGGGTGATCTCGATGGTGAGGATGGCGATGGTCGCCGCTGACAGGCAGACCAGGATGTGGGTGCGCAAACCGGCTTGCCGCTCGCGCCATTCGCGCTCGAAGCCGACGATGCCGCCGAGCACAGCGGCCAGCAGCAGCCGGGCGGCGATCACCTCGAAGGGCAGCCAGCTCGCGCGGCCGAAATCGGAAAAGAAGGGTTCCATGGCGTGCCTCGTGCGGGAAACGCGTGGCCCGTGGAAAGGTTGCCGGCGCGCACGCCGGGCTCAGGCGCACTGGAAGACGAAGGTCTTGACGAATACGTCCGGCTCGGCCACCGCGAAGGCGCGGAAGGGCGGGCTCTCCTCGACCGGATGCCAGATGCCGGCCTGTTCGAGCCGGTCGAAGCGCTCCTGGAAACCGGCCTCGGCGATCAGCCTGTCGCGCACGGTGAACATAATATGCCCGCCGGACTTCGTGATGCGGGCCATCTCGTCCAGCCCGCTTGCCGGCGCGTGACCGGCGGTGAAGACGCCGGCGGCGATCACCGCGCGGAAATGGCCGTCCGGCCACGGTAGGGCCTCGCCGAGCGCGGCCTTTTTCAGCGTGCCGTAGACCTGCCGCGACCTGGCGATCGCCAGCATCTCGTCGGACAGGTCGAGGCCCTCCAGTCGATCGTAGCCGAGCGCCTTCAAAAACGGGCCGGACAGACCGGTGCCGCAGCCGGCGTCGAGGATCGGCCCTTCGCCGGCCGGAACGTGGCGAGCAAGCCAGCTGGTGATCAGGAAGGGCAGGCAATAGCCGAGCTCGGCCGTCTCGCGATCGTAGCCGGCCGCCCAGGCCGCGTAGGCGTCGGCGAGTTCGGTTTCGGTCGTGGCCGCATAGACCTGGTCGAGCGGGCGCGGGGCGGAGGCGGAACGTTCGGACATGACACTATGGTAGCGTCATGCGCGACTCGATGCCAGGCGTGCCTCGTCGGCGGCGTGGCGCGTCCAGGGCGATCGAAACCGGTCTTTGACCGATGCCGTCGTGTGGTGCGCGTCAGCGCGATCGCTGCGTCTCGCCTTGGCGCAGGCGTTTTTCCAGTGCGCGCAGCGCCAGTGACAGGCTGACGGTTAGGATCAGATAGATATAGGCGACGATCGAATAGGTCTCGAAAAAGCGGAACGAGCCGGAGGCGTAGATCTTGCCCATCTGGGTGATGTCGGCGACGCCGAGCACCGAGACCAGCGAGGAATCCTTGACCATGGCGACGAAATCGTTGCCGAGCGGCGGCAGGATGATGCGGATCGCCTGCGGCAGGATGATCAGCCGAAAGCGCTGGAAGCGCGACAGGCCCAGCGCCTTGGCCGCCTCGATCTGGCCACCGTCGACGGACTGGATACCGGCGCGGAACACTTCCGAGATGAAGGCGGAATAGCCGATGGTGAGCGCGATGATGGCGCGCCACAACAGCGAGACGTCGCGCACCAGAAGCGGTTCCAGCATGCCCGCATCCTGCAGCGGCGCGGTCGCCAGGTTCCACAACCCCACGAAGGCGGGCACGCCGGCGAAGGCGATCCAGAACAAGAGCACCAGCACCGGCACGCCGCGAATGATCTCGACATAGAAGCGGGCGATCTGGCGCAAAACCACGGAGCCGGACAGCGCCATCAGCGCCGTGCCGAGCCCGATCAGCGAGGCGAGCGCGAAGGCGACACCGGTTACGAAAACGGTGATCGCGACGCCCTTCGACACGGTGGCAAAGACCTGGGAGTAGAGGTCGCTGGCGGCGATGAGGACGGCGATCGTCGCGGCGATCGCGGCGGCGGCGACCAGCCACCAGGGAAACTCCCTGGTGGGCGAAGCGGAGGGATGGTTCATCGGGCTCTGGTGCTTTCGGGCAAGCGGCCACGGCCGCCCTGGCGGCGGCCGTGGCTGGACATTACTGTCCCAGCTTGTAGTCGAGGAACCATTTCTTGTTGAGCGCGTCGATCGTGCCGTCGGCCTTCATCGCCGCGATCGCGGCGTTGAACGGCTCGACCAGATCGGACCCTTTGGGGAAGATGAAGCCGAAATCCTCCGAGCCGAGCGGGCCGCCGATCACCTTCAGCTTGCCGTCCGACGCGGCAACATAGCCGTTGGCGGCGACGCCGTCGGTGAGCACGAGGTCGACATCGCCGGCGCGCAGCGCCTGCACGGTCGCGCCGAACGTCTCGAACAGCTTGATGCGCGGATTGGCCTCGTCGCCGTCGAGAACGTCGTAGACGGAGACGTAAAACGGCGTGGTGCCTGGCTGGGCGGCGATCAAGAGGTCGTCCTTGGCCGCGAATTCCTTCTCGTCGGCGAACCGCTCCTCGTCGGCACGCACCAACATGCGCATTTCCGAATGCATGTAGGGGGCAGAGAAATCGACCTTCTCCTTGCGGTCGTCGCGGATCGTGATGCCGGTCATGCCGAGATCGTACTGGCTGTCGGACACGGCCTGGATCATCGCGTCCCAGCTCGTGTTCTGATACTCGACCGAAACATTCAGCCGCTTGGCCATCTCGGCCATGGCGTCATATTCCCAGCCGATCTGCTCGCCGGTCTTTGGATCGATGAATTGCAGCGGCGGGTAGGCATTTTCCGTCACCACCACGACCGTGCGGCCGCCGAGATCGGGCACGTCCTGCGCCTGGGCGGCAAGCGGGACGAAGACGAGGGCGGCAAGCGCCGCGAACGTTGACAGCATTTTCGACATCTGGAGCTCCTGGGGGCAGCGTCCCGGCCGTCGCGGCCGGTTCGGGGGCAGTTTAACGTCAGGGTGTCGGCACGCAAGGCGTGTGCGCTTCAAGAGCGTTCGCATCGCGCTTTGCCTGGGAGGACGGAACGGATTTGCTTCAATCCGGACTGGAAAGGTTTTAGCCTGTCGGCATGACCTATCCGCTGTCGCCCGTTTTCACCCGCACCGTACCCGACGGTGACACGCATGAGCGCGCCGTTTGCGAGACTTGCGGCTTCGTCAATTACGAAAACCCGAAGATCGTCGTCGGCTCGGTGGTCCGCCACGACGGCAAGCTGTTGTTGTGCCGAAGGGCGATCGAGCCGCGCCGCGGTTTCTGGACCGTGCCGGCCGGCTTCCTGGAACTGCACGAGACGCCCGAGGACGGTGCGCGCCGCGAGGCGCTGGAAGAAGCCAATGCCCGGCTTTCGATCGAGAGCCTGCTGGCGATCTATTCCGTGCCGAGGCTGTCGCAGGTGCAGCTCATCTACCGGGCACGTCTTGCCCGGCCGGGCTTTTCGGCCGGCGAGGAGAGCCTGGAGGTCGGGCTTTTCTCCTGGGACGAGATTCCCTGGGACGACATTGCGTTTCCGAGCGTGCACTGGATGCTGGCGCACGAACGGCAGGTGCAGGACGGCGCCGGCGGCGCGCCGTTTTCCAATCCCGGCGACGCGTGACTTTTATCGGGCCCGGAGCGGGGGAGCGGACAATGACAAACAACGATATCCGAGCCGCTTTCGAACGCCAGGCGGCGGGATGCTCTGCGCTCGGCTCGCCGTTTACCGCGCGGCTGTGCCGGGCCCTGGCCGCAATCCTCGATCGCTCCAGCGTGACCGGTCTGGCGGTTCTGGAATGGGATGGCGATCCGCGCGCGGACGCGCTCGCGCTCAGGCTGTGCGGCGGGCTGCACGCACTGGTTCTGGCAGGCGAGGACGACGTGCTGGCGGGGCTGTACCCGCCGGCGCAGGTGGCCGAGTCGACATTCCGCGCCGAGCTCGACGCCGCGATCCGGCGCAATGACGAGGCGCTGGTGCGTGCGCTCGATACCGCTCCGCAGACCAACGAGATCGCGCGCGCCGGCATGATCCTCCCGGGTCTTCTGGCTGCAGCGCGGGAACTCGACCGCCCGGTCGCCCTGATCGAGATCGGCGCCAGTGCCGGGCTCAATCTGCTGTTCGACCGATTCCACTACGACTACGGCGCCGCGCGCTGGGGCGAGCCGACGTCGCCCGTGAGGCTCGTGCCGGAGGTGCGCGGCGAGGTGCCGCGGCTCGATGCGGCGCTCGAGATCGTGGCGCGCACCGGCAATGACATCCGCCCGATCGACTGGCGCGATCCGCTGCAAAGGCTGCGGCTGCGCTCGTATTTATGGCCCGACCAGCAGGCGCGGCTGCAACGCCTCGATGCGGCGATCGGTCTTGCCGAAACAACGCCGTTTTCGATGGAGCGGGTCGACGCGGCCGATTTCGTGCGGCGCCAGCTCGCAGCGCGGGAACCGGGAACGGCGCTGATGCTGTTTCACACCATCATGTGGCAATATCTGCCGGTCGCGACCAAGACGACGATCGAGGCCGCGCTGGCGGCGGCGGGCGCCGAAGCCGGGCCCGACACACCGATCGCCCGGGTGGCGATGGAGCCGATCGAGACCAGCGATCCGCACGCGACGCTGAGCCTGACGGTCTGGCCGGGCGGCGAGACGCGCCATCTCGCCCATTGCGATTATCATGGCCGCTGGATCGAATGGCTGTGAACGCGCCGGCCGCAGCTTACCACATCGACTTGCGGTAACCCTCCTCCAGGGCCCGGTCGGTATGGTCGGCCGGCGTGGCCATGGCGAGCTGATCCGTCAGGATCTGGCCGAGCGTCGGCATGGCGCTGCGTGCGGGCCAGGATTGCGGGTCCCATAGCGCGGAGCGCAAGAACGCCTTGGCGCAATGCATGTAACAGGCCCTGACCGATACGATCATCGCCGTGGCCGGCTTCTTGCCGTCGACGGCTAGCCGCTCTCGAAGCGCCTCGTCGGCGGTGACACGCGCGCTGCCGTTGACCCGCAACGTCTCGTTCATGCCGGGAATCAAAAACAGCAGGCCGACGGCGGGGTTGGCGATCACGTTTTCCAGCGTGTCGAGCCGGTTGTTGCCGGGGCGGTCGGGAATGGCAAGTGTGGTGTCGTCGAGGACGGCGACGAAACCCGGCCGGTCGCCCTTGGGCGTGACGTCGCCGTTGCCTGCCCCGTCGGACGAGCCGATCAGCACGAACGGGCTTTTTTCTATGAAGGCGCGGCAATGCTTGTCGAGCGCGCCCAGCTCCTTGCGGACCGCTCGCTCGCCCGGCGCCTTGTAGTGGTCGCGCAGTTCTTCGCGGCTTTCGATGAAACGCATCGCCTACTCCTTGCGGAACTGGTCGTCGAGCGAGTGGCGCATGATCAGCGGCATCTGGCTGAATGTGAAGACCAGCGTGATCGGCATGATGCCCCAGACCTTGAAGGCCACCCATATGTCGGTGGAAAAGGACCGCCAGACGATCTCGTTGACAAGGGCCAGGAAGACGAAAAACAGGCCCCAGCGGAAGGTGAGCTTGCGCCAGCCCTCCGCATCGAGCTTGAAGGCCTGATCGAAGACATAACCGAGCAGGGAACGACCGAACAGCAAACCGCCGAGCAGGACGGCGGCGAACAGCGAATTGACGATGGTCGGCTTCATCTTGATGAAGGTTTCGTCCTGCAGCCACAGCGTCAACGCGCCGAACACGAACACGATCACGCCCGAGATCAGCGGCATGATCGGCAGCGTGCGCACCAGAAGCCAGGACACGCCCAGAGACAATGCCGTGGCCACCATGAAAAGCCCGGTGGCGATGAAGATCGGTCCGCCGAACGCGACCAGGGCCGGAAAGAGCTCGGCCAGCCATTCGCCGCGTGCATTGGCGAAGAAAAACACCACCAGCGGACCCAGTTCCAGCAGCAGCTTCAAAAGCGGGTTCATCGGCTTGCGCTTGGGATCGTCGGGTTCGCGTTCGAAGATTTGCTGGTTCATGTCGCTCACGCCACGCCCGCGATCGCCTTGGCGAAATCACCGGCCGAGAAGGGTTCGAGGTCGTCGACCTGTTCGCCGACGCCGATGAAATAGACCGGCAATTTGTGCTTTGCCGCGATGCCGACCAGGATACCGCCGCGTGCCGTGCCGTCGAGCTTGGTCATCACCAGACCGTTGACCCCGGCGATATTGCGAAAGATCTCGACCTGGTTGAGCGCGTTCTGGCCGGTGGTCGCGTCGACGGTCTGAAGCACGGTATGCGGGGCGTCGGGATCGAGCTTGCCGAGCACGCGCACGATCTTTTCCAGCTCGGCCATCAGCTCGGCCTTGTTCTGCAACCGGCCAGCCGTGTCGATGATCAGCACGTCGGAGCCGGCCTCCTTGGCCTTCTCGAAGGCCTCGTAAGCCAGCCCGGCCGCGTCGGCGCCAAGCCTGGAGGCGACGACCGGCGAATGGGTGCGCTCGCCCCAGATCTTGAGCTGCTCGATCGCGGCGGCGCGGAACGTGTCGCCGGCCGCCAGCATCACGTCGAGCCCGCCGGCGGTCAGCTTGGCGGCGAGCTTGCCGATCGTGGTCGTCTTGCCGGTGCCGTTGACCCCGACGACCAGCACCACATGCGGCTTGTGCGACAGGTCGAGTTCGAGCGGCAGCGCCACCGGGGCGAGCACACTTTCGATCTCGCTCGCCATCACCGCGCGCACCTCCTCCTCCGAAATGTCGCGTCCGTACCGGCCCGAAGCCAGCGTATCGGTAATGCGGATCGCCGTTTCCATGCCGAGATCGGCCTGGATCAGCACGTCCTCGAGATCCTGCAGCGCGTCCTCGTCGAGCTTGCGCTTGGTGAAGACGCCGGCGATGTTGCCGGTGAGTTCGCGCGAGGATCGCGCCAGCCCCTGGCGCAGACGCTGGAACCAGCTCTGCCGCGCCGTCGCCTCGGGCGCCGCCGGTTCGTCCGCGCGCTTGGCCTCGACAGATTTCGCTACCGTGACCTTGCCAGCCGGCGCGGCAGGTTTGGGGCTCGGCGGGGATTGCGGCGCGGCCGGTTGATCGGCATCCGGCTCGGTTTGCGTCGGCTCGGGCTGGCCGGGCGACGCGTCAGGCGCGATGTCGGGCGTAACCGGTTCCGGTGGCGTCGTCGCCTCCGGGGCGGCCGCCGCAGGCTCCGGCTCGGATGGCGTGACGGGCTGGTCGCCGGCCAGCCGCTCGGCCGGTCGGGGAGCGAAGGGGTCGTCTTGCGGCTTTTCGGTCGAGACGGGCCGGTCAGCCTGCTTGGTCGAGGCCGTGGGCCTTGCTGGCGCGGTGGTCGCCGGTTGCGGGGCAATCGGTTCGGAGCCGTCGCTTTGCGAGGGTGCGGTCGTCTCCCGCGTATCGCTCGTGTCGTCGGCGGTCGTGGGGGGCAGCGGCTCCGCTTCAACGGTCTCTTCGGCGAGTTCGACTTCCGGGGTCTGCGGCGCGCGCGGGGCGGCCGGCTTGGCGTGCGGGTGTTCCGGTGCCGATGAGGGAGCATCGGGTTTTTCGCCGTCCTGATCCGACGTCCTGGCCGTGATTCTCTCGATGTCCGACGGTCGGGCCTCCGGCCCATCGTCCCGGCGGTGCGCGGTTCCTGCTTCGTCGGCCGGCTCGGGCCGGACTGGCTCTTCATGCGTGGGTTCGGGGGCTGCCGGCGCTCGGCTTTCGGTCGTCCCGGCCGGCGTGACCGCGGCGTCTTGGGCCGCAATTGCCGCATCGTCCGGCGGCGCCGTCTCGGGCAGCGGCGCACCGTCCTCGTCGCGGTCCTCGACCTTCTTGCGGCCGAAGGAAAAGACCTTCTTGATGAATCCGAATGCCATGCTTTCGTCCGTCAGGCCGCCTCGGCCAGGAATTGGGCCTTCAGCAGAGCGCCGTCGTGGCCGGTGATGCGCGCCGGGACGATCGCGCCCGGCGCGCCGGCGGCGATCGCGGCGAGGGCGAAGCCTTCCGTGCGACCGATCCCGTCGCGTTCGATCAAAAGCTTCTGCGTGGAGCCCACGAGTGAATCGAGATGGGCGCGATAGGCGGTCTCGCCCGCCGCGCGCAGCCTGGCGGCGCGGTCCTTGACGGTGCGGCGGTCGAGCTGCGGCATGCGGGCGGCCGGCGTACCCTCGCGCGGACTGAAGGGGAAGACGTGCAAATGGGTCAGGCCGCATTCGGCGACGATCTTCAGCGAGTTGTCGAACATCGCTTCGGTCTCGGTGGGGAAGCCGGCGATAAGGTCGGCGCCGAAGACGGCGTCGGGACGCAGAGCGCGGACCTCGTGGCAGAAGCGGATCGAATGGTCGCGCAAATGGCGTCGCTTCATGCGCTTGAGGATCATGTCGTCGCCCGATTGCAGCGACAGATGCAAATGCGGCATCAGCCGGGGCTCGGTGGCGAGCGCCTCCATCAGATCGTCGTCGGCCTCGATCGAATCGATCGAGGACAGTCGCAGACGTTCCAGGTCGGGTACCTGTTTCAGCACGGTGCGCACCAGCCGGCCAAGCCGGGGCGCGCCCGGCAGGTCGGCGCCGTAGCTGGTGATATCGACGCCGGTGACGACGACTTCGCGATAGCCGTTGCCGGCCAGCCGCTTCACCTGTTCGACGACGGCGCCCATCGGCACGGAGCGCGAATTGCCGCGGCCATAGGGGATGATGCAGAAGGTGCAGCGGTGGTCGCAGCCGTTCTGCACCTGGACGAAGGCGCGGGCGCGGCCGTCGATGGCGTCGACCATGTGGGCGGCGGTCTCGGTGACCGACATGATGTCGTTGACGCGCAGCTTCTCGGTGTCGTTGACGCCGAAATCGGGCAGGGCGCGGTAGCTGTGGCTGTGCAACTTTTCCTCGTTGCCGAGCACCAGGTCGACCTCGTCCATCGCCGCGAACGCGTCGGGGTCGGTCTGGGCGGCGCAGCCGGTAACGACAATGCGCGCCCGCGGGTTCTCGCGCCGGGCCTTGCGGATCGCCTGCCGGGCCTGGCGCACCGCCTCGCCGGTGACGGCGCAGGTGTTGAAGACGACCGCGCCGCCCTCGAGCGCGCCGAGGCCGGCGGTGTCGGCCTCGCGGCGCATGACCTCCGATTCATAGGTGTTGAGGCGGCATCCGAACGTGACGATGTCGACCGCCATCAGATCACGTCCTCCACGTCGCGGCTCCAGGCCCCGGTCGCGGGGTCGAACCGGCCGGAAAATTCCCATTCGGCCGGGCCGGTCATGATGACGTGGTCGTCGTCGCGCCATTCGATCGCCAGCGGCCCGCCCGGAACCGTCACCGTGACGAAGCGGCCGGTCCGGCGCGTGCGGGCGGCCGAGACCGCGGTCGCGCAGGCGGCCGAACCGCAGGCGCGCGTCAGGCCGGCGCCACGCTCCCAGGTGCGGATCGTGATGGCGTCGGGCGCGGTCACTCTCGCGATGGTGATGTTGGCGCGCTCGGGGAAGATTGGGTGGTTTTCCAGGAGCGGCCCGAACCGTTCGAGGTCGTAGCGCCACACATCCTCGTCGACCCAGAAGATCGCGTGCGGATTGCCCATCGAGGCCACGGAGGGCGAATGCAGCACGGGTGCGTCGATCGGGCCGATCTGCAACTCGATCATACGCGTGTCGCGGAACTCTTCGGCGAGCGGAATTTCCCGCCAGTCGAAGCGCGGTCGGCCCATGTCGACGGAAATCGACCCGTCGGGGTGCTCTTCGGCATTGAGGATGCCGGCGACGGTCTCGAAGGTGAAGCGGCGTATGCCGGTTTCGGCCGCCAGCGCCTGGACCACGCAGCGCATGCCGTTGCCGCAGGCCTGGGCCGACGAGCCGTCGGCATTGAGGATCTCGACAAAATTCGCCGTGCCCGGCGTTTTTGCGTCGTGGACCGCCATGATCTGGTCGAAGCGGGTCGCCGGATCGGCGGCCAGAGCGCGTGCGGCGGCCGGGGCGACCCGATCGGCGCGCCCGCGCATGTCGGCCACGATGATCTCGTTGCCGAGCCCGTTCATCTTCGCAAAGGGTGGGCGTTCGTCCATGCCGGTCATGCCTGTCGATCCGGCCCCTATATGGCGGAACGGGGCCGCAATTACCAGACGCGCGGCCGGCAGGGAAGCGATGGACGCGTCAGGCGATCGCCACCAGACCGAACAGCACCAGCAGGAACAGGATCAGCACGATCGCGATCAGCACCTTCGCGCCGGTCATGGCGGCGCCGGCGAGCGAGTTCATGCCGAGCAGGCCCGCGACGGCCGCGACGACGAGAAGGATGACAATCCATTTGAGCATTTGGTCTTCTCCGGCTTGGCCCGCGGGATCGACCCCGAAGGCAACACCAGAGAAAACGCGGCAGACCGCGTCGCGTTCCCGTCACGGAACCGAAATCACCGCGGATCAGCCCGCGACCTCGAAGGGGATCTCGAATTCGGCGGTCTTGTCGGAGTGGTTGTCCTTGAGCAGGAACCGGCCGGTATATTTGCCGGGTGGCGGGGTTTCCAGATTGATGTTGAGCGTGAGGTAGAACTCGCGGTTGCGGTAGCGCACCGGCAGTTCGAGCCGCATCAGGTCTTCCTTGCCGAAGACCTTGTCGCCGTTGGCATCGAGGATGGCGAGATCGACGCCGAGCGAGATCAGCCGGTCGCCGAGCGGGCCGCGCCCGTAGGCGAAGCCGATCGGTTCGACATAAACGAGAACCTTCTCGCCGCTCTTGTAGAGCGTATTGTCGCGCTGGGCGTAGACACCGTAGCCGGTGGCGCTGTCGACGGGCACCGCCTTGCGGATCGTCAGCGGCATGGCGTCCCAGATCTCGGCGATGGCGGCGTCGAGGGTTTCGATCGCGGCGGCCGGATCGCCGGCGGCGACCTGGTTTTCGGCCTCAGCGCCTTTTTCGGCAATCGAGCCGGCGGCAACGGCTCCGCAAAATGCTGCTGTTGTCATGAGTATCAAGATCGCCCGTAAACCGCGCATTGTCCAATCCCCCCGCGAATACTCCGCCCCATCTTACGCTATCGGCAATCGGTATCGTCAAGCCGCGCCAACGCGCGACCCCGCACCGCGTGCGGCCGCTCGTGCCAGGCTCGACGTTTGACGGCAAACGGGATATGGGCTTGGCGATGCGCTCGCGGCAGTTGTGGGCCGGCACGGCGCAGGGGAGGCGACCTTGAAGAAACGCAGCAAGGAGCCGTGGATGCCGGCGGACGATTTCGGCCGGTCGCTGCCGCGCGGGATCGGGATAAACCTTCTGGTGCCCGAGATCGAACCGATGGAACGGTTCTGCCGCGAGGTGATCGGCGCCAACACGGTCTATGCGGACGAAGATTTCGCGGTCATCGAAATCGCCGGGTCGGTTTTGATGCTGCATGCCGATCACACCTATGCCGATCACGAGATGGCCGGGGTCGTGGCCGATGCCGAATTGCGTGGCGTGGGCATGGAAATCCGGCTCTACGGCGTCGATCCCGATCGTATCGAGCACCGCGCCCGCAGCGCGGGATCGACCGTCCTGTCGGGCGCGCTCGACAAGCCGCACGGTCTGCGCGAATGCCACATCGTCGGACCTTCGGGCTATATATTCGTCCCCAGCCGGGCTATATCGCGAGAAGATTCGGCGGCGGAAACCCAAATTTAACCATGCCATCGTGCAATTAACCCCAACATTGCCATGATTGTCGCGATTCAACTCGCGACTGCGGGGTGCGCCCCGTCGTGAGTTCCCACGGAGGACTATGATGCGTTTTTCGATTTCCGGCCCGCTGGTGCTGACGCTGTTCGCGGTCGCGCTCGCCGGATGCCAGAGTTCCCGGCTCGGTTCGCTCGGCGGCCGGCCCGAACCGCTCAATCCGGCCCCGGCCGGCACGGTGACGGCAGGGCAGTTGCCGCCGCCCGCCCCGACCGGGCCGACGGATCCGTCGAGCTTTCCAAAACCGCCCGTCACCGCGACCGAAACCGGCGAGACGGACGTTGCCGCGCTCGACCCCAACGCGCCGGTCGAACTGCCGGGAGCGCCGGCGACCGCGACCGAGTTGACCGTGGGCAGCGTGGCCGGCGTCTGGAACGCGTCCGTGTCGGGCCAGTCCTGCCGGGTCGCGACGCCGCAGACCAAGTTCGGCCAAGGCTTTCGCGCGGGACCGCTGCGCTGCCCGCCGCCGCTCGACGGTGTGAAATCCTGGAACGTCGCCGGCAAGCAGCTCTCGCTCTATGACGCCAGCGGCGGCGTGCTCGCCCGTCTCTACTCGTCCGGCGCCGAGCGTTTCGACGGCCAGATGACATCCGGTCAGCCGATCTCGCTGTCGCGGTGAGCGCGGCCTTGCGTCTTCCTGGCTGATCGCGGTACCGGGGCCGGCCCATGTCTTTGCGCGACGGACTCAAGCCCTTCGCCTCGGTGCGGCAGGCCTATGGCCGCCTGATCGAGCGCGGCGCGGTGACGCGCGATCGCGCGCAGGAAAAGATCGCCGACCGGTTCGACCGCCTGATCGAGGACCTGGCGACCAAGCGGCTTGCCGCCAAGTCGAGCGCGCTCGGCTGGCTTTTTGCGCGCCGGCGCGAGCCGAAGGCGCCGGTCAAGGGGCTCTACATTCATGGTGCCGTCGGCCGCGGCAAGACCATGCTGATGGATCTGTTTTACGATCTGGCGCCGGTCAACCGCAAAAGACGGGTTCATTTCAACGATTTCATGGCCGACGTGCACGACCGGATCGGACGCCACCGCACCGCCGTCAAGACCGGCGAGGTCAAGGGCGACGACCCGATTCCGCCGGTGGCGCGGGCGCTGGCCAACGAAGCCTGGGTGCTGTGTTTCGACGAATTCGCCGTCACCGACATCGCCGATGCGATGATCCTGTCGCGGCTGTTTTCGGCCCTGTTCGACGAGGGAGTCGTGCTTGTGGCGACCTCGAACGTGGCGCCGCGGGACCTTTATCGCGATGGCCTGAACCGGCCGCTGTTCGAACCCTTCATCGCCATCCTCGAGCGCCATGCCGACGTCATGAGTCTCGACAGCGACACCGATTATCGGCTGGAAAAGCTGAATCGTCTGCCGGTCTATCTGACCCCGCTCGACGCCGACAGCCGGGCCGCGTTCGAGACGGCGTGGTCGAACTATGCCGACGGGGCGGGCGAGGAGGCCGAGACCATCAAGGTCAAGGGCCGGACCATCCATGCCGAGCGTTGCGTGCGCGATGCCGCCCGCTTCACCTTCGAGGATTTATGCGCCCGCCCGCTCGGCGCGCGCGACTATCTGGCGATCGCGGCCCGCTTCAAGACCCTGTTCGTCGAGGGCATCCCGGTTTTCGACGACCGCAGCCGCAACGAGGCCAAACGCTTCATCCTGCTGGTCGACACCCTCTACGACAAGCGGCTGCGTCTCGTCGCCAGCGCGGCTGCGCAGCCTCAGGGGCTTTATCGCGGCCGAACCGGCACGACGGAATCCTTCGAATTCGATCGGACCGCCTCGCGGCTGATCGAAATGCAAAGCCGCGACTGGCCCGGCGAGGGGGCGGCCGAACCGGCCAGCGCCGCCGGCCAGGCCTGAGCGCCGCGGGCCCGTTCATTTGGCATGTCACGGGATTGTGTGGATGTAAAACGACGCAATAATTTTGACGTTTACGTAATTCCGCTTATTTCTAAACGATTGAATTTATTTATGCTCGAGGAATCGGTTGTTTTTTTCTGCGGGCGAGTCTAAGGCCACGCCCGAATTTCGCCTCGTCTAACGGCATTGAACACCAGCCGATGCCTTTCAATCTCAACCTGACTGGGCCATGGTAGCCCACACATTGCGGGGGTAGCTCTCGAAATGGCACGCAGAAAGATCGCGCTTATCGGTTCCGGCATGATTGGCGGAACGCTCGCCCATCTGATCGGCCTGAAGGAACTTGGCGACGTCGTCCTGTTCGACATTGCCGAAGGCATCCCCCAGGGCAAGGGCCTCGATATCGCGCAATCCTCGCCGGTCGAGGGCTTCGATGCCAGTTTCTCGGGTGCCAACGACTATTCCGCGATCAAGGACGCGGATGTGTGCATCGTCACCGCCGGCGTGCCGCGCAAGCCGGGCATGAGCCGCGACGATCTGCTCGGCATCAATCTGAAGGTGATGGAGCAGGTCGGCGCCGGCATCAAGAAATACGCCCCCAAGGCGTTCGTGATCTGCATCACCAATCCGCTCGACGCGATGGTGTGGGCGCTGCAGAAATTCTCCGGCCTGCCGAAGACGCACGTGGTCGGCATGGCCGGCGTGCTCGATTCCTCGCGGTTCCGCTATTTTCTCGCCGAGGAATTCAAGGTTTCGATCGAGGACGTCACCGCTTTCGTGCTCGGCGGCCATGGCGACACGATGGTGCCGCTGACGCGCTATTCGACGGTGGCCGGCATTCCGCTGCCCGATCTCGTCAAGATGGGCTGGACCTCCAAGGAAAAGCTCGACGAAATCGTCCAGCGCACGCGGGACGGCGGCGCGGAGATCGTCGGGCTGCTGAAGTCCGGCTCGGCCTATTATGCCCCGGCCGCCTCGGCGGTGGCGATGGCGGAGAGTTATCTCAAGGACAAGAAGCGCGTCCTGCCCTGCGCCGCCCACCTGTCCGGCCAGTACGGGGTCAAGGACCTTTATGTCGGCGTGCCGACCGTGATCGGCTCGGGCGGCATCGAGCGGGTCATCGAGATCAGCCTGAACAAGGCCGAGCAGAAGATGTTCGACAAGTCGGTGGCTGCCGTCACCGGCCTGTGCGAAGCCTGCATGACCATCGCCCCGAACCTGAAGAAATAAGCGAGCGCGGCCAATGAACATTCATGAATATCAGGCCAAAAAGGTCCTGAAAGGCTTCGGCGCGCCGGTCGCCGAGGGCGTGGCGATCCTGTCGGCCGCCGAGGCGGAAAAGGCGGTGAAATCGCTTCCCGGGCCGCTCTACGTGGTCAAGAGCCAGATCCACGCCGGCGGCCGCGGCAAGGGCAAGTTCAAGGAACTCGGCGCCGACGCCAAAGGCGGGGTCCGGCTGGCGAAATCGGTCGAGGACGTGGTTGCCAATGTCGGCGAGATGCTCGGCAACACGCTGGTCACCAAGCAGACCGGACCGGGCGGCAAGCAGGTCAACCGGCTCTATATCGAGGATGGCGCCGACATCGACCGCGAGCTCTATCTGTCGATCCTGGTCGACCGCACCGTCGGCCGGGTCGCCTTTGTGGTTTCGACCGAGGGCGGCATGGACATCGAGGCCGTGGCCGAGGAAACGCCCGACAAGATCATCACCGTGGCGATCGACCCCGAGGCCGGCGTGACGGCGGCCGACATCGCCAGGCTGAATGCGGCGCTGGAGCTTTCGGGCGATGCGGCGACGGACGGCGAGACGCTGTTTCCGATCCTCTACAAGGCTTTCGTCGAGAAGGACATGAGCCTGCTCGAGGTCAATCCGCTGATCGTCATGACCAACGGAAGACTGCGCGTGCTCGACGCCAAGGTGTCGTTCGACACCAACGCGCTCTACCGCCATCCCGACATTGTCGAGCTGCGCGACGAGACCGAGGAGGACGAAAAGGAAATCGAGGCCTCCAAGCACGATCTCGCCTATGTCGCCCTCGACGGCAATATCGGCTGCATGGTCAACGGCGCCGGCCTCGCCATGGCGACGATGGACATCATTAAGCTCTACGGCGCCGAACCGGCCAACTTTCTCGACGTCGGCGGCGGCGCCTCGAAGGAAAAGGTTACGGCCGCCTTCAAGATCATCACCGCCGATCCGGCCGTGAAGGGCATTCTGGTCAATATTTTCGGCGGTATCATGCGCTGCGACGTGATCGCGGAAGGCGTGGTCGCCGCGGTCAAGGAGGTCGGTCTGAAGGTTCCGCTGGTCGTACGCCTGGAAGGCACCAATGTCGAACTCGGCAAGAAAATCATCAATGAGAGCGGCCTCAACGTGATCGCGGCCGACGATCTCGATGATGCCGCCCGCAAGATCGTCGAGGCGGTGAAAGAGGGTTAGTCGCGTGCGACGCGCCGCATCCATTGTCGTGCTCGTGGCGGCGCTGTCGGCGCCGTCAGGCGTTCAGGCGGGCGAGGACTGGTCGACGCGTTTTGCGACAACCTTCCAAGAAAGCTGCGTGCCGCAGCGCCTGAGCTACGAGGGCACGCTCGCTCAGGCCAGGGAGGCGGGCTGGGAGGTTTTCACGCCCGCCGGCCAGAGCGAGTTCGGCGCGCTGATGGCGAAGTCGGCGGCCGCGCTTGAGGAGGCCAAAACCGACATGCCCGGCATGTCGTTTCGCGCGCAGACTTTCGCGCGGGACGTCGAAGAGCGCGTGCTGCATCTCGTCGTGTCGCTGACAGTGTCGGAGCCTCTCGATGCGATCGGCTGCTATCTCTATGATTTCGAGGCGACGGAGCCCGTCGCGGCCGCGGCGGTGTCCGATATTCTGGGCAGCAAGCCGGCGCAGTCGCACAGCGACGAGACCGTGGTTTCCCATCTGTGGGGACCGCCGCCGTCGATGCCGCGCACCCTCGACACCTATCTGACCTTCATTCCGCCCGGCAGCCCCTATGCCGAGCAGGCCGGCTTCGACGGCCAAATGCTGAAATTCTCGACCTCGCAGCCGCGGGAGGACGGGAAGTGATCCGTTTCAACGCTGCCTGCGTTTCCGCCCCCATTACCCTGCCGGCCGCACGCGCCGGCGCGGCTTTCCCATTCGAACCCTGACAGGCTCTGGAGTTACCGTTCGCATGTCCATTCTCGTCAACAAAGACACCAAAGTTCTCGTCCAGGGTCTGACCGGCAAGACCGGCACCTTCCACACCGAGCAGGCGCTGGCCTATCACGGCACCAAGATGGTCGGCGGCGTCCACCCGAAGAAGGGCGGCGAGACCTGGGGTTCGGTCGAAAGCGGCGCGCAATTGCCGATCTTCGCCACGGTCGCCGAGGGCAAGGAGAAGACCGGCGCCAACGCCTCGGTGGTCTATGTGCCGCCGGCGGGCGCGGCGGCCGCCATCATCGAGGCGATCGAGGCAGAGATCCCGCTGATCGTGTGCATCACCGAAGGCATTCCGGTCATGGACATGGTCAAGGTCAAGGCCAGGCTCGACCGGTCGAATTCGCGTCTGATCGGCCCGAACTGCCCGGGCGTGTTGACGCCGAACGAATGCAAGATCGGCATCATGCCGGGCAATATCTTCAAGAAGGGTTCGGTCGGCGTCGTCTCGCGCTCGGGCACGCTCACCTACGAGGCGGTGTTCCAGACCACCAATGCCGGGCTCGGCCAGACGACGGCGGTCGGCATTGGCGGCGATCCGGTCAAAGGCACCGAGTTCATCGACGTCCTGGAGATGTTCCTGGCCGATCCGGAAACCGAATCCATCATCATGATCGGCGAGATCGGCGGCTCGGCCGAAGAGGACGCCGCGCAGTTCCTCCGAGACGAGGCCAGGAAGGGCCGTAGCAAGCCGATGGCCGGCTTCATCGCCGGGCGCACGGCGCCTCCCGGACGCACCATGGGCCATGCCGGCGCGGTGATCTCCGGCGGCAAGGGCGGCGCGGAAGACAAGATCGCGGCGATGGAGGCAGCCGGCATCAAGGTGTCGCCGTCGCCGGCGCGGCTGGGCCAGACACTGCTCGAAGCGATCAAGGGCTGATCGCTGCCATGTGTTGGCCACGATGGCGACGCATGGGGCTGACGAACAAGAACAATGCTCGACCGCGCGGCGGCGGGCGGACTTAAAACTAGGGACGGGGCGCACAGGCTCCGACAGGGTAATGTCACGGCAGGATCAGGCCAACGACCGGTTCTCGATCACCTCCTTCCTCTACGGCGGCAACGCCCACTATATCGAGGAGCTCTACGCCGCCTATCAGGACGATCCGGCGTCCGTCGATGCGGATTGGCGCGATTATTTCGCTCAACTCAAGGACGACGCCGACGATGTGCGCAAGAACGCGCAGGGGGCCTCCTGGGAGCGTGCGAACTGGCCGATCACGGCCAATGGCGAACTGGTGTCGGCTTTCGACGGCGACTGGGCACAGGTCGAAACCCGCCTCTCCGGCAAGATAAAGGAGAAGGCCGCCAAGGGCGGTGTTACGCTCAGCGACGAGGAAATGCTGCGCTCGACGCGCAATTCCGTGCGCGCGATCATGATGATCCGCGCCTATCGCATGCGCGGCCATCTGCATGCCAATCTCGATCCGCTCGGCCTGGCAAATCCGCTCGAGGACTATAACGAACTGTCGCCGGAAGCCTATGGCTTCACCGAGGCCGACTACGACAAGCCGATCTTCATCGATCATGTGCTGGGGCTGGAATTCGCGACCATCCGCGAAATGCTCGACATTCTCAGGCGCACCTACTGCTCGACGCTCGGCGTGGAGTTCATGCACATCTCCAATCCGGAGGAGAAAGCGTGGATCCAGGAGCGGATCGAAGGCCCGGACAAGGGTATTGCCTTCACCACCAACGGCAAGCTGGCCATCCTGCAGAAGCTCGTCGAATCGGAAGGCTTCGAACAGTTCATCGACGTCAAGTACAAGGGCACAAAGCGGTTCGGCCTCGACGGCGCCGAGGCTTTGATACCGGCGCTGGAACAGATATTGAAGCGCGGCGGTGCGCTCGGGATGAAGGAAGTCGTGCTTGGCATGGCTCATCGCGGCCGGCTCAACGTGCTGTCGCAGGTGATGGGCAAGCCGCACCGGGCGATCTTCCACGAATTCAAGGGCGGCTCCTTCGCGCCCGACGACGTCGAAGGGTCTGGCGATGTCAAGTACCATCTCGGTGCCTCGTCGGACCGCGAATTCGACGGCAACACGGTGCATCTGTCGCTGACCGCCAACCCGTCCCATCTGGAAATCGTCAATCCGGTGGTGATGGGTAAGGCGCGCGCCAAGCAGGACCAGATTTTCGGGCGTAAGCGCGAGGAGATCGTGCCGCTGCCCGAACGCGTGAAGGTGCTGCCGTTGCTCCTGCACGGCGATGCCGCCTTTGCCGGCCAGGGCGTGGTCGCGGAGTGTCTGGGCCTGTCGGGCCTGCGCGGGCACCGCGTGGCGGGAACGCTTCACTTCATCATCAACAACCAGATCGGCTTTACCACGAATCCACGCTTCTCGCGCTCCTCGCCCTATCCGTCCGACGTCGCCAAGATGATCGAGGCGCCGATCTTCCACGTCAACGGCGACGATCCCGAGGCCGTGGTCTACGCCGCCAAGGTGGCGACCGAGTTCCGGATGAAGTTTCACAAGCCGGTGGTCATCGACATGTTCTGCTACCGGCGCTTCGGCCATAACGAGGGCGACGAGCCGGCCTTCACCCAGCCGATGATGTACAAGAAGATCCGGACGCATCCCACGACCGCCCAGATCTACGGCAAGAAGCTGATCGCGGAAGGCCTGATCACCGAGGGCGAGTTCGAAAAGCTCAAGGCGGACTGGCGCGCCCGGCTGGAAGAGGAGTTCGAGGCCGGCCAAACCTACAAGCCCAACAAGGCGGACTGGCTGGACGGCGCCTGGTCGGGGCTGAGGACGGCCGACAATCAGGACGAACAGCGTCGCGGCAAGACGGCTGTGCCGCTGAAGACGCTGAAGGAGATCGGCAAGAAGCTGACCGAGGTGCCCAAGGATTTCGAGGCGCACCGCACGATCAACCGCTTCCTGGAAAACCGCCGCAAGGCACTGGACGCCGGCGAGGGCATCGACTGGGCGCTGGCGGAAGCGCTGGCGTTCGGCGCGATCCTTCAGGACGGCACGCCGGTGCGCTTGTCGGGGCAGGATTCGGAGCGCGGCACCTTTTCGCAGCGGCACTCCGTGCTCTACGACCAAAGGGACGAGCGACGCTTCATCCCGCTCAACAATCTTGGTCCTGCGCAGGCCCATTACGAGGTCATCAACTCGATGCTGTCGGAAGAGGCCGTGCTCGGCTTCGAATACGGCTATTCGCTGGCCGATCCGCGGGCCTTGGTGCTGTGGGAGGCCCAGTTCGGCGATTTCGTCAACGGCGCCCAGGTGGTGTTCGACCAGTTCATCTCGTCGGGCGAGCGCAAATGGCTGCGCATGTCCGGGCTGGTCTGCCTGTTGCCGCACGGCTACGAGGGCCAGGGCCCCGAGCATTCGTCCGCGCGGCTGGAACGATTCCTGCAATTGTGCGCCGAGGACAATATGCAGGTCGCCAACGTCACCACGCCGGCCAACTATTTCCACATCCTGCGGCGGCAGCTGAAACGCGATTTCCGCAAACCGCTGATCCTGATGACGCCGAAATCGCTGCTGCGCCACAAGCGCGCGGTGTCGACGCTGGCGGAAATGGCGGGCGAAAGCACGTTTCACAGGCTGTTGTGGGACGACGCGCAGATGTTGCCGGACCAGAAGATCAAGCTGGTCAAGGATTCCAAGATCCGGCGTGTCGTTTTGTGCTCGGGCAAGGTCTATTACGATCTCTACGAGGACCGAGAGAATCGCGGCATCGACGATGTCTACCTGCTCAGGGTCGAGCAACTCTACCCGTTCCCGGCCAAGGCGCTGATCAACGAGCTGTCACGGTTCCGCAACGCGGAAATGGTGTGGTGTCAGGAGGAGCCCAAGAATATGGGTGCCTGGTCGTTCATCGATCCCTATCTGGAATGGGTGCTTGCCCATATCGACGCCAAACATCAGCGCGTGCGTTATGCCGGCCGTCCGGCCGCGGCCTCGCCGGCGACCGGGCTGATGTCCAAACATCTTGCGCAGCTCGAGGCGTTCCTCGAAGACGCGCTCGGCGAATGAACCCGTCCGGGTCCAATTGAAGGCAACGGAAGCATATATCATGGCAAGCGAAATTCGCGTTCCCACGCTCGGTGAATCGGTCACCGAAGCCACCGTCGGCCGCTGGTTCAAGAAGGTGGGCGAATCAGTCGCCGCCGACGAGCCGATCGTTGAACTGGAGACCGACAAGGTGACCCTGGAGGTGCCGGCTCCCGCCGCCGGCACGCTTAGCGAAATCGCCGTTCAGGAAGGCGAGACCGTCGAGGTGGGCGCGCTTTTGGGCACGCTCGGCGAGGCGGGCGCATCGGCCGCGGCCAAGAACGACGACAAGAAGCAGAGCCCGAAGGCGGCTGAGGGCGGGGGCGAGGCGGCCCCCTCGCCGAGCAGCGGCAAGCTGGTCGACGTCAACGTGCCGTCGGCCGGCGAATCCGTAACCGAGGCCCAGGTCGGCGAGGTCTACAAGGCCGTCGGCGATGCGGTGAAAGCGGATGAGCCGATCCTGGAGCTGGAGACCGACAAGGCGGCCCAGGAAGTGATGGCGCCGGTCGACGGGGTGCTGCGCGAACTCGCGGTCAAAAAGGGCGACGAGGTCGAGGTGGGGGCATTGCTGGCGCGCATCGAGGCAGGCGCCGCGGCGACGACCGGCGAGTCCGCATCGACGGCGGCGCGCGATGCGCGCCACGGCGGTGGCGGCACGGAATCTTCGCGCCCGCCGGCGCCGGCCGCCCAGAAGCTGATGGAAGAAAACAAGCTCGAGGCCGGCGACATCGCCGGATCGGGCAAGGAAGGCCAGATCCTGAAATCCGACGTTTTGGCGGCGCTTGAGCGCGGCAAGGACGCCGGCGCGGCCACCAAGGGTGCCGGCGAACCGGCCCGCGGGGCGGCGAGCGCGGCAACGGAGACGCCGAAAGTGGCGCGCGCGCCGTCCTCGGACGCCGATGAACCGCGCGAGGAACGCGTGAAGATGACGCGCCTGCGCCAGACGATCGCGCGGCGCCTGAAGGAAGCGCAGGATACCGCGGCCATGCTGACGACCTTCAACGAGGTCGATCTGGGCGCGGTGATGGAGCTGCGCAAGCGCTACAAGGATTTGTTCGAAAAGAAGCATGGCGTGAAGCTCGGCTTCATGGGTTTCTTCACCAAGGCGGTCTGTCACGCGCTGAAGGAAATCCCGGCCGTGAATGCCGAGATCGACGGCACCGACATCATCTACAAGAATTTCTGTCACGTCGGCGTCGCCGTCGGCACCGACAAGGGGCTTGTGGTGCCGGTGGTGCGCGATGCCGACCAGATGGGAATTGCCGAGGTCGAGAAGGAGATCGGCCGGCTGGGCGCGGCGGCCCGGGACGGCAAGCTGGCGCTCGCCGACATGCAGGGCGGTACCTTCACTATTTCCAACGGCGGCGTCTACGGATCGCTGATGTCGACGCCGATCCTCAACGCGCCGCAATCGGGCATTCTGGGCATGCACAAGATCCAGGAACGGCCGATGGTGGTGGGCGGCGAAATCAAGATTCGGCCGATGATGTATCTTGCGCTGTCCTACGATCATCGTATCGTCGACGGCAAGGAGGCGGTCACCTTCCTGGTCCGGGTCAAGGAAAGCCTGGAAGATCCGGAAAGGCTGGTGCTGGACCTCTAAACGCCGGGAGGTGTGGCGATGAGCATCGAGTACCTGATCACCGCGCTGATCGTCATTCTCGTGCCGGGCACCGGCGTGGTCTATACGATCGCGACCGGGCTTTCGGCCGGGCGGCGGGCCAGTATCGCCGCCGCCTTCGGCTGCACGCTCGGCATCGTTCCCGCCATCCTCGCCTCGGTGCTCGGTCTGGCCGCGGTCCTGCACACCAGCGCGGTTTTGTTCCAGGTGCTCAAATATGCCGGCGCCGCCTATCTCCTCTATTTGGCCTGGCGCACGCTCCAGGAAAGCGGTCCGATGCGGCTCGACGGCGGCCGCCGGCCGGCCCCGGGCCTGCTGGCGACGGTACGCACGGGGTTTGTGATCAACATCCTCAACCCGAAATTGTCGGTGTTTTTTCTCGCCTTCCTGCCGCAGTTTATCGATCCGGCGGCGGCCGCACCCGTCGGCCGAATGCTGGGGTTGGGCGTGGTGTTCATGGCGATGACCTTCGCAGTCTTCGTCATCTATGGCAGTTTCGCGGCGATGATCGGCGCGAGGCTGCTGACGAGTGAAACGGCGCTGCGCTGGATGCGGCGTACGGTTGCCCTGGCTTTCGCGGGGTTCGGCCTGCGGCTTGCGCTCGCGCAGCGCTAGGACGGGATGCCGGCGTGTCCGGGGCAGGCGCTGACCAACAAACAGGACTGAACTGATATGGGCTTCGAGCCGGAGATTCCCCCGATCCAGGTTCATTTATGCGTCAAGGACGGCAAGGCAGCGATCGCCTTCTACGAGGCGGCGTTCGGCGCCGTGGAGACGTTCGAGCAGATGGCCGAAGACGGGGAACGCGTGCTGCATGCCAACCTGTCGATGTTCGGCTCGGAAGTCATGCTGCAGGACGAGTTTCCCGAAATCTCCAAGGATGTGCTGGGGCCGACCTCGCGCGGCGGGGCGAGCGCGACCGTCAACATCAACCTCGCCAAGCCGGATGAAGTCGACGCCGCTGTCGCGCGTGCCGTGGCGGCGGGCGCGCAGGTCGTTTTGCCGGTCGACGACCAGTTCTGGGGCGCCCGCTACGGCAAGATCCGCGATCCGTTCGGCCATGTGTGGTCGTTCAACGCGCCACTGGAACAAGGCGGGTAGCGATGAAGGGTGCCGCGCAGGCCCGGCCCGCTCCCGCGCGCGGCCGATACGGGTACGGGGTGCGCGCGGCTGTCGCCGCGCTCGCGGTGCTGGCCTTTCCGTACGCCGAGGCCCGCGCGGCTTGTCCGCAGGAACTGGCCGTCTATTCCGAACGTGAAGGGTCGACGGGGATCGATTTTCGTCCTGCGCTGCCGGGCGCGGCTCTGCACGCGATCGAATTCAAGCTGGCCTTCGCGCAGAACGGCGTCGTGCTCGACGGCATCGTGATGCAAACCGATCCGGGCGCGCGACCTTACGGTCTGGCGATGCACCAATGTCCGGACGGCGACGTCACCGGCGAGGAGCTGGCGGCCTGCACGATCTGGGAAGGGCCGATCTACGGCATCGACGCCGGCGGCACTGTCACGACGATGCCGGAGCGCGGCAAGCCGGCGGCCGCACAGTTGCTTCTACCCGGTTTCGGCGCGGCGGTCCGCCATTCGCGCATTTACGGCGCCGACGGCGTCAGCGTGCTTCCGTGGGACGTGTTCGCGCTCAGTGGGTGCCAGGAATGAGCGACGGCAGCGTGCTTGTGCCCAGCCCGTCAGTTCCGGCGGCGCGGCAACCGAGAACTCTGCCCCGGACGCCTGGGCTGCACCGTGGTGATGAAGCGGGAAGGCAGACCAGACGAAATTGCATCGGCCGCGCTCTGGCATTTGTCCGACGAGGCGTCCTATACCACGGGCGCGATCCCAAAACTGGGCGGCGGCCGCTGAAAGAACCGAATGAAAGGAAGCAGCCATGACATATGACGTTGTCGTGATCGGGGGCGGGCCGGGCGGATATGTCTGCGCCATCAAGGCCGCACAGCTGGGGCTGAAGACGGCGGTGGTGGAAAAGCGCCCGACCTATGGCGGGACCTGCGTCAATGTCGGTTGCATTCCCTCCAAGGCGTTGCTGCACGCCTCTGAAGCCTTCATGGAGGCCGGGCACGGCCTGGAGGCGCTGGGCGTCGAGGTCGGCAAGCCGAAGCTCAATCTCAAGGCGATGATGGCGCACAAGACCCAAACGGTGGACCAGAACACCAAGGGTCTCGATTTCCTGTTCAAGAAGAACAAGATCGACGGCTTGCGCGGCACCGGCCGGATCATCGGCGAAGGCAAGCTGGAAGTGACCGACGCCGATGGCGCGACCAAGGAGGTTGAGGCCAAGAACATCGTGATCGCCACCGGTTCCGACGTCGCCGGCATTCCCGGTGTCGAGCTGGAGTTCGACGAAAAGACGGTCGTGTCGTCGACGGGTGCGCTGGCGCTGGAAAAGGTGCCGTCCTCGATGGTGGTGGTCGGCGGCGGCGTGATCGGGCTCGAGCTGGGTTCGGTTTGGGCGCGCCTCGGCGCAAAGGTCACGGTGGTGGAGTTTCTCGACACGATTCTCGGCGGCATGGACGGCGAGGTCGCCAAGCAGTTCCAGCGCATGCTCGGCAAGCAGGGCTTCGATTTCAAGCTCGGCCAGAAGGTGACCGGGGTGAAAAAGGCCAAGAAGGGAGCGACCGTCAGCTTCGAGCCCGTCAGGGGCGGCGAGGCCGAAACGCTCGACGCCGATGTCGTGCTGGTGGCGACCGGGCGCAAGCCGTTCATCGAGGGTCTCGGTTGCGAACAGGCCGGCATCGTGCTCGACGAGCGCGGACGGGTGCGCACGGACAGTCATTTCCGCACCTCGATCCCGGGTATCTACGCGATCGGTGACGTGATCGCCGGCCCGATGCTGGCGCACAAGGCCGAGGACGAAGGCGTTGCGGTTGCCGAGATCATCGCCGGCCAGGCCGGCCACGTGAATTACGACGTCATTCCGAGCGTCGTCTACACCAGTCCCGAAGTCGCTTCGATCGGCAAGACCGAGGAAGAGCTGAAAAAGGCCGGCGTCGACTACCGGGCCGGAAAGTTCCCGTTCTCCGCCAATGGGCGTGCGCGCGCGATGCTGAAAACCGACGGATTCGTCAAGATCCTCGCCGACAAGAAGACCGACCGCGTGCTCGGTGCGCATATTGTTGGCTTCGGAGCCGGCGAACTGATCCAGGAAGTCGCGGTTCTGATGGAGTTCGGCGGCTCGTCCGAGGATCTGGCCCGCACATGTCACGGTCATCCGACCATGTCGGAATCGGTCAAGGAAGCGGCGCTCGCCACTTTCGCCAAACCGATCCATATGTAGTTCGACCGAACTCCGGTCGACGAAAGGACGCCCGGTCGGACACCGACCGGGCTTTTTTCGTGCGCAGGCGCGGTGTCGCTTGGGTCCGATACCGCTTCACACTTCTTTACATTGACCGGTAAGGCGGGAAACGTTGGCCGCTTAGTGTGATCCCATCGCAGCGACGGTGCTGCCGAACAGAGGATCAAGACCATGCAGGACGACAAGCATCATTTCGACGATTCGATCAACACCGGGTCGTCGCGCTCGCGCGGCTGGATGCGCGGTGCGGTCGTGGGCGGGCTGGCCCTGGCGGCGATCGCCGGAACCGGCCTTGTGGCTGCGGCCGGCGGCGGCTTCGGGGGGGCAGACGCACATATGGGCGGCCAGTTCCTTAAGGCTCGCATGGGCGGCATGGGCGGTTTCATGATGGAGCGGCGGATGGGCCATATGCTGGACGAGATTGGCGCCACGGACGAGCAGCAGGACAAATTGTGGGAAATCATCGATGCCGCGCGCGCCGAAATGCGGCCGATGATCCGCGAATTCCGTGACACGCGCAAGGATATCGTCAATATCATCAGCGCACCGACCGTCGACCGCGAGGCGGCCGAAAAGCTGCGGGGCGAGCGGGTGCAGGCAATGGACGAGGTCTCGCGCAAGATGACGGAGGCGCTGCTCGACGCGGCCGAGGTGCTGACGCCGGAGCAGCGCGCCAAGCTCGCCGAGCATATCGGAAAGCGCGGCAGGCATCATCGCCGCTGACAAACGGCTTTCGGGCCGGTGGTCATGAAAGGAGGCTGGGCATGGCGGAACAGGTGCTGATCGTCGACGACGATACCCGCCTGTCCGCCATGCTGGCCGACTATCTGACGGGGAACGGATTTGCCGTGCGAAGCGCGGCGAGCGCGGCGGACGGGTTGTCGGAATTGCAGAAGCAGGCGCCGGACGCCGTCATTCTCGACATCATGCTGCCGGATATTGACGGGTTCGAGACCTGCCGGCGCATCCGCGCGGTCTCCGACGTTCCGGTGCTGATGTTGACGGCGAAGGGAGAAGAGACCGACCGCATCGTCGGGCTCGAACTCGGCGCGGACGATTATTTGCCGAAACCGTTCAACCCGCGCGAATTGCTCGCCCGGCTCAAGGCGATCCTGCGCCGGCGTCGCGGCACGGGCGGCGAGCGTGTGTTGCGCTTCGGGCGGCTGGAGATCGATCCGGGCTCGCGCGCGGCGCGGCTCGACGGGACCGAGTGCAGGCTGACCAGTCATCAGTTCGACCTTCTTCTGGCGCTGGCCAGGAATGCCGGACGGACCCTGTCGCGCGACCAGCTCATGGACATGACGCGCGGCGAGGAACTCGAGGCGTTCGACCGATCGATCGACGTGCATGTTTCGCGCATCCGCGCTGCGATCGAGACCGACCCGAAACATCCGCGGCGGCTGATCACGGTGCGTGGCGCGGGCTATGTGTTCGCGCGCTACCAGGACGATCTCTAGCTTTCTCCTTGTCTGGACCGGGACCGGCTCATGCGCGGCAGTCTTTTTCTCAAGATGTATCTGACTCTGCTGGCCAGTCTCGCCGTGGTCGCGCTCGTCGGCGCCGTTGTCGTGCGTATCGGCTTGGACGAGCGCGACACCGGCTGGCGCGCCCAGCGCGATCTGTTCGTGGCGGCGATCCTGCCGGCCGACGGCAGGCCGGCGGAAATCGCGGCGACCCTGACGCGCCTGTCCGAGACGTTCGACACCGATCTCACCCTGTTCGACCGGGACGGTCTTGTGCTGGCGCGCGCCGGCGCGCCGATCGATGCCGCTGTGCTGGGGCGTTCCGGGCGGCACGCGCGAAACGGCGGCGGGCATGTCTTCGTCATGCGGCTTCCCGACGGACGCGCGCTGGCCGCGCGCAGGGAGCGGCCGTTCGGGCCTCCCGGCCGCAATCCGATCGCCTATCTGGCGCTGATCGCCGGTGTTATCGGCCTGGCCGCCTATCCGGTGGTGCGGCAGTTGACGCGGCGCCTGGAACGGCTGCGGCGCGGGGTCGACGCCTGGGGCGAAGGCGCGCTGGTGACGCGCGTCGACGATCGCGGTCGCGACGAGGTGGCGGCGGTGGCGAAGAGCTTCAATCGGGCCGCAGCCCAGATCGAGCATCTGATTACCGCCCACCGCAGCCTGCTGGCCAATGCCAGTCACGAACTGCGCTCGCCGCTTGCCCGGCTGCGCATGGCGATCGACCTCTACGAGCGTGCGCCGGCGGAGGCGACCAAGCGGGAAATCGTCCGCAATCTGGCCGAGATCAACGAACTGGTCGACGAGATCCTGCTGGCAAGCCGGCTCGACCATCTCGAGCGACTCGACAATCCCCAGACGCTCGATCTCCTCGCGCTCGTTACGGAAGAGGGCGCGCGCCTGAAAATTCCGGTTAGCGGTATGCCGGCACAGATCACGGGCGATCCGCGGCTGATCACCCGGCTGGTGCGCAATCTGATGCAGAACGCGCTGCGCCACGGCGCCGAGCCGATGAGGGCCAACGTGGCGCTGACGCCCGATTTCGTCCGATTGAGCGTCGAGGACCGCGGCAAGGGCGTTCCCGAGGGTGAAAGCGAGCGGGTGTTCGAGCCGTTCTACCGGCCGGCCGGGCGCAGCGAGACGGCGGGCGGTTGGGGGCTCGGCTTGTCGCTGGTGCGCCAGATCGCCCATCACCATGGCGCAAGCGTCCGGCTCGAAACCCCGCAGGGCGGCGGCGCTCGGTTCGTTGTGGATTTCCCGCGCCGGGCATGACGCCGAGAGGGCTCAGGCAATTGCGGGCGTCCCGCCGGCCCGCTCAGAACCAGGCGGGTCGCATCGTCAGCGTCGCATCGTCGAGACTGTCGAGCAGTTCGCGCTTGACGCGCGCGACCGGCAGCTCATGCACGAAGAAATAGCGGCAGGCGGCGAGCTTGCCGTCGAGGAAGTCCGGATCGCCGTCGCCGTTCGCGCGTTGGCTTGCCGCGGTCATCGCCTGCCTCAACCACATCCAGGCGATCACGACATGGCCGAGCATGTCGAGATAGATCGTTGCGTTGGCGAGCCCAAGACGCGGGTTTTCCGCGACCGTTCGCGCAAGTGTGCCGGTGGTTGTGACCGTCTCGGAAAGATGGGTCGCGAGCGTTTCGGCGAAACCGGCGAGCCCATCCAGCCCGTGCGCGGCCTTGACGTCTTCCATAATGCGTTCGGCCAGCGTCCTGACGCCGGCACCGCCGGCTTGCGAAACCTTGCGGCCGAGCAGATCCATGCCCTGGATGCCGTGGGTGCCCTCATGGATCGGGTTGAGCCGATTGTCGCGATAAAGCCGCTCGACAGGATAGTCGCGGGTATAGCCATAGCCGCCCAGCACCTGGATGGCATGCTTGTTGGCCTCCAGGCAGTATTCGGACGGCCAGGATTTTACCAGCGGCGTCAACAGGTCGAGCAGCAGTTCGTCGTCGCGACGGGCCTGGCTGTCCTCGGCCACGCGGATACGGTCGACGAGGTCGGCGGCATAAAGCACCAGCGCGAGCGCCCCTTCGACGGCCGCTTTCTGGGCCAGAAGCAGGCGCTTGACGTCGGCGTGCTCGATGATGGCCACCGGCGGGCTCGCCGGATCCTTGCTGTCGGGATGGCGTCCCTGCGGGCGCTCGCGGGCGTAGGCGAGCGAGGCCCGGTATCCCGCCGCAGCCAAGGCCACCGCACCGAGGCCGACGCCGATGCGCGCCTCGTTCATCATCTGGAACATATAGGCGAGGCCGCGATGCGGCTCGCCGAGAAGTTGGCCGATCGCGGGCTCGTCTTCGCCGAAATGAAGCAGCGTGTTGGTGGTGCCGCGATACCCCATCTTGTGGTTCAAACCGGCCAAGACCACGCCGTTGCGCTCTCCGGGCGCGCCGTCGGGGCCGAGACGGTATTTGGGCACGATGAACAAGGATATGCCTTTAACGCCGGGCGGCGCGCCCTTGATGCGAGCCAGGACCATGTGGACGATATTGTCGGAGAGCTCGTGGTCGCCGCCCGAAATCCACATCTTGCGGCCGCTAATTCGGTACTCGCCGTCGCCCGCCGGCACAGCACTGGTGGTGATATCGCTGAGCGAGGAGCCGGCCTGCGGTTCGGACAGGCACATCGTGCCGAAGAAGCGGCCCTCGACCAGCGGGCGCAGGAACAGTTCCTTGTGCGTTGGGCTACCGAAACTGGCGACAAGATTGGCGGCGCCGGCGGTCAGGAAGGGATAGCCCGACGTGCCGACATTGGCCATCATGAACATGAACGCTGCCGCCTGCCGGACCGTTTCCGGCATCTGCATGCCGCCCCATTCGTTGTCGAAGGCGGCGCCGAAGAAGCCGGCCTCGCGATAATGCCGCAACGCTTCGCCGACGGCCTCGTCCATCACCACCTTGCCGTCGACAAAGGCGGGTTCGTTTTCGTCGAGCAGGGCCGCATGCGGCAGGAAATGGTCGAGGGCGATCCGCTCGGCCGTGTCGAGGACGCCGTCGATCGCGGCGGCGTCATAGTCGGCGAAACGCGGATATTCGGCAAGCCGCGCGGTGTCGAGCAGGTCGTGCAGTTGAAAGGCGAGATCGGCCCGGTCGATGGTGATCATGCAACGAATGCCGTCATTTTGCGTTTCGCCTTCAACCGATCGGCCCATCCCCACAAAGGAATGTCTCCGACGCACCGCGTTCGGCTGATCCAGACCGGTCGCCGAAGCGTAGAACGTGGTGCATGCCATCGCAAGCAGAGGGCCGCATGAGCAGACAGACCGCGAGTGACAGCATGATGCGGGCGGCGATGAAGGCGCCCTACCTCCAGCGCGACCAGGAACACGCCCTTACCGTGCGCTGGAAGGAACGGCAGGATCAAGAGGCTCTGCACCAGGTTGTCCTGGCGCATATGCGTCTGGCCGTCTCGATGGCCGCCAAGTTCCGCCGCTACGGCTTGCCGGTGAACGAACTCGTTCAGGAAGGCCATGTCGGGCTGCTCGAGGCGGCCGCACGGTTCGATCCCGAGCGCGGCGTGCGCTTTTCGACCTATGCCGCGTGGTGGATCCGCGCCTCGATCCAGGATTACATCCTGCGCAACTGGTCGATCGTGCGCGGCGGCACCAGTTCCTCGCAGAAAGCCCTTTTCTTCGGTCTCAGGCGATTGCGTGCCAAGCTCGCGCGGGCGCATCCGGGCGTGCCCGACGGGGTTCTGTTCGACCGGATCGCCAGCACGATCGGGGTTTCTGCGGCGGATGTCGCGCTGATGGACGCGCGGCTTTCGGCACCGGATCAGTCGCTCAACGCCCCGATTGGCGACCGGGAGGACGGGCCGGGCGCGGGACGCCAGGACCTTCTGGTTTCGGACGCGCCTTTGCAGGATCAGACGGTCGGCGGCATGATCGACGGCGAGCGCCGCAGCCGCTGGCTGCGCGAGGCGATGGAGGCTCTGGATCCGCGCGAGCGCGAGATCATCGAACGGCGCCGCCTGCGCGAGAGCGGCGCGACGCTGGAAAGCCTGGGCGACAGTCTCGGCGTATCCAAGGAGCGTGTGCGCCAGATCGAAAACCGGGCCCTGGCGAAGCTGAGAACCGTGCTGCTTGAGCGCCATCCGGATGCATCGCCGTTCGTGACCTAAGCGCGGCGGCGCGCGGTCTGCTCCGGGGCTGGTACGGCAGGGCTCAGCGATCGGTGACGATCTTGACCCGTTCGCCGGCCGAAACGCCGGCGCCGGGCGGCATGGCGTTCAACAGCCTGAACATTTCCAAGGCCCGACCTACGCCGCTCATGCGCGCGGCCAGCGTGCCCGCCGTTTCGCCGGGCTTGACCGTCACCACGCGCACGCGTAGCGGCTTGAGGTTGCGCCGTTCGGACTCACTGAGTATCCGGAAACTGCCGGCGACGGTGTTTGCCGTCGGCATGAGCGCGTTGCTTGCCTGCGGCGCGGCGGTCAGCAGTCGGTAGGCCTGGCCGCCGGCGCGGAACACGGCGATGTGGAACTGCCAGCCCTCGGCGCGCGCCAGCGCGGTCGCAGCCTGGCTACCATTGATTGTGGTCGTGCGAATGCTGTTGGGATCGAGGCCGGTAACCCAGCCCGATTGCAGATAGTCTTCCAGCGAAACATTGCGCTTGAGCGCGACGCCGTCGAAACGGATGGCGACGTCGCCGGGGCCGGCGGCGGTGACGGCGGTGGCCGAATTGTCGATCACGAATCCATCGGGAACGGCGAAGGCGATGCCGAGCCGCGGGTGCAGGAAATTGTTGCCGCGCACGAAGCCTTCTTCGGGCGTGTCGCCGAACAGCATGCCGTCGATCCCGTCGAGGAAGGAATCGCGATCGCGGCCGTCGGCGCCGGCCTGTGCGTGGCGCTGCGCATGGCCGCGTGCCAGGTCGATCCGCTGGGGCGCGTTGGGGTGCGAGGCGAGGAAGTCGAGGCTGGCGTCCGTGGCGCCGCTTATGCTGCGGAAATCGGCATAAGAGGCCATCGACTGCAGAAAGCGCGCGGCCGCGTAAGGGTCGTAACCGGCCTCCGCGATCATGCCGATGCCGATCTTGTCCGCCTCCAATTCCTGGTTGCGCGAAAATTGCGCCAGGCGCAGCTTGCCGCGCACCAGCGCGGCCTTGGCCACCTGGCTGCCGCCGAGTACGTCGCTGACCACCTTGGATGCCAGCAGTTCCTCGGCTTCCTTTTGCTGGCGCTGGAGGCCGTGATTGGCGGTGACGTGACCCATCTCGTGGGCGATGACGGCGGCCAGCTCGGCTGAATCATTGGCGAGCGCCAGCAGGCCACGGGTCACGTAAAGGAACCCTCCGGGCAGGGCGAAGGCATTGACGTTGGGCGAATTCAGGATGGTGATCTGGTAGGTCTGCTCGGGACTGTCGGACACCAGAGTGAGGCTGCCGACCACCTTGGCGACCATGCGCTCCAGCTTGGGATCGGAATATTCGCCGCCATAGGTTGCCAGGATGCGCGGATGCTGGGCGCGCGCCAGTTCGACCATGCGGTCGTTGCGCGTCACCGTGTCGACGGTCACCGGATTGGTGGACGGCACGAAGGCCTGTTCGCTTATGGCGCCGTCCAGGCTCTGGCACGCGCCAACCCACAGCGCGAGCGCAAGCACGCCGGCAAGGCGGCGCGCCACGCGGGCGGGAAACACCGATTCGTGCCCCGCAAGGGTTGGCTGGCTTGTCGTGGACAGAACGTTTCCTTTCCTGGCCTGGCGAGGTGCGGCGCGTCCGATCGCCACCTGTTTGGCCATGCGCCATGATGAACGATATCACGCACGCTTTTATTGCAACGCCATAAATGTGGCGTACAATTTTGGCGGCTTGCGGGCAACTTTCCGTTACCGGGGCCGAAATTCGCCGGCTATGACCGTGCGTCGCCGAGATATCGGCCCAGCGCGGCGCCGCCTTTCCGAGAAAACATGTGGTCCGTCGCTCCGGTTTCAACCACCTGTCCATTTTCGAGGAAGGCGAGGTGCGGTGCGATGGCACGCGCATCGTCGGGATTGTGGGTTACCATGACCACCGTCATGCCGGTTTTTTGCTGAAGATCGGCCACGATGGCCAGCATGTCCTGACGCAGGGCCGGCCCCAGCGACGCGAAGGGCTCGTCGAGCAGCAGCACCGGGCGATTGCGCACGAATACCCGGGCGAGCGCGACGCGCTGCCGTTCGCCGCCCGACAATTCGCGCGGCAGGCGCTTTTCCTTGCCGGCGAGGCCAACCAGGGCCAGGGCGGCGGCCACGTCGGCGCGGTCGGATGCGGTAAGGCGCAGATTGGGCGCGCGACCGAGTCCGACATTCGCGGCGACGTCGAGATGGGCGAACAGGTTGTTTTCCTGAAACACCATCGTGACCGGCCGCGCGGCCGGCGACAATGCCGTTACATCGCGGCCGCCGATCAGGATGCGGCCCGATCGCGGCGTCTCGAAGCCGGCAATCAGCGACAAAAGCGTCGATTTGCCCGATCCGCTGGGGCCCATCAGGGCCAAAACCTGCCCGGCGGGCACGGTCAGATCGAACATCATCTCGCTACCGCCGGGATAGGCGAACCCGACCCGGTCGAGAACGATGTCGGCGGACGGTCCGGTGGCGGAGCCGGTCATGACGAGGTCCTTCCGCGCTGGTCGGCCAGCAGCATCAGAGCAAAACACAAGACTGCCAGCACCAGCGCGAGGCCGGCCGCGTCGGCGGTGCGGTAACTGCCGAGCCGCGCGAACAGCAGATAGGGCAATGTCTGCACCTGGTCGCTGCCGAACAGCGCGATCACGCCGAGATCGCCGAGCGACAGGGCCATGGCGAAGGCGAAGGCGGTTAGAAAAGGACGCCTGAGCGCCGGCCAATCGATCAGCCGCAACCGGGTGAAGCCGGTGATGCCGAGACTGGCGCAGAGGCGGTCGTGGCGCTCGGCCGCCGCATCGTGGGCCGGGCGCAGCGCCCTGAGCGCAAACGGCATCGCCATCACCGCATTGACGGTGATCACCATGATCGGCGCAATGGCGAAGGCGTCGGCGAAATGGCGCAACAGGATGAACCAGCCCGCGCCCAGAACGATCGGCGGCACGACGAGCACCAGGCTGGCGCCTTGGTCCATGGCGCGTTCGGCGGGCGAGGCCGGCCGTGCCCCGCGCGCGCGCGCCAGCGCGTGGCGCGTCCTGACGAGCGCGTAGGTCAGCATCAGGCACAAGGTTGCCGCGCAGACCGCCAGGACGAGGCTGGTCGCGGCGGCGCGATGAACGGCGGCCTCGCCGGCCAGGCGCGGCAAGTCGGCCTGCAGCCCGGCGATCAGAACCGCCGCCAGCGGCGCGGCGACATAGGTGGCGGCGAGCGCGATCAGGCATAGATTGGCAAGGCGTTCGCCGGTTCCGGGCGCCGAAAAGCGCCGCGCCGACACGGAGGGATTGGCCTCGGCGGTCAGGTCCGCGCCGAGGCGAAAAAGCAAATAGAGGGCAAATCCGGTCAGGACGAGTTGCAACGCGGTCAGGACCAGCGCGCGCGCGGGATCGAAATCGAAGCGCAGCGCCTGGTAGATCGCCACTTCGAGCGTGGTCGCGGCCGGCCCGCCGCCGAGCACGAGGACGATCGTGAAGGAGGTGACGCACAGCATGAAGACGATGCCGGCGACGCCGCCGAGGCTGGCACGGATCGCCGGCCATTCGACGAAGCGGAACCGGGCGCGGGCGTTCATGCCGAGCTGGCTGGCCAGGCGCCACTGATCGGCCGGCACGGTGTCGAGCGCCTGCAACAGGAAACGTGTGGCGAGCGGCAGGTTGAAGAAGGTGTGGGCGACCAGGATCCCGGCCAGGCCGTAGATGCCCGGCCAGCGGCCGCCGCCCAGCGCGGCATACAGATCGGCGATCAGGCCCGACCGGCCGAGCAGCGCGAGAATGCCGAGAGCGGCGACCAGTGGCGGCAGGGCGAGCGGCAGTGCAAACAGCCGCAGCACCAGCGCCCGCCCGGGAAAGGTCGGATGACTCGCCAGCGCACGCGCCACGAAGATCGCCGGCACGACCGACAATACGGTCGACACCATGGCTTGCCACAGCGTGAAGCGCACGATGCGCAGCAGATAGGCATCGGGCGCGGCGAGCAGCGCCTGCGGCGCACGCATGGCTTCCAAAAGCAGGCCGGCGCCCGCACCCGCCACGAGCAGCGCGATGCAGGCGAGCGCGGCGAAGCCGGCCCGCGGAGGGCCGGCGCTCATCAGCGGCTCATGACGGCCAGCCACTCATCGACCCACGCGTCGCGGTTTTCGGCGACCTCCTCGGGGCTGAACAGCAGGCTTTCTTGCGGCTGAACCAGCTTGTCGAAGGCCGGATCGAGCGGTTTATCGGTTTTTCCGGCCGGAAACATCCAGTTGGTCTCCGGGATCACATCCTGGAAGGCCGGCCCGGTCATGAAGGAAAGAAACGCGCGCGCGAGCGGGTTTTCGGCCCCCTTCTGGGTCAGGCCGGCGATCTCGATCTGCAGATAATGGCCTTCCGCGAACGCCGCCGCCCGGTAGCGGTCGGTGTCCTCGGCGATCATGTGATAGGCGGGCGAGGTCGTGTAGGACAATACCATCGGCGCTTCGCCGCTGGTGAACAAGCCATAGGCCTCGCTCCAGCCCGGCGTCACGGTCAGAACGCGCTCGGCAAGTTTTTCCCAGGCGGCGGCGGCGTCCTCGCCATAGACCGATTTCACCCATAACAGCAGGCCGAGGCCAGGCGTGGAGGTACGCGGGTCCTGGATGACGATCTTGTCCTCGCTGTCGCCCTCGACCAGGGCCTTTAGGCTGGCGGGCGGATCCTGGATCGCTTCGCCGTCGTAGACGACGGCGAAGTAACCGTAATCATACGGCACGAAAAACTCGTCGTCCCAGCCGCCGGGAACCGAGACGTCGCCGGTGTCGATCCCGTGCGGGGCGAACAGGCCGGTCTGCTTGGCGTCGACGACGAGATTGGTGTCGAGGCCGAGCACGATGTCGGCCTTGCCGGCATCGCCTTCCAGGCGCAGTCGGTTGAGAAGCGCAACGCCATCGGCGACCGAGACGAATTCGAGATCGCAGGCGCATTCAGCCTCGAAAGCCTTTTCCACCAACGGGCCGGGACCCCATTCGGCGGTGAAGCTGTCATAAGTGTAGACGGTGACCTTGTCCTTGGCGTCTTGTGCGGCCGCCGGCTGCACGAGCAGCATGGCCGCCAGGCCGGTCGTTAAAATCGTCGTTGGTCCCCGTGCGCGCATGAGCGGCTCCTCTCGTTCGTGTTGAAAGGGAAATCAGGCGCTTTGCAAGGAGCGTCTAATCCCTCCGCCGGTACAAACCGGATCAGGTTCGGCGGGTTGGCCGGGACGGACCCGAATGCCTCTCAGCCGCGGCAAAGCTGCCGTGGCACCCCGTTAGAGCACCGGTTTCATAGGACGTCGCGCGGGCCCATGCAAGCCGGTCGACGACACCGTGCCGTCGAATGTGGCCTGGCGAACGACCTGGCCGGCCCGGGTGGGCTTCCTCTCGGCACCGGTCCTTGATACTGGGCTCGGCATGAGCAGATTTGCCATTCTTCTCGGCGGCGACGTGGTGCGCACGCCGCGCCTCGACGCCATGCTCGCCGGCACGCGGGTAATCGCGGCCGATTCCGGCATGCGCCACGCGGCCTCGCTCGGGATCGCGCCGGAATTGTGGGTCGGCGATTTCGATTCGGTCTCGCAATCCGAGATCGCCCGCCACGGCGCGGTCGCGCGCGAGGTCTTTCCGCCGGACAAGGACCAGACCGACGGCGAACTCGCCATCGACGCGGCCTTGGCCAGGGGGGCGAGCGGGCTCGTTCTGGTGGGCGCGTTCGGCGGTCCGCGCGCCGACCACGCCTTTTTGCATATGTCTGTGGCGATCAGACTGGCCGAACGCGGTGTGGCGACCATGCTTTCAAGCGGCGTGGAGGAGGGCCATCCGCTCCTGGCCGGGACGGAGGCAGGATACGACTATGCGCCGGGCACGCTGTTCAGCATTCTTGCCTTTTCGGCACTGTCGGGCCTGAGCGTCAAGGGCGCGAAATGGCCGCTCGACAATGTCGAGATCGCTTTCGGATCCTCGCTCACCCTGTCGAACGAAGTGGCCGGTCCGCTGCACCTTTCCCTCGAGACGGGCCGCGCCGTGCTGCTTGCCCATCCGCAACCGAAAAAGGCGGGCTGACCGACCATGGCTCCACCGCTTCTGCGCCTCGACGCCATCCGGCTCACCTTCGGCGGCACGCCGCTGCTCGATGAGGTAACGCTTTCGGTCGCGCCGGGCGAAAAGATCGCTCTTGTCGGGCGCAACGGTTCGGGCAAGTCGACCTTGCTGAAGATCGCGGCCGGGCTGGTCGAACCGCAGGATGGCGAGGTGTTTCGTCACCCCGCCGTGACGGTTCGCTATCTGCCGCAGGCGCCGGATTTCGAAGGGTTTTCCACTGTCGAGGACTATGTCGAGGCTGGGCTCGGCCCGGCGGACGATCCGTATCGCGCGGCTTATCTGATCGAAAGCCTGGGGCTCGAGGCCGGCGCGGATCCGCAGCTGCTTTCGGGCGGCGAGGCGCGCCGGGCCGCGCTTGCCCGGGTTCTCGCGCCCGCACCGGACATCCTGCTGCTCGACGAGCCGACCAACCATCTTGACCTTTCGACGATCGAATGGCTGGAGGACGAGCTTTCGCGTACCGCCTCCGCCGTGGTGGTGATCTCGCACGACCGGCGGTTCCTGGAGACCGTGACACGCGCGACGGTGTGGCTCGACCGTGGCGTGGCGCGGCGTCTCGACAAGGGGTTCGCCCATTTCGAGGCCTGGCGCGACACGCTTCTGGAGGAAGAGGAGCGCGAACAGCACAAACTCGGCCGCCAGATCGCGCGCGAGGAGCACTGGCTGCGCTATGGGGTGACCGCGCGGCGCAAGCGCAATGTGCGCCGTCTCGGCGAATTGACCACGCTGCGCGAGCGGTTTCGCAATCATCGCGGCGCGGAGGGCGCGGCGAAACTGGTGGCAAGCGACGCGACGGACTCGGGCAAGCTCGTCATCGAGGCCAAGGCGATCGCCAAACGCTTCGACGGTCCGCCGGTGGTCGACAATTTCTCGATCCGTATCCAGCGCGGCGACCGGGTCGGTCTTGTCGGCCCGAACGGAGCCGGCAAGACCACGCTTTTGAAAATGCTTATCGGCGCGCTTGAGCCGGACAGCGGCACGGTTCGGCTCGGCGTGAACCTTGAGATCGCCACGCTCGACCAGCGGCGAGACGCACTCGACCCTGACGAGACCCTGGCGCATTTCCTGACCGATGGCCGCGGCGAGACGGTCTCCGTCAATGGCGAGGAACGCCACGTCGTCTCCTATATGAAGGATTTCCTGTTCAAGCCGGAGCAGGCGCGTACGCCGGTACGGGAATTGTCGGGCGGCGAGAAGGCGCGGCTGATCCTGGCCCGGCTTCTGGCGCGGCCGGCCAATCTTCTGGTGCTCGACGAGCCCACCAATGATCTCGACATGGAAACGCTCGACCTGTTGCAGGAACTCGTCGCCGGCTTTTCCGGCACGGTGATCCTGGTCTCCCACGATCGCGACTTCCTCGACCGCACGGTGACCAGCACGATCGCCCCGGAGGGAGGCGGCCGTTGGGTCGACTATGCCGGAGGCTATAGCGACATGCTTGCCCAGCGCGGCAGCGCGCGCTTTGCGCTTGGCGGCGGCGACAAGAAAGGCGGGGCCAAGCCGGACGGCGCCCTGTCGTCATCGGCCGCGCGACCGCAACCGGCCAGACAGCCGGCCCGGAAACTGTCCTACAAGCAAAAATTCGCGCTCGAGACCTTGCCGGGCAAGATCGATCAGGCTGAAGGCGAGATCGAAAAACTGGAAGTCCGGCTCGCCGATCCGGAGTTTTACGTGCGCGATCCGGAAGGATTTGCGAAGATTGCCGCAAAGCTCGACGATAAGAAGATGGAACTGGCCGCCATGGAGGAGGAATGGCTGGAACTGGAGATGCTGCGCGAGACGGTCGAGCAAGGGTAGGGCCGGTGCGCGGGACGGCCTCTGCCGTGACATTGCGGCCGCCGCGACCGGGCGAAGCCGGCTTGCTGACGGCCGTGTGCCTGCAATCCAAGGCCCATTGGGGTTATGACCGGGCGTTCATGGAGGCCTGCCGCGAGGAACTCACGTTGACGGAGCCCGAACTCGACCGGGCCCGGCTGCAGGTTGCCCTGCGCGACGGCGCGATCGTCGGCGTTGCCGAGATCGCGCTTGCCGATGACGAGGCGGATCTGGAAAAACTGTTTGTCGCTCCCGAGGCGATGGGCTGCGGTGTGGGAGGCATGCTGTTCACATGGGCGGTGGCGGCGTGCCGGCAAGGCGGCGCCCGGCGCATGATCATCGAGGCCGACCCCGATGCGGTGGCCTTTTACCGCAAATACGGCGCGCGGGACGATGGCCAGTCGCCCTCCGGCTCTATCCCCGGCCGGTTCCTGCCGCGCCTGGTGCTCGATCTCTAATCGTGCCGCGGATGGCTTTTCTCGAAAGCGGCCTTCTGGTCGGCTGAGGCCTCGGTCTGGTGCCTTGCGCGCCATTCCTCGTAGGGCATGCCGTAGACGATCTCGCGTGCGTCCTCCTTCGACAGCGTGACGCCTTCGGCCTCGGCCGCGTCGCGGTACCAGTTGGACAGGCAGTTGCGGCAAAAGCCGGCCAGGTTCATCAGGTCGATATTCTGTACGTCGGGCCGCGCCCGCAGATGATCGCGCAAGGCGCGGAATGCGGCAGCCTCGAAGTCGCGCTGCTGTTCTGGCGTCAATTTCGTCATGCGATCGCTCCCTGTCAGACCGGGCCGGTTCGCGAACCGAACTGCTCCACCCGATGCATATCGTCCCGGCGGTCGACCGCGTCAAGGATCGGTGCCAGCCGCTGGGCCCAGCGCGTTGCGCCGGCTTCGGTCGCGATCAGGTCCTGGCGCAGCTCGATCAATAGATGCGGGTAGCCGTTGACGGTGGCATGGCGGAACATCGTGTCGCCGCGCAACGCGCCGTCATAGGGTTCGTTGTCGCCCACCACGAGGTCGGGATCTGCGCGCAGCGCCTCCAGCACCGGCTTCACCGCGCGGTCGTCGCTGTCCCACAGAATGCCGACATGCCAGGGCCGGCGCCGACCCTGCATGGCGGGGGTGAAGGAGTGGATCGAAACGATGAAGGGCGCGCGCCGGCTCGCCGCGGCGACCGAGGCGGTCATGGCCGCGACGGCGTCGTGGTAGGGACGGTAGAACCGGTCGAGCCGGCGCTCGCGTTCATGTGCGGTGATCGGATAGTTGCCGCTTACGACCGTGCCGTCATAGAGCTGGCGAATCAGTGTCGGGTCGTCCTCGCCGCGATTGGGGTCGATCAGCAGCCGCGAGAAGCCGGCCAGAACGGCCGGAGCGCCGATCAGGGCGGCAAGGCGCCGCACCACCCATTCCACGCCGATATCGTAGGCGATGTGGCGGTCGAACTCGGCGGCCGGAATACCGAGATCGCCGTATTCGTCAGGCACGGCGTTGCGGGCATGGTCGCCGATCAGGACGATACCGCGCTCGCGGGCGCCGTCCACGATCTCGACGGGTGAAAAGAGGGCGGTGCGGGTCATAAGCGTAGCAAACCGAAAAGCGGGAACCTGTCCGATTGACCGAATGGAAGAGGCGGTGCATGTCCTTTCACGACCGATGGCGGATGGCAATGCCGTTGTTTCGACACTGTTGTGGCAGATGCCAAAGGCGATCGTGCCGCCACGGGTCGGGCAATGGCGGCGAGGCCGCGTTGACACGGGCCTGCAGTTTTCCGAAAAGGAGGAACGGACCATGTTTCGTTCACGGGTGAGGGACAGCGTTATGGATTTTGCAGGCGTTCGATCTGCAGTCCGCTGCGTCGGCGTGTCGCTTCCCGTTCTGGTTTTCCTCGTTCTCGCAGGCACCACGCAATCGGCGAGGGCCGATTTCCGCGTTTGCAACGCCACGCAGAACCTCGTCGGCGTGGCCATCGGCTATCGCGCCAGCGCGGGCTGGATTACCGAGGGGTGGTGGCATATCGAGGGCTCGACCTGCAAAACCTTGATCGAGGGACGGCTGTCGTCACGCTACTATTATCTTTATGCGGAAGATGCCGAACGGGGCGGACGCTGGGACGGGCCGATCAACATGTGCATCGCCGACAAGGAATTCAAAATCGTCGGCGTGCGCGACTGCATCCCGCGCGGCTTCCAGCGAGCCGGGTTCCAGGAATATGATACCGGTCAGCAGGCGAGCTGGATGGTCCAGCTCACGGACGAGCCGGCAACCGACGGGACCGCCGCCGTCACGGGAACGGGAAATCAATGAAACGCAGCCGCAAGGTCCGGATCCTGGCGACACTCGGGCCGGCCTCGTCCGAGGAGGCCATGATCCGCAGGCTCTACGAAGCCGGCGCGGACGTCTTCCGCATCAATATGAGCCATGCCGACCATCCGCTGATGCGTACGCTTGTCGAGCGTATCCGCAAGGTCGAAAAGGCCGTCGGTCGGCCGATCGGCATTCTGGCGGATCTGCAGGGACCGAAATTGCGGGTCGGCAAGTTCGCCGACGGCGCGGTCGAACTGGAGGTCGGCCAGACCTTCACCTTCGACGACAATCCGGAACCGGGCGATTCGAGCCGTGTCGAGTTGCCGCATCCCGAAATCCTGCGTTCGGTCAAGAAGGGCGACCGGCTGCTGATCGATGACGGCCGGTTGCAGCTCAAGGCCGTCGGGACGACGGGAACCGCGATCGAGGCCGAAGTTGTCGCGGGCACGACAATATCCGATCGCAAGGGCGTGAGCCTGCCCGACACCGACCTGCCCGTCGGGGCGCTGACCGACAAGGATCGCCGCGACCTCGACGCGGTGCTGCAGGCGGGCGTCGACTGGATCGCGCTGTCCTTCATCCAGCGGCCCGAGGATCTCGCCGAGGTGCGCAAGGTGGCGCGGGGACGCGCGGCGCTGATGTCGAAGATCGAAAAACCCCAGGCGGTGGCGCGGCTTGCCGAAATCATCGAGCTTTCGGACGCGTTGATGGTGGCGCGCGGCGATCTCGGGGTGGAAATGCCGATCGAGGCCGTTCCGGGCATCCAGAAACAGCTTACCCGCGCCGCGCGGCGCGCCGGCAAGCCGGTGGTGGTCGCCACGCAGATGCTGGAATCGATGATCTCCGCCCCGGCGCCGACCCGGGCGGAGGTGTCGGACGTTGCCACTGCGGTTTTCGAGGGCGCGGACGCCATCATGCTGTCGGCCGAATCGGCGGCCGGCGACTATCCGGTCGAGGCGGTGGGGATGATGAACGCGATCGCCGAGCAGGTCGAAAAGGATCCGACCTATGCCGGCATCGTCCATGCCCAGCGCGCCGAGCCTGAAGCGACCGGCGCGGATGCGATCTCGCTGGCCGCGCGCCAGATCGCCGAGACGCTGAAGCTGTCGGCGATCGTGTGCTACACCTCATCGGGTACGACGGGTCTGCGCGCGGCGCGCGAGCGGCCGCAAGTGCCGATCATCGCCTTGTCGCCGGTGGTTGAGACGGCGCGTCGCCTGTCGCTCGTGTGGGGCACGCACTGCGTGGTCACGCCGGATGCGACCGATCTCGACGATATGGTCGATCGGGCTTGCCGTATCGCCTTTTCCGAAGGCTTCTGCCGCCCCGGCGACCGTATCATCGTGACGGCGGGCGTGCCGCTCAGGACGCCTGGCGCCACCAACATGCTCAGGATCGCCTATATTGGCTCGGACGGGCTGAGCGGCATCTGACCCGCACGGGGCAAGGCGGTTCGCGTGCTACCGGGATGCAGCGTTTAAAGGCGGCTTCTCGTCGGGGCAATTCTCGATCGGACCGAACGCATCGTCGGCGATCCGGACTTCGACCTCGCGCGCGGCGGCGGCAAGATCACGGTCGAGGCCGGCGACCGTTTCGATCGCCGCCACGGTGAGATCGGGCGCGGTCCAGTCCGGCTTGTGGCCGAGATTGTCGATCCATACCGCGCGCGCGCCGGGAATGTCGCGCGCAAGCCCGGTCGAATGGATCTCCTCGTAGACCACGGTGTCGCGCCTGCCCGAGATCACCACGGTCGGGGTGTCGATTTCACCGTAGCGGGGGGCCACCTGGGTGACATAGTCGTAGAGGCCGGTGACGTCCTGCGCATTGGCGCGAAAGGTTCCGGGCCGCAAAACAAGCCCGATACCGGCCTCTTGGGCATAACCCTCCGGAAGGCGGTTGGGGGCGAAGACGCAGGCGGTCGCGGCCGCCATGCGCAGGGCGCCGCCCGGAAGCGCGAGCGTTTCGGAAAACAATCGTCCGATCAGCGGGGTGGCGGTCAGTTCATAATACCAGGCGGTGCCGGCGCCCGGCCACGGGTGCGATACGGCCGCCAGGAAAACCAGGCCGGCGGTCTTTTGCGGGTGATCGAGGGCGAAGGTGGCGGCAATGGCACCGCCGAAGGAATGACCGACCACGATTGCCGGGCCAATCTCGAGATGATCCATCAACGCGGCGATGGTTTTTGCCTGGCCGGCCGGCGTGGCGTTGTCGGCCGGGCCGCGCGCCGACCATCCGTGACCGGGACGGTCGACGAACAGCATGTCGGCGCGCCCTTCCAGGGTTTTGCGCAGCGGCAGCATCGCATCGCGCAGATTGCCGCTGGCGCCGTGGATGAAGACGATCGGGGGAAGCGGCGCGTCGGCGGCCGCCGGCACGCGCACGAAATGCATGCGGGTGTCGTTGACGGTGGCGAAGCTTCCCGATGGCGGGTTTTTTCTCTCCGCCATCCATACGCCGACGCGGGTGACGCCGGCGGCGACCAGGATCAGGGCAAGCAGGAAAGCGCAGAATGCGTAGACGAGATTCATCGCGGGAGTGGCTTGCCGGTGACGTGGATCGGACGGACTGTCGTTGAGACCGTGTGAGATCGGGTTTCGCTCAAATGCCTTCGCCAGCCAGCTCTTCGGTCAAGGTAACGACCTCGTTCTGGGCGTTGCGCATCATCGGGTAGATCGCCAGCACGCGTTCATAGGCGCGTAAGGCCAGTTCCTTGCGCCCGGTCGCCTTGAGGATCGCGCCCATGCCGGACAGGGCGCCGAAATGGCGCGGCTCCAGATTGAGCGTGCGTTCGATGTCGGCCATGGACTTGGAATAGCTGTCCATCATGTAATGGACGGTCGCGCGCCGGTTCCAGCCTTCGGCGTAGTCGGGCTCGAGCATGACGATCTGGTCGAGGAAATCGAGCGCGACGGCGAATTCCTTCTTGCGCGTCGCCTCACTCGACCATTGCAGCAGGAGGTCGATCGTGGCGCTGCCTGATTTCATCCATTCGTCCCAGATGCGCTGGGCGATGCGTTCGGCCGCCTTTTCGTTGCGTTCGCGCTTCAGGTCCATGAACAGCGTGTCCAGGCGTGAAGTTTCGGCTTCCTCACGCGCCGCGGGCTCAGCAGCCACGGCCGCACCGACGGACAGGAGCGCAATGCCCAGGACGCAAGAAACTAATCTAGAGAATCGCAAAACGCTCCGCATGGCCGGGAATCTAGTCCCCGTCCGCGGAACGTCAAACTGAAAAAACCGTGATCGATGCTCGGCGCGCCGCATGCCGAGTCGGCATGGTGCGATCGGCAGTCGTGGGAAAGCCGGCTCGCGCCTTTCGGTGCGATTTCCAGCTTCAGCCCTGGCGGGCCTTGAAGCGCGGATTGGCCTTGTTGATGATGTAAATCCGGCCCTTGCGGCGAACCATCCGGTTGTCGCGGTGACGGGATTTCAACGCCTTAAGCGAATTCTTGATCTTCATTGTTCCGGTCCGTCATGCCGACCCGAAAGGGCCCAACGTGAAAGGCGCGCCGGGGAGGCGCGCCGTAAGCTCGCGCGGTCCTTAAACGATCCGGCGGCGGGGTGTCAACCTTTCGCCGAAAGCGGCGCGATCCGCGTGACATGGCCCATCTTGCGGCCGGGCCGCGTTTCGGCCTTGCCGTAGAGCGTCAATACCGTGTCCGGCTGGCGCATGAGGTCGGCAGCCTCGTCGATCTCGGCTCCGATCAGGTTTTCCATCACCGCGTTTGAATGGCGCCGGGGATCGCCGAGCGGCAGGCCGGCAACGGCGCGGATGTGTTGTTCGAATTGCGAGACCGCACAGGCGGCGTCTGTCCAGTGGCCGGAATTGTGAACGCGCGGCGCAAATTCGTTGACGAGGAAGCCGCCGTCGGCGAGCGCAAAGAACTCGACGCCGATGACGCCGACGTAGCCGAGAGCCTCCATAAGTGCAAAAGTGCTTGCACGCGCGCCAGCAAGAGTTGCCGGCTCGATGCCGGCCGGCACCAGGGAGCGGCGCAGAATGCCCTCGCGATGTTCGTTGCGGGCGGGGTCGTATGCCTGCACCGTTCCGTCGGCGGCGCGCGCCGCGATGACGGAAAATTCAAAACTGAAATCGACGAGTTCCTCGAGGATCAGAGGAACGTCGCCCATAGCCGCGACCACGCCCCGGCACGCGCCAGCGGCGAGGCCGCGCAGCACCCGCTGGCCCTTGCCGTCATAACCGAGACGGCGCGTCTTGAGCACGCCGCTTCCGCCAAGCGCGTCGAGCGCGGCGGCGAGGTCGGCGTCGCTGTCCACAGCGAAATGGCGGGCTGTGGATATGCCGGCGTCGTTGAGAAAGGTTTTTTCCGTCAGGCGATCCTGGGCGATGTCGAGTGCCTTGGGTGGCGGCAATACGCCAAGCCGCTCGGCGAGCGACCTCGCGGCCGCGACGGGGACGTTTTCGAACTCGTAGGTCACGACGTCGGCGCTGCCGGCGAGGGTGGCGAGGGCGGTGGGGTCGTCATAGGCACCGACGATCTGGCTTGATGCCAGTTGTGCGGCCGGGCAGTCGGGTTGCGGGTCGAGGATCACCGTCTTGTAACCCAGTCGGGCGGCGGCGCCGGCAAGCATGCGGCCGAGTTGGCCGCCCCCGATAATGCCGATGGTCGCGCCCGGGCAAAGCGGCGCCGTCATGCGTCGTCGGCGGGACGTGCCGCCACCTGCTCGCTTTGGCGTTCGCGGTAATGGTCGAGCCTGGTCGCGAGGTCGGCATCGCCAAGCGCCAGCACGGCAGCCGCCAGCAGCGCCGCGTTGACGGCGCCGGCGCGACCGATCGCCAGCGTGCCGACCGGGATGCCGGCCGGCATCTGGACAATCGACAGCAGCGAATCCTGGCCCGAAAGCGCCTTGGATTCGATCGGTACGCCAAAAACCGGCAGCGGCGTCATCGATGCCGTCATACCGGGCAGATGGGCCGCGCCGCCGGCGCCGGCGATGATGACACGGTAGCCCTTGTCGCGCGCCGTGCGGGCGAATTCGTAAAGCCGTTCCGGCGTGCGGTGCGCCGAGACGATCAGCGCGTCGTGGCCGATATCGAGCTTTGCCAATGTGTCGGCGGCATGGCGCATGGTCGGCCAGTCCGATTGGCTTCCCATGATGATGGCGACGTCGCGAGCAGGGCTTTGCAAGGGCTGATCCCATGTGAAGGAGGCAACAGGCGCCTTAGCCGAAACCACCCGTTGTCGCAAGCGACGGGCCGCCGGCGCGGCGCGGGCCGTTCGTGCGTGCGGATCAGGCGATGATGTCGGGAATGATGCTGTCTTCGAGCTCGCGCAGGCGGTCCTTGAGCGCCAGCTTCTTCTTCTTCATGCGCTGCACCTGCAGGGGATCGCAGCCCGTGGAGATCATGGCCTGGATGGCGGCGTCGAAATCCGCATGTTCTTGCTTCAAGCGCGCAAATTCGAGACGAATTTCGGCTTGTTCCTGGTCTTGCATCAAAGATTCCCCGGCGCTGAATTCCCGCCTTTCCGGCGAGCCCGACGGGCGCCGCATCGCCTTTCGGCCATAGCACATTTCGCCCGTCCGGAAAATGCTACTACCCGGCGTTCGACTTGTCGGCAAACAGGTGGCACACTGTCATGGCAGTGTCACGAGTCGCTAAAAACGCGGCTCGGCACACGCTTCGAGGACCAGATGAAAGGGAACGACACACATGTCTCTAGCATCCCATCTTGAGGAATTGCGGCGCAAGCATGGAGAACTCGAACGCGAGATCGACGAGGCCCTGGCCCATCCGTCGGTCGACGACCTTGAAATCAATCGGCTGAAGCGCAGGAAACTGGCGCTGAAGGACGAAATCGAAAAGATGGAATCCCCGCCGACCAGGCACTGATCAAGGCGCCACGGGCCGGCATAGGCCAGAGCCCGTGGCCCCTTGCGGGCCTTTCTATCCTTCCCAGAACTGATCGAGCCACAGGTTCAGCCCGAGGAAGCCGTCATTGTCGACGGCGTAAAGGCGCTTGGTTCCTGCCGCCCGGGCAACGACCAGCCCGGCGTCGAGCAGGATTTTCAGATGCTGCGAAACGGCGGGACGTGAGATCGGCAGCCCGGCGGCCAGTTCGCCGACCGTTCTGGGGCCGCGGCGCAGCTCTTCCAGCAGATGGCGCCGATTTGGGTCGGCGATTGCGGCAAAGGCATCGGGCGTGCTCATCGCTGCCATGGTAGAGCATCCGGCAAAAAAGTGGGAACCGGTTTTCGGCCGAACGGGCGGAGGAACGGCGGCGCGCCGAAGCGCGTTACGGTCCGCACCGCGATTTGGCGTGCCGGGCCTATGGGTTTGACACGCGCGCCGGTTCCTGGGTCGCTTCCGCTTCCGCGACCGCCTCGCTGCGCGGATCGAGATGCAGGCCTTCCGGGGTCAGCGCGCGCTCGGAGGGATGCGACGTGAAGGTTTCGCGCTCCTCGACGGGGACCGGCGCGCGGCGGCTGACGCGCAGCATCGTATAGCCGGCGAGCGCCAGATGGGCGAGCCCGGTTGCCAGAAACAGGCTTTCGGGTCGCCAAGCGGCCATCAAAACGGCGCCCAGCAGCGGGCCGATCATGGTGCCGAAGCCGTATAGAAGCAGCAAGCCTCCGGAGACCTTGACGAAATCCTCGGGGTCGGCGTGGTCGTTGGCGTGAGCGACGGCGATCGAATAGAGCGTGTAGGCGAGCGCGCCGTAGGCGGCGGTGAGCGCGATCACGGCGGTGCCGGCCCGTGCGGCCAAGAGAAAGATCATGAGGCCGATCACGGCCGCTCCGCCGGCGGCGCCGGCCAGCACGAAGCGACGGTCGGTGCGGTCCGACAGGCGACCGGCGGGCATCTGAAGGACGGCGCCGGCGATCACGGCGATGCTCATCATCAGTGCGATCTCGGCGGTGGAGATGCCGATGCGCGCGCCGTAGACCGCGCCGAGCGTGCCCCAGGCGCCGTTGGCGACGCCGATCAGCAGGCAGCCGGCGAAGGCGACCGGCGAATTGCGATAGAGCCCTTTCAGGTCGAGCGAGACATTGTGCAGGGGGCGCGGGCTTGCCTGTGCCGACACGGTCGTGGGGATCAGGGCGAGGCAGAAAAAGATGCCGGTGATCATGAAAAAGGTCGGCGTGGCGACGGTTCCGCTCGCCAGCATCATCTGGCCGGCCATCAGCGAGGCGTATGTGACCATCATGTAAAGGCCGAACACCGTGCCACGATTTTCGTTGGTGGCGCGCTCGTTGAGCCAGCTTTCGATGACCATGAAGGCGCCGGCCATCGCAAAACCGGTGAAGATGCGCAGGAAAATCCAGAAATATTCCTGCACCACCAATCCGGTCAGAAGCGCGATGATGGCGCCGGTGGCGGCGAAGGCGCCGAAGGAGCGCACATGGCCGACACGGCGCACCAGATGCGGGGCAATGATGCAGCCGGCGACGAAGCCCCCCGCCCAGGCGGTGCCGAGCAGGCCGAGCGATGCGGTTGAAAACCCCTCCATCTGGCCGCGCAGCGGCAGAAGCAGGCCGTGCAAGCCCGAGCCGATCAGCAGAAAGGCGGTGCCGCCGAGCAGGGCGAGGATCGGTCCGAAACTGGCAAACATGGCGGGCTCCACGACGGGATGGCGGGTGCCGCTTGAGCACCGATGATTGCGGCGGATTTGCGACCTGGAGCCCAGGTGCCGCGCGGCCCGCCTCGGCGGTCTTTGCGCTCCCGCGCAGGTTTGGGTTCAGCCGGCCTCAGCCGCGCCGAAAAAGCGCCTCGGCCGCCGCCTTGGTCGTGCCCCGTGCCGCCATCTCGGCTTCGAGCCGGGCGATTTCGGCACGCAACATCTCCACACGCTCGGCCAGTTCGTGCTCCGACAGCAGCGACACATCCTGCCCGATCTCGTGTGCGCGTGCCTTTTTCGGTTGGTCGTCCGCGAAGATCATCGTCCCCTCCTGATTGGCCGGGCGGCGATTGAAGGATACATTCGCGGGCGCTGGAGAATCAATTCGTGCCGCGCATGCTGGCAGGAGGCGAAATCGGATATGACGGTTAAAATTCCCGAATCCATGACGGCGATCGCCATCACCGAGCCCGGCGGGCCGATGGTGCTGAAACCGGAAAAACGCGCCGTGCCGCTGCCCGGCGCCGGCGAGATCCTGGTCAGGGTCCGCGCTGCCGGCGTCAACCGGCCCGACGTGCTGCAACGCAAAGGCGCTTATCCGCCGCCGCCCGGCGCGTCCGATCTGCCGGGGCTGGAAATCGCCGGCGAGGTCGTCGCGCTCGGCGAGGGCGCGCGCCGCTGGTCGGTGGGCGATCCGGTCTGCGCGCTGGCGCCCGGCGGCGGCTATGCGCAATATTGCGTCGTACCGGCCAGCAATGCCTTGCCGGTGCCGCACGGCTTCACGCTGACAGAAGCGGCGGCCCTGCCGGAAACCTTCTTTACCGTCTGGCACAACGTCTTCGAGCGCGGCGGGTTGAAGGAGGGCGAACGGTTTCTTGTCCATGGCGGCTCGTCGGGAATCGGCACCACCGCGATCCAGCTCGCCTCGGCCTTCGGCGCCTATGTCATCACCACGGCCGGGTCGGACGAAAAATGCGCAGCCTGCCTGGAACTGGGCGCCGACCGCGCCGTCAATTATCGCAACGAGGATTTCGTCGCCGTCGTCGCCGAGGCGACGCAGACCAGGGGGGTCGATGTGATTCTCGACATGGTCGGCGGCGACTATATCGGGCGCAACTACCAGGCGGCAGCGGTCGACGGCCGCATCGTCCAGATCGCCTTCCTGAACGGCGCGGTCGCCAGCGCGGATTTCTCCAAGCTGATGCTCAAGCGCCTGGTTCATACCGGATCGACCCTGCGGCCGAGAACGGCCGACTTCAAAGGCGCGATCGCGGCGGCGCTGGAACGCCAGGTTTGGCCGCTTCTGGCCGAAAGGCGGGTCGCGCCGGTCATGGACATGATTTTTCCGCTGCGCGATGCCTGGCGCGCGCATGAGCGGATGGAGGAGGGCCAGCACATCGGCAAGATCGTGCTCGACGTCGAATAGCGCACGATCTCGAACGGGAAACCCGGTTTTCGGAAAATATCGGACCGCGATCCACCGAACATCGGTGACGGTGCTTCGACGAAACGCCGTCACGATGCGGATGGCCGGTTCAAGGGCCGTCGCCGCCCAGTCAGCGGCGACGTTTTGGATGTGAGCGGGCCGGCGCCTCAGGCCATGCCGAGAGCGGCCTTGTAGAGATCGAGGATCGCCTCGGCCTCCTGACGCTCGGCCTGATCCTGCTTGCGCAGCCGCACCAGCGTGCGCACCGCCTTGGTATCGAACCCCGTGCCCTTCATCTCGGCATAGACTTCCTTGATATCGTCGGCGATCGTCTTCTTTTCCTCCTCCAGGCGCTCGATGCGCTCGATGAAGGCCCGCAACTGGCCGGCTGCGACGGTTTCGGTGGTGGGCTCGGTGATGTCGTCGGCCATGTCGATCTCCGCAACGATTCGCAAACGTGCCGGTCGGGATGCCGGCACGGGTCGGGCGCGTGGATGCCCCAGCCCGGGACGCGGGTCAAGCAGTCTGTCGCGACACTGCCGCCACACCGCCCGCGAAACCGGTATCGCGCGGGCATCGCGAAAACCCCGAGGTCATGACCGGCCGTTCAAAGCAGGATGGGCGTTAGCCCTCGGCCTTGGTCTTGACGGATAGCCGCGCCGCCAGCGCCTCGATACGTTCGGCCATCTCGGCGAGCGTTCCGATCAGTGCGGCGTCATTCTTGTCGGCCTTGACCAGGGCGTCGTCACGCGTCTTGCGCAAGGTGCCGACCTCGCTTTCCAGCCCTTTCATGCGGCGCTGCAGCTCGGACAGCTCGTCCATCACCATGATGCCGGCCATGACGGCGAGCCGGTGATCGCCGATTTCGCCGAACGAGCCCCTGAGATGGCCGATATAGCGATCGAAGCGGCCGGCGAGTTCGACAAGGTGCTCCTCCTGGCCTTCGTCGCAGGCCATCCGGTAGGATTTTCCATCGATCGTGACGGTGACCTGCGCCATCTTTCGCCATCCATTATCGGTCAAGCACGGCGCGGATCGTTTCCATCGCCGTGACGAGGCGCCGCGACACCTCCTTGTTGGCGTCCGCCAGGCGCTCGGCGCGCGCTTCGGACGCGTCCAGCTCCTGGGCCAGGCGCGCGCGGTCGGCATTCATGCGCTGAACCTCGGCTTCGGCCTCGGCATAGTCCTGGTCCTGTTCAAGGCGGGCCGCGGCAGCGTTTTCGAGCGCGTCCATCGCCTTCGCGAGACGCGCCAGAACCTCTTTTAATGTGGCTTCGCCGGTCATTCCCTTGGGGTAATCCCGAATCAAGGCGCATTCCTAACGCCTTATCGGCGAAAGATTAGACGGCGCGTGAATGGTGCGTCAACACGCAGCGCCCGGCCTCCCCAGCTATTGGTCGCAACAGTGTCGAATCCGGTTTCGCCGAGGGGCCGCCGGCGGGTTTGTTGACTCCCGGTCGCCACCTGCTATGTGGAGCCTGCCTTTCACGAGGGGCGGTTTTCGGGGATTTTTTCCGCTCCACTGCACGGCGGCTTCACGACCTAGAGAGCAAACATGTCTTCACGCGATAAACACGACCGTATGGCGAACGCGATCCGGTTCCTGTCCGCCGATGCGGTCGAGAAAGCGAAATCCGGTCATCCGGGCCTGCCGATGGGCGCGGCCGATATCGCGACGGTCCTATACAAGAAGTTTCTCAAGCACGACCCGCATCGTCCCGACTGGCCCGACCGCGACCGCTTCGTGCTGTCGGCCGGCCATGGCTCGATGTTGCTTTATTCGCTGCTCTATCTGACCGGCTACGAAGACATCACCATCGACGAGATCAAGAATTTCCGCCAGCTCGGGTCCAGGACGGCGGGACATCCCGAGTTCGGCCATGCCGCCGGCATCGAGACCACAACCGGTCCGCTCGGCCAGGGGTTGGCCAATGCGGTCGGCATGGCGCTGGCCGAACGCATCCTCAATGCGCGCTTCGGCGATGCGCTGGTCGACCACCATACCTATGTGCTAGCCGGCGACGGCTGTCTGATGGAAGGCATCAGCCAGGAGGCGATCTCGCTGGCCGGCCATCTCGAGCTCGGCAAGCTGATCGTCTTTTTCGACGATAACGGCATTTCGATCGACGGTGCGGTGTCGCTTTCGGATTCGACCGATCAATGCGCCCGCTTCGAGGCGTCGGGCTGGCACACGCAGCGTTGCGACGGCCATGATCCGGACGCGATCGCCGAGGCGATCGAGGCGGCGCGTGCCTCCGACCGGCCCAGCATGATCGCCTGCAAGACGACGATCGGCTTCGGCGCGCCGAACCGGGCCGGTACCAGCAAGGCGCACGGCTCGCCGCTTGGCGACGAGGAGATCGCCGGCGCGCGCGCCGCGCTTGGATGGGACGCCGCGCCCTTCGAGGTGCCGTCCGACATTCTCGACATGTGGCGTCTGGCCGGCCTGCGTTCGGTCAAGGAGCGCAAGGAGTGGGAAGGCCGGCTGGCCGAGACCGAGGCCGAGATCCGCAGCGAGTTCGAGCGCCGCATGCGCGGCGAGCTGCCGGGCGGGTTCGAGGCGGCGATCGCCGATTACAAGATGGCGCTCGCCAAGGACAAACCGAAGGTGGCGACCCGGAAATCCTCCGAGATGGCGCTCGAGGTCATCAATGCGGCGTTGCCGGAAACGATCGGCGGCTCGGCCGACCTGACCGGGTCGAACAACACCAAGACCAGCCAGACCGGGCCGATCGCGCCCGGCGATTATACGGGCCGCTATATCTATTACGGCATCCGCGAACATGGCATGGCGGCGGCGATGAACGGCATGGCGCTGCATGGCGGCATCATTCCCTATGGCGGCACCTTCCTCGTGTTCACCGATTATTGCCGGCCTTCGATCCGGCTGTCGGCGCTGATGGGCCAGCGCGTCATCTACGTGATGACGCACGATTCGATCGGTCTGGGTGAAGACGGGCCGACCCATCAGCCCGTCGAGCACCTGTCGGCCTTGAGGGCGATCCCCAATCTGCGCGTCTATCGGCCGGCCGACGCAATCGAAACCGCCGAATGCTGGCAATTGGCGCTCGAGGACGGCAAGGCGCCTTCCGTTCTGGCACTGACGCGCCAGAACCTGCCGGCGGTGCGCACCGACCACACGGAAGAAAATCTATGCCGCTTCGGTGCGTACGATCTCGCACCGGCCAGCGACGACGAGGTCGTGACATTGTTCGCCACCGGATCGGAAGTCGAGATCGCGCTGGCGGCGCGGCGCCTGCTTGAGGCGAAGGGGCATCCCGCGCGGGTCGTGTCGGTGCCGTCGATGGAGCGTTTTGCCATGCAGAGCGCGGAATATCACGCCGCGATCGTCGGATCGGCGGCGGTGAAGGTGGCGATCGAGGCCGGCGTGCGCCAGAGCTGGGACCGGATGATCGGCCCCGACGGCATCTTCATCGGCATGGACGGTTTCGGTGCCAGCGCTCCCTACGAGGAGCTCTACAGCCATTTCGGCATCACCGCCGAAGCGGTGGTGCAGGCCGTGGAAGCGCGATTGGCCGACCGGAACTGAGCCGCAGGCGGCGGAGATGGCCGCGTCGGCGCGTCAGGATCGACGAATCCACCGGTCCAGGCGTGGTTGCGGCTGGATTCTTTGCCCTACCGCCGCTATGAAGCGCCTCGTCCGCGGGCCTTGGGTGCGATCGCTGCCAGCAGGCCGGGCCGGCGGCGTTCGAACGATCACCGGCGTGCCTCCGCGCAAGAGCTCCTGAAGGAAATATCGATGACCGCAAAAGTCGCCATCAACGGATTTGGCCGCATCGGCCGGAACATCGTCCGGGCCATCTACGAATCGGGCCGCAAGGACATTGACGTCGTGGCCGTGAACGACCTCGGTCCGGTGGAGACCAATGCCCATCTTTTGCGCTACGACAGCGTGCACGGACGTTTTCCCTCCGAGGTGACGGTGTCCGGCGACACGATCTCGGTCGGCAGCGACAGCTTCAAGGTGACGTCGGAACGCGATCCCTCGAAACTGCCGTGGAAGGAACTCGGTGTCGACATCGTGCTCGAATGCACCGGTATCTTCGCGACAAAGGAGAAGGCTTCGGCGCATCTGACGGCCGGTGCCAAACGGGTCGTGGTCTCGGCGCCCGCCGATGGCGCCGACCTGACCGTGGTCTACGGCGTCAACCACGACAAGCTGACCAAGGACCACATCGTCATCTCCAATGCCTCGTGCACGACCAACTGTCTGGCACCGGTGGCCAAGGTGCTCAACGACGCCTTCGGCATCGAAAAGGGCTTCATGACCACGGTGCACGCCTATACCGGCGATCAGCCGACGCTCGACACGATGCACAAGGATCTCTATCGCGCGCGCGCCGCGGCAGTGTCGATGATTCCGACATCGACCGGCGCGGCCAAGGCGGTGGGTCTGGTGCTGCCCGAGCTCAAGGGCAAGCTCGACGGTGTGTCGATCCGCGTGCCGACGCCTAATGTGTCGGTGATCGACTTCAAGTTCGTTCCCAAGCGCGATGTCACCGTCGACGAGGTCAACCAGGCGCTGGTCGCGGCCGCCGACGGTCCGCTGAAGGGCATTCTCGCCTACACCAAGGAGCCGCTGGTCTCGGTCGACCTCAACCACGATCCGGCGTCTTCCACCTTCGCGCTCGATCAGACCAAGGTCATCGAGGGCAATCTGGTGCGGGTGATGTCGTGGTACGACAATGAATGGGGCTTCTCCAACCGCATGGCGGACACCACCGTGGCACTGGCCAAAACGATGGCCTGAGCGCGGATCGTCGCACCGGACATTCCGATCGGCGCCCGGGCTTGCCCGGGCGTTTTTTTTGCGTAATTCGTTTGTGCGCCTCTAAAAAAACGACTTGCGGCTTGCGTCCTTGTCCGCCTTCGCCGCACTCTGTGCGTCGAGGCTATCCGGGAGGTCGAGCGGAGCGGGCGTATGGAAGGCGTTTATCTGGTGGTTCTGGTCGGTACGGCGCTGATCCTCGCCGCCGCCTTTTCCAGCCTCATCGCCTTCCGTTTCGGTGCCCCGCTGCTGCTTTTGTTCCTGGGCATCGGTCTCGTCGCCGGCGTTGACGGTCTCGGAATCGCCTTCAACAACGCTCCGGTCGCCTATTTCGTCGGCTCGCTGGCGCTGGCGGTGATCCTGTTCGATTCGGGTTTCGGCACCCGGCTGGCTTCGTTTCGCCAAGCCGCCGGCCCGGCCCTGTCGCTGGCCACGCTCGGCGTGGCGCTGACGATGGCGCTTTTCGGCGTCGCGGCGCGCTATCTCACCGGGCTCGGCTGGATGGAATCCTTCCTGCTCGGCGCGGCCGTGGCCTCGACCGACGCGGCCGCCGTATTCTTCCTGCTCAGGGCCGGCAACCTCAACATCCGCGACCGGGTCCGCTCGACGCTGGAGGTCGAATCGGGCTCGAACGACCCGATCGCCATCTTCCTGACCATCACCTTCGTCTCGCTGGTTGCCACCGGCAGCGATCCGAAGGCCGAGGTGCTGTTGGTCGACATTTTGACCGGGTTCGCCGTCCAGATGGGGCTCGGCCTTGCCGCCGGCGTCAGCGGCGGTTTTTTGATCGCGCGGCTGGTGGAGTGGCTGAAACTCGATCGCGGCCTGCTGCCGATCTTCACCATCACCTTGTCGCTGCTTCTGTTCGGTCTTGCCGGCGCGATCGGCGGTTCGGGGTTCCTGGCGGTCTATGTCGCCGGGTTGATCGCCGGCAATTCCGGCGTGCGTTCGGCCGCGCATCTCAAGCAATTCCAGGACGGGCTGACCTGGCTGGCGCAGATCATCATGTTTTTGGTGCTCGGGCTGTTCGCGACGCCGTCGCAGTTCCCCGCCATCGCGCTGCCTGCGGTTGCGCTCGGCCTGTTCCTGATCTTCGTGGCACGCCCGATCGCGGTCTGGCTGTGCCTGGTGCCGTTCCGTTTCACCCGCGCGGAGACGGCCTTCGTGTCCTGGGTGGGCCTGCGCGGCGCGGTCTCGATCCTGCTCGCGCTGACGCCGCTGCTGCAGAATCTCGCCGTCGGCGGCATGATCTTCAATGCCGCCTTCATCATCGTGTTGGTGTCGCTGATCGTGCAGGGCTGGACGATCGGGCCCCTGGCGCGCCGGCTCGGCCTCGTGGTGCCGCCGCGTATCGGGCCGCTCGACAAGGTCGAGCTCGAACTGCCGGGCGCGGCCCATCACGAACTGCTCGCCTATCGCGTCGTCGCCGGCAGCCCGGTGGCGACCGGGGTGCGCATACCGCGCTGGGCGCGGCCGTCGCTGGTGGTGCGCGACGGGCGCTCGATGACCTATCAATATGCCGGCAGGCTGGAGGCCGAGGATCACGTCTACATCTTCGTCTCCGACCGTTATCCGCGGCTGCTCGACAGGCTGTTTGCGAGCCGGGCGGAACTCGATCCTGAGGACGCGGACTTCTTCGGTGCCTTCGCCATCGACGCGACGCGGCCCGCCGCCGATCTCGACGCCGCCTACGGGCTCGGCCTGTCGGAATCCGACGCGGCAAAGCCGATCGTGGAGTTGATGACGGAACGCCTCGGCGGCAAGGCCGAATATGCCGACCGGGTCACGATCGGTCCGGTCGAACTGATCGTGCGCGATGTCGACGACAAGGGACGGATCGCCGAGGTCGGGCTTTCCTTCGAGCCGCATCTGGAGGCGCCGAAAATCCCGGTCTTCCTGAGCGCGGGCGAGATTCGCGACCGCGTGCTGGAGGCGCTGCGCTCGTGGCGTGAACGGCGACGCGAAAGGCGGCTGCGGGCCGCCGACAAGCCGCTGCAGGACAAGTCCGACAAGGATGACGATCCGCCGCAAATGGTTTTGCCGCAATAAGGCGGGGGGCGGCTTGCGCGCGGGCCGGCAATCGTTATGGTCCGGCGCGATTTCTGTACGGGAGATTTGCGGCGATGCCGGCTTTCAGGACACTCGATGATATCGGCGACGTTTCAGGCAAGCGGGTGCTTGTGCGCGTCGACCTCAACGTACCGATGAAGGACGGCAAGGTTGGCGACGTTACGCGCATCGAACGCGTCGCGCCGACGATCGTGGAACTGTCGGACCGGGGCGCGAAAGTGATTTTGCTGGCGCATTTCGGCCGGCCCAAACATGGTCCGGACCCGGCCCTGTCGCTCGCCCCGATCGCGGCCGCCACCGAGGCGGTGCTGGACCGACGGGTCCATTTCGCCGCCGACTGCATCGGTCCGCTCGCCGCGGACGCGGTGAAGGCGATGGCTGCCGGCGACATCCTGGTTCTGGAGAACACCCGCTTCCACAAGGGCGAGGAGGCCAACGAGGCCGGTTTTGTCGCGGCGTTGGCCGAAAACGGCGATCTTTTCGTCAACGATGCCTTTTCCGCCGCGCACCGCGCCCACGCTTCCACGGAAGGGCTCGCGCATATGCTGCCGGCCTATGCCGGGCGAACCATGCAGGCCGAACTGGTGGCGCTGGAAAAGGGCCTCGGCGATCCCGCCCGGCCGGTGGTGGCGATCGTCGGCGGGGCCAAGGTCTCGACCAAGATCGACCTGTTGATGAATCTGGTCGGCAAGGTCGACGTGCTGGTGATCGGCGGCGGCATGGCCAACACGTTTTTGGCCGCGCGCGGCACGCAGGTCGGCAAATCCTTGTGCGAACACGACCTTGCCCATACGGCCAAGCAGATCATGACCGAAGCGGCTTCGGCGGGCTGTGCGATCGTGCTGCCGGTCGACGCGGTCGTGGCGCGCGAGTTCAAGGCGGGCGCGGACAACGAGACCGTCAATGTCGATGCGGTTCCGGCCGACGCGATGATCCTCGATGTCGGCCCGAAGACCGTCAAGACCGTGACCGAACGCATCGACCGCGCCGCGACGCTGGTCTGGAACGGGCCGCTGGGCGCGTTCGAGATCGCGCCGTTCGATGCCGCCACGGTGGCGGCCGCCAAGTTTGCCGCGGCGCAAACCGTCGACGGTCGGCTGATCTCGGTGGCCGGCGGCGGCGATACGGTCGCGGCCCTCAACCATGCCGGCGTGACCGACGCCTTCACCTATGTGTCGACCGCCGGCGGGGCTTTCCTGGAATGGATGGAAGGCAAAGCACTGCCGGGGGTGGACGCGCTCAAGAAGAGCGGTTGACCCGCCGCCAGGGCGGGCGCGGCGGCCGGTTCGACGGCGCGTTAAGGCTGAGGCAAAATGCCGGTGGGCTAAACCGATTGAAATTCTTTCAATCGATTCAAAGCGCTGGCGCCGCAGTTCCGTTTCCGCGCCCGCTCTGATAGAGCGCCAATCCAGTTGAAGAGACAGGATGAGGCCGGATAATGAGTGAGCGTCCCCAAGACAACGTGAAGGCGATGGCCGCGCAGGCCGAGAACAAGGACGGCTTCATCGCGGCACTTGATCAGTCGGGCGGCTCCACGCCGAAGGCGCTCAAGCTCTACGGCATCGATGAGGGGGCTTGGTCGAACGAGGCGGAAATGTTCGACCTCATTCACCAGATGCGCGCCAGAATCATCAAGTCGCCCGCCTTCACCGGCGACAAGGTGATGGGCGCGATCCTGTTCGAACAGACGATGGACCGCGACATCGACGGCACGCCGACCGCTCAATATCTCTGGGAAAAGCGCGGCGTCGTGCCGTTCCTGAAGGTCGACAAGGGCCTTGCCGACACGCAGGACGGCGTCAAGCTGATGAAGCCGATGCCGGATCTCGACGCGCTTTTGGAACGCGCTGTCGCCAAGGGCGTCTTCGGCACCAAGATGCGGTCGGTGATCGACGCGGCCAATGCCAAGGGTATCGCGGCGATCGTCGCCCAGCAGTTCGAGATCGCCAGGCAGATCCTCGACCACGGGCTGGTGCCGATCATCGAGCCTGAGGTCACAATCTCGATCTCGGACAAGGCGCAAGCGGAAGAGATTTTGCTGTCGGAAATCCAAAAGCATCTCGACGGCGTGCAGGCGGGCAAGCAGGTCATGCTCAAGCTGACGCTGCCGACGAAGGCGAACCTCTACAAGCCGCTGATCGACGACCCGCGCGTCATGCGCGTGGTGGCGCTGTCCGGCGGGTATTCGCGCGAGGAGGCGAATGAAAAGCTGGCGCAGAATACCGGCATGATCGCCAGTTTCTCGCGCGCCCTGACCGAGGGGCTTTCCGCGCGCCAGAGCGACGCCGAATTCGACGCCGCCTTGGCTTCGGCGATCGACAGTATCTTCGAGGCGTCGCGCAGCGCCTGACGTTCGACGAGGGCATTTGCCCGTCGGCGCGACGGGCAACCGTCTCAGGCTCCCGACACCCAGGGCAAAGGCCCCAAAAGCCCGGACGGCGATGTGCGGGCTTTTTCTTTTGGCCGCGGCGCACTATTCGGGGTGCGAGATCCATCGGGCCCGCGCCATGTCAAATCTTCTTCCGCTTCTGTCCTGGCTCGCCTTCCCGGTCTATGTCTGGCAGGGGCTGGCGGTCAGGCGGCGCACGCCCCGCCTTCTGCCGCCCGAGGGGCCCGTGCTGCATACCTTGACCGGGCACGGCGAGCCGGTACGGCTTCTGGTGCTGGGGGATTCCTCGGCCGCTTCGGTCGGCATCGTCGACAGCGAACAGGGGCTGGCGGCGCGACTGGCCCACGCGCTCAACCGCGACACCGGCCGACCGGTCGCCTGGCGCGCGGCCGGCTTCAATTCCGCCACATCGGGCCAGTTGCGCGACCATGTCGTGCCCAATATGGCGGCCGAGCCGTGGACCCATATCGTGCTCTCGGTGGGCACCAACGATACCAAGAATTTTCATTCCGTCTCGCGCTTCAAGAAAGAGTTCGGCGGACTTCTCTACGCCGTCAGGGCGAAATGGCCGCGGGCGCGGATCGTCTGGTCGCCGGTAATCGACATGACGCGGGTGCCCGCCTTGCCGGCCTTGCTCGGGCGTATCCTGGAAGTCCGGGCCGGCGCGATCAACCGCATGGGAACGGGGCTTTGCCTGGAGCGCGGCGCGCTGCCGGCCGCGCGGCTGCCGGTCGTCGATCCGGCCGCCGGATTCTCGCATGACGGGTTTCATGCCTCGGTGGCCGGATATCGGGCCTGGGCCGACCATCTCCTGCCCCTGATCGCGCTCGACGAGGCCGGAGCCGCGGCCTCAGCGGCCATGGCTCAGAGCGACGGTGAGCGAGATGGCGGCCAATGCCAGTAGCGCCAGTTTCCAGAAATCGCGGCGATGGCGCAGGCCGGGCAGGCCCAGCGGCTTGATGAGCTGAACCACCATCATCAAGACGATCATCAGCGACAGGATTTTCGTCATCGGACCTCCGCGACGCGCTGGCGGTGCGGCGCGCGTCTCGACCTTTGACCAGCATCAAGGCAGCATGTCAAAGCCCGCGCCATCGTGGCGCTACCGTACGTTGTTAGATCATAGTCAAATGGACGCGCGCGGCGAGGGGCGGCTAAAAGACGGCAAACGGGCGTGGCTCGATCGGGAGGTGAACAATGGCATCGCGCTATCAGGCGGTCTACGAATCGTGGCAACGGGACCCTGAGGGGTTCTGGGCGGCGGCGGCCGCGGCGATCGACTGGTTTTCGCCGCCGGACAGAATTTTCGACGCCGAGGCCGGCGTCTACGGCCAGTGGTTCCCGGACGCCACCTGCAACACGTGCTACAACGCCGTCGACCGACATGTCGCGGGCGGGCGCGCCGACCAGGCGGCGCTGATCTACGATAGCCCGATCACGGGCCGGAAAAAAACCTTCACCTATGGCGAACTGAAGACCGAGGTGGAGGCGCTTGCCGCCGTCATCGCCGACCAGGGCGTGGGCAAGGGCGATCGAGTCATCATCTACATGCCGATGGTCCCCGAAGCGGTTTTCGCCATGCTCGCCTGCGCGCGGCTGGGCGCCGTCCATTCCGTGGTGTTCGGCGGCTTCGCGGCCAAGGAACTGGCGACCCGCATCGAGGATTCGAAGCCGAGGCTGATCGTTTCGGCTTCGTGCGGCATCGAGCCGGGGCGCATCGTCGCCTACAAGCCGCTGCTCGACGGCGCGATCGCGATGGCGCGCCACAAGGTCGAGCGCTGTATCGTGCTGCAGCGATCCGAGCGGGGTTGCGAGCTTGTCGAAGGGCGCGATGTCGATTTCGCCGACGCGGTTGCCGCGGCCAAGGCAGCGGGACGAACGGTGCCCTGCGTCGAACTGGCGGCCACCGATCCGCTTTACGTGCTCTACACGTCCGGCACGACCGGGCAGCCCAAGGGGGTGGTGCGCGACAATGGCGGCCACATGGTCATGCTGGAATGGTCGATGGGCCATGAATACGGCATCGAACCGGGGGAAGTGTTCTGGGCGGCCTCGGATGTCGGCTGGGTGGTCGGACATTCCTACATCGTCTACGCGCCGCTCCTGCATGGCTGCACCACGGTCCTGTTCGAGGGCAAGCCCGTCGGCACGCCGGATGCGGGAACGTTCTGGCGCGTGATCGCCGAGCACGGCGTCGTGGCGCTGTTTACCGCGCCGACGGCCTTCAGGGCGATCAAGGGGCAGGATCCGAAGGGCGAACATGTCAGCAAATACGACCTGTCCCGATTCCGCACCCTGTTCCTGGCCGGCGAACGGGCCGATCCCGAAACAATCAAATGGGCCGAACAGAAGCTTGGCGTTCCGGTGATCGATCATTGGTGGCAGACGGAGACCGGGGCGCCGATCTCCAACAATCCGGTCGGTCTGGGGCAATTGCCGGTCAAGTACGGCTCGCCGGCCGTGCCGATGCCGGGCTACGACATGCGCGTGCTCGACGATGCCGGACACGAGGTGGAAACCGGCACGCTCGGCAATGTGGTGGTCAAGCTGCCGTTGCCGCCCGGTTGCCTGCCAACGCTGTGGAACGCGGACGACCGGTTCCGCAGCGCCTATCTCGACGAGTTTCCCGGCTACTACAAGACGGCCGATGCCGGTTATATCGACGAGGACGGCTATCTGTTCATCATGGCGCGCACCGACGACATCATCAATGTCGCCGGTCATCGGCTGTCGACAGGCGGCATGGAGGAGGTGGTGGCGGAGCATCCCGACGTTGCCGAATGCGCGGTGATCGGCATCGCGGATGCGATGAAGGGCCAGGTGCCGTGCGGTTTCGTGGTGCTCAACGCCGGTGCCGCGCGCGGTGCGGGCGATGTCGAAAGCGAGGTCGTCAGCCTGGTGCGCGACAGGATCGGTCCGGTCGCCGCGTTCAAGTCGGTGGTGGTGGTCAAGCGGTTGCCGAAGACGCGTTCGGGCAAGATCCTGCGCGGCACGATGCAGAAGATCGCCGACAGGCAGGCTTGGGCGATGCCGGCCACGATCGACGATCCCGCGATCCTGGACGAAATCACCGCCGCGCTCAACGAGCACGGTATTGGCGTCTGATCGACGGTTTCAGGCCGCGCGGGCCCTCTGGTCGGGCCCGGCGCCGACGGCTATAAGGCCGGCTGGTGAGTTGCAAGGAGCGCGTCATGCCGCTTGACGGAAAAATCGCGATCGTGACCGGCGCCGCCGGCGGGATCGGTTATGCCATCGCCGAGCGTTTCCTGCGCGAGAAGGCGAAAGTGATCATCGCCGACATCGATCCCGAAAAGGGCGAGAAGGCGGAAAAGGACCTGTCGCCGCTTGGCGAGGTTCGTTTCGTGAAATCGGATGTCGGCAAGCGGCTCGACGTGCACAATCTGATCGCCGCGGCGATCGACGGCTTCGGCGATATCGACATTCTGGTCAACAATGCCGGTATCGTCCACGGCGCCGATTTCCTCGACCTCAACGAAGAGGACTTCGATCGCGTCCTCGACGTCAATCTGAAGGGCACCTTCCTGGTCGGACAGGCCGTCGCGCGCTATATGGTCGACAAGGTCAAGAGCGGCGGGACGCCCGGCGCGATCGTCAACATGTCGTCGGTGAACGCGGTGTTCGCGATCGCCAACCAGGTGCCTTATTCGGTGTCCAAGGGCGGTGTGAACCAGCTTACCAAGGTGATGGCGCTGTCGCTTGCCCCCTACGGCATCCGTGTCAACGCAATCGGGCCGGGCTCGATCATGACCGACCTGCTTTCCAGTGTGAACGCCGATCCTGCGGCCAGGAACAGGATCCTGTCGCGCACGCCTCTCGGCCGTATCGGCGAACCGTCCGAGATCGCCTCGGTGGCCGCCTTCCTCGTCTCCGACGATGCCAGTTACATCACCGGCCAGACGCTCTACGCCGATGGCGGGCGACTGCCGCTCAACTATACGGTGCCGGTCGCCCCGGACTGAGCCGTCGCCGCGTTCGCCTCGGGTTCCTGACGCGAGGCTGTCAGCAGCGCTGTGCGACCATGCCTCCAGTGACGATTCGACGGAGGCCGCGATGTCCTTTTCCCATCTGTTCGTCGATCGCGTCGGCCATTATGCGGACCGTTGGCGCATCATGCGCGCTAGTGCCCGCATCCGACGCCTGATCGATGCCTTGCCACCCCATATCCGCAAGGATATCGGCTGGCCGGATACCCCACTTTCCGAGTTTGTCCGCCGCGACGGCGAGGGGCCGTCCCGGTCCTGAGGCCAGGCCAAACCGGCCGGCGTACACGCTCCGCCCTGCAACGATCATCCGGCCTCGCCTCCTGACAGGATGTTGTCAGGAGGGGCGTGGCATTCTTCCCCAACCGAAAGGAAAGTTCATGACAAGCTTCGTTCCCGAAAACGCCGTGGTGTGGGCCGAAATCCCGGTCAGCGACATGGAGCGCGCCAAGGCCTTTTACGGTGCGGTGCTGGATAATGCGCCGGCCGACCAGAATGACGGACCCAACCCGATGGCGGTGTTCGCCTGTAAGGAGCGTGAGGCCGTGTCCGGTCATCTTTATCCCGGCAAGCCGGCCAGCCAGGGCAGCGGAAACACGATCCACCTGGCGGTGGCAGCACCGCTAGAAGACGCGCTGAAGCGTGTCACCGACAATGGCGGTACGGTGGTGTCGCCGGTTATCGAGATTCCGGCCGGCCGGTTCGCCTATTGTCTCGATCCCGACGGCAACAGCATCGGCATTTTCTGCGCCTAGCCATCGAGAAGAGCCAGCTGGCGTACCGGCGGGCAGGTCGTCTCGACGGGCCGGGAAAGAGGATCGAGACCATGTCCGTGCAAACGGTGCCGGCATCCGGCGCGCAGGTGACAGGTCCGGCCGATCCCGGCTATCATCGGCTTGCCGTTGCCGGGATCGCGCATGCCGCGCCGGAACGGGGGGCTCCGATCGGTGAGGTCGCGCCGTTATGGCGCGTAATCGAGATGAAGCCGTTCGCGGCGAGGCGGCCCTGCTTAGGGGGCGATCGCACCGGAGGACGGCGTAGCCAAGAGGGCCTGCCCCTATGAGACGTGCCGACCGCCTGTTCCAGATCGTTCAACATTTGCGCGGAGGCCGGCTCGTCACCGCGCGCATGCTGGGAGAGTGGCTTGAAGTCTCCGAACGAACGATCTACCGCGATATCGCCGACCTGCAGTCGACCGGGGTGCCGATCGATGGCGAAGCCGGCGTCGGCTACATCATGCGGTCGGGCTACGAATTGCCGCCGCTGATGTTCACGCGCGACGAGATCGTGGCGCTTGTCGCCGGCGCGCGTATGGTGCGTGCCTTCGGCGGCGCGGCCATGGCGCGTTCGGCCGAGGAGGCGCTGGTCAAGATCGGCGCGGTGCTGCCCGACAGCGAGCGCGAACGTATCGCGCGCACGGAAATTCACGCTCCGCTTTACGTGGTGAGCCAGAGCGATCGCGAGTCGATCGACGCGGTCGAGCGCGCGATCGAGGCGCGTTCGGTGCTGAGGCTCGATTATCGCGACGAGGCCGGCCGCGGCACCATGCGCGACGTGCGCCCGCTCGGCCTGTGGTTCTGGGGCAAGGTGTGGACGCTCGTCGCCTGGTGCGAGATGCGCGGCGATTTCAGGGCTTTTCGTATCGATCGGATCGCGAGCCTGACGGCGAGCGGGCGTACCTTCAAGGCCGAGCGCGGCAAACAGCTTGCCGATTTCTACCGCACCATCGAAGGGCGCGGGGACATGCCGCGCAGCGTCGACGCCAAGAAACCGGCTTGAGCGCCGGGGCGGGGCTCAAGCCCACGGCGGCCTCGGCTGGCGGGGGCTCAATGCTTGCGTGAGAGTTCCCGCGTCGCGGCTTCCAGCCCGGCGAGCGTCAGCGGATACATGCGCTCGGAAAAGATCTCGCGGATCATCTGGATCGAGTGCGTGTAGTCCCAGTGCTTTTGTGTGACAGGGTTTATCCAGACCGCGTTCGGCCACTGGGCGAGCACGCGCTGAAGCCACACGATGCCGGCCTCCTCGTTCCAGTGTTCGACCGAGCCGCCCGGATAGGCGATTTCATAAGGACTCATCGAGGCGTCGCCGACGAAGATCACCTTGTAGTCGTGGCCGTATTTGTTGAGCACGTCGTAGGTCGGCAGCACTTGGGAGTGGCGGCGGCGATTGTCTTTCCACACGCCCTCGTAAAGACAGTTGTGGAAGTAGAAATATTCGAGCTGGCGGAATTCGGCGCGCGCCGCCGAAAATAGCTCCTCGACCACCTGGACGTGATCGTCCATCGACCCGCCGGCGTCGAAGAACATCAACAGCTTGACCGCGTTGCGGCGTTCCGGCCTCGTCTGGACGTCGAGATAGCCGTGCTCGGCGGTTGCGTGGATCGTGCCGGGAAGGTCGAGTTCCTCGTGCGCGCCCTCGCGCACCCAGCGCCTGAGCCGCTTGAGCGCCACTTTGATGTTGCGTGTGCCGATCTCGACGGAGTCGTCGAAATTCTTGAATTCGCGCTTGTCCCAGACCTTGACCGCGCGGCGATGGCGCGATTCGTGCTGGCCGATCCTCACACCTTCGGGATTGTATCCGTAGGCGCCGAAGGGCGAGGTGCCGGCGGTGCCGATCCATTTCGAGCCGCCCTGATGGCGGCCCTTCTGCTCCTCCAGCCGCTTTTTCAGCGTCTCCATCAGCTTGTCGAAACCGCCCATCGCCTCGACCAGATTTTTTTCCTTCTCGCTCAGATGCTTTTCGGCAAGCCGGCGCAGCCATTCCTCCGGGATGTTGGCGACATCGACCGCGCCTTCGCCCGACACCGCCTCGACGCCCTTGAAGATATGCGAAAACACTTGGTCGAAGCGGTCTATATGGCGCTCGTCCTTCACCAGCGCGGCGCGGGCGAGATAATAAAAACCCTCGACGTCATAGCTGACGAGGTCGGCGTCCAGCCCTTCCAGAAGGGTCAGATATTCGCGCAGCGAGACCGGCACGCGCGCGGCTTTCAGTTCGAGGAAGAAGGGAATGAACATGGGCCGACGTTAATTCGCCTTCGCCCGGTTGTCAGCCAAAAACAAGCGGTTGCCGCCGTTGTGGACTGGGCGCGGCCCTGCAGGTCAGGGTTGTTTGCGTTGCGCTTCACCCGTACCGTCCGGTGGGTTGGCTTGAAAAACTACGCCAATGGCGTATATTTATGACGTGGCAGGACATGGCGTTCAAAGTCAGATTCGAACCGGCGGACGCCTTCCAGCTTGCATGGGTCGATTATGGATTGACGGAAGACGCCCTTGCCCTGCTGAAACGCAACATTGCCCGAAACCCGGTTGTTGGAACGGCGTCGAAAGCAGATCCGACGATTCGGCGATACCGGTTCAGGCAGCATGTCGTGGATTATGCGGTTTTGACGCCGGGTGTCGAAAAGGGCGAAGCCGTCATCTGGCTGTTGAATGTGCGCCCCGTCGGTGAACCGCCGTCGAGGCTCAGCCGATGGAGCAGAACGGCGTTGAAGGGCGCGGGCTGGATTCTGCGCATCAAACGTGGCGATTTTCCCGGAGACGAGGATGACGAAGGATAGGGCGAAGCCTCCGCAGCCGCCCGGTAGTCTGCCGGGTGCAGGTGACGCGCGGCTCGAGCGTGCGATCCGCCAAATGATGGATGTCGAGACCGGGCGGCGGGCGCGTCCTGCGGGCGGAGGCGTCGAAATTGTCGACGACCCCGACATTGGCGGTATCCGCCGCAGCCTCGGCCTCACGCAGCGCAAGATGGCCGATATGCTCAAGATGCCGATCGGAACGCTGCGCAACTGGGAACAGGGCAGGCGCAAACCGTCCAATGCCGGAAAATTGGTGTTGCGGCTTCTGGCCGACTTCCCGCAAACGCCGACCTCCTCCACGGGGCCTTCGAGTGCCGATCACGACCAAAAGGTTGTCAGACGCGCGCAACTCGCCAAGGCCGTTGCGGAAGCCGCGCGACTGACCTCCGCCGAAGCCCAGGCCGCCGTGGAAGCCGTGCTGGGCGAGATCGCCGCCACGCTGGCTCACAGCGGAGCGGTGACGCTGCAGGGGTTTGGCAATCTTCGCGTTTCGCACCGCGGCGTTGAGACGAGGCGCGACCCCAAGACCGGGGATGTCGTCGAGGTTGAGCTTCGCAGCGTTGCCAAATTCGTGCCCGGCAAGGATCGGAAGGATGCGATCAATTAGGGCCGCTGGTTTCAGCGCTGATATTTTATGAACGGGGTCTGCCTGGCGATGCGATCGTAGAGTTTGCGTGCCGTCTCGTTGAAATCCTGCGTCATCCAGTAGACGGCGGCGGCGTCGCGCCTGTCGGCCTCGTCATAGACCGCCTCGATCAGCGCCCGGCCGACGCCTTTGCCGCGCATGCTCGGGTCGGCGAAGAGATCCTGCAGGTAGCAATTGTTCCTGTCGGACCAGCAGGTGCGGTGGAAGATGAAATGGACCAGCCCGACCGGTTTGCCGTCGCAAAGCGCAAGCAGGCCGTTGGGTTCGAAGGCGCCGGGATCGAACAGCCGCGTCCAGGTCGCGGCATAGACGGTCTCTGGCACCGTGGTTTCGTAGAAGGCGAGATAGGCGGTCCAAAGACGCCGCCAGTCGGCGTGGTCGGATTGTTGCAACGGGCGGATGGCAATGTCTGTCACGGCTAATTCTCTCCCCCGCCCGTCTCGCGGCAGTCTCGCGTCACCGGCCGGGGCGGGAAAGGGCCACCATCGCGGCGATGCTTGCATCTATGCGCCCGGGCCTAACCCTGCCGGCGCGCCATGAAGGCCAGGCGTTCGAACAGGTGCACGTCCTGCTCGTTCTTCAGCAGGGCGCCGTGCAGCTTCGGCAGCGCGTTTTTCGGATCGGCGCGCAGGTCGGCCGGGTCGACGTCGTCGGCGACCAGCAGCCGGATCCAGTCGAGCGCCTCGGACGTCGACGGTTTTTTCTTCAGGCCGGGCACGTCGCGGATCTCGTAGAACTGATTGAGCGCGGCGCGTACCAGGTTCTGCTTGATGCCGGGATAGTGCACGTCGACGATGCGGGCGAGCGTCTCGGCCTCGGGGAAGCGGATATAGTGGAAAAAGCAGCGGCGCAGAAAGGCGTCGGGCAGCTCCTTCTCGTTGTTGGAGGTGATGACGACGATCGGCCGATGCCTGGCGCGCACGGTTTCGCCGGTCTCGTAGACGAAGAACTCCATGCGATCGAGTTCCTGCAGAAGGTCGTTCGGAAACTCGATATCGGCCTTGTCGACTTCGTCGATCAACAGCACGACCTTCTTGTCGGCGGCGAAGGCCTCCCACAACTTGCCGCGCTTGATGTAGTTGGCGATGTCGTTGAAGCGCGCATCGCCGAGCTGGCTGTCGCGCAGGCGCGAGACGGCGTCGTATTCGTAAAGGCCCTGCTGTGCCTTGGTGGTCGATTTGACGTGCCACTCGATCAGGTCGAGGCCGAGCGCGGCGGCCATCTGGCGCGCCAGCTCGGTCTTGCCGGTACCCGGCTCGCCCTTGACGAGCAACGGCCGCTCGAGCGCTATCGCCGCGTTGACGGCCACCATCAGATCCTTGTCGGCGACATAGGCCGACGTGCCTTCGAAACGCATAGTGTCTTCCCGGATGATTGTTCAGCTTTGGCGCAAACCGTACGGAGACATGGGTTTTGGCGCAAGGTCCGCCAATGATCGAAATGCCGCGCAGCGGCTCTGGCGGAACAGGGGACCGCAGCCTATATTCGCCCGTGACGGTCTGCGCCTCGCGGCAGGAGTAACATTCCCCGGGGCCTTATTGATCCCAAGGGAGCTGTCCCTGGTTGGACCCGTGGGTCCTTTCATACGGCGCCCACCTACTTTGTAGGCACCCGGGATCAACCTCTCCACCGGTGTGTGTGGATCGTCGCGATGCCCGAACCCTGCCGGCAAGGTCCGGCGGTTTGCGGTGAAAATCCGCCGGCCCTTCCCGACACGTCCCGGCTATTGCGACACGCCCGTGCGGTCTTGACCGCCGGCGTGCAGTCGGTTTGGCTGTGCGGGAGGTGGACGCGCATGGCTTCGCTGCACGAACACAAGCTGGCTCTTCGATCGGCCGCGCTTGCGCGGCGCGACGCGCTCGATCCGGTCTATCGCGTCGAGGCCTCGCTGCGCATTGCCGATTTTTGCAGGGCGATCCCGGTCTCGGCCGACGATGTCGTCGCCGGCTACTGGCCGATGCACTCGGAAGTCGACGTGCGGCCGTTGATGTTCGGCTTGCGTGAAAGACACGCACGGCTTTGCCTGCCGGTGGTGGTGGACGCGACCACGATCGTATTTCGCGAGTTGCTGCGCGGCGTTCCGCTCGTCGAGACGGCGGGCGGTATGGTCGGTCCAACTGCCGAGGCGGCGGTTCTGGAACCCACCATCGTGCTCGTTCCGCTTGCCGCCTTCGATCGCCGCGGCCAGCGGATCGGCTATGGCGCAGGCCACTACGATCGGGCGATCGCCCGGTTGCGGGCGCGCGGCGGCGCGCCGCGCCTGGTCGCAATCGCCTTCGATTGCCAGAAGGTCGAGACCGTACTGGATGATCCTCACGATGTCGTCATCCCCGACATCCTGACCGAAACCGGCTTGCACACGATGGGTCCTGCTCGCTAGATGGCCGTTCATCGTCGGCGGTCGGGTTTTCAACCACCGCCGGCACCGTGCGGTGCAAGCAGGTATCCGGCCTAATGAGGCTTCTTTTTCTTGGCGATATGGTGGGGCGGACCGGGCGCACGGCGGTGTGGCAGCGTCTGCCTGGCCTGATTTCCGATTTCCGGCTCGATTTCGTGATCGTCAACGGCGAAAACGCCGCCGGCGGCTTCGGCATTACCGAGGACATCTTCAAGACGACGCTCGAGGCCGGCGCCGATGTCGTGACCACCGGCAATCATGTGTGGGATCAGCGCGAGGCGCTGGAATTCGCGCCGCGCGAGGAACGCTTCCTGCGTCCGGCCAACTTCCCCGGCGGCACGCCGGGGCGCGGTTCCGGCGTTTTCGTCGCCAGGAATGGCGCGCGGGTGATGGTCGCCAACATCATGGGCCGGGTTTTCATGCATCCCGAACTCGACGACCCGTTCCATGCGGCCGAGCGCGAGATCGCCGCCTGTCCGTTGGGCGAGCAGGCGGACGCGATCGTCATCGACTTTCACGCCGAGGCGACCAGCGAAAAGATGTGCTTTGCCCATTTCGTCGACGGGCGGGCAAGCCTCGTCGTGGGCACCCACACCCATCATCCGACAGCCGACCACCAGATCCTCAATGGCGGCACCGGGTTCATGTCGGATGCGGGCATGTGCGGCGACTACGATTCCTCGCTCGGCATGGACAAGGAGGAGCCGCTCAACCGGTTCCTTTACAAGGTTCCCAAGGGCCGGTTCGAGGCTGCGGCCGGGCCGGCGACGATCTGCGGGCTGGGCGTCGAAATCTCCGATCGCACCGGTCTGGCCGAGAAGATTGCACCGCTCAGGCTTGGGCCGCGCCTGGAAGAGACGGTTCCCGCTTTCTGGAGCGGAGGTTGACGCCGTGGATCGGCTCGTTATCTGATCCCAGCCGCAACGCCGACGATTTTCAACCGAACCGCCGAGGGATACTCGTATGGCACTGATCGATTTTCTGGCGCCGCATTTTGTCTGGCTCGGGGACCCGACCGGCTGGGTCGCGCTCGCCACGCTGATCGTGCTCGAGGTCGTTCTTGGCATCGACAATCTGATCTTCATCTCGATCCTGACCAATAAGCTGCCGGTCGAGCATCAGAAAAACGCACGCCGGATCGGTATCGGCGCGGCCCTGGTGTTGCGGCTGCTGCTGTTGGCGACGATCTCCTTCATCGTCCAACTCACCGCACCTGTCTTCACCGCCTTCGATCACGGCTTTTCCTGGCGTGACCTGATCCTGATTGCGGGCGGCCTGTTCCTGGTCTGGAAGGCGACCAAGGAAATCCATCATTCCGTCGACCCCGAAGACCCCAAGGACGATATTGTCGGCCGCGCCGCCACGCTCGGCGTCGGCGCGGCGATCTTCCAGATCCTGCTGCTCGACCTGGTGTTTTCGATCGATTCGATCATCACCGCCGTCGGCATGACCGACGAGATCGCGATCATGTATATCGCCGTCATCTGCGCGGTGGCGGTGATGCTGATCGCCGCCGAGCCGCTGTCGCGCTTCATCGCCAAGAACCCGACCATCGTCATGCTGGCGCTCGGCTTCTTGTTGATGATCGGCACGACGCTGATCGCCGACGGCTTCGGCTTCCATGTGCCGAAGGGCTACATCTACGCCGCCATGGGCTTTTCGGCCCTTGTCGAGGCGCTCAACATGCTGGCGCGCCGCAAGCGGCAGCGGGAAAAGGCGGCCGCCGGTATGCGCGAATAAGGCGGTGGACAAGACGGCCGGTCCTCGGACTCAGCCCGGTAATCCCACCGCTTGACCGGGTCAGATATCCTCACCGTCCGCGGGAGGCGGGGCGTCGGCATCTTCCGGCAGGAGCAACGAGCGCTCCTTCAGCCAGGGATGGATTTCGACAGCTTGGCGCAGGGCCTGTTGCGCGAGTCGCACACGGCCCTGGCCCATCAGGATGATCGCCTTGCCCGACAGGGCGCCGAAATGTTTCGGCTCGAGCGCGAGCGCGCGATCGATGTCTTCCAGCGCTTCGTCGTGGTTGCCCTTGAGGAAGCGGATGAAGGCACGTTGGTTCCAACCCTCCGCGTAGCCGGGCGCGGCGTCAACGACGCCATTGAGCAGGTCCAGCGCGCGGTCGAACGCGTAGCTCTCGCGCGCCGCCATGGCGTCGGCGACGGCGCGGCGGATCGCCTCGCTCGGCGCCTGCGCCATCCACATGCGCCAGATGGCGTCCTCGGCTGCCCGACCTTGGGCTTGCGTCGGCGCGGCCTTGAGCTCGGCGAACAGGCGGTCGCGCGTGGCGGCGTTGTCGCTTCGATCCTGCGCGGCGGCCGGGCTGGCCGCAAGCGTCAGGGCAAGCACAAGCGTGGCCAGCGCCCGCATCACACACCGTCCAGGATCAGGATGGTCGGCTGCCGGGGCAGGCTGGCCAGCGAGACGGTAAAGCTGCGCTCGCTCGAAAAATCGACGGCGAAATTCTCGCCCATCATCGACAAGAACTCGCCGATCGGCGTGGAATGGCGGTGCATGGGCAATATCATCGAGGAATAAAGCCGCCGGGCGATCTCGCTCATATTGACGAGCGATTGCGTCATGCCGCCGTCGATCGGCACCATGACGATGTCGAGCCGGCCGATGGCGGCGTAATGGGCGTCGGTCAGGTCGTGGTGGAGGTGACCGAGATGGCCGATGCACAAATCGGCGACCTCGAAGATGAAGATCGAGTTGCCGTCCCGTTCCATGGCACCGAAGCGGCGGATGTCGGTCGGCACGTTGCGGATATAGACATCGTCGACAACCAGCGCATGCCGGGCGGGACCGTCTCCGTCCGGGTTCCAGCCGGGCAGGACATGCTCGATTCCGGGATCGGGCGAGGGCGTGAAATGGGTCCGGTGTGCCTTGTTCATGGTCGCCACGCGCGGCAGCGGCACGGCGCCGTAAGTGCCGGAAAAATCGGTGGCGATACGCACGCCGCCGGGGGTCTCGATAATATAGGTGGAATGGCCGGCATAGGTGATGGTCACCTGTTCGGCGGCTTCGCCCGATCCGGCGGGCGTGACGCTGACCAAAGTCGCTCTGGGCAAGGCTTCGGCAACGGCGAGGCATTGCGAAGGAACGGGCGCGCGGTCCTGTGCGGCGGCGCCGTACACAACCGCCGCCATGACCAGTATGGCTGCAAGAATGCGCAGATGAAGGGACATGCCAATCTCCTTTCCCTCCGCGTGTTCGATGCGCATTAGCGCATGGCTGCGTACCGCCGCGTAGTCACGATTTCGCGAGCGTCCGGCGTCGCGCTTCTGGACCTCGTGCGGCGAAATATCTATAAAGCGCGCCAAATCCCCATGATTTGACGACAAGAGGCGCCATGGCCGGCCATTCACAGTTCAAAAACATCATGCACCGCAAGGGGCGGCAGGACGCTGCCCGCTCCAAGATGTTTTCCAAGCTCGCGCGCGAGATCACCGTCGCGGCCAAGCAGGGCATGCCCGATCCGGACATGAACCCGCGGCTCAGGCTGGCGATCCAGAACGCCAAGGCGCAGTCGATGCCCAAGGACAACATCCAGCGCGCCATCAGCAAGGCGTCGGGCGGCGATTCGGAAAATTACGAGGAAGTCCGCTACGAGGGATACGGCCCCGGCGGGGTGGCGGTCATCGTCGAGGCACTGACCGACAACCGCAACCGCTCCGCTTCCAATGTGCGCGCCGCCTTCACCAAGGCGGGCGGCTCGCTGGGCGAGACCGGATCGGTCGCCTTCATGTGGGACCGGGTCGGCGAGATCGTCTATCCGGCCTCGGCGGGTGATGCCGATACGGTGATGGAGGCCGCGATCGAAGCGGGCGCGGAGGACATTCAGTCCGACGAGCACAGCCACACCATCCTGTGCGCGTTCGAGGATATCGGCGACGTTTCCAAGGCGCTCGAAGCGGCGCTGGGCGAGCCGGAATCGGTCAAGACGATCTGGAAGCCGCAAAACAGCGTGCCGGTGGACGAGGAGCGGGCGCAGTCGCTGATGAAGCTGATCGGCGTGCTCGAGGACGATGACGACGTGCAGAACGTCTACGCCAATTTCGAGGTCGACGACGAAACTCTGGCCAAGCTGAGCGCTGCGTGAGCGCCGACGGGCGTCCGACCGTCCGCATTGTCTATTGCACGCAGTGCCATTGGCTCCTGCGCGCTGCCTGGATGGCGCAGGAATTGCTGTCGAGCTTCGGGTCCGAACTGGGTGCGGTGACGTTGGTGCCGGGCAGCGGCGGCACGTTCGAGATCACGCTCGACGGCGAGACGATCTGGGAACGCAGCCGCGACGGCGGTTTCCCCGATGCCAAGCTTTTAAAACAGCGCGTGCGCGACGCCGCGTGGCCGGAGCGCGATCTGGGCCATGCCGATCGCGCCGGCTGAGCCGGAGCACGCTGCCGTTCAGGGACCCGACCTTCAACCGGCACGCGGCCAAAAGAAAACCCCGCCGAAGCGGGGCTTTCCAAACCGTATGCGGCGGGTCCGGCTCAGAGGCCGAGGCCCTCATAGCGCTTCTTGAACTTCGACAGGCGTCCGCCGCGGTCCATGAGATGCTGCTGGCCACCGGTCCAGGCCGGATGGGTGTTGGGGTCGATGTCGAGGTTGAGCGTGTCGCCCTCTTTGCCCCAGGTCGACCGGGTCGTGTATTCGGTGCCATCGGTCATGACGACCTTGATGGTGTGGTAGTCGGGGTGGATTTTCGCTTTCATCGATCTCGTCCTGGTCTTCAACGGCGCTGCCGCCGGCCGCCTGCGGCGATGCGCCTAGCCTGTAAAACTTGAAGCCGCGGCCATTCACGGCTACGGCTTCGCCAAATCCTGCGCGGCCTATACATCAGCCGCCCTGGAATCACAAGACCGTAGCGCCGGGTCGCGAGACACCGCCTACAGGAGACGCGTGAATGGCACACCCGCCAGACGAGACCGAAAAGCGCAGACGCTCGCTCCGGCCGTTGGCGCGGCTGTTTCCCTATCTCAAGCGGTATCCCGGTCTCGTCGCCGGCGCGGTCGTCTTTCTGGTGCTGGCCGCAGCGACGACGCTGACCTTGCCGCTGGCGGTGCGCCGGATGGTCGATCACGGGTTTTCCGGCGCCGATTCCGCCTTCATCGCCAATTATTTCACCATGTTGATCGTGATCGCGGCAGTGCTCGCGCTCGCTTCGGCGTGCCGGTATTATTTCGTCATCTCGCTCGGCGAGCGCGTTGTGGCCGATCTGCGCCGCGACGTGTTTGCTCACGTCACCACGCTGTCGCCCGGCTTTTTCGATACGGTGCAGTCGGGCGAAATCGTCTCCAGACTGACGGCCGACACCACGCAGATCAAGTCCGCCGTGGGGGCGACGGCATCGCTTGCGCTGCGCAACACGATCCTTGGGGTCGGTGCGCTCGGCATGATGGTGGTCACCAGTCCGAAACTCTCGCTGCTGGTGATCGGCGCCATCCCGGTGATCGTGGCGCCGATCGTCGCCTTCGGACGGGCCGTGCGGCGAAAGTCCCGCGCCGCGCAGGACATGCTCGCCGAGGCGACGGCCTTCGCCAGCGAACAGATCGGCGCGGTGCGCACGCTGCAGGCCTTCACCAACGAAACCTATGTGGCGCGCAGATTCGCGACCGCGGTCGAAAACGCTTTCCGCGCCGCCCAATCCTCGATCTTTGCGCGGTCCTTCCTGACTTTCTTTGCCATCTTCATGGTGTTTTCCTCGGTGGTGGCGGTGTTGTGGATGGGCTCGCGCGACGTGCTCGAAGGGACGATATCGCCGGGCACGCTCGGTCAGTTCCTGCTTTATTCGGTGTTCGCGGCCGGTGCGCTCGGGGCGCTGTCGGAGGTTTGGGGCGAACTCAGCCAGGCGGCCGGCGCCGCCGAGCGGCTGAGCGAGTTGCTGGACGAGGAAACGCCTGTGCGTACGCCAGCCTCGCCGCTTGCCCTGCCCGACCGTGTGCGCGGCCGGGTGACGTTCGACGGCGTTGCCTTCGCCTATCCGTCGCGGCCCGACCAGTCGGCGCTGCACGGCCTGTCCTTCGAGGTCAGCCCGGGCGAGACGGTGGCGATCGTCGGGCCATCGGGCGCCGGCAAGAGCACGATCATCTCGTTGTTGCTGCGGTTCTACGATCCGCAGCACGGGGCGGTGCTGATCGACGGTGTCGACGTTGCCCGCGCCGATCCACGCGCCGCGCGCCGCCATATCGCGCTGGTGCCGCAGGACCTGACGATCTTCGCCGCCTCGGTGCGCGACAATATTGCCTTCGGCCGCCCCGGAGCCTCCGAGCCGGAGATCCTGGCTGCGGCGCGCGATGCGCATGCCCACGAATTCATCGGCAAGCTGGAGAGGGGCTACGACACGCCGGTCGGCGAGCGCGGCGTGACCTTGTCGGGCGGGCAACGGCAGCGCGTGGCGATCGCGCGCGCCATCCTGCGCGACGCGCCGATCCTCCTGCTCGACGAGGCGACCTCGGCGCTCGACGCCGAAAGCGAGACGCTGGTGCAGGAGGCGCTGGAACGGCTGATGCAGGATCGCACCACGATCGTGATCGCGCACCGGTTGGCGACGATCCTGAAGGCCGACCGCATCCTGGTGATCGACAATGGCCGGATTGTCGAGGAAGGCACGCATGCCAGCCTGGTGGCGCTGGATGGCGTCTATGCCCGGCTTGCCCGGCTGCAGTTCGAAACCGGCGCGGGCGCGCTCAGCCGCGCGGCGGAGTGACGCCGCCGCTTACAGAAAGGTGGCGATCTCCTCGAGCGGTTTTTTGTCCATGGCATGGGCGGGGATCGTCGCGTTTTCCTTCGGATAGCCCACGACCATCAGGATATAGGGCTTATCGTGCGGGTCGCGGCCGCACAGTTCGTTGAGGAAACTCATCGGATTGGGCGTGTGGGTCAGCGTCGCCAGGCCGGCCCGGTGCAGGGCCGCGATCAGGAAGCCTGCGGCAATCGAGACCGATTCCGGCACATAGTAGTTCTTGCGTCGGACGCCGTCGGCCGAGCGGCTACGCCGCTCGCCGAAAATGCAGATCAGCCATGGCGCCTCTTCGAGGAAGGGTTTTTCGGCGTCCGTGCCGAGCGGGGCGAGGGCGGCCAGCCATTCCTCGCCGCCGCGGCCGGCATAAAAGGCCCGTTCCTCGACTTCCGCGGCTGCGCGGATACGCTTCTTGAGCGCCGGATCGCCGATGACGGCGAAATGCCAGGGTTGATGGTTGGCGCCGTTGGGCGCCGTGCCGGCAGCGCGGATGCAGGTCTCGATGATGTCGCGCGGCACCGGGCGCGTGTCGAAATCGCGCACGGTGTGGCGTGTGCGGACTTCCTCGTAGAATGACCTGGCGCGGGCGCGCATCTCCTCCACGGGCAGTTCGCGATAGTCCGGCAAGGGGACGGGTTGGTAGTGCCTGGTCCGGGCTTTTTCCACGCTACGCTCCACGTCATATAAATTGTCGGACAATATTGTCTGGCAATTAAAGGGACGTCAAGCCGATCCGACCTGGGCGTCCCGGTGCGCGAAATGATTATCGTCCAAGGATTGCACCAGCCGGCGCGCGGTCTCGACATGGGCGAGCATCGCAGCCTCCGCGCCGGCCGTGTCGCCGGCCGCAACCGCGTCGGCGATGCGGGCATGGTCGTGATTGGTGCGGAAGATGTCGCGCCGATCGACCATTACCCGAAATTGCAGCCAATAGATCGAATTCGAAAGCCTGGCGAGCGTATCGGCGAGCAGTGGGTTGCCGGCGGTTTCGGTGAAAAGCGCGTGAAACCGTGCGTTGAGGTCGGAAAAGCGGGGCATGTCGTTGGCCTCGGCGGCGGCGTCCAGATCGCGGCGCAGCGCGACGAGCCGCGCCGGGGCCGCGCTGAGCGTGGGCGTTGCCAGGCGCACGGCCAATGCCTCGAGCGCACCGCGCACGGCGAACAGATTGTCGACTTCGTCGCGGGTCAGCCGGCGAACGGTGACGCCGCGATGCGGAGCGAGCGCCAGCAATCCGTCCGCCGTCAGCCGGCGGAAAGCCTCGCGCACGGACGATCGCGACACGCCGAGACGGGAGGAAAATTCGGCTTCCGTCAGCCGTTGGCCGGGTGAGAGCTGGCCGGCGCGCACGGCCGCGGTGATGTGGGCCGCGATCTGCTCGACCGTCGAGGCGGCGGCGGTGCTGGTCATGCGCGTCGTGTTTCCCGTCTGGACTCAGGCGCTGGCGATATGGCGCCCGGCGGTGCGGCCGGAAAAGATGCAGCCGCCGAGAAAGGTGCCTTCGAGCGCGTTATAGCCATGATAACCGCCGCCGCCGAAACCGGCGACCTCGCCGGCTGCATAGAGGCCGGGAACCGGGTTCCCGGCGCTGTCGAGCACGCGGCTGTCGAGATCGGTATGCAGCCCGCCGAGCGATTTGCGGGTCAGCACGTGCAGGCGAACCGCGATCAGCGGACCGTTTTTCGGATCAAGCATCTTGTGCGGCGCGGCCGTGCGGATCAGCTTGTCGCCGAGATAGGCGCGGGCGCCGCGAATGGCGGTGATCTGGGCATCCTTGGAAAACGGGTTGTCGATCTCGCGGTCGCGGGCCTCGATCTGGGCCTTGATGCGCTCGGGATCGAGCAGTTTTTCGTCGGTAAGCGCGTTCATGGCTTCGACCAGCTCGGCGAGCGTGTCTCGGACGACGAAATCCTCGCCTTTTTGCTTGAAGGCCTCGACCGGCGGTGGCGCGCCGGCGCCGCGCCGGCTTTTCAACACCGCGCGCCAGCTCTTGGCGGTGAAATCGGGGTTCTGCTCAGAACCGGAAAGCGCGAACTCCTTCTTGATGATTTTCTGGGTCAGGATGAACCAGGAATAGTCGTGTCCGGTCGAAAGGATGTGTTTCAAGGTTGCGAGCGTGTCGAAGCCGGGCATGCAGGGCGCGGGCAGGCGGTTGCCGGTGGCGTCGAGCCACAGCGAAGACGGACCGGGCAGAATGCGGATGCCGTGATTGGGCCAGATCGGTGCCCAGTTCTTCACCCCCTCGGTATAGTGCCACATCCGGTCGGCGTTGATGACGGCGCCGCCGGCCTGCTTGGCGATCGCCAGCATGCGGCCGTCGACGTGATGCGGCACGCCGGCGACCATGGTGACCGGCGGCAGGCCAAGCCGTTCCACCGGCCAGTTCTTGCGCACGAGGTCGAAATCGCCGCCGATGCCGCCGCTGGCCACGACCACCGCGCCGGCCGTGACCTCGAAATCGCCGACGGCCGTGCGGCTCGATCGTTCGCCGCGCTCCACCGTGGACGGTTCGAGGATTTCGCCGGCGGCACCGGTGACCCTGCCGTTGGTCCTGACCAGACGGCTGACTCGGTGGCGGAATTTCAGCACGATGCGGCCTTCGGCGGCATGCGCGCGAACGCGGCGCTCGAACGGTTCGACGGCGCCGGGCCCGGTTCCCCAGGTGATGTGGAAACGTGGCACCGAATTGCCGTGGCCGTCGGCGAAGCCGCCGCCCCGTTCGGCCCAGCCGACGACCGGAAACCAGCGCATGCCCATGGCGTGCAGCCAGCGGCGCATCTCGCCGGCGGCGAAATCGATATAGGCTTCGGCCCATCGCCGCGGCCAGTGATCTTCCTGCCGGTCGAACCCGGCCGAGCCGAGCCAGTCCTGCAGCGCGAGGTCGCGGCTGTCCTTGATGCGCAGCCGGCGCTGCTCGGGGCTGTCGACGAAAAAAAGACCGCCGAGCGACCAGAAGGCCTGGCCGCCGAGCGAATTCTCGCCCTCCTGGTCGAGGATGATGACGCGTTTGCCGGCATCGGCGATCTCCGCGGCGGCCACCAGCCCCGCCAGTCCGCCGCCGACGATGATCGCATCCGCGTCTGTCGCCATGTCGCTGCCTTTCCGTGCCGCGGCGCCGTGCCGCCCATTGCCGTCATCGTAGGCGATTTGCGCCGGCTGACAATCGTCCTGCCGCCATTCTGGCGCAACGGGTTCCATTCGTTCCCGAACGGCCTAAGCTTGGTCTGGCGTTTTCGCGAAAAACGGATGTCGACGATGATTGCGACCGTGCTGAGCGGCCTGGTGGCCCTGCTTCACCTCTATTTCCTCTATCTCGAGATGGTCGTGTGGGACACGCCCGCCGGCCGCAAGCTGTTCGGCACCACGGCCGAATTTTCCGCCCAGTCTAAGGCGCTGGCGATCAATCAGGGCCTTTACAACGGCTTTCTGGCCGCCGGTCTCGCCTGGGGCGTGTGGCTGGGCGCGGAGGGGTTTGCCATCAAGGCGTTCTTCCTCGGCTGTGTGGTGGTCGCCGGTCTGGTCGGCGCGGCGACGGTGTCGCGCAAGATCCTGTTGATGCAGGCTCTCCCCGGCGCCTTGGCGCTGCTTGCTCTTCTCGCCGGCTGGTAGGGCGCTACCGCTCGGTCAGTTTGAGTTCGATGCGCCGGTTGCGGGCGCGCACCTCCGGTGTGTCGCCTTCCTCCAGCGGCTGGAACTCGCCGAAGCCGGCCGCGACCAGGCGGTTGGCCGGGACGCCGTTCTCGATCAGGAACTTGACCACCGAGGTCGCGCGCGCCGACGACAATTCCCAATTGTCGCGATAGCGCCCCGTGCCCGACAGCGGCACGTTGTCGGTGTGGCCGTCGACGCGCAGGACCCAGTTGATCTCCGGCGGGATTTCCCTTTGCAGATCGAGGACGGCATCGGCGAGCTTTTTCATTTCCACGCGTCCGGCCTCGTTGATGACGTCGGCGCCGGAGGCGAACAGCACCTCCGACTGGAAGACGAAGCGGTCGCCGACAATGCGGATATTCTCGCGGTCGGACAGGATCTCGCGCAGCCTGCCGAAGAAATCGGAGCGGTAGCGGTTGAGTTCCTGCACGCGCTGTGCCAGCGCGACGTTGAGGCGGCGCCCGAGATCGGCGATCTTGACGTTGGATTCGCGGTCGCGTTTCTCCGACACTTCGAGCGCGTCCTCGAGCGCGGCGATCTGCTTGCGCAGGGCCGATATCTGCTGGTTGAGCAACTCGACCTGCGACAGCGCGCGCTGCGAGATGCGGCGCTCCTGGTCGAGCGCGCCCGACAGCGCGCCGATGCGCTCCTCGGCGGCCTGGTCGGCGCCGGTGCCGGCGGCCAAAAGTTCCTCCAGCCGCGAGCGTTCCGCCTGGGTGGCCTCCAGCGAGGCGCGCAGATTGGCAAGCTGGTCTTCCGAATCCTGATTGTTGGAGCGTTCGAGGGCGAGAAGCTGGGTCAGTTCGTTGATCTGCGAATTGAGGCGGTTCAAGACCGCGTCCTTGCCGGTGATTTCGCGGCTGAGCAGGAACTGCGCCAGCACGAAGACCGACAGCAGGAACATGATGGCAAGCAGCAGCGTCGACAGCGCGTCGACGAAGCCCGGCCAGTAGTCGACGCCGCGATTGCGCTGCCGGCCGCGCGCCAGGGCCATCTCAGCCGGCTCCCTGCTTGTCGTGATCGAGGGCGTCGGCGATCTTTTCGAGGGCGGCGCGCGTCGCCTTTTGCTCTTCCGACTGCGCCTCGACCCAGTCGCGCATCAATTGCTGCTCGTTGCGCATGTTCTTGACCAGTCCGGAGATGCCTTCGGCCAGACTCGCCATCGAGGTCGCCACGCGTTGGCTCGAGCCGCCGGCCTCCTGCAGCGAGCGGAGCCGCTCGGCGACCATGCGGATCTCCTCGGCGGAACCGGCCGTGGCGGTTTCGGCGGCTACCGCCGTGTCGGAATCGAGATCGGTGACCGAGGACAGCCAGTTTTCAAGCTCGGTGTAGAAGCGATTTTGCGCGCGGCCGGCCTGCAAATCGAGAAAGCCGAGAACCAGCGAGCCGGCCAGGCCGAACAGCGACGAGGAAAACGCCGTGCCCATGCCGGCCAGCGGTGCGGCCAGGCCCGATTTCAGCGCGTCGAGCACGTCGTTGGTGTCGCCGGAGGCGGGGTCGAGCGACTGGATGGTGTCGCCGATCGCGCCGATCGTCTGCAACAGGCCCCAAAACGTGCCGAGAAGACCCAGAAAGACCAGCAGGCCGATCAGATAACGCGAAATGTCACGGCTCTCGTCGAGCCGGGTAGCGATCGAATCGAGAATCGAGCGCATCGACAAGGTGGTCAGCGCCGTCGCGGAGGAACGGCTTAGCATCACCTTCATCGGCGCCAGCAGCACCGGGTTGCCGGTCTCGGTGCCGAGGCGGAACGAGTTCACCCAGCGCACCTCGCGGAAAAGCCGTACCACATGGCTGAACACCAAAAGGATGCCGACGGCGAGAACGCCCAGGATCAGGCCGTTCAGGCCCGGATTCGTGGCGAAGGCGGAGGAAATCTGCCGGTAAAGAATGGCCGCGACGAAACCGGCGATCGCCAGGAAGATGAGCATGGACAGCAGAAAGATCTGCGGACTCGACAATTTATGCGGGTCATAGTCGGCCTGTCCCGACAGCCCGTCTTCCGCAAGATTTCGTAACCACGCCATTGCCAAGCCTCGAATCCGATCCCGCCCAAATCGTGTGCGCGATCCTAAGCGGAATTGTGACGAAATTGAAAGTTGCAGCGGCGGGTGCCGCCAAGCGTCACGAACGGCTGATCACCATCAGATCAAGCATCGCGGCCAGGTGTAGCCCGGCGCCCGAAACCACGAAACCGTGCCAGACCGCGGACTGGAAGCGCAATTTCTGCCACGCGAAAAACAGCACGCCGGACGAATAGGCCACGCCGCCGGCGATGATCAGCCAAAGGGTCGAATAGGGCAGAACGTCGACGATTTCGCCGACCACGACGATGCCGCTCCAGCCGATCGCCAGATAAAAGGCGACGGCGAGACGGTCGTAGCGACCGGGCAGCAAAAGCTTGACCGAAACCCCCAGCGCCGTGGCCGTCCACACAAGGACGAGCATCGTGGTTGCCGTGCCGGCGGCGAGTTGCGCCAGGAACGGTGTGTAGGTGCCGGCGATCAAGAGAAAGATAGCGGCGTGGTCGAAGCGACGCAGAACCCATTTGGTCGGCGATAGCGGCCACAGATTGTAGGCGCACGAGACCGAAAACACAGTCAGCAGCGACGCGACATAGAAGATCACCGCGACATATTCGGCCGGTGCGGTGCTGAACGCCGACAGGGCAAGCAGGGTCGAGCCCGCGGCGATCGCCAGCACGATGCCGAGGGCGTGCACGATGCCGTCCGCCCAGCGTTCGGCGGTGCTGTGATGAAATCGTCCGCGGAAGGGAAGCCCTGCCTCTTCGCCGTTTTGCATCTCGTCCATGCCGTTACACTATCTGGCGGATGTGACGAGACTGTAGAGCGAATGTCGCGGCCAGGGAAAATTTTCCGGTCCCGCCGGCCAAGCGCGACCCACCCCGGCTGTTCAGCGCGCGGGCAGGGTTTTCTTGAGTTGTTTTGACAGGGCACGGTGGATCGTCTCGTTGCCGGCCACGATCGAGCCGGTGTCGAGAAAATCCCCGCCACCGTCGAAATCGGTGACGAAGCCGCCGGCCTCGCGGATCATGAGCGCCCCGGCGGCCATGTCCCAGGCCGACAGACCGTGTTCCCAGAAGCCGTCGAGGCGGCCGGCCGCCACATAGGCAAGGTCGAGCGCCGCCGCACCCATGCGCCGGATGCCGGCGCTTTCGCCCATGACATTGCGCAGCTCGATCAGCGCGGTGCCGTGATGGCCGCGACCGAGATGCGGGATGCCGGTGCCGATCACGCAGTCTGTGAGCTTCGAACGGCCGGCGACGCGCAACCGGCGGTCGTTCATGAAGGCGCCGCCGCCGCGTTCGGCGGTGTAGAGTTCGTCCATGGCCGGATTGTAGACCAGGCCGGCGACGAGCTGGCCCTGGCGTTCGAGCGCGATAGAGACCGCGAACAGCGGAATGCCGTGCAGGAAATTGGTCGTGCCGTCGAGCGGATCGACGATCCAGCGATGCTGGTTGTCGTCGCCGTCGATCGCGCCCCGCTCCTCCATCAGGAAGGCATAGCCGGGCCGGGCGCGCGCGAGTTCGGTATGCACGATTTCCTCGGCGCGGCGGTCGGCCTGGCTGACATAGTCGCCGGGCCCTTTCAGCGAAACCTGCAGGTTCTGCACCTCGCCGAAGTCGCGCGCGAGCGAGCGGCCGGCCTTGACCGCGGCCTGCACCATGACGTTGATGATCGCGGAACGCGCCATTGGACTGGACTTTCTTCGCGGACGCCGTCAGTCGGCGCGGCGGATATAGGTGATCTCGTTGGTGTCGACCACGATGCGTTCGCCCGACTCGATGAAGGGCGGCACCATGACGCGAACGCCGTTTTCGAGCATGGCAGGTTTGTAGGACGATGCCGCGGTCTGGCCCTTGACCACCGGGTCGGCCTCCGCGATCGTCAGCGTCACCTGGTCGGGCAGCGACACGCCGATCGGCTTTTCCTGATAGAGCTCGACCGTCACCGTCATGCCGTCCTGCAGGAAGGAGGAACGGTCGCCGACGAAATCCTTCTGCAGTTCGAGCTGTTCGTAGGTTTCGGCATCCATGAACACCAGCGATTCGTCCTGCTGGTAGAGATAGGTGAAATCCTTCTGCTCGAGCCGGACCCGTTCAACCGTCTCGGCGGCGCGAAAGCGTTCGTTGAGTTTGGTCCCGTCGATCAGGTTCTTCAGCTCGACCTGGTTGTAGGCGCCGCCTTTGCCGGGCTTGACGGCGTTGGTCTTCACCGCGACCCACAGCCCGCCATTGTGCTCGATCACGTTGCCGGGGCGGATTTCGTTGCCGTTGATCTTCATGCGTTCAAATCCAGAAAATGCCTTGTGGCGCAGGCGGCGCCTTTTCGCGGCTTCCAAGAACACAATTCCGCCGGAGAGGCAAGACGAAGCGGTGCGACGGGCGGTTCAGCGCAGGCGGTTGGCCCGCTCGATCGCCTTTTTTTGCTCGTCGGTGGTCAGGCCCTGGAGAAAGTCGTCCATGTCGCGATCGCGCAGGCCGGCCCGGCGGGCGGTGATGTACCAGGCCGCCGCCTCGATCGGGTCGGGCTCGGTGCCCAGGCCGTGCACATAAAGCTTGGCGAGGCGGTTGCGGGCCGCGACATTGCCGCTTTCGGCCGCGCGCTTCATCCAGCCGAAACCGGCTTCGTAGTCGCGCTCGCCGCCACGGCCCTCCACCAGCCAGGTGCCGAGATCGAGCTGCGCGGTGTCGTAGTTCTGGCGCGCGGCCAGGATCAGATATTCGCGGGCACGCGCCTCGTCGCGCGGGCGGCCGGCGGCGCCGTTCGCGTAGAGCTGGGCCATGGCGTACTGGGCGTCTGGCAGGCCGGCTTCCGCGGCCTTTTCATAATAGGGTACCGCCTTGGCGAGGCCCGTTCCGCCGGCTTCTCGATTGATCAGCATCTGCGCGAAATTGAACATTGCCAGCCGGTTGCCGGCGTCGGCCGCCGCCTGCATCAACTCGAAGGCGCGGTCTGGATCGGGCCCGGCATATTTGCCGTCGGAAAGGACCAATGCGTATTGGAACTGCGCCTCGGCGATGCCGGCCTCCGCCGCCTTGCCGTACCATTTGGCCGCCTCGGCCGGGTCGCGTGGCAGGCCAAGCCCGCGCGACAGGATTTCGGCGACCAGCGCTTGGGCGGCGGCGTCTCCGTCCTTTGCGCGCGGCAGGGCGAGATTGTAGGCGGTGATGTAGAGACCGCGCTGGTAGGCGCCGAAGGCCGGGTCGCTTTGTTTTTCGCCGAAGCGCTGTAGGTCGACGGACGGTTTGTCGGCTTCGCCCGCGCGGTCGCCATCGGCGCCGGCCGCCGGCGAGGCGACGAGCGGCAGCGCGGCGAAAAGCAACGCGGCGAGGGGATGCCGGCTTCTCATCGGGGCGTCTCGTGGGCGAAAGCGGTTTCGTCGAGCATGCGGTTGATTTCGGCAACGGCTGCCTGCGGATCGGCGCCGTCGGCAAACACGGCCGCGCTTGCGGCGACGAATTCCGCACCGGTCCGCGCGACCTCGACAACCGAGTCGATGCGGCTACCGGCAAGCACGAGGCACGAAATCTCTACCATCTCCGACCACCAGCGGCCGAGCGCCAGATTGCGGGGATGCGGATCCGGCTTGGAATCGTAGCCGAAGCGGCCGAAGAACAGATAGTCCGGGCGCAATTCGCCCAGTTCCAGCGCACGGTCGCGATCGCGCGCGCCGCCGGCACCGACCATCATCGCCGGCTGATAGCGGCCGATGGCGTCGGCGAGATCGGCAGTGGCGCCGTCGACGTGAATGCCGTCGGCCTTGGTGCGTGCGGCAATGCGCGGCGCTCCGGCGATCACCACTGCGATGCCGCGCGCCTGGGTGAGCGGGACGATCCGTTCGGCGAGGTGCTGGAATTCGCCTTCAAGCATGTCGAACTGCGGCAGAATGAGGGAGGCCACGTCACCGCCGGCACAGGCCTTCTCGATCCGCGCGGCCAGCGTATCGAGATCGCGCGACTGCGGCGCGATCAGCACGAGGCGGCAGCGATTGGGCGGTTTTTCGGTCATGGTCATGCTCTCCGGCCCGCTCATGGCGTGCGATCTTGGTGGGAATGGGGCATAACCGAGCCCGCGCCGAATGACCAGCGTTCCGCGTGGGTCGGGACGCGCCCGGTATCCGATTGCCGCTCGCCTTCGCGCGCCGCAACCTTTATGGCTGCGCCTTGAAAGTTGCGCTCGCCGATGCCGTCACTGATCACCGATCCGTCCTTCTATGCCGTCGCGATTCCGGCGGTCGTTCTCGTCGGCCTGGCCAAGGGCGGGCTGGGCGGCGCGATGGGGTTTCTCGGCGTGCCGCTGATGGCGCTGGTGATTTCGCCGGTGCAGGCGGCCGCGATCCTGCTGCCGATCCTGGTGCTGATGGACGTGGTTTCGCTGTGGTCCTGGCGCGGCTATTACGACACACGCACCCTGGCCATCGTGCTGCCGGGCGCGCTTTTGGGCATCGGCATCGGTTGGCTGACGGCGACGCTGGTGACGGGCGACGTGGTCAGGCTGGTGCTGGGCGTGGTCACGTTGCTGTTCGTCGCGCGCTGGCTTTATTCGATGGTCGCCGGCACGGGGCGGGCGAGCGCCCACAATCCGCCCGCCGGCGTGTTCTGGGGCGCGGTCAGCGGCTTCACCAGCTTCGTCGCCCATGCCGGCGGACCGCCCTATCAGGTCTATACCCTGCCGCTGCGCTTCGATCCGAAGCTTTATACCGGAACCAGCGTCATCTATTTCTCGGTCGTCAATGCGGTCAAGCTCATCCCCTATTTCGCGCTCGGCCAGTTCGACGCCGTCAATCTCGGCACGTCGCTCGCGCTGCTGCCGTTCGCGCCGCTGGCGACGCTGGCCGGCGCCTATGTGGTCAAACGCATGCGCGCGGAGATCTTCTATCCGCTCGCCTACGCGACCGTTTTCGTGGTCGCGCTAAAACTCGTTTGGGACGGGATCTCGGCTTTTTCCGGCTGATGCGTGCCGGTGCCTCGGCCGCTGCCGGGCCTGCCTTTCTCGGCAGCCATATTGGCGGATGACGCGCTCGCCACGGCTCGCTACTCTTTCGGCAAACAGCAGATGGGGAGGCACACGTGCCAGGCATTTTCGAAACCGGCCTCGACCGCAATGCGGCCAATTTCCAGCCGTTGACGCCACTGTCCTATCTCGAACGCGCGGCCAAGACCTTTCCCGACCAGACCGCGATCATCCACGGCGCCGCGCGCACGACCTATCGCGAATTCTTTGCCCGTTCGCGCCGATTGGCCTCGGCACTTGCCGCGCGCGGCATCGGCAAGGGCGATACGGTGTCGGTGATGCTGTCGAACACGCCGGCGATGCTGGAGGCCCATTTCGGCGTGCCGATGGTCAAGGCGGTGCTGCATTCGCTCAACACACGTCTCGACGCGGCCATCATCGCCTTCCAGCTCGACCATGCCGAGACAAAGGTGCTGATCGTCGATCGGGAATTCTCGCCGGTGGTGAAGGAGGCGCTCGCGCGGACCGACGCAAGCCCCCTGGTTATCGACTACGACGATCCCGAACATGGCAGCGACGCGCCCTATCCCAAGGGCGAGCGCATCGGCCAACTCGACTACGAGACGTTCGTGGCGTCGGGCGACCCAGATTTTGCCTGGTCGATGCCGGACGATGAATGGGATGCGATCTCGCTCAACTACACGTCCGGCACGACCGGCAACCCCAAGGGTGTGGTCTATCATCATCGCGGCGCGGCGCTGATGGCCTACGCCAACACCATCCATGCCGGCATGGCGCGGCATCCGGTCTATCTGTGGACGTTGCCGATGTTTCACTGCAACGGCTGGTGTTTTCCCTGGACGCTGGCCATCCAGGCGGGAGCGCATGTGTGCCTGCGCTGGGTGCGCGCCGGGGCGATGTACGACGCGATCGCCGATCACGGCGTCACCCATCTGTGCGGCGCGCCGGTGGTGATGTCGAGCCTGCTCAACGCGCCCGATGCCGAAAAACGCACGTTTTCGCAAACCGTCACCTTCAATACCGCCGCCGCGCCGCCGCCCGAGGCGGTGCTGTCGGGCATGGCCGATGCGGGTTTCATGGTGAACCATCTCTACGGGCTGACAGAAACCTACGGTCCGGCGGTCGTCAACGAATGGAAAGGGGAGTGGGACGCGCTGGACAAGGGCGAGCGTACGTCGAAAAAAGCCCGGCAGGGCGTGCGCTACGCGGCGCTTGAAAACCTGACCGTCATGGATCCGCAGACGATGGAAAAAACCCCGGCCGACGGCGAAACGATCGGTGAGGTGATGTTTCGCGGCAATATCGTCATGAAGGGCTATTTGAAGAACAGGCCGGCGACCGACGAGGCGCTGGCCGGGGGGTGGTTCCATTCCGGCGATCTCGGCGTCATGCATCCCGACGGCTATATCCAGCTCAAGGACCGCTCGAAGGACATCATCATTTCCGGCGGCGAAAACATTTCCTCCATCGAGGTCGAGGACGCGCTCTACAAGCACGCCGCGGTGGCGGCGTGCGGCGTCGTGGCCAGAACGGACGAGAAATGGGGCGAGACGCCCGTCGCCTATGTCGAGTTGAAGCCGGGCAAGACGGCGGACGAGGCGGAGATCCTGGCGCATTGCCGGACGCTGCTTGCGCGTTTCAAATGTCCCAAAATGGTGGTTTTCGCCGAAATTCCGAAAACCTCGACCGGCAAGATCCAGAAATTCCGCCTGCGCGAGATGGCGAAGTCCTTGTGATCGCAGGTAAAACGCCGCCTTCGCGTTCGCGCGCGACGGGTCGCAGTTTCGTCTTTCTGTTAACCGGACGTTAAGCTTTATGGGTGTTTACTATTTTCATCCAGTTTTTCTGGATTCTTACCGAGCGGCTGGGTCTGCTCTGTTTGACGCCTCCCTGTTAAACTCCTGAGAGCCGCTTTGCGCGGCTCTTTTTTTGTCCGGATTCGGGACGGCTCCGGGCCGCGGCATTAACCCTTTGTTAAACATCGGCTTGCGTTGGCCGGGGAGAACGCGCAATTTCTGCCTCCGGGACCGTTAGGTCGCCGGCCGGATCGGGCTATATGCATGGACCACTGGTCGGAAGCAGTCGAGCGTGCGGGGTGACGTCCATGAGTAATGCGGTAAGAGGCGACGAGAATACCATCAACCTTGCCGAGCGCCGGCTGTTTTCGCCGTCGTTCAAGCCGCTCTACGACGAAGGCATGGGGCTGGTCGAAAAGACCGCGGAATATCTCGACGGGCCGGGCCGGGCCGAGGCCAAGAAACTGTCACGACTGGCGGCCACGCTTTATGCCGCCGAATCGATGCGGCTGACCACCCGGCTGATGCAGATCGCCTCCTGGCTGCTGCTGCAGCGGGCGGCCAATTCCGGAGAGATGACACGCGAGCAGGTCGCGGCGGAAAAATCGAAGGTTCGGCTCGACACGGCTTCCGCCCATGACCGGGCGGAGGGCTGGTCCGAGCTGCCGGAGGATTTTCGCGCGCTGGTGTCGCATTCGCTCAATCTTCAGGGGCGGGTGCGCCGGCTCGATGACGAAATCTACGGCAGTGGCGCCGAGCCGCTGGCCAGCGTCGGCCGGGCCAATCCGGTTTCCGACCAGATCACGCTCCTCAACACCGCCTTCGCCCGCGGCTGACGCGTTCAGTTCGCGTCCGGCCTGCCTAGGGCTGCAAACAGCGGGTCGGCGATCGGCAGCGCCAACAAGGCGGCGGCCGCGATCAGCACGAAGGTCACCCGGCGGTAGGTTTTCTCGCTCGCCAGACCGAATAGGCGCGAGCCGATCGTCAGGCCGACGAAATAGGGGCCGGCGGCGGCGATGCTCAGCAGCACCGCTTGACGCTCGAACAGACCCGCCAGCCAGATATTGGTGATCGACAGCGCCTCGGTCAGGAAAAACAAGGTCATTAGATTGGCCCGCACGATCAGGCGCGGCAGGTGCGAGGCGAGCCAGTAGATGATGACCGGCGGCCCGGGAATCGAGGCGATGCCCGACAACAGCCCGGCCACCGCGCCGACCAGCAGAGACGTGCCGGCAGTGCGCGGGCCGGCATAGCGCCAGCCCTTCACCAGGGCCGTCGCACACAGCAGGATCGCCACGCAGATCAGCCAGCGCAGCATTGTGGGATCGCCCCATTTGAGGATCTGGATGCCGACCGGCAATAGCAGGCTGAGCCCGGCCAGAACCGGCAACACCTCGCGCCAGCGGGCGACCTTGAGCGCGGGTATCGTTACCGGAATGATCGGCAGCGTGTCGATCAGCACAACGATGACCAGTGCCGCCTTCGGCCCGTAAAGCGCGGCCGCCACCGGCACCACGATCATGCCGGTGCCGAATCCCGACATGCCGCGGGCGATGCCGCCGACGAGCACGGTGCCGAGCAGAATGGCGAGCGACAGGTCGAAGTCGGGAAGGGGCAAAGGGTGTTCCGGTGCTGTGGAGGGGTGAGGCGGGCGGGTGAAGGCAGCGATTTCGTTTCTCGTTTGTTCACATTCGGCTGGCAATGGTCCTGCGTCAGATTAAGGTGGGACCATGGCTAGCACGATTCGTATCATCGGTATCGATCCGGGGCTGCGCCGCACCGGCTGGGGACTGGTCGAGGCGACGGGCAATGCGTTGCGCTTCGTGGCGGCGGGCACCGTGCGCTCCGATGCCTCGGCCGCGCTCGCGGTTCGCCTGCGTCAGCTGCATGACGGGCTGGCGGAGGTCATGCGTGCGCTGGAGCCGGACGAGGCGGCGGTGGAGCAGACTTTCGTCAACCGCGATGCCACCGCGACGCTGAAGCTTGGCCAGGCGCGGGGCGTGGCCATGCTGGTGCCGGCGCTTTCGGGCCTCGCGGTCGCCGAATATGCGCCGAACGCGGTCAAGAAGACGGTGATCGGGGTCGGTCACGGCGACAAGAAGCAGATCCACATGATGGTCAAGGTTTTGATGCCCAAGGCGGTTTTCGACAGCGAGGACGCCGCCGACGCGCTTGCGATCGCGATCTGCCATGCCCATCACAGGCAAAGCGTGCCGGCACGGCTGGCCGCCGCTCATGCGGGGGTGCGGGCATGATCGGCAAGCTCAAGGGAACCCTCGACGAGATCGGCGAGGACTATTGCGTGGTCGACGTGCACGGCGTCGGTTACGTCGCCTTTTGCCCCGCTCGCGTGCTTGCTGGCCTGCCCGGGCCGGGCGAGGCGGTCACGCTTTATATAGAAACCTATGTGCGCGAGGACATGATCAGGCTCTACGGCTTCACCTCCGCGCTCGAGCGCGAATGGTTCCGGCTGTTGCAGAACAATGTCCAGGGCGTCGGCGCCAAGGTGGCGCTCGCGGTGCTGTCCACCCTGTCGGCGGCGGACCTGGCCAATGCGGTGGCGCTGCGCGACATCGCCATGGTCAGCCGGGCGCCGGGTGTGGGCAAGAAGGTCGCCGAACGCATCGTCACCGAACTGCGCGACAAGGCGCCGGCCCATGCCGGCGCGGCGTCGGGCACGATCGGGCTGAAGCAGGAACTCGGCGAAGGCGTGGCGCCGGCGCCGGTCGCCGACGCCGTCTCGGCGTTGACCAATCTCGGCTACGGTCGCGACGTGGCCGCCAATGCCGTCGCCGCGGCGATGAAGGAAGCCGGTGAGGGCGCCGATTCGGCCCGCCTGATCCGGCTCGGGCTGAAGGAGCTGGCACGATGATCGTCGGCTTGCCGGGGTCCGGCGGGCATGCGATGAGGACGTCATGAACACCGCGCCCCGGCTGATTTCCTCCGAAAAAACCGGCGAGGACGTCGACGTCTCGCTGCGGCCGCAATCGCTGGACGACTTTGTCGGCCAGGCGGCCGCGCGCGCCAATCTGAAAGTGTTTGTCGAAGCCGCCAAGGCGCGCGGCGAGGCGCTCGACCATGTGCTGTTCGTCGGCCCGCCCGGGCTCGGCAAGACCACGCTCGCCCAGATCATGGCCAAGGAACTGGGCGTGAATTTCCGCTCCACTTCCGGTCCGGTGATCGCCAAGGCGGGCGATCTGGCGGCGCTCCTCACCAATCTCGAGGATCGCGATGTCCTGTTCATCGACGAAATCCACCGGCTGACGCCGGCGGTCGAGGAGATCCTCTACCCGGCGATGGAGGATTTTCAGCTCGACCTGATCATCGGCGAGGGGCCGGCGGCGCGCTCGGTCAAGATCGAGCTTTCGCGCTTTACCCTGGTCGCCGCGACCACGCGTCTCGGGCTGATCACCAATCCTCTGCGCGACCGCTTTGGCATCCCGGTGCGACTCAATTTCTACGAAGTCGAGGAGTTGGAGAAGATCGTGCGCCGCGGCGCGCGCATCCTCAATCTGCCGATGGCCGAGGAGGGCGCGACGGAAATCGCCCGCCGGGCGCGCGGCACGCCACGAATCGCCGGGCGTTTGCTGCGCCGGGTGCGCGATTTCGCTTCCGTTGCCGGCGTGGAGGTGGTCGACCGCAAGATCGCCGACGAGGCGCTGTCGCGGCTGGAGGTCGACGCGCTGGGTCTCGACCAGCTCGACCGGCGTTATCTGTCCATGATCGCGCGGAATTTCGGCGGCGGCCCGGTGGGGATCGAGACCATCGCCGCGGGGCTGTCGGAGCCGCGCGACGCCATCGAGGACATCATCGAGCCGTTCCTGATCCAGCAGGGCTTTATCCAGCGCACGCCGCGCGGGCGGCTTTTGACGGGCAATGCCTGGCGCCATCTCGGCCTCGAGGCGCCGCGAAACCTGGCCGAGATGCAGGGACGGCTGTTCGAGGAGGAGTGACGGCCGCCGGCGGTCGTCAGGCCTAGCGTCTTGGCAGACCCTCCACGGTCCTAAGTATCGCGCCCTCCGTCGGCTCTCCCTCGAAGGCCTCGACCACGCCGAAGGCGCCGCCATAGCCCCAGATCGACCAGGCGAAGCCGTTTCGTTCGGCGAGATCGATCATGTCGGCGACATAGGCGGCCCGCCATTCGGCCGGCATCACGGCCTGGGTGCCGTATTCCTGGCGGATCATGCCGAACTCTCCCAGCAGGATGCGCTGCGGGGCGATGTCATGGCGACGCGCCCACCCGGCGACCTCGACGAAGGGGGCGGCCATCACGGCGGCCAGTTCGTCGGCCGTGTCCAGCTTGGCGATCTCCTCGTCGAGATAGGCCAGCATGCCGGCCCGGCGTGTCCAGGGCGCGTCGGCGCGGATGCGCTCGCGTATCCTTTCAAGCGCGGCGTCGAGTTCGGCGCGCGGCACGGCGTGCGGCGGGTAGGGTAGCCCGGCGACATAGCGGATGAAGTCGCCGGCCCAGCCCGCGCCCTGATGGGTGAGCAGGAAGGGCGCGTAGGAATGAAACGACCACAGCACATTGTCGTCGGGGATCGTGGTTGGGTCGAGGGCGGCCAGACCGTCAGCCGAGCCCCAGCAGCCGCCCGAAAGCACCAGCGTCAGCCGGGTCGCGGAGGCGCGCGCGGCGGCAAACAGCCGGCCGAGCCGGTCGGGCCAGGCCGTCGTGCCGGGCGCGCAGTCCACGATCGGCTCGTTCATCAGTTCGAAGGCGACCATGGCCGGGTCCTCGCGTGCCAGCGTGCGCGCCATGCGCCGGACCGTTTCGACATACCGCTCGAACAGCGCCGCATCGTCCATCACCTGGCTCATGCCGATGGCGCGGTTGCCGCCGGCGGGAAACAGATGCATGTCGACGACGACCTTCAGCCCGGCCGCCGTGATGGCGCGGACGGCATCCGACACTTCGCCATAGAGCCGGTCGTGGAAACGGGCCGCCTTGTCGGACAGGAAGGGCGAGGGATCGACCGGCATGCGCACGAAGTCGAAGCCGGCCTCCCTGAGGCGTTTCAGGGCGGCCTGGTCGACTGTGCGGCGCCACTCGGGAAAGGGCAACAGCACGTCTTCCTCGTCCCAGCGGCTTTCGTCGGGCCAGCTTACCCAGATGTCGAGATTGAGGCCGCGCTGGGCCGAAAAGGTCGCCGCGTTCGCCCAGCCCGCCGCAGCCAGCAGGAGAACCAGACCGGCGAGGCCGTGCTTGAACAATGCGGCCAGGAATGCCATCGATTTGCGCGCGCGCCCCATGCGGGCTCCTTGCCAGACGGATCGGACGAAGGAAAGCGGGATGGCGGATCATGGTGAACGGCCGGCGGGCATCGCCGGGGAGATGACGGATTTCGGCCACCGGTTGCAGGCGCGGGTCTATTACGCCGACACCGACTTTTCCGGCGTGGTCTACCACGCGCGCTATCTGGAGTTCTTCGAGCGCGGGCGGTCCGATTTCCTGCGACTCGCCGGTGTCCACCATACCGAGCTCGCCGACGGCAAACATGGCGAAAAACTGGTCTGGGTGGTGCGCAAGATGGCGATCGAGTTCAAGGCGCCGGCCAAGATCGATGATATTCTGACCATCGACACCCGCACGGCCGAGATTTCCGGCGCGCGGATCTTCATGGAGCAGGAGCTTAAGCGCGGCGACAACGTGCTGGTGACGGCCAGGGTCGAGGCCGCGATCGTCGGCGAAGGGGGGCGGCCGCGCCGCTTTCCAAAAGAATGGATCGCCGCCTTCATGCCCCGGCGTGGCGGTTGAACCGGCCTCGGCTTCGATTGCAGAACGGACGAATCCTAACGCCTCCTTAACCTTAACCCTTCATGAATCGAACGGATCGGATCGTCACTTTTCCGCGCGCCTTGGTTTTACCAAGATTCCTACGGAAAAGGCCGCAATTGCGCGTGGGGTGATGTCCGGGAGACTGCGTTCGACCGGACCGGCGGGAGACAGGCGCGGGCCGGCGGCGTCCGGCGCCCCATTCTTAAGGACAGGATATCCATGGAATCTTCAGCTCTTCCCGAGCTTGCCACCAGCCTTTCTGTGTGGTCGCTCTTCTGGCAGGCGGGCTGGATCGTCAAGCTGGTGATGATCGGCCTGCTGTTGGCGTCGATCTGGACCTGGGCGATCATCATCGACAAAATAATCGCCTATCGCCGCATGCGCGCCACGCTCGATCGTTTCGAGGAGAATTTCTGGTCGGGGCAGTCGCTCGAGGAACTCTATCGCGCCTTGTCGGAGCGCACGACCGCCGGCATGGGCGCGATCTTCGTGGCGGCCATGGCGGAGTGGAAAAAGAGCTTCGAGAAGGGCGCGCGCTCGCCGATCGGCCTGCAGACGCGGATCGACAAGGCGATGGACCTGGCGCTGACACGCGAGATGGAAGGGCTGGAGGGGCGCCTCGGTTTTTTGGCCACGATCGGTTCGTCGGCGCCGTTTATCGGCCTGTTCGGCACGGTGGTCGGCATCATGACCTCCTTCCAGGCGATCGCCGGGTCGAAATCGACCAGCCTGGCCGTGGTCGCGCCGGGCATCGCCGAAGCGCTGCTGGCCACCGCCATCGGCCTTCTCGCCGCCATTCCCGCCGTTGTCGCCTACAACAAGCTGACCTCCGACGCGGGCAAGCTTGGCATGCGCATGGAAGGGTTTGCGGACGAGTTCTCCGCCATACTCTCGCGCCAAATCGATGAAAGAATTCCGCAGAAAGCCTGAACGGCAGGAGCAGCACCATGGCCATGTCGGTAGTGCAATCGGGTGGACGCGGCGGGCGCGGTCACCGGCGCCGCGGTCGTCACCACGCCTTGATGTCGGAAATCAACGTCACACCGTTCGTCGACGTCATGCTGGTGCTGTTGATCATCTTCATGGTCGCGGCGCCGCTGTTGACCGTGGGCGTGCCGATCGATCTGCCGGAGACCGAGGCCAACGCGCTCAATGCCGATACGCAGCCGATCACGGTCTCTGTCAACGACAAGGGCCAGATCTTTCTCCAGGAAACCGAGGTGCCGATCGACGAGGTGGTTGCCAAGCTCGAGGCGATCGCGCGCACCGGCTATGACGAGCGTATCTATGTGCGCGGCGACAAAGCGGCCGATTACGGCACGGTCATGCGGGTGATGGCCCGCATTTCGGCGGCCGGCTTCCGCAATCTCGGCCTGGTGACGCTGCAGGAACAGGACAGCTAGCCCATGCGTGCGGCTGCGGGTTCTGGCAGATCATGAAAGCGGGTCTCGTCACCTCGACGGTGCTGCATGCCGCGGTGCTGAGTTTCGGCTTGGTGACGCTGTCGGCGCCGCGCGCCTATGAAGCCGCCGAGGAACAGGCGGTGATGGTCGACACCATCCCGGTGGAGGAATGGACCCGCCTGCAGACCGGTGACAAGGACGCGCCGGCCGCCGATCAGCCGGCACCCTTGCCGACGGAACGGCCCGACTTGGTCGACGATGCCGAACGGGTCGGAGAGAATGCCGTCGACACCGACGCGCCGCCGGTGCCCGATCCGAAGCCGAAACCGGTTGAGACCGCCGCCTTGCCGGAAGCGCAGCCCGAACCCGTGCCCGCCCCCGACCCGACGCCGGACCCGGCCGAGGCCCAGCCCGACGAGGCCGCACCCGCCCCAGTTCCGGCAACCGAAATCCGACCCGAGCCGCAGCCGAAACAGGACGTCAAGCCCGATCCCGCACCCGAAGCCGTGGCGACGGAAAGCCCGGATGCGGACGCTGCGGACCTGCCGGACTCCGCGCCCGCGCCGCAGGCGCGGCCGACCCCGCCCGAGGCGCAGACGGCCAAGGCGCCCGAGCGCAAGGACGCCGACAAGCCGAAGACCGAACAGGTGCGCAAGCCGCAATCGGAGAGCACGGAGAACCTGCTCGACGACGTGGCGGCGCTGCTCAACAAGGAAAAGCCCTCCGGCGGCGGCGCCAAGCGCTCGAACCGCGAAGCCTCGCTCGGCGCGGAAACCAAGCGCCCGGCCGAAAAACTGTCGCGCAGCGAAATGGACGCGCTGCGCCAGCGGCTGGGCGGATGCTGGTCGCTCCCGGCCGGTATCGTCGACTATGAACTGCTCAAGGTGTCGGTGCGCTTCCGGCTCGACCGGGCCGGAAATCTCGACGGGCCGCCGGAACTGATCAAGGGCGGTGCCAGTTCCGGACCTGGCCGCACCGCTGCCGAATCGGCTCTGCGGGCGGTGCAGAAATGCGCGCCGTTCAACCTGCCTGGCGACAAATACGAGACATGGTCCGAGGTCATTGTTCACTTCGATCCAACCGATATGTTCTAGATTCTCGGCTGGCGCGACCGATACCGCCAGGCCACCGATCCTGATGAAGGGACCGACATGACATCTATTTTCAGATCCGTGATGCTTGCCGTGACGCTGGCGCTCGTCGGCGTTATGACGACGCAACCGGCGCGCGCGCTGGTGGAGATCGACGTCAACAAGGGCGTGATCGAGCCGCTGCCGATCGCCATCACCGAATTCCTGTCCGGCGACACGCTCGGCAAGGAGATTTCCGACATCGTCGCGGCCGACCTGCAACGCTCCGGGCTGTTCGCGCCGATCGACCGCGGCGCCTTTATCGAGAAGATCTCCAACCCCGACGCCGCACCGCGGTTCGAGGACTGGAAGGTGATCAACGCCCAGGCCCTCGTCACCGGCCGCGTCACCCAGGAAAGCGACGGGCGCGTGCGGGCCGAATTCCGGCTTTGGGACACGTTTGCCGGCCAGCAACTGATCGGCGAACAGTTCTTCGCCTCCAAGGCCAATACGCGCCGCGTCGCCCACATCATCGCCGACGCGATCTACGAGCGCCTGACCGGCGAAAAGGGCTATTTCGATACCCGCATCGTCTTCATCGACGAATCCGGTCCGAAGAACCAGCGCAAGAAGAGGTTGGCGATCATGGACCAGGACGGTGCCAATGCACGTTACCTGTCCGATGGTCGGGCGATCGCGCTGACGCCGCGCTTTTCGCCCAACAGGCAGGAAATCACCTATATGTCGTACGAAAGCGGCCAGCCGCAGGTCTATCTTCTGCAGATCGAGACGGGACAGCGCGAACTGGTCGGCAATTTCCCGGGCATGACGTTTGCGCCGCGCTTCTCGCCCGACGGACAGAAGGTGATCATGAGCCTGCTGCGCGACGACGGCAATTCCAACATCTACACGCTGGACCTGCGCAGCCGCACGACCACCCGGTTGACCGATTCGAGCGCGATCGACACCTCGCCGTCCTATTCGCCCGACGGCACGCAGATCGTGTTCACCTCGGATCGCGGCGGACGGGCGCAGATCTACGTCATGAACGCCGACGGCTCCAACCAGCGCCGCATCTCGTTCGGCGACGGCTCCTACTCCACCCCGGTCTGGTCGCCGCGCGGCGATCTGATCGCCTTCACCAAACAGTCGGGCGGCGAGTTCCAGATCGGCGTCATGCGCACCGATGGCTCCGGCGAACGAATCCTGTCGAGCGGTTTCAGCCAGGAAGGGCCGACCTGGGCCCCGAACGGCCGGGTGATCATGTTCTTCCGCCAGCCTGCCGGCTCGGCGGGCCCGCGGCTGTTCTCCATCGATCTGACCGGACGGAACGAACAGCCGATCGCCAGCCCCAATTTTGCGTCCGACCCGGCCTGGTCGCCCTTGCTGGAATAAGGCCGGCCGCGCGCATTTCGTCGCGGATGCGGCAAATTCCGGCGGATGGGTCGTGTTTCCGCCGTATTTCGCCATCATCTGCGCAGCCAGAGGCTGTTGGACGGACGGCCATGCCCATCGGGTAACGAAGAATTAACCGCGTTTCTTGGCTGCCGCTTAACCCCGATGTGGTTACTGGAGCGTCAAAGAAACCCATACATTTGCGAAGGAGTGGCGGTCATGCGCCGTATCGCAGCGCTTACACGGAATCCGGCGGCCATCGCGCTTTTCATGGCGCTTGCCGTGACGGGATGCGCGTCGAAGAAGGTTCCCAACAACCCGGCCGATCTCGGCCTGGGCTCGGCCACACCCGGCTCGACCCAGGATTTCACCGTCAATGTCGGCGACCGTATCTTCTTCGATACCGATTCCACGCTGATCCGGGCCGACGCCCAGGCGACGCTGGCCAAGCAGGCGCAATGGCTGAACCAGTACGGTTCCTACGCCATCACGGTCGAGGGCCATGCCGACGAGCGCGGCACGCGCGAATACAACCTCGCGCTCGGTGCGCGGCGGGCGGCGGCGACCCGCGACTTCCTGGTGGCGCGCGGCGTCGCGGCCAACCGCATCAAGACGATCACCTACGGCAAGGAACGGCCGGTGGCGGTGTGCGACGACATTTCCTGCTGGTCGCAGAACCGCCGTGCCGTCACGGTGCTGAGCGGCGCGGGAAGCTGACCCGGTCGGGGCCGATTTGCGTGATCGATCGCGATGCCGCGTGCGTTCGGGATCGATCACCAAAATTTGGCCGAACTCGCGGGCACTGATAGTATTGAGACGGGTTTTTACATGCCCGGCAATTCTGTCCCCGAAGCGAGACATTGGATGAAACCGAATAGACTTATCTGGGCGGTGGCCATGCTGCCGCTCCTGCTGGGCGGTCCCGCCAGTGCCGGTTCCCCGGCGGCCTTGGCGCGGGCCGATATTGCCTCTGCCGCGGCCCAGCCGAACGGCTTGGGAGGCAGCCTCCTGCACCGGGTCCAGGCGACCGACCCGCGCGTCGGCCAGCTTGAAGAGCAGGTACGCCAGCTGACCGGCAAGGTCGAGGAACTGACCTTCATGATCCTGCAGATGCAGGATCAGGTGCGCAAGATGCAGGAAGACAACGAGTTCCGCTTCCAGCAGCTCGAGGAAAAGCGTTCGGACGCCGGCACGACCGCTGCCGAGCGCCGCACGGCGGAGGCCGGGCCGCCGGCGCGTGGCGACCCGCCACGCACGCTGGGCACCATCGATTTCGACGCCGACGGCAATCCGACCGGCGGCGTCGCGGCCACGGATGAGGGAACCCTGCCGGGGGTGGAGATCGCCAAGCCCGATGGCGGCGATACAGACGGAACGGTGGTGGCGGCCCTGCCGGACACCAACGATCCCGAGGAGCTCTACCGCAATGCCTATTCCTTCATCCTTTCGGGCGACTACCCGACGGCGGAGGCCGGCTTTCGCGAGCATATCGCGCGCTTCCCCAACGATGCAAAGGCGCCCGATGCCCACTACTGGCTCGGCGAGGCGCTGCTCGGCATGGAACAGTATCGCAGCGCGGCGGAGGTGTTTTTGAACGCCAGCCGCGACTATGCCGATTCGCGCAAGGCGCCGGACATGCTGCTGAAGCTTGGCGTGTCGCTCGCCGCGCTGAACCAGCGCGACGTCGCCTGCGCCACCTATCTGGAGATCGGCAAACGCTACCGCGATATTTCGCCGGCGCTGAAGGAACGGGTGAAGGCCGAACAGGCGCTCGCCGGTTGCTGAGCACGCCCGCAGCCGACCCGCCCCCCCTTTTTTCCGATCTCGTCCTTCCCGCGACCGGACCGGTCATCGTCGCGGTATCGGGCGGCGGCGATTCGCTCGCCCTGCTTGTTCTTCTCAACGATCATTTCAGCCGGTATGCGCGCGAGCGGACAATCCTCGCCGTCACCGTCGATCACGGCCTGCGTCCCGACGCCGCGCGCGAGGCGCGCCATGTCGGCGCCGTGTGCGCGCAGCTCGGCATCGCCCATCGCATTCTCTCCTGGCAGGGCGCCAAGCCCGACACCGGGCTGATGGCGGCGGCGCGCCAGGCGCGCTACGACCTGCTCTTTCGGGCCGCGCAGGAAAGTGGCGCGGCGATGATCATGACCGCCCACACACGCGACGACCAGGCGGAGACGGTTTTCATGCGCCGTGCACGCGGTGCGGGTCGCGGCCTTGCTGGCATCGCGCCGGCGACCCTGGTGCGCGGCCGGGTATGGACGGTGCGTCCGCTGCTCGACATGTCGCGCGCGGCCCTGCGCGATGTCTTGCGTATGCGCGGCCTCGCCTGGGTCGACGATCCCAGCAATCAGGATTGCACTTATGAGCGGGTGCGGGCGCGCGCGTGTCTCGCGGCCGACCCCGGTCTGACGGACGCGCTGGTGGCCGCGGGCCGCGCGGCGCGCGAAAAGCGCGTCGCGCTCGGCTTGCGCGCGGCGGCGATCGTGCGTGCGCGCGCGCGGATGCCGGCGCCCGGCCTGGTTCGCCTCGGCCGCGATCTCGTCGATACCGACGACACGGCCGCAGCCGGTCTTGCCGTATCCGCCCTGGTCGCGGCGGTGGGGGGGCGTGCGCGGCTCGTCGAGGACGGCCGGGCGGAAAAATTGTTGGCCCGGCTCGCCCAAGCTTCGGTGCGCACGACGCTGGCGGGAGCGGTCGTCGATGTGCGCAAGGCCGGCATCTTCCTTTATCGCGAGCTGCGTGCCGGCTGGACCGGCACCGTGCCGGCCCGCGCCGGGACGCTGTGGGACCGACGCTACCGGATCGTTGCCACCCCTGCCAGCGCGGTCGCGGTGGAGGCGCGCGGACGCGGGCGCTCCGGCGAAGCGCTGGGCGCCGACGCCGACTGCCCGGCCGCCTTGCGGCGCGCGGGGCTGGCGGGAGAACCGGTATTCGTCAACGCACAGGGCCGCGCCATCGCGGACGACGCGGGCGGTTTCGCGCCTGTCGTGGCGCCCTTCGCCTGCTATCTGCCGGCGTTCGATTTCGAGTTGGCCGCCGCGCTCGGCGCGGTGTTTGGCTGCCCGGCCCCGCCGGCATCGCCATTGCGCGGTCACAATGCCGCATAAACTCCTTAACCGCGCCGGAGCCAATCGCTTGGCAACGGCGTTGCCCAACCCTATGTTAGGTCCAACACTGGGCCAGGCACACGCGTCGCCGCATCTGACGCGTACGGGACGTAACGTATGAATCCAAATTACCGCAATCTCGCGCTTTGGGCGATCATCGCCGTGTTGCTGATCGCGCTGTTCAATCTGTTTCAAACGCCGCAACAGCGCGGCAGTTCGCGCGAGATCGCCTATTCCGAGTTCATCCAGGAAGTATCGTCCGGCCGCGTAAAATCGGTCACGATATCGGGCGAGCGTATCACCGGTACCTATAATGACGGCGGCGGCAGCTTCCAGACCTATTCTCCCGGCGATCCGTCTTTGGTGACGCGCCTCGAAGAGCGCGGCGTGACCATCAATGCACGTCCCGAATCCGACGGTAGCAACACGCTGCTCGGCTATCTGATCTCCTGGCTGCCGATGATCCTGATCCTCGGCGTGTGGATATTCTTCATGCGCCAGATGCAGTCCGGCTCCGGCCGCGCCATGGGGTTCGGCAAGTCGAAAGCCAAGCTTTTGACGGAAGCGCACGGTCGCGTGACGTTTGCCGACGTGGCCGGCGTCGATGAGGCGAAGGAGGACCTCGAGGAGATCGTGGAGTTCCTACGCGATCCGCAGAAATTCCAGCGCCTGGGCGGTAAAATCCCGCGCGGCGTGCTGCTCGTCGGCCCGCCCGGAACCGGCAAGACGCTGTTGGCGCGCTCGGTCGCCGGCGAGGCCAACGTGCCCTTCTTCACCATTTCGGGCTCGGATTTCGTCGAAATGTTCGTCGGTGTGGGTGCAAGCCGCGTGCGCGACATGTTCGAGCAGGCCAAGAAGAACGCGCCCTGCATCATCTTCATCGACGAAATCGATGCGGTCGGCCGCCATCGCGGTGCCGGCCTCGGCGGCGGCAATGACGAGCGCGAGCAGACGCTCAATCAGCTGCTGGTCGAGATGGATGGCTTCGAGACCAATGAGGGCATCATCCTGATCGCGGCGACCAACCGGCCCGACGTGCTCGACCCTGCGCTGCTGCGCCCGGGCCGTTTCGACCGGCAGGTGGTGGTGCCCAACCCGGATGTATCCGGCCGCGAGAAGATCCTGAAGGTGCATGTGCGCAACGTGCCGCTGGCGCCGAATGTCGACCTGAAGGTCCTGGCGCGTGGCACGCCCGGCTTCTCGGGTGCCGATCTCGCCAATCTGGTCAACGAGGCCGCCTTGCTGGCCGCGCGGCGCAACAAGCGGCTCGTCACCATGGCCGAGTTCGAGGACGCCAAGGACAAGGTGATGATGGGCGCGGAGCGGCGCTCGCATGCCATGACCCAGGAGGAAAAGGAACTCACCGCCTTCCACGAGGCCGGGCATGCGATCGTGGCGCTCAACGTGCCGTCGTCAGACCCGCTGCACAAGGCAACGATCATTCCGCGCGGCCGCGCGCTGGGCATGGTCATGCAGTTGCCCGAGGGCGACCGCTACTCGATGAGCTACAAATACATGATCTCGCGGCTGGCGATCATGATGGGCGGCCGCGTGGCGGAGGAAATCAAGTTCGGCAAGGAAAATATCACCTCCGGAGCCGCGTCCGACATCGACCAGGCGACCAAGCTGGCGCGCGCCATGGTCACGCGCTGGGGCTTTTCCGATAAGCTCGGCCAGGTTGCCTATGGCGACAATCAGGAGGAAGTCTTCCTCGGCCACTCCGTGGCGCGCCAGCAAAACATGTCGGAGGAAACCCAGCAGCTCATCGACGCCGAGGTGCGGCGCCTGATCGACGAGGCCTACGATGCCGCACGCAGCATCCTGACCAAGAAGAAGAAGGCCTGGATCGCGATCGCCGAAGGGCTTCTGGAATACGAGACGCTGTCCGGCGACGAGATCAAGCAACTGATCGCCGGTCAAAAGCCTTCGCGCGACCAGGGCGACGATACGCCGCCCTCGCGCGGGTCGGCGGTGCCGAAGGCGGGCCATCGCAGCGAAGGCAAGAAGTCGGGCGGCGACGAACCCGAAGGGGGCATGGAACCGCAGCCTCAGGGCTGAATCCAGCCCGACAGGGGCCCATGCGCGGCGTCTCTTGATCGACTACGCCTGAACAGGCAGCGGCCGTACCGAATGTCGGTGCGGCCGTTTCGCGAGGCTGTTTTGCCGGCCGGCGCGTGAGAGCCATTCCATTCGGGCGTGAAAGCGGCTAGAAGCGCGCCCGTCCGGCGGGTGCGCGGGTAAGTTCGAGAGAGGGTTTTTCATGGCCAACGTGGTGGTCGTCGGCTCGCAATGGGGCGACGAAGGCAAGGGCAAGATCGTCGACTGGCTTTCGGAGCGGGCCGACCTCGTCGTGCGTTTCCAGGGCGGGCACAATGCCGGTCATACGCTCGTCGTCGATGGCGAGGTCTACAAGCTGTCGCTGTTGCCCTCCGGCGTCGTGCGGCCGGGCAAGCTGTCGGTCATCGGCAATGGGGTCGTGTTCGATCCTCACGCTTTCGTCGCCGAAATCGAGCGTTTGCGCGAGCAAGGCGTCGATATCGGTCCATCGCGCCTGAAAATTGCCGAAAACACCGCGCTTATCTTGTCGCTGCATAGGGAACTCGACGGCTATCGCGAAGATGCCGCCTCGAATTCCGGTACGAAAATCGGAACGACCCGCAGGGGCATCGGACCGGCCTACGAAGACAAGGTCGGCCGCCGCGCCATCCGGGTTATGGATCTCGCCGACCCGACGACGCTCGCACGCAAGGTTGATCGATTGCTGACCCACCACAATGCGCTCAGACGCGGTCTGGGCCATCCGGAAGCCGACCCGGGCGTCATCCTGGCCGAGCTTCAGGACGTTGCCGACAAGGTATTGCCCTATATGGATCGGGTGTGGAAAATCCTCGACGACGCGCGCCGGGCCGGCCAGCGCATTCTGTTCGAGGGCGCGCAGGGCAGCCTGCTCGACATCGATCACGGCACCTATCCATTCGTGACCTCCTCCAATACCGTGGCCGGTCAAGCTGCCACCGGTGCCGGCACGGGCCCCGGATCGATCGGCTATGTGCTGGGCATCACCAAGGCCTATACGACGCGGGTGGGCGAGGGACCGTTCCCCAGCGAGCAGGACAACGAGATCGGCGATTTCCTCGGCCAGCAGGGACACGAGTTCGGCACCGTGACCGGGCGCAAGCGGCGCTGCGGCTGGTTCGACGCGGTGTTGGTGCGGCAGTCTGTGGCCGTTAACGGTATGGACGGGATCGCGCTGACCAAACTCGACGTGCTCGACGGTCTCGACGAGATCAAGGTCTGCACCGGCTATCGCCTCGACGGGCGCGAGATCGACTATCTGCCCGCCAGCCAGGGCGCGCAAGCGCGGGTCGAGCCGATCTACGAGACGCTCGAAGGGTGGAAAGACAGCACCAGAGGTGCCAAGAGCTGGAACGACCTGCCGGCCCAGGCCGTCAAATATGTGCGCCATGTGGAAGAACTGATCGGCGCGCCGGTGGCGTTGCTTTCGACCAGTCCCGAGCGTGACGACACCATACTTGTGACGGACCCGTTTCAGGACTAGTTTGGCGCACCGGCGCGGGGCGGGGGCAGGGCCGGTTCGCCGCACGGACAGGAAAGGACAGGTCGGCGACGAATGGCAGATTTCGTAGCGGTTCTGAAAAAAACGATCGGGAATCTCGGCGAAACCACGCCCGAAATTCGTGAAAAGGTCTATCAGAAGGCCCGTGCGACGATTGGCGCCAAGCTGGCGGCCATGAATCCGCCGCCGCCTGAGGCCGTTGCCGAGCGTCAACGCCAGCAGCTCGAAAACGCCATTCGCGAAATCGAGCGCGAATTCCAAGCGAAGGCGCCAGCCGATTCCTCCGATCCGCTCGCGGAACTGGACGCGCTTTTTGCCGACCTTTCCAAACCGAAGCCGGAGAAGACCGAACCCGCGGCCGCCGCCATGCCGGCGGCGAGCGCGACGCCGGCGGTGCCGAAGACCGATCCGTTGCCGGAGGCCGTCAAGCCGGCCACCGAGGCTGCACCTGCCCCCGTTCTCGCTTCGCCGCCTGCGGGCAACCCGGTTCAAGGACCGGAGGTCGACGCGGACGGTCCCTCGGAGGAGGGAGAGGTGCCGCCGCTGGGCGATGCCGAATTCGTACCGCAAGACGTGCCGCCCCCGCCGCCGGACAATCGCGCCAAGCGGCCCGTCGGCCGGTGGGTCGCTGCCGCCGCGGTGGTGGTGCTTGTCGGTGGCGCCTCCTACGCGATGTGGCTCAACAGGGACGGGTTCGCCGGCCTGTTCGGATCTGGGGAAACCGAAATCGCGGCACAGGATGCGGCCGAGGAGACGGCCGCCGCCGAGCCTGCCGCCGAAACGCCGGCGCCCGAGCCGGAGGCGGAGACGGCCGCGGCGCCGGATCCCGTCGCGCCTGACGAGACGGCTGCCGAGGAGCCGCAGAAATTCACCCAGCGCCTCAACACGGATGGCAGCGAGACCGACGAAGGTCCGGCCGGCGGGGAAGCGACGGTTGGCGAGGGTACCTCTATGGCCGCGGCTACGCCGCCCGACAGCGAACCGTTGCCGGGCACGGGCGAGGCGGGTGCGGGCGACACTGCCGGCACGCCCGGCGCCGCCGCCGAGGCCGGCGTACCGGTGGCGCAGAAGGCGATCTTTTACGAGGAACGCACGGCCGTCGCGGAAGGCACAGCCGATTCGGGGGCCGTCGTGTGGTCGCTGGCGCAGGAATCGCCCGGAAACGACCTGCCGCCGGAACCTGCGATCCGCGCCGAGGCGAGCATTCCCGACAAGGATCTGAAGTTGCGTTTGACGATTCGCCGCAACGCCGACCAGACCCTTCCGGCCAGCCATATCGTGGAGCTGATCTTCCTGACGCCGGAAAATTTCGCCAGCGGGCCGATCGACAATGTGCTCCGGATGACGATGAAGGATACCGAGCAGGCGGCCGGCAATCCGCTGCGCGGCATTCCCGCCAAGATCGCCGACGGGTTTTTCCTCGTCGCGCTCAACGACGCCGAAACCGACATCGCGCAGAACATGCGCATGCTGCGCGACCAGAACTGGATCGATCTGCCGATCGTCTACAAATCGGGCCGGCGGGCATTGGTGACGATGGAAAAGGGTCTGCCGGGGGAAAAGGTCTTCGACGAAGCGTTGAAGGCGTGGGAGGCCGCCTCCAGCGGATAGCTCTCTCATCGTCGAGCGCGACGGCAACGGCCGGCCTGTGAGTGTCGCGGTCCTGATAGGCAGCGCCGGCTTTACCTGTCGAATCCGTATCGCGGCGTGCCCCAGCCGCGCGCCCAAGTCCCGGCGCTCAAGCCGTTCGATGTCACAATGAGCTTCGGGGAGCCGTCAGGCCTTCAAAAACCTATGCAAACGGCGACGCGGCTCGCGGGAACGCGACCCGCACGACCCGCACGACAAGGCCGCAGCCCGCGCCGCTGCAATCAGGCGGCAGCGCCGGCATCAATGGTGCGAACGGCCTGATCCTTGCGCTTGGCCGCCGCCTTGACGGCTTCCTGGACCTTTTCGAAGGCGCGGACCTCGATCTGGCGCACGCGCTCGCGCGAGATGTCGAATTCGCCCGAAAGCTCTTCGAGCGTGAGCGGGTCTTCCGACAGGCGGCGGGCTTCGAAGATTCGCCTTTCACGCTCGTTGAGCACGTCGAGCGCCTCGCCGAGCATGCCGCGCCGGTTTTCCAGCTCGTCCTGCTCGACCAGGATTTCTTCCTGCGAACGGCTGGTATCGACCAGCCAGTCCTGCCATTCGCCCGATTCGCCTTCCGTCGCGCGGATCGGCGCGTTGAGCGAGGCGTCACCGGAAAGCCGGCGGTTCATCGAGATAACTTCTTCCTCGCTGACGTTGAGCCGGGTGGCGATCTCGCTCACCTGTTCGGGGTTAAGATCGCCGTCGTCGAGCGCCTGAATCTTGCTCTTGACCTTGCGCAGGTTGAAGAACAACCGCTTCTGATTGGCCGTGGTGCCCATCTTGACCAGGCTCCAGGAGCGCAAAATATATTCCTGGATCGCCGCCTTGATCCACCACATCGCATAGGTGGCGAGGCGAAAGCCGCGCTCGGGCTCGAATTTCTTCACGGCCTGCATAAGGCCGACATTGCCTTCCGAGATGACTTCGCCGATCGGCAGGCCATAACCACGGTAGCCCATGCCGATCTTGGCCACGAGCCGCAGATGGCTGGTGACGAGCCGATGTGCGGCGTCGGTGTCGCCATGTTCGTGATACCGTTTGGCGAGCATGTATTCTTCTTCGGGCTGCAGCATGGGAAATCGGCGGATTTCCTCAAGATAGCGGCTGAGGCCGCCTTCTCCCGATACGATACTGGGTAATGTCTGGGCCATAAAGCACCCTCCCTCCAATGGATTTTGCCCCCGGAGACCGGCGGGCCTGTGAGGCGCGGCCGCATAAAAGACGCACCGCAGCCATATAGGAAATATAGGTAGAATTCGGGCGATTTCACGGTTTTTGCCGCCGAAAATCACCTTCACACAAAAGTGAACTTAAAATATCAACTTTTTATGGCGCACGCAAGCAGGCCGCCAGGCGCGCGAGGTCGTCCGGCAAGGCGGTTTCGAAGCGCATGGCTTCGCCACTGAGTGGATGCCGGAAGCCGAGCAGGCGGGCATGCAGCGCCTGGCGCGGAAAGGCGAGCGCCAGATCGCGTGCCGGTTCGCGCAGGCGGTTGGCCTTGGTCCGCAGGGCGCGGCCATAATCCGGGTCGCCGATCAACGGGTGGCCGATATGGGCGAGATGAACCCGAATCTGGTGGGTGCGCCCGGTTTCCAGGCGGCAGTCGAGCAAGGCGGCCGCATCGGCCGTGCCGTCGGCGGCGCGATAGCGCTCGATCACCTTGTAGTGGGTGACGGCCTGACGGGCGTCGGGACGGTCGGGCGCGACCACCGCGCGGCGGGTGCGGTCCTTCGACGACCGGCCGAGCGCAGCCTCGATCGTGCCGGTGTCGCGCTCGGGCGCCCCCCAGGCGAAGGCCGCATAGGCACGCTCGAGCGTGCCGTCGCGGCCGTGATCGGCAAAGGCTGCGGCCAGACCGCGATGGGCGGCGTCGGATTTGGCCACCACCATCACACCGCTGGTGTCCTTGTCGAGCCGATGCACGATGCCGGGGCGACGCACCCCGCCGACACCCGAAAGGGATGGACCGCAATGGTGAAGCAGTGCGTTGACCAGCGTCCCGGTCCAATTGCCGGCGGCGGGATGAACGACCATGCCGGCCGGCTTGTTGATGACGATCAGATGGTCGTCCTCGAACAGGATGTCGAGCGCGATCGCCTCGGCTTGCGGATCGGCCGGTTCCGGCTCGGGCAGGACCAGCGCGACGCGATCGCCGGCGGCGAGCTTGTGCTTGGGCTCACGCACCACCTGGTCGCCGACCGTGACGGCGCCGGCCTTGACCAGGCCCTGGATGCGACTGCGCGACAGCGCGCCGTCCAGGCTGCCGGCGAGCCACTGGTCGAGCCGGCTGCCGGCGGCCCCTTCGGCGACGATCAGGCGACGTTGGTCGCCGGCGCGCATGTCCGCGTGACTTTGCCTCATGTCGACGCCTCTTTCCATCGCGTGGTGCCTCGGCTATCAGGAGCGCTCGTCATGATCGCCCGTCCGCTATGGAAGTACCGTCCATGGAACGACCACAATTTGCCTCCGACGAAGCCGAAGACAAGCCGCTCGATCCGGCTGCCGAAAAAGTGCGCCGCAAGCTGGTCCGGTTCATCGCGATCAATCTGGGAATCCTGTTCGTGGCCGTTATGGCCGTGCTCGGGGCGGTTGTCTACAAGGTGAGCTTTTCCGGCGACGCGCCCGAAACCGCCGGCGACAGCCCGGTTCCCGCACCTGCCGACACGCCGTTCGTCGAAGCCGAGATCGTCTTGCCTGCCGGTGCGCAGATCCTGTCGCAGTCGCTGTCGGGCGATCGGGTCGCGCTGCATGTCGCGCTGCCGGACGGGCAGGCGGCGATCTACATTTACGATGTGCGCGGGCGCCGGCTTCTGGGCCGCTACGACATTCGCGCTCAGTGAATTTCCGTCGCCGGACCGCGACCGTCGCCGTCTCGTGCTTTCGCGAAGCGCCCCGGCGCGAGAGGTGTCGCATGACGGCCGTGTTACACAGTCGCTGCGGCAATCTGTGGGACCCGGTCGATCCCCGGCAAGGCTGACCCCGCAAGCGGCAAACCGCTGCATGCCGCTCCTCGCGGCGAAATGTCGATTGGGCGCAGCGCGATGTTGCATTTGTTCGCGCGAAGGCCTATATCGGCGCGGTTCCCGGGCTCCCATCGTCTAGTGGTCTAGGACGCCGCCCTCTCACGGCGGAAACAGGGGTTCGAGTCCCCTTGGGAGTGCCAATTTTTCGTTTCACGATTCGGCTATCGGCGTCGCGCTCTCGCGCGGGCGACCGCCATACTTATTCGCTCGGCAATACCAGGGCGAACAAGGCCGGCTCGGCGCGCAGCCGCGCCGCCAGCGCATCCTGATCGGCGGCCTCGGCGAAGCGCAGCTTGAACAGGCCGCCCGGAAGCGGGCCGTCGACGATGCGCCCGCCCGCGCGGTCGAGAAAGGCGGCGAGTGCGGCCATGTCGAGATCGGGCGCGAACTGGACGAGTACGGCCAGCCCCCCGGCCTGCGCGCCCTCGTCCTCTTCGCTGGCGACCGTGAAACCGTTCCCGTCTTCGCTCGTGCCGATCAGCGAGACGAGCAGCCCGGCCTGAACGGCGATCAGGAGGGCGGCGGCGAGAGCGGCAACGGCCAGCCGCGGCGGCGACAGAAGCTGCGACAGCCAGGCGCCGAATCGGGCCAGAGGGCCTTCCTGTAAAGACCGGGCGGGCCTTGCCTGGTGGGTTTCGGCAGGGTGCGGCGTGGCATTGAGCGCGGCCTCGAAGCGCGCCGCCATCGAGGCGGGGACCGGCTCCTCGGCGATCAACTCGAGCGCGGCCTCGCGATCCTGGCGTACCAGGGCGAGGCTGTCGGCCAGTCCAGCATCGGATTCGAGCGCTGCCTCGACGCGCCGACGCTCCTCTTCCTCGAGGGTGCCGGCCGCGTACCACGGCAACAGCAGTTCCAGCGCCTCGCGTTCGTCATGGGTCAGGGTCATGGCCAACCTCTATCAAGTCCCGCCCGCGCCATCAGCGCCGAAAGGTTTTTGCGGGCGTAAAACATGCGCGTCTTGACGGTCGCCTCGGGGATCCCGACGATGTCGCTGATCTCGCGGACCGACTTTTCCTGGTAGTAGACCAGATCGATCACCTCGCGGTGCTCGACGGAGAGCTGCTCGATGCAGGCGCGCAATCTCTTGCCCTTGTCCGCTTTCTGTGCGGCCACTTCCGGCGTGTCGCCCGGTTCCTCCCAGTTTTCCAGCGCCGCGTCGGACTCGACGGTCGGTTTTTGGCGCCGCAGCGCCGAGAGCGCTTTGTAGCGGGCGATCGCCAGCAGCCAGGTCGAAACCTGGGCGCGGCCCTCGAACGTGTTGCCGCCCTTCCACAAATCGACGAAGACGTCGTTGACCAGGTCCTCGGCCACGGCGCCGTCGCGGGTCAAACGCAGCAGATAGTGATAGAGGCGCTTGGAATGGCGCGTGTAAAGCGTCTGCATGGCCGCACGGTCGCCCGTGCCGATCCGGCTCAACAAGACCGTATCCGTTTCCTGCGCACCCTGCATCAGCGTGGCTGGCCCTCCCGGCGGTCGGCGGCTGCCGCGACCGCATGAGCGTATCGGTGCAGCCTAGCCGATGTTTTGGTCCAGGTGAAACATGCGGCGCCTTCATGGCCGGTCTCCGATCTGTCGCGACGTCAGGCCCGCCGGGAACGGCGAGCCTGATGCCGGTTTTCACCGTGTTCAGCGCGAAATATGGATACCGAAACCGCCGATGCCGAAGGTGATGACGGTGCGGGTGCCATTGCCGTTGCCGATCGCGGTGATGCTGGTGCCGGTGCGCCGGTCGTAGGAGCTCGCCCAGGGCACGCTGCGGCGCTTGCCTTTGCGCAGCATGGGTTTGCGGTGCGGAATCCGCTTCACGATCTTGCCGCGCTTGTTGCGGTGGGTCTCAAGACGCGAACCGTCGCGGCGGCCGCGCGAGGTGACGGTCGAGCCGTCGGGGTTGTGCATGCGGGCAAACGGAAGCCCGGCGCCGTCGCGGGCATAGGCTGCGGCGGGTGCGACAGCGGTGGCGATAAGACCGGATACGATCGCGGTGGTGAGCAGTTTGGTCAGCATGGTGTCCTCCAGGGTTTCTTCTTGCCAGGCCCGAAAGCCATGTCCGTTGGTCGCGACGGGGTGGCAAAAGGTTCACAAACCGCGGAGGAAAAGCCGCCTTCTTCTTCAAGCCATTGAATTTATAAGAAATATTTTTGCTTGTGCGGGGTCGATGCGCGCGTGCGTTGTGCCTCAGGACCCGAACCGGCTTATGGCGCTGCCGGCATCGGGCAGGCCGGCGCCGTAGACCGGATCGACGCCGGGGTCGCCGAGGTCGTGCGAGGACGCCGCCAGCGCGTCGAGAAGCGCTTTGGCCGACAGGCTCTTGGCGCGGCCGAGTAGCAGCGCGGCCAGTCCGCTGACATGGGCCGCCGCCAGAGAGGTGCCGGACGACACGACATAGCGTCCGCCTGGCGCGATGCCGAGAATCTCGACACCGGGTGCGGCGAGCGCGACATAGTCGCCCCGATTGGCCTTCGCGAACACGGCGTCGTCGCGGTCGGTCGCGGTTACCGCGATCACCCCGGCATAGGCGGCCGGGTAGAGCGGCGGCGCCTCGGGGCCGGCATTGCCGGCGGCCGCGACCGCGATCATGCCGCGTCGCCCCATGCCGGCGACGCTGCGCGCGATCAGCGGGTCCTTTGGGCCGGCGAAGCTCATATTGACCAGGCGGGCACCCCATTCATAAGCATGGTCGATGGCCGCGGCGACCCGCCACGAACTGCTGTTGACCGTGCCGGAAGCCCTGTCGACGTCGAAGGCGGCAATGCCGATCATCTTCACGTCCGGCGCGATGCCGCGCAACGTGCCGCGCGAGGCGATCAGCGCGGCGATGGTGCTGCCGTGCTGGTGCGGCTCCGGCGCATTGCCGGTAACGTCGGCAGTCTCCACCGCGGCCGCTTCCAGTTCGGGATGGGTGACGTCAATCGCCGAATCGATCACGGCAACCGGCACGTCCTTGCCGGTCGTGACGGCCTGGGCGGCCTCGATCGCCATCTTGGCGAGCGCGTATTGCGGGCCGCCGGATGCGGTGGCTGCGGCCTGGGCCAGTTCGTAGAGATAGTTGGGCTGGGCGTAGACGACCGTGGCATCGGCCTCCAGGGCGGCGATCACGGTTGTGACCGGCGTGCCATCGACAATGCCGTAGCGGTGGACGGTGATGCCGGCGAGCGCGAAGGTGCGACCTTCCAGATGGCGCAGATTGAGGCGCCGCACCAGAGCGTCCATCGCCGGTTGCGCGGCTCTAAGCCGGTAACGCACGATCACTTCGTCGGCGACGAAACGGGTTTCGCCTGCGGGCGGGCTACCGCTTGGCGCGGTTTCGCTGGGTACACGTGCCCGGGCCTTGCGCCGTGTCGGTTTGCGCGTCGTCCTGCGTGGCGTGGTCGCGTTCTTGCGTGTGGTTGTTGCGGGTTGGGCGGCTGGCGGCGCTTTTCCGGTTTCGGCCTTTTTCGGCTTCGGTGTCGTTTGCTGGCGGGGGTCGACCAGAAGCGCGCCGTCGCGGGCGGTGGCCGTCGAACTGTGCCAGAACACGAGAACGATCCCGACGACGATGGCGAGCGCAAACGCTAACACGTGGCGGCGAAGGTCGGCTGGCGAGGTCTGAAGCATGTGACAAGCGTCCTGCTTCCCCATTCATCGCAAGCCTACCCCATCTTGGCCGCCGATAGAAGCGCCACGGGGATGGATTTACATCGCAACGCGAACTGCGTAGGCCAAGGCCTGCCCTCCAGCGGACTTGGCCCATGCAGCGCAACGCCTATTTCCTGCTTTTGGCGACGACCCTTTTCTGGGGCGCCAATGCCGTCGCCGGCAAGCTGGCGGTGGGCCACGTGTCGCCGATGGCGCTGACGGCGCTGCGCTGGGCGGTCGCCTTTTTGGTGCTGTTTTGCGTCGGCCATCGTCGGTTGCGCGCCGACTGGGCGCTGGTGCGGTCGCATCTCGGTCTGCTTTTCCTGCTCGGCTTTTTCGGGTTCACCTTGTTCAATGTTGCGCTTTACACCGCCCTTGCCCATACGAGCGCGATCAATGTCAGCATCGAACAGGGCGGCATTCCGATGTTCATTTTCCTGCTGAACTTCCTGCTGTTTCGCGTGCGGGTGGCGCCGGGGCAGATGGTCGGCTTCGTGGTGTCGGTGACCGGCGTCGTTCTCGTGGCGAGCCACGGCGCGCCGGCACGGCTGCTGGCGCTCGAACTCAATCTCGGCGATGCGCTGATGCTGGGGGCGGTGCTGGTCTATGCCGGCTACACGGTCGCGCTGCGGTTCAAGCCGGCTATCCATTGGCAGAGCTTCCTGATGGTGCTGTCGGCAGCCGCCTTTCTGGGAACTGTGCCGTTCGTGGCCGCCGAATACGCTTTCGGGGCGCTGGCCTGGCCGGACGGGCGCGGCTGGGCGCTGGTCGCCTTCATCGCGCTGTTTCCGTCGCTGCTTGCGCAGGTATTTTATGTGCGCGGGGTCGAACTGATCGGCGCGAACCGCGCCGGCCTGTTCGTCAATCTGGTGCCCATCTTCGGAACGGTACTGTCGATCCTCGTGCTGGGCGAGGATTTGCGCCCCTATCACGCCTTGGCGCTGGCGATGACGCTCGGCGGCATCTTCGTCGCCGAGCGCGCGGGGCGGCGTCTGGCCGGCGATCCGGCCGGACGCTGAGCGGTATTGCGGGTCAGTTGCCGTTGATGTCGAAATGCAGCGGCTTGGCCGAGTCGATCTTGGGATTGGTGCGCAGTTCGGCCAGTACGGCGTCGGGAATCTGCGCGTCCAGATAAAGCAGGGCGATCGCGTCGCCGCCGGCCCTGTTGCGGCCAAGCTGGAAGTTGGCGATGTTGACCTCGCCCTTGCCCAGCACCGAGCCGAGCAGGCCGATAATGCCGGGCGTGTCCTGATTGGTCGTGTAGAGCATGTGCTCGCCGACCTCGGCCTCCAGATTGATGCCCTTGATCTGGATGAAGCGCGGCTTGCCGTCGGAAAAGCAGGTGCCGGCGATCGTGCGGGTCTTGGTCGGCGTCTTGACGGTGAGCTTGATGTAACCGTCGAAAACGCCGGATTTGTCGCGCTTGATCTCTGACAGGATGACGCCCCGCTCCTTGGCCATGATCGGGGCCGAGACCATGTTGACGTCGGAGACCTGCGGCCGGATCAGGCCGGCCAGCGCCGCGCTGACCAGGGCGCGGGTGTTCATGGAAGCGGTCTGGCCGTCGAACAGGATCTCGACTTCCTTGATCGGGTCCTCGGTGACCTGGCCGACAAAGGTTCCGAGCACTTCGGCGAGCTTGATGAACGGCTTCAGCCGCGGCGCTTCCTCCGCAGTTATAGAGGGCATGTTGATGGCGTTGGTGACGGCGCCCTTGACCAGGTAGTCAGACATCTGTTCGGCGACCTGCAGGGCGACGTTTTCCTGCGCCTCGGTGGTGGCGGCGCCCAGATGCGGGGTGCAGACGACGTTGTCGAGCCCGAACAGCGCGTTCTCGGTGGCCGGCTCGACCTCGAAGACGTCGATGCCGGCGCCGGCGACCTTGCCGGATTTCAAGGCCGCGACCAGGTCGGCCTCGACGATCAGACCGCCGCGGGCGCAGTTGATGATGCGCACGCCATCCTTCATCTTGGCGATCGATTGGGCGTTGACGATGTTGCGGGTCTTGTCGGTCAGCGGCGTGTGCAGGGTGATGAAGTCGGAGCGGGCAAGCAGTTCGTCGAGTTCCACCTTCTCGATGCCGAGTTCGACGGCGCGCTTTTCCGACAGGAAGGGGTCGAACGCGATCACGTGCATTTTCAGGCCGACGCCGCGTGTCGCCACGATCGAGCCGATATTGCCGCAGCCGACGACGCCGAGCGTCTTGCCGGTGATCTCCACGCCCATGAACCGGTTCTTTTCCCACTTGCCGGCCTGGGTGGAGGCGTTGGCCTCTGGAATCTGGCGGGCGACGGCCAGCATCAGCGAAATCGCATGCTCGGCCGTGGTGATGGAATTGCCGAAGGGCGTGTTCATGACGATGATGCCGCGGCGCGAGGCGGCGGGGATGTCGACATTGTCGACGCCGATGCCGGCGCGGCCGACAACTTTGAGGTTCGTGGCGGCCGCGATCAGCTTGGCCGTAACCTTGGTCGCCGAACGGATGGCGAGGCCGTCATAGTCGGCGATGATGTCGAGAAGCCTGTCCTTGTCCTTGCCGATATCGGGCATGTAGTCGACCTCGACGCCGCGATCCTTGAAAATCTGGACGGCGGTCGGGGACAGCTTGTCGGAAACGAGCACTTTAGGCATGGGTTTTCCTTCCGGTTGGCCGGCTCTTCCTGGCGAAGAGGGATCGCGTGGCGACCCTGCGGCGCGGGAACTTTGGTCGATGTGGGGAGTGGCGCTCGCGCCGGCTGGGCCGGCGCGGCGCTCGTGCGGTCAGGCGGCAGCCTTGAGCGCGGCCTTCTGGGTGGCGAAGGCCCAGTCGAGCCAGGGCATCAGCGCCTCGAGATCGGCGGTCTCGACGGTTGCGCCCGTCCAGATCCTCAAACCCGGAGGGGCGTCGCGATAGGCGCCGATGTCGTAGGCGACGCCTTCCGCGTCGAGCAGCGCGACCATGGTCTTGGCGAACGCGGCCTGCTTGTCGGTGTCGAGCGCGGTCACCTCTGGGTCGACGATCGACAAGCACACGGAGGTGTTCGACCGTGTCTCCGGCACGAGGGCCAGATGCGCGGCCCAGGCCGAACCTTCCACGAACGCGTCGATGACGGCGAAATTGGCGTCGGCGCGGGCGATCAGGCCGTCGAGCCCGCCGACCGATTTCGCCCAGCCGAGTGCGTCGAGATAGTCGGCCACGCACAGCATCGACGGCGTGTTGATGGTCTCGCCCTTGAAAATGCCGTCGATCAACTTGCCGCCCTTGGTCAGGCGGAAGATTTTCGGCATCGGCCAGGCTGGCGTGTAGCTCTCCAGGCGTTCGACGGCGCGCGGCGACAGGATCAGCACGCCGTGGGCCGCCTCGCCGCCGAGCGCTTTTTGCCAGGAGAAGGTGACGACATCGAGCTTTTCGAAATCGAGACGCTGGGCAAAAGCGGCCGAGGTCGCGTCGCAGATGGTCAGGCCCTTGCGGTCGGCGGGAATGAAGTCGCCGTTCGGCACGCGCACGCCCGACGTGGTGCCGTTCCAGGTGAAGACCACGTCGCGATCGAAATCGATCCGCGAGAGCTCGGGCAACTCGCCGTAATCGGCCTCGATGCGGCGCACATCGTCGAGCCTGAGCTGCTTGACCACGTCGGTGATCCAGCCGGAGCCGAAGGATTCCCAGGCGACCATGTCGACGCCGCGCGCGCCGAGCAGCGACCACAAAGCCATCTCGACGGCACCGGTATCGGAAGCCGGCACGATGCCGATCACATGGCCGGCCGGCACCTGCAGCACGTCGCGCGTCAGCGCGATCGCCTGTTGCAGCGCCGCCTTGCCGGGTTTCGATCTGTGGGAGCGCCCCAAAGTGGAGACGTCGAGGGCGGCTGGCGACCAGCCGGGACGTTTCGCGCAGGGACCTGAGGAAAAATTGGGGTTCGCCGGACGGAGTCCGGGCGTGGGGTAAGTCGTCATCGTGTTCCTATCCTTCCAGATAGCTCGCCCCTCGGTGGGGAGGGGTGGCCCACGGATGGCGATAGAGCCACGAGACGGCGACGTCAATACTAAAAGCGCGCCGCGCATACCGGGTTTTTTTGCATGCCACGCGTCGCCAGAACGAAAAACGGCGGGTGACCCCGCCGTTTTTGAGGACTGAATTTGGCGTCCGGGACTACCAGAGCTCGTAGCGCACGCCCACCCGGATCTCGTGGGTTTCGAGCCCGTCATCCGTGCCCTGCACACCGACCGCCCCGGCGGTTGCGGTTGCCGCGTCGAAGCCGAACATCGGGCCGCCCTCGATCTTGGAATAGCGATAGCCGACATCCAGTTTCAGCACGTCGGAAATGTCGTAGGCCATGCCGGCCATCAGCGCGTAGGTGAAGCGCCAGCTCTTCTCTCCGGGGTGAGTGGTGCTCGACAGATAGGCCTGCGGCGGCGGACAGGCCGCGGCGCCGTCGACGCAATAGGTGTCGTTGTCGAGATCGGCCCAGCGCAGATAGGTATAGCCGACGCCGGCACCCGCATAGGGCGTGAAGCCGGCATAGGTGCCCAGATCGACGTAGCCGTTGGCCATCAGGGACATGCCGTTATAGCGCGCGCTGTCTTCAGACCGGCAGGTGGTGCCTGCATAGGCCGGGTTGGCAACCGGATCGACGCAAGGTACCGGGGCGACCGTGGTGCCCTCGAACTTGCCCTGGAACCCCTCGATCACGCCTTCCGCGCGGAACCATTCGTTGAACCGGTAGCCGACACCGCCGCCATAGGAAAAGCTGGTGTCGACGGCGCCCGTGGCGAATGTCGACTGGCCATACGTGCCGGTGATCGCGTTGAACGTGCGGTAGTCGAAGGCTCCCGGTGAGCTGGTGGACACGGCATAGCCGATGTCGCCGCGCAGATACCAGCCCGATCCGACCTCGACGGGCACGTATTCGGGCGCTTCCTCGACGAAGATCGGCGGATCGTAGTCGGCGGCGTGGACCGCTGGCGCAAGCGCGACCAGCGTGGTCGCTGCGCCGGCCAGCAGGATGGGTGTAAGCAGTTTCATGGACCTCACTCCGGTTGCGCGGGGTCGACACCGTCCAGATGCGGCCGCCGGTTCGTGAGGCATTGTTAACTATAGTGGTTAAATGCCGGTTAAGCATAAAACGCATCGCGCATCCGTCGGCCGGGCTTTTCCACGCCGCCTGCCCGGCCACGAAAAAACCGCCCGGCGGGGGCCGGGCGGTCTGGAAGGTCGGTCTTCAGGCGGTCTATTTGTAGACCGGCGGCTCAACCGGGATCGGCTCGTAGACCTGCGGCGGCGGCGCGCAGCGGCTCGATCCGCCGAACTGGTAGCGCAGGCCGCCGCGGACCTCGTGGACGTCGATCCCTTCGTCGAAGCCGGGTCCGGCAATGGGAGCGTATTCGAACATCCGCCCGCCATTTACACGCGTGAAGCGATAGCCGGCGTCGAGAAGGACGTTGTCGGTCAGGCAGTAGGACGCACCGGCCATGAGCGCCCAGGCAAAGCGCCATTCGTCGGTGCCTTCGTGCACCGTGGTGACGCCGCCGACCGTGTTGCGCAGATCGTCCCACTTGATGCGCGCTCCGCCGATACCGGCACCGACATAGGGCGTGATGCCTTTCCAGGAGCCGAACTCGGCATAGGCATTGGCCAGAAGCACCAGCGCGGAATAGGAGGTTTCATCCACCGACTGGCAGGGCAGGCCGCCGCAAATGCCCGATGTCTGGCCCGTAAATTCTGACTTTGCCCAGTAATCGAGGGTCAGATCGGTGCGGAAATATTTGTTGGCCTGGTAGCCGACGCCGGCGCCGAAGGACCATGCGCCGCGCAGGTCGCCGAAATCGAAACTGCCATAGCCGGGCGGGCTGTAGGTGACGTAGTCGGCATCCTTGAAGCTCGACCAGTGATAGCCGATGTCGCCGCGAATGTACCAGCCGCCGGAATCGACCTCCTCGTAGACGACGGGGGGCGGGGGAGCCTCCACCACCGGCGGATCGTAGAAATCGGCCGCGGATACGGCGGTGGCGCTGCCGAGAAGAAGCGCGCCGAAGAGCGTTAGCCTGGCAGGCTTTGTCATGAGGATCACCCTTAGCATTTCCCGACAGCGTGAGGCCGGGTTCGATTGAACTCGACCGAGATAATGAATCGGAAAAGTTAAGGCGGGCTTAACCCTGCTTCTTTACCATGAAACCATGGCATTCGAAGCATCGTCGATCATTGGCGATGTATCGGCAAAGACGAGCCGTGGCGTCGCGACGGGCGCGGCTGCGGCGACGCGCTTTGCAAACGCATGGGCGGCGCCGGCCGAAACGGCCGGCCGGCAACAGGGACAGGCAGGCGCGTGGGCGCGGATCTAAGCCGCGGTCTTGGTCTCGCCGATCACGCCGACGATGTCGTCGACAACGGTCTCGACCAGCGAGGGATCGTCCCCCTCGGCCATCACGCGGATCAGCGGCTCGGTTCCCGACGGCCGGATGACCAAGCGGCCGGTCGCGCCGAGCCTGCTCTCCGCGTCCCGGATCACCGCGCGGACCTGATCGGTTTCAAGCGGCTTGCCGCCGTTGAAGCGGACATTTTTGAGGATCTGCGGCACGGGTTCGAATCTGCGGCACACTTCGCTGGCCGGGCGGTCCGAGCGCTTGATGCAGGACAGAACCTGAAGAGCTGAAACCAGCCCGTCGCCGGTGGTGGAAAAGTCGGACAGGACGATGTGCCCCGACTGTTCGCCGCCGACATTGAAACCATGCGCGCGCATGTGTTCGACGACGTAGCGGTCCCCGACCTTGGTGCGGTGCAGTGTGAGCCCCTGGTCGGCGAGATGGCGCTCGAGGCCGAGATTGGACATCACGGTTGCCACCAGTCCGCCGCCGGCCAGCCGGCCGGCCTGATGCCAGGATTCGGCGACCACGGCCATGATCTGATCGCCGTCGACAATGGCCCCGGTTTCGTCGACGATCAGGACCCGGTCGGCGTCGCCGTCGAGTGCAATGCCGATATCGGCCTTGAGCTCGCGGACCTTTTCGCAAAGGCTTTCGGGATGGGTCGATCCGCAGCCGGCATTGATGTTGACGCCGTTGGGCTCGTCGTGAATGGCAAACACTTCCGCGCCGAGTTCCCAAAGCGCGGCCGGCGCGACCTTGTAGGCGGCGCCGTTGGCGCTGTCGATGACCACGCGCATGCCGGCCAGTGAGACCGAGCGCGGCAGCGTGCGTTTGGCGAATTCGATGTAGCGATCGTGGACGCCGTCGATGCGTTTGGCCCGGCCGAGACCGTCGGAGCGGGCCAGTTCGCCGGCCAGGTCGCGGTCAAGCATGTTTTCGATGCGCATTTCGATTTCGTCGGAAAGCTTGTAGCCGTCCGGTCCGAAGAGCTTGATGCCGTTGTCCTGAAAGGCGTTGTGGGAGGCCGAGATCATTACGCCAAGGTCGGCGCGCAGCGAGCGTGTGAGCATGGCAACGGCCGGCGTCGGCACCGGTCCGAGCAGGAAGACGTCCATGCCGGCGGCGCAGAAGCCGGCCACGAGGGCGTTTTCGATCATGTAACCGGACAGACGCGTGTCCTTGCCGATCACCACTCGGTGGCGATGGTTGCCGCGCTGGAAAGACAAGCCCGCCGCCATGCCGACCTTCATGGCGACATCGGCGGTCATCGGAAAGGAATTGGCTTTGCCGCGGATACCGTCGGTACCGAAATAACGTCTCGACATGTCGTCGAAGTCCCCACCTCGAATGAATTCGCGCCCCAGCCTCCGTTTGCCACAGGCGTGATGGGCAAGGGAATCACATTATGTGAGAAAATGTAACTGAATATTGGCGGTCAAATCTGTCGATAGGCTTTTGTCGACAAAGAGTTAACGCAAATTCGCGATCCAGTCGCGTAGAAGTTCGACCGCCGCATGGTCGTAGCGGGAGCGGCCCAGCTCCGGCATCATGATGCCGGGCTCGGTGCTTTCGACGCGGTAGATCAGGATCGATCCGTCCGGATCGCCGGGGCTGATGTCGAAGTCGCGGCCGCCCGAGCCGCGACCCGCGGCGACCGGCCGCTTGCCGATTCCCAGCGCCACCGGGTCGGTTTCGCCATAGGTCAAAAACAGTCCCGAATTGCTCGCCGGGCCCTGCCGACGGTGGCAATGCGCGCAATTGACGTCGAGCCAGGCGCGCGCGCGCGTCTCGAGCGGTGCGCTCTGGTCGCGCCAGTCCGGCACCGCCGGCGCCGCCGACGGGTGCGGCGCGCCGGCCAAAATCCCTTTGTCGCTCCAATGCGCGAGCTGGTTGCGCGGACCCTCGGCATAGGAAAAAATGTCGTTGAGATTGCGTGCCTTGGGGCCGATCGGGGCGATCGTTCCGCCGAGTGCGTGACAGGCCTTGCACTGGTTCTTGTTGGGCACGGAATAGGCGAAGCGCAGCGGCTTGTCGGGCGTCTCGCCGATGCCGGCGAGCGCGATCTCGACCTTGGCGCCGGCAATGTTCAAGGTCGCGTCGGTCTGCTCGTCGTTCCACAGATAGGCCCAGGCCTGCCAGCCGTCGTCCCGGCGGATGAGCAACCGGGTTTCGATCAGGCGGACGGCCTCGTCGGGCCGGCGCATATCGGCGGGAAAGGCGAAGCTCTTGACCAGGACGGAGCCGACCGGAAAGGCAAACGCCTCCGTGTCGTGGTAGCGGGCCGCCTTGCCTTCGGGGATGTAGACGAAGCGCGTCTTGAGCGCATAATCGGAAAACAGCGGCGTGGTGACCGCGAACGGGATCACGCCCGCCGCCGGCTTCTGGGTCGCTGGATCGGCGAAGAGCCCGGTCTGCGACAGGAGCTTCGGCGGCCGCTTGGCGGCAAGGGCCGCGTCGTCGACGGCCGCCGCCGGGCCGGCCAAGGCGGCGGCAAGCATGAGACAAGCCGCCCCCGCCGCGCGCTGTGCGGCGACAAGGCGTCGGCCGGGAGACGGGAGACGCAGTCGATACCGCATCGCCCGGCCGCTCAGCTTGCCTGATCCTGCGGCAGCTTGACCGGTTCCGGCTCGGGCAGGGCGCCCTTATAGGCGGAAATATCGGTATCGGGCGCGGTCGACCAGGGCAGAAGAAGCTGCGAGATCATCTTCAAATTGGCGAAGGTCGTGCCCTCGGCCTCGTCGACATAGATCCGGTTTTCGGCCGCGACCCAGGAAAAATATTCCGGGATGGTGGTAACGCCGTCCCACACGATGTCGGGAACCGGCGTGCCCGAGACGTCGGAGATGATCTTGCCGACCTCGCCGTCCGGCGCGCCGCCGCCCTCGCCGTACTCGTTGCCGTGCACGTAGACGCCGCGCGGCACGAACATATAGGCGTCGTCGTCATAGTCTTCCGGATAGGCGGCGATCAGCACATGGGCGGTCGCATTGCCGGAAAGCCGGTTTTTGAAGACGTGCACGTTGCGGTTGGCCATCACCATGATGCCCATGCCCTTGGGCACGATCGCGACGATATTGCCTTCCGGCGCGAAATTCGGCGTGTCGTTGTCGACGACGTCATTGTCGAAGACCCGGATGTCGTGTCCGCCCTGAACCGGCAGATTGGGCAGGTCGAAGATCAGGATGCCGCCGGTATTGTGGGCGGCGACGTTCTTGTAGACGTCGGCGCGATAGGAATTCTCGATCTCGATGCCGGCGACATTGTATTCGGCGCGGCTGTTGCGCACGATGATGTCTTCGCTCTGACCGACATAGATGCCGGCGTCGGAGGCGCCGCGTACCAGCACCCCGTCGACGAGCACGTTTTTCGACGAAACCGGGTAGACGCCGTAGGCGCCGTTTTCGGCCTTCGGTCCGTCCGTCCATTCAACGCGCAGATTGCGGAAGGTGATCTGGTCCGACCCCTTGGATTTCACCCCGTCACCCTTTGCGTCCTCGACGGCGAAATCCTCCAGAACAACGCGGTCGGAGGTGACCAGCAGGCCTTCGCCCGATCCGGTCTGGCCCCTGAAGGACAGAACGGTGCGGTCTGGGCCTTCGCCCCTGACCACCACGTCGTCAACATCCAGCGACAGCCCGTCGGTAAGCGCATAGCGCCCGGCCGCGATGGTGACCGTGTCGCCCGGTTCGGCCAGAATCAGCGCCTCGATGAGCTTTTCGTTGGCGTCCGTGCCGGGTTCGACGCGGATCTCGGCTGCGATGGCGACGACCGGCAGGGCCAGGGCCAGCGCGGCGCCGGCAAAGGTTTTCCAGGCGGAATGTCGCATGCTCGTCCTCCCCAAAACGCGCTTGACGATGCGTCCGAAACCGTGTGGTGTCAATAAAAATGAAAATGTTTCACTTTTGCGGTGCCGGATGGTGGGTATGGAGCACGGCAGATTTTCCGGTTTGGCCGAAAGCGCTCCGACGCCGCGCCAGCCGCGCGCGCAAAAAACCCGGGCGGTCCTGATCGAGGCGACGGAAATGCTGGTGGCGCGCGGCGGCGAGGCGGCGGTGACGACCTCGCGCGTGGCGGCTGTGTGCGGCGTGTCGGTCGGCTCGGTCTATCGCTATTTCGCCGATCGCGATGCGCTGCTTCTGGCCGCCTATGACGACACGGTGGCGCGGATCGTGGCGACCTGCGCGGCCGCGCTCGATAAGCTCGACCCGACACTGCCGGCGGACAAGGCGGCGCGGGTGATGCTCGACCAGTATCTGGAGGCGTCCGACGCCGTGCCCGCGCATGTCGGCCTGTTGCGCGTCATGCGTCGCCTGCGGCCGGTCGAACATGACCAGGGTCAGGCCGAGGACCGTATCGTCGGCGGGCTTCTGGGGCCGTTTCTGGCACGGTTCGCGCCCGGGATGCGAACGCCCGACCCGCACGCGCTGGCTTTCCTCAACGCCCTGCTCGGTACGCTCGTCGATCTCTATCTGGTCGAGGAACGCGCCGATATTCGCAGGCGCCTGCGCGACGACATCGAAGCCCACATGGTTCTGGCGCTCGGCCGCATCCTGGCGAGGGCGTCCGACGAGGACGGGGCCTGACCCGGCGACGCGCCTTACGGGGGCGGGCTTGCCGCGGCGGTCGTTTCATGGCGAAATTCCATCTTCGCAAATCCGAAGCGATTGGACGCGGACATGGATTTCACCTCGCTGTCGATCTTCGCCGGGGCGTTGCTGGTGGCGGCGGGGTCGCCCGGACCGAGCATCGCCGCCCTGGTGGCGCGGGTGATCGCCAAGGGATTTCGCGACGTCTTCCCGTTCGTGCTCGCCATGTGGATCGGCGAGGCGATCTGGCTGTCGCTGGCGGTTTTCGGTCTGGCGGTGGTGGCGCAGAGCTTCCATCTCGTCTTCGCGGCGATCAAATATGCCGGCATCGCCTATCTGTGCTGGCTGGCCTGGAAGATGTGGAACGCCCCGGCCGTTTTCCGCGCCGCGGAACTGCCGCGCGAGGATGCGCCTTGGCGCCTGTTCTTCGCCGGCATGGCGGTCACGCTCGGCAATCCGAAGATCATGATGTTTTATCTGGCGCTGCTGCCAACCATCGTCGACCTGGGCTCGGTGGGCCTCGTCGGTTGGGCCGAGCTGACGGCGACGATGGCGCTTGTCCTGATTGCCATCGATTGCGCCTGGGTGCTGGCGGCCGCGCAGGCGCGCCGGCTCATGCGGAGCGAGCGGGCGATGCGGATCGCGAACCGGGTGAGCGCCACGACGATGGCCGGCGCGGCGGCGGCGATCGCCGCGCGCTAGGGCCGTTCGGCCGCTACATGTCGATCGTCTCGGCGACCTCGATGCTGCCGCCGGCATCCAGGATCGGGCAGCCTTTGGCCTTGGCGAGCGCATCGTCCATGTCGGCGGCGTCGATAAGGCTGTAGCCACTGGCCGGGTTGGCGCCGCCATTGTCGGCGATGCCGCCGCCGGGCATCACGGTCTTCGACAGGCCGACAGGATTGCCGCCGTCGACGATGGCGTCGCCCAGCGAGCCCATCCAGTCCGTCCAGGCCTGCATGACCTTTCTGCCCTCCTCCTCGGTCTCCGGCACGCTGCCGCCGTGATAGACGTAAAGAAATTTTGGCATCGATCCTCTCCCCGCGCCGTGCCCAAGGGCCGGTTGCCGGCGCGGGGATGGTTGTCGCATCGTTTAACAAAAATATAAAATGACATTTTCGCGAGCGGCGGCCCGCCGTCAGCGGGCCATGGCATGATATTCGCGATTGGGGCGCATATCGACGGCGGCGGCGACCCGGTTCGACATGTTGAAGAAGGCGGCGACGGAGGCGATGTCCCAAATGTCGCGGTCCGCGAAGCCGGCGTCGCGCAGGGCCTGGCGGTCGGTCTCCTCGATCTTGTCGGGCGTTTCGGTCAGCTTGACGGCGAAGTCGAGCATCGCCTTTTGTCGCGTATCGAGATCGGCGACGCGATAGTTCATCACCATCATCTCGCCGAGCTCGGGATCGCCCGAGAGCTGACGCACCGCGGCGCCGTGGGCGGTCAGGCAATAATAGCATTGGTTCACCGAGGAAACGGCGACGGCGATCATCTCGCGCTCGAGCTTCGACAGGGCGGAGTCGGCGAGCATGAGGTCGTTGTACATGTCGGTGAAGGCGCGCAGCTTCTTTTCGTCGAAGGCGTAGGACAACAGCACGTTGGGAACGAGACCGAGCTTCTCGCGGCACTTGTCGAAATAGGCCTTGGTCTCGGGACTGAGGTCGGTCGCGGGAGGAATATCGAGCGCCGTCGGCCCTTTGTCGCTTTCTGTCATCTTCTTTTTACCGCCTTTCAACATCTTGCTGGGAGTTGGTGTCCTGCCGGGCTCGCATTCGCGATAACGTCTGATACGATAGCTGGAAATTCCCGCCGGAGGAAAGCATGACGGCAAGCAAGGGCAAGGCCAAGCCCGCAAGCGGCAAGGGCGACGCCCGTCCGAAAGAGCCTCAGATTTCGGATTTCAAACAATTGTTGCTGTCGCGCTCGCCAGCCGAGGACGTGGAGGCCTACGAGCCGGCCATGCTGTCGAAGGCGACCGATCTCGTGCGGCAGGCCCTCACCCGGCATCGCAAGGGCGAGAGCGTGATCGCGATCGCGCGCGACAGCGGCATCGAGCGGGCCGGTCGCCCGGTGACGGCAATCACCGTCATCAACGACAACATGCCGTTCCTGTTCGATTCGGTGATGGGCGAGATCGGCGCCGGCGGCGTGGAGCCGCTGCTGGTCGCCCATCCCGTTTTCCTGGTCGATCACGACGGCAAGGGCGTCTGCGAGATCCGCGGCGATACCGGCGGCAAGGCGGAGGGCGATCGCGTCAGCGTCATCCACGTTCACGTTCCGCCGATCCCGCAGCAGGAAGCCGAGCAGCTCGAAACCCGGCTGAAGGAGGTGCTGAAGCAGGTCAGGGCGGCGGTGGTCGACTGGAAGCCGATGCTTGCCCGGCTCGAGCACACGATCTCTGATTATCGCTACATGCCGATCCCGCTCGACAAGGGTGCGGTCGGCGAAGCGATCGCTTTCCTGGAATGGCTGCGCGACGACAATTTCACCTTCCTGGGCATGCGCGAATATAGCTACACCGGAGAGGGCAAGTCCGGTATTCTGGAACGCACCGACAATCGGGGGCTGGGCATCCTGTCCGATCCCGATCTGAAGATTTTGCGCGGCAGCAGTTCGACCTCGATCACCACGCCGGAGATCCGCGAGTTTCTGCTCGGGCCGGAACCGCTCATCGTCACCAAGGCCAATGCGCGCTCGATCGTCCATCGCCGCGCCTATCTCGACTATATCGGGGTCAAGACCTTCGACGCGGACGGCAAGCTGACCGGCGAACTGCGCATGGTCGGCCTGTTCACCTCGACCGCCTATACCCGTTCGGTGTTCCGCATTCCCTATCTGCGCTCGAAGGCGGACCGGGTGCTGGCCAAATCCGGCTTCGACAAGGGCGACCATTCCGGCAAGGCGCTTATCAACGTGCTGGAATCCTACCCGCGCGACGAACTGTTCCAGATCGACACGACCATCTTGCGCAAACACGCGATGGCGGTGCTGGCACTGGGCGAGCGGCCACGGGTGCGCGCGCTGGTGCGCGTCGACCAGTTCGACCGCTTCGTTTCCGTGCTCGTCTACGTTCCGCGCGACCGCTACGATTCGCGCGCCCGGGTGCGCATCGGCGATTATCTGAAAACCGTGTTCGACGGCCGGCTGTCGGCCTATTACCCGGCCTTTCCGGAAGGCGGGCTGGCGCGGGTCCACTTCATCATCGGCCGTTCGGGCGGCAAGACACCCAAGGTGAACGCCCAGTCGATCGAAGCGGAAATCCGCGCCATCGTGCGCACCTGGGACGACGCCCTGCGCGAGGCGGCCGCGCAGGCAGGCATCGAAGGCGCCCATACCGCGATCGCAACCCGCTTTCCCGAAGCCTATCGCACCAGCTTCAAGCCGGCCGAGGCGCTGCGCGACGCGGGCCGCATCGCGTCTCTGGACGTCGACAATCCGATCGCGATCGATTTCTACCGCCATGCCGATCAGACGCCGCAGCAGGTCGCGCTCAAGATCTATCATCACGGTGAGGCCGTCGCCCTGTCGCGGCGGGTGCCGCTTCTGGAGAATATGGGCTTCCGGGTCATTTCCGAACGGACCTTCGAGGTCGATCTCGACAATGGCGCGGCTGTGTTCGTCCACGACATGGAACTGGAAAGCGCCTTCGGCAAGGCGCCGGCGCTCGAACAGGACGCCGCCCGGTTCGAGACCGTTTTCCTCTCGGTCTGGCGCGGGCTGGCCGACAATGACGGCTATAACGGCCTCGTCCAGACGGCGGGGCTGGCGTCGAGCGAAATCACCATCCTGCGCGCCTACGGGCGTTACCTGCAACAGGCCGGCATCCCGCAAAGCCAGGATTTCATCGCATCGGTGCTGAACCGCTATCCCACGATTGCCGCCGATCTCTACGGCCTGTTCCTGGCCCGGTTCGATCCCAGTCTCGGCGCGCAAGACGCGACGCGGCTGCAGGAAGAACGCGTCGAGGCGGTGATGCGGGCATTGGAAGACGTGCCGGTGCTCGATGACGACACGATCGTGCGGCGCTTCCTGAACCTGATCCAGTCGACCCTGCGGACCAGCAAGTTCAAGCCGGAAGCCGACGGCGAAACCCGCTCGCTGGCCTTCAAGCTTGATCCGCACATGCTGACGGGGCTGCCCGAACCGCGCCCCTGGCGCGAGATCTTCGTCTACGGGCCCGAGGTCGAGGGCGTGCATCTGCGCTTCGGCCCGGTGGCGCGCGGCGGTCTGCGCTGGTCGGACCGGGCACAGGACTATCGCACCGAGGTGCTTGGGCTGGTCAAGGCGCAGCAGGTCAAGAACGCGGTCATCGTACCGGTCGGCGCCAAGGGCGGGTTTTATCCCAAGAAACTGCCGCAGGGCGGCACGCGCGACGCGGTCTTCGAGGCCGGCAAGCGCGCCTATGTCAATTTCATCTCCAGCCTGCTGTCGATCACCGACAATCTCGACGGCGACACGGTTGTGCCGCCGCAACATGTCGTGCGCCATGATGGCGACGACCCCTATTTCGTCGTCGCCGCCGACAAGGGCACAGCCACTTTCTCCGACACCGCCAACGCGATCAGCCAGGCGCACGATTTCTGGCTGGACGACGCCTTCGCCTCGGGCGGTTCGGCCGGGTACGACCACAAGAAGATGGGCATTACCGCGCGCGGCGCCTGGGAGGCGGTGAAACGCCATTTCCGCGAAATGAATCGCGACATCCAGTCCGAGCCGTTCACCGTCGTGGGCGTGGGCGACATGTCGGGCGACGTGTTCGGCAACGGCATGTTGTTGTCGGAACATATCAAGCTGGTCGCAGCCTTCGACCATCGCGACATCTTCATCGATCCCGATCCGGATCCGGCGGCCTCGTTTGCCGAGCGCAAGCGCGTCTTCGAACTCGGCCGGTCGAGCTGGCAGGATTACGACGCGAGCAAGATTTCCAAGGACGGCGGCGTTTTCCCGCGCTCGCAAAAGTCGATCAAGCTGTCGCAGGCGGCCGCCGACGCGATCGGCCTGGGCAAGACCAAGGCCTCGCCGGCCGAAATCATGACCGCGATCCTGAAGGCCCCCGTCGACCTGCTGTGGTTCGGCGGGATCGGCACCTATGTGCGGGCGGCCGACGAATCGAACCAGGATGTGGGCGACCGGGCGAATGACGGCATTCGCGTCACCGGGCGCGAGGTCGGTGCCAAGGTTGTCGGCGAGGGCGCCAATCTCGGCATGACCCAGCGCGCGCGCATCGAATACGGGCTTGCCGGCGGGCGGTGCAATTCCGACGCGATCGACAATTCGGCCGGCGTCAACTCGTCCGACGTCGAGGTCAACATCAAGATCGCGCTGGCCGCGGCCATGCGCTCCGACAGCCTGACGCGCGACACGCGCAACACATTGCTCGCCGCCATGACCGACGAGGTCGCCGAACTGGTTCTGACCAACAATTACCACCAGACGCTGGCGCTTTCGCTGGCGGCGCGGCGCGGGATTTCCGATCTCGGCCACCAGGCGCGGTTCATGACCGCGCTCGAGGCACGCGGCCTGCTCGACCGGGCGGTGGAAACCCTGCCGGGCGAACAGGCGCTTGCCGAGCGCACGGCGCGTGGCGAGCCGCTGACCCGGGCCGAGCTCGGCGTTCTGCTTGCCTATGCCAAGATCGTGCTGTTTGCCGACCTGACGGAGAGCGGTCTTCCCGACGATCCGCATTTCGCGGCCGATCTGCTTGGTTATTTTCCCGAGCGGATGGCCAAGAAATACAAGGACGAGATCCTGGCCCATCGACTGCGGCGGGAGATCGTGGCCACGCAGCTGGCCAATGACGCGATCAACCGGGGCGGTCCGTCCTTTATCAGCCGGCTGCAGGACGTGACGGCCTGTTCGCCCGCCGAGGCCGTCGGCGCCTTCGCCGTCGTCCGCGACGGGTTCGACCTCGGCGCGACCTTCGCCGAGATCGATGCGCTCGACACAAAGGTGGACGGTCAGCAGCAACTGCGTTTCTACCAGGCCGTCGGCCGGCTGATCCACACCGCGACTGCGTGGATGCTGAAAAACGGCGACGGCAGCCAGAGCGTGGGCGCGCGCATCGCCGAACTGAAAAAGGCGCGCCAGACGCTGGAGCCGAGACTGGCCGGCCTGCTGCCCGATTTCATGCGAAACCGGCTCGAGGAGCGGTGCCACGATTTCCGCATCGCCGGCGCGCCCGACGCGCTGGCCGAACGTCTGGCCTATTTCGGCATCGCCGAGATCGTCCCCGACATCGATCTGGTCGCCCAAAGGGCGGGCGCCGATTTCGATATGGCCGCGCGCGCCTATCTGGGGCTCACCGAGACGTTCCGTATCGCGCGGATCGAGGATGCGGCGCGCGCCGTGGCACCAGTCGACTATTATGACGGGCTCGCCCTGTCGCGCGCCACCGACATGATCGGCGCGGCGCGCCGGGGCATGGCCGTCGCCGTGCTCGCCGGGCACGGGTCGGCTGTGGATCCAGTGGCGGCCTGGATCGAAGCGGGCGGTCCGCGGGTCGCGCGCGCCCGCGAGAGGCTGCAGGCATTGACGGAAGCCGGCGACATCTCCTTGTCGCGACTGACGGTCGCGGCCGGTATGATGGCCGATCTATCCGGGCTTTGAGGCAACATGTCGCCGAGGGGGCGACGGAGGGGACATGGCCGACACACAGGAGCGCCGCGCGCCGCGCCGCGGCATATGGGGCTGGATGCTGTTCGACTGGGCGCAGCAACCGTTCCATACGCTGATCATCACCTTCGTCTTCGCACCTTATTTCGCCTCGAGCGTGGCCAGTGACGCGGCACGCGGACAAGAGCTTTGGGGCTACGCGACCGGCATCGGCGGGCTGCTGATCGCGCTGTCGTCGCCGATCCTGGGCGCGATCGCGGATGCGACCGGCCCGCGCAAGCCGTGGATCCTGTTTTTTTCCGTCGTGGGTGTGATCGGCTGTTTCATGCTGTGGCGGGCCGTGCCGGGCATGGAGGCCATCGGGCCGATCCTGTTCTTTGTCGCGCTGGCCGTGTTCGGCATGGAATTTGCTGCCGTGTTCAACAATGCGATGATGCCCGACCTCGTGCCGCGCGCGGAGCTGGGGCGCCTGTCCGGCTCGGCCTGGGGCCTCGGGTACCTCGGCGGCTTGATCACGCTGGTGCTGGTGCTCGGTTTCATGTCGGCCTCGCCGGAGAGCGGGCGCACCTTGCTCGGGCTCGAGCCGCTTTTCGGCCTCGACCCGGCGATGCGCGAGGGCGATCGCGCGGCCGGCCCCTTCACCGCGCTGTGGTACATGGTCTTCGTCCTGCCGATGTTCCTGTTCACGCCCGACATCGCGCGACGTACCTCGGCGCGCGGCGCGGTGCGGCGCGGCCTGTCGCAGCTCGGGCGCACGCTGCGCAGCCTGCCCTCGCAACGCAGCTATTTCAGCTTTCTCCTGTCGAGCATGTTTTATCGCGACGCGCTCAATGCGCTTTATACCTTCGGCGGCATCTATGCGGCCGGCGTGCTCGGCTGGTCGATCATCCAGATCGGCATATTCGGTATTCTCGCCAATCTGACCGGAGCGGTGGGCGCCTGGTTCGGTGGCCGCCTCGACCAGCGTTTCGGTCCGCGCTTCGTGGTCGCGATCGCGGCGGTGATCCTGACGGCGTGCTGCATCCTGGTGATCTCCACGACACAGACCGAGGTGTTGTTCGTCACCGTGGCGGCCGATGGCGGCAGCTCTCTGCCCGACATCATCTTCTACTGCGCCGGCGGGCTGATCGGGGCCGCGGGCGGCGCCATCCAGGCCGCCTCGCGCACTTTGCTGGTCGACCAGGTCGAGCGCGAGCGGGTGACGGAGGCGTTCGGGCTTTACGCGCTGTCTGGCAAGGCGACGACCTTTATCGGCCCGCTGACCATCGCACTGGCAACCGGCTTCTTCGCGTCCGAAGCGCTCGGCCTGTCGAGCCAGGATGCGCAGCGGCTCGGCGTCACGCCTGTGATCGCTCTGTTCCTGCTCGGGCTGTTTCTCCTGCCGATGGTCAAGAGCCGGCACCAGGCCGAAGCCGCCGAGGCGTGAGGCGGCGCTCGCCGCCTTGCTGCTTCAGTGGCGGAAGTGGCGCGTGCCGGTGAACACCATAGCAATGCCATGCGCGTCGGCGGCGGCGATCACCTCCTCGTCGCGCATCGAGCCGCCCGGCTGGATCACTGCCGTCGCACCGGCCTCGACTGCCGTCAGCAAGCCGTCGGCGAAGGGAAAGAAGGCATCCGAGGCGACCACCGCGCCACGGGTGAGCGGTTCGGCCGCGCCGGCCGCCGCCGCAGCGTCCTCGGCCTTGCGTGCGGCGATGCGGGCCGAATCGACCCGGCTCATCTGTCCGGCGCCGATGCCGACCGTGGCGCCGTCGCGGGCATAGACGATCGCATTCGACTTGACGTGCTTGGCCACCTTGAAGGCGAATTTCAGGTCGGCGAGCTCGCGCGCGTCGGGCGCCCGCTTTGTCACGGCTTTCAGGTCGAGATCCTCGACCACCGCATCGTCGCGCGACTGGACGAGCAGGCCGCCGGCGACCGATTTCACCATCAAACCGGCAGCACGCGGGTCGGGCAGTCCGTCCGTCAGGAGCAGCCGCAAATTCTTCTTCTCCGCGATCAGGGCGCATGCGTCGGCGTCGGCGCCGGGCGCGATGATGACTTCGGTGAAGGTCTTGACGATCTCGGCCGCCGCCTCGGCATCGAGGATGCGGTTGAGCGCGACGATGCCGCCGAAGGCGGAGACCGGATCGCAGGCCAGAGCCTTGCCGTAGGCCTGGCTGAGCGTTGCCGCCCGGGCCACGCCGCACGGGTTGGCGTGCTTGATGATTGCCACGGCCGCGCTTTCGGCCGGGTCGAATTCGCCAACCAGTTCGAAAGCGGCGTCGGTGTCGTTGAGATTGTTGTAGGACAATTGCTTGCCCTGGACCTGGCGGGCGGTGGCAACGCCGGCGCGCTTTTCGCCGGTGCGGTAGAAGCCGGCCTTTTGATGCGGGTTTTCGCCATAACGCATCGCCTCGCCGAGCCGGCCGCCGAAGGCACGCCAGTCCGGGTCGTCGAGTTCGAGCGTTTCGGCGAACCAGCCCGAGATCGCGGCGTCGTAGGCGGCAGTGCGCGCGAATGCCTTGGCGGCGAGTTCCTGACGGAGGCGATAGGGCAGGCAGTTGTCGTTTCCGGCCAGCGCATCGGCAACCCGGCCGTAATCGGCAGGCTCGGTCAGAACTGCGACATAGGCGTGATTCTTGGCTGCCGCACGCACCATCGCGGGCCCGCCAATATCGACGTTTTCCACCGTGGTGGCATAGTCGCTGCCGGCGTTGCGGACCTCTTCGAACGGATAAAGATTGATCACCACGAGGTCGAAGGGACGGATGTCGTGAGCTTCCATCGCGGCAGTGTGCTGCGGGTCGTCGCGTATGGCGAGCAGTCCGCCATGGACGAGCGGGTGTAGCGTCTTCACCCGCCCATCCATGATCTCGGGGAAGCCGGTGACGTCGGAGATGTCGGTGACGGCGAGCCCGGCCGCGGCGATCGCGGCCGCCGTGCCGCCGGTGGAGACCAGCTCGATACCGCCCGCGGCCAGCCTGGCCGCGAATTCGGCCAGTCCGGTCTTGTCGGAGACCGAGATCAGCGCCCGGCGCACCGGCACCAGATCGGGAGCGGGAATGTTCTTCGACGTCACGGCCATCGACCGGCGGTCTCCTGTGTCTAAGGGAAGGGGCGTGCGCGACCTATCACAAGCGGGGCGCAAAACAAATGCGCCTGACGCATGGCCAGGACGCGTAAAATCGTTACAGGCGCTCGAGCGTGGTGCGGGTCAGCCGCCAAGCGACTTCCGGAAGTGCGCCGGCCTGGAAGGCAAGCACGATCTGGAGGTTGCGGCGCGGGCCGCTGATGCCGGCAAAGAAGATCGATTCCTCCACGACCGGTTCGACGCCGTCGCACGAAAACACCCAGGACAGGCCGTCGCGAGCCGCAAGCACCAGCCGCCCGGCCTCGTCGCGCAATAGATCGATGTCGGGATGGACGTGAAAGCGGATCGCCACGGTGTCGCCCTCGCCCGGCGCGGCTCCGTCGGGGCGGTAGAACCGGTCGGTGCCGTCGAGCACGTCGCCGTCCTGGGTAAGTTCGAGCGCACGCTCGTGAAGAAGCCCGAATGTGGGCACGTAACCGTCATGCACGGCGACGAAACCCTGCCGTCCCGTCGCATCCGTGCGCTTGGAGGTGACGCTGCTCGGACCGCTGATCACGGAGGCGCCGATCAACCGGGTCAGCCGCGGTGAGGTGGTGAAGCGGCACGAGGAGGTGTCGTTGAGCGTCGCGGTCGAATGGGCGGCGGTGGCGCGCGACAGCGGCCGAAACGCGTCGGGCCCGTGCCGGTCGACGCCTGCATTGACGATGAACATGCGCCGGCCCGAAGACAGTTCGAAGGACAGGCAGCCGGCATGGGCGGGAATGGCGGCTTCGGGCGCGTCCGGCTTGCCGGTGTCGGCGATCACCGTCGTCTCGTTCATCGACAGCCGCTCGAAGCCCGAATGCGGCGCATGCAGCAGCGGCTGCCCGGCAGTGTCGTCATGGCGCAGGATAGCGGCGATCCGGTCGGGGATCGTCGCGCCCATGCCGTTGAAGCGCGCAAGGCTGCCGTCGCGGTGGCGGAAGAAGCGCAAGGCCGGCAGCATGCGGTCGACAGCGCCCATCAGCGCCTGCGGAGGCGCCTCGGCTTGGTTGGCATAGGTCTGGCGCAGCGGCAGAAGGTCGGCGAGCAGTTCCATCACCGCGGCCGGCTGGCGGGAGATATGTCCGCCGTCGGGCAGGATCTGCCGGTCGAGTTCGCGGGCCAGATTGCGGGTGGCGACGCGCAGCGTGGCCGGCGAGGTCGGCAGCGACAAGGCGGCAAAGGCCAGGGCGATGCGCGCGCGCAGCCGGTCCTCGCCGCCGCGCATATAAGGCGCGATGGCGCGCAGATAGCGGATCTGGGTGGTCAGCGATTTGAGGAAGTTGCGGTAGAATTGGAACTCCGCGCCCTGCAGCACGACGGTGGAATGCTGCAGCCAGGCGATCACCCGCTTGGCGGTGATGGCCGGCTCCCAGGCGGTGCCGGCGATATGGGCGCCGTGCGTGTCTATCCAGTCGGAGACCAGCGCGCGCCCGTTCGCTGCGGCCAGGTCGGTGCCGGCCTCGCGCAGATGGCGCAGCCAGCGAAATTCGTGCAGCGCCTCGCGCCATATCGGGCTGGCATTGTCGATGGCGAACGGCGAGCGGCCGCCGGTCTCCACGACCTTGCCGCCGAGGGCGAAACGCCCGTGATAGATTTCCGAGGCGATCTGGGGATCGGCCAGTCGCAGGTCGGGCGGAGCGATCAGAACCCGCTCGGGCGTGCGCCCGGCATAACGCCAGCGATAGGTTGGCGCCGTGCGCAGCCGCTGGCGCGTTCGACGCCAGACCTCCTGCGCAACAAGCCCCCACAGGCGCGGTGATTGACCTGCCGCCGTCACCAACGAATCCCTATCCCTCGACGTTTCCACCCCTTTGCGAGTGTATCCGATTCAAAAACCCGTGCGACAGCTAAAATCCGGCTGTCAACCGGTCCTTCGCAGCCGGGCGGCGAAAAAACCGTCCATGCCCGACCATCGCGGGTCGTCGACGGGCCAGTCCGCCGGCGTGGTGCGCAGGTCGCCACAAGCATCGACGAGGCCGTCCAGGCCGTCGAATTCCGTCGGTGCGATCGGGTCGCGGCAAAAATCGGGCCGCTCGTCGAGAAAACCGGCGACCAGTCGTTCGCCTTCTTCGGGGTCCAAAGAGCAATTGGAAAAGACCAGACGTCCGCCGGGCCGGACCAGGCCCGAGGCCGCGTCGAGCAGGCGGCGTTGCGCGGCGGCGAGTTTGGCGATGTCTGCGGGCGACTTGGTCCAGGCGACGTCCGGGTGGCGCCGCAGCGTACCGGTCGCCGAACAGGGGGCGTCGAGCAGCACGGCGTCGAACAGACGCCCGGGCCGCCAGCTTGCCAGATCGGCACGCACGATCTCGGCGCTCAGGCCGAGTCGTTCGAGGTTTACGGCGAGCCGTCGCAACCGGTTGGCAGAGCCGTCGACGGCGGTCACGCGTGCGCCGGCATTGGCAAGTTGCGCGGTCTTGCCGCCGGGAGCGGCGCAGAGATCGGCGACGTCGCAGCCGTCGACCGCGCCCAGCAGCCGCGCCGGGAGGCTGGCGGCGGCGTCCTGCACCCACCACGCGCCCTCGGCATAGCCGGCAAGCTCGGGCACCGGCGTGCCCGGCTGCACAAGGCGCACGGTGCCGTTGGGCATCAGGCGGCCGCCCAGTCTTTGCGCCCAGCCGCCGGGGTCGGTGCGCACGGTGAGGTCGAGCGGCGCCTCGATCCGGTGGGCGGCCATGATCGCGTCGGCGGTTTCGGGGCCGTAGGCGGCAATCAGGCGTTCGGCAAACCAGTCCGGCGCGTCGCGGGTCGTGGCCAGCACTTTCGGCAGTGCCCGCTCCTTGCGCGTGGCCAACGCCCGCAGCACCGCGTTGACCAGTCCGGTAAAGCGGCGGGTGCGCGGGTCGGCGCTGGCATGGGCGACGGCGAGATTGACGGCGGCGCTGTCGGGCACGTCCAGAAACAGGAACTGCGCCGCCGCCACGTGCAGGATGTGGAGCAGCGTGCCGGCCCTGGCGGGCAGCGGGCGGTCGAGGCGGCTGTCGATCAGGGCGCCGATCGACAGCCTGTGTCGCAGCGCGGCGGCCAAAATCGCGCGCACGAGCGCGCGGTCGCGCGGATCGAGTGCGGTAAATTGCGGGTTGCCATGCTCGGAATCGGTCAGACCGTCGAGTGGGGTCCTGGCATCGACCACGGCGGCCAGCAGGCGTGCCGCCGCGCGCCGTGCGGCAAGGCCCGGCATCTCCGCCGCCGGCTCCGCTCCCGTGCCCGGTTTCGCCTTCGGTCTGGTCTTGCGCCGCCGCTCGGTCGCCACGCGTTCGGTCACGACCACGGCCCCTTGGGGCCGGTCGGGTTGCGGCCCCAGGGGTTGGGTCGGCTCTTTGGTTTGTCGACCTTGGGCGACGGCGCTTTTTCGCCGGCGCGATCCCAGGGCCCGGCAGACGTCTCGGGTGCCGGTGGCGCCTGCCTTGGCGCCGATTGCCCTTGCGAAGCCGCGCGCGGGTCCGGATCGGCGGCGAACTCGTCGGCCATCGCTTGCAGCGCCGCGATACGATTCGCGGTGTCGGGGTGGGTTGAAAACAGATTGTCCATGCGTTCGCCCGACAGCGGGTTGATGATGAACATATGCGCGGTTGCCGGGTTGCGCTCGGCGTCCTGATTGGGAATGCGGCCGGCGGCGCGGGCGATCTTGTCGAGGGCCGAGGCAAGCCAAAGCGGCGCGCCGCAGATCTCGGCGCCGAGCCGGTCGGCGGAATATTCGCGGGTGCGGCTGATCGCCATCTGCACCAGCATGGCCGCCAGCGGCGCCACGATCATTGCTGCCAGCACGCCGACGAAACCGAGCGGATTGTTGTTGTCGCGATTGCCGCCGAAAAAGAAAGCGAAGTTGCCCAGCATCGATATCGCGCCGGCGAGCGTGGCGGTAATCGTCATGATCAGCGTGTCGCGATTCTTCACATGGGCGAGTTCGTGCGCCATCACGCCGGCGACCTCCTCGTAGGACAGCCGCTCCAGCAGGCCGGTGGTCGCGGCCACTGCCGCGTTTTGTGGATTGCGGCCGGTGGCGAAGGCGTTGGGCTGATCGCTCTTGATCAGATAGACCTTCGGCATCGGCAGGTCGGCATTGTGCGACAGCCCGCGCACGATCTCGTAAAATTCGGGCGCGCCGGCCTCGTCGACCTCGACGGCGTGGTGCATGCGCAGCACCATCTTGTCGGCGTTCCAATAGCTGAACAGGTTCATGCCGGCGGCCAAAACGAAGGCGATCATCATGCCGCCCGAGCCGCCGATCAGATAACCTACGCCCATGAAGAGCGCCGTCATCGCGGCAAGCAGCATCGCCGTGCGGATCATGTTCATCGGACGCTCCTGACTGACAAGCCGTTCCCGATACTCGAAAACGGATTCGAACCGATCTATATGATGGGTGGGTCGCCGGCCAACTTCAATATTTTCCGCGGAGGCGCGCATGACGGACAGCACCGGGCGAGACGACGCGCAGCAGCGCCGGATGGAGGCGGAAGACGCTTCCAGGCCGCTGCCGCCGCAGGCCCGTCGCGCGCTGGCCGAGGCGGAGGCGCGACGCGCCGAATATCGGAAGCGCGAAGCCGAGCGTCCGTCAGAGCTCGGCGGGCGCGGCGGGCTCGAACCCGGCCGCTACGGCGACTGGGAGGTCAAGGGCATCGCCACGGATTTCTGAGCTGACGGACCTGCGGTCAAGTCCGGCCCCGCTCGCGCTTGCTGTCGTGTCGCCTCACCGCGGCAGATGGCGGGACACATGGTGCTGAACGCGAGAGGCCGTTTGTGTCTTTTGGGGACAGCCGCACGGCCCGGTCCGCCTTGACCGGCAGTCGAGGCAACGCGGCGTGCCGCCCGGTCTCGAGCGGGCGTCTGCGTTAACCTCACGGTAACCTTGGCTTTCACCCGTCCTCAATAAAATCAAAAACTTGCCAGCCTCTATCCGGTGCCGTCCCGGTTTTGGTCTGGCCCTGGCAGGAAAGTTGCATCGCTCCTCACGACGCCCCTATCGTCGAAGAGGAAGACAAGCATGCGCGCCAAAACGAGACTTCGCAGCCGGTTGCGGACATTCGGCTCCGACCGTGCGGGCAATTTCGCCCTGGCGACGGCCGCGGTGATGTCCGCTCTGGTCGCGGGCGGCGGGTTCGCGCTCAACCTTGCCCAGGTGACGCTGACGCGCTCGAACCTGTCGAATGCGCTCGACGCGGCGGTGACGTCCACTGCGCGCGACCTGACGACCGGCAAGATCGCGCCCGACGATGTCGATGCGCTTGTCTCGGCCTTCCTGAAAGCGAACGGGTCGACCGGCTTTGCCAGCAAGGACCGTGTCACGCTGGATCGGGTGACTATCGACAGGCAGGCGCGCACCGTTTCGGCGGTGGCCAGCGCCGAGATCGATCTCGCCTTTCCGGTCTTCAACGCGGCGGCATCGCGCATGATCCGGGTCGAATCGCAAGCGCTTTATTCGGACCGCAAGATCGAAGTGGCGATGATGCTCGACATTACCGGTTCGATGCGCGGCAGAAAACTGCGCGATCTGCAGGCCGCCGCCGGCAATGTCGTCGACACCTTCCTGGCCGGACAGAACGCAACCGACCCGCGTGTGCGCCTTGCCATCGTGCCTTACGCCGACGCCGTCAACACCGGCGTGCTGGCGCCGATGGTGCATGTGGAAACGGAGTTCGCCACAGGCGAGCCACCGGCACTGGAGGATCTGAGGCCGGTCTCGGCCGGCCTGCGCAGTTCCCCCCGCCTGCCGGACGGTTCGCGCCGTCCCGATTCCTGTGCCACCGAGCGCAAGGGCATGCAGCAATTCAGCGATGCCTCGCCGCGCACGGCCATGGTCAACCGTGACTATCGGCTGGCCTTCTGCCCCTCCGCGGCGCTGCAACCGCTGACCGACGACGTCTCGCGGTTGAAGGCGACCATCGGCGCGTTCCGTGCGAACGGACATACCGCCGGCCATATCGGCATTCAGTGGAGCTGGTACCTGCTGTCGCGCAAATGGGCGGAGGTGCTGCCTGCCGGCTCGCAGCCGCTGGCGCCCAACACCAAGAAGGTCGGCAAATTCGCGATCCTGATGACCGATGGCGAGTTCAACACCGCCTTTGCCGGCGTGCCCCGTCGCGCAACGACAAAAGGCGGTCAGGCCGGCCGTTCCCGCAACCAGGCCGAACGGCTCTGCCAGGAAATGAAAAAGGCGGGCATCGAGATCTTCACCGTCGGCTTTCAACTGCGCGAACGCAACGCAAAGCAGGTCATGCAGGCCTGTGCCTCGCCCGACCGTGGCTCGATCCGGCATTATTTCGAGGCGGCGAGCGGCGAGGAACTCGACGCCGCCTTTCAGGAGATCGCCGGCAATATCGAGCGGCTGGCGATCATCAAATAGCGCGTTTGAAACGGAAAGGGCCGCCCCGAAAGGCGGCCCAACGTGTTTCCGTTCGTAGCGCGGCCGCTGGAGGTGATCGCAATCACCGGCCGCGCGTCATGCCCTGTTCAGGAAGGCTGCTCCCCGACACGGCAATCCGCCGAGACCACACTACGGAAAACGAAATCACTCGACATCGGATCACCTCCTTTCGTTTCGTTGCACACGACCCCAAGGTGGGAGATTCGACGCCACGTTTCAAGCACCCCGTGCAGACGGCCGGCAAACCGGCCGTGCACGCGGCATGTCACTTGCGGTTTTGCCGGTTCTCGACCAGATCGTCGACGACCGCCGGATCGGCCAGCGTCGAGGTGTCGCCCAGCGCGCCGAAATCGTCCTCGGCGATCTTGCGCAGGATGCGGCGCATGATCTTGCCCGAGCGCGTCTTCGGCAGGCCGGGCGCGAACTGGATCAAGTCGGGCGAGGCGATCGGGCCGATCTCCGAGCGGACCCAGTCGCGCAGCTCCTTTTTCAACGCGTCGTCCGGTGCCTCGCCCGACATCAGCGTCACGTAGCAGTAGATGCCCTGACCCTTGACGTCGTGCGGATAGCCGACCACGGCGGCTTCCGACACCTTGTCGTGCGCGACCAGCGCCGACTCCACCTCGGCCGTGCCCATGCGATGGCCCGACACGTTGATGACGTCGTCGACGCGCCCGGTGATCCAGTAATAACCGTCCGCGTCGCGGCGGCAGCCGTCGCCGGTGAAATATTTTCCCTTGTAGCTGGAGAAATAGGTCTGCACGAAACGCTCGTGGTCGCCATAGACCGTGCGCATCTGGCCCGGCCAGGAATCGACGATGCACAGATTGCCGTCAGCCGCGCCCTCCAGCACGTTGCCGTCATTGTCGACGAGCTGCGGCTGGACGCCGAAGAACGGCCGGGTTGCCGAGCCGGCCTTGAGTTCGGTCGCGCCGGGCAGCGGCGTGATCATGATGCCGCCGGTCTCGGTCTGCCACCAGGTGTCGACGATCGGACATTTTTCCTCGCCGACGACCTTGTAATACCACTCCCAGGCTTCCGGGTTGATCGGTTCGCCGACGGACCCCAGCACGCGCAGCGATTTGCGCGAGGTCTTTTCGACTAAGTCGTCGCCGGCGCCCATCAGGGCACGGATCGCCGTGGGGGCGGTATAGAAGATGTTGACCTGGTGCTTGTCGACCACCTCCCAGAAACGCGAGGCGCTGGGGTAGTTCGGCACGCCCTCGAACATCAGCGTGGTGGCACCGTTGGCGAGCGGTCCGTAGACGATGTAGGAATGACCGGTTACCCAGCCGACATCGGCCGTGCACCAGTAGATGTCGCCATCCTGATAGTCGAAGACATATTCATGCGTCATGGCGGCATAGACGAGATAGCCGCCCGACGTGTGTAGCACGCCCTTGGGCTGGCCGGTCGAGCCGGAAGTGTAGAGGATGAACAGCGGATCCTCCGCCTTCATCTTCTCCGGCTTGCACTCGGCCTTCACGGTGCGGACTTCGTCATGATACCAGAGGTCGCGGCCGTCCTGCCAGCCGGTCTTGCCGCCGGTGCGGCGCACCACCAGCACGGTCTCGACGTCGACATTCTTCTTGGCCGCGATCGCGATCGCCTTGTCGGTGTTTTCCTTCAGAGGAATCGTGCGGCCGCCGCGCAGCCCCTCGTCTGCGGTGATGACGAAGGTGGATTCGCAATCGACGATGCGTCCGGCAAGCGCGTCAGGCGAAAAGCCGCCGAAAACCACGGAATGAACCGCGCCGATGCGGGTGCAGGCCAGCATCGCATAGGCGGCCTCGGGAATCATCGGCATATAGATGGTGACGCGGTCGCCCTTCTTGACGCCGTGCTTCTTCATCACGTTGGCGAGCCGGCATACGTGCCCATAGAGCTCGCGATAGGTGATTTTCCGGTCGTCGTAAGGATTGTCGCCTTCCCAGATGATGGCGACCTGGTCACCGCGCTTTTTCAGATGGCGGTCGATGCAATTGGCCGAGACATTAAGCCGGCCGTCTTCGAACCATTTGATGGCGACCTTGCCGGAAAACGAGGTGTTCTTGACCTTGGTGTAGGGCTTCATCCAATCGATGCGCTTGCCGTGCTTGGCCCAGAATTTGTCCGGATTCTTGATCGAGTCGCGGTACCATTTGAGATAGGTGTCGTTGTCGATAAGCGCGTTTTTCTTCCATGCGGGCTGAACGCGGTGAACATGAGCCTCGGACATTATTTCCTCATTCCTCCAAACCGGAACCGGCAACGCATCGGTTGCCGCGATCGTGCCGTGCGGGCGCGTTGGCGGCATTATTACCATTCGTCCGTCGGGCACAACATTAGACATTGGATTCGTTTCGCCAAACATATGCGTCCACGTCTGGCCGAGACACCCGCGATCGTCAGCACTCGGTCAAATCCGCTGCTAAAGTCCTGATTTTTATTAATATAAAACTTGACCCGGTCGGGATGTAGAGAAATCATTAACCAACGCGGCGCACGATATCCTGGCGGAGGAGAACCGGTACACCGGGGACGCACCATGGATGACAGAACCGACCTGAAACTGATGCTGGACGGATATGGACTGACCACCGCCCGCATCCTTTATCACATGCCCGACCATCCGCATCTTCTGCAGACCTATGTCTGGCAGGACTACGACCTCGCGCCGCGCTTTCCCGTGCTCGGGGCGTTTCTCGATTTCTGGGCGCAAAAGCTCGAGGGACCGCTGCATTCGGTCGCCTATACGCACAAGCGTTTGATCGCACCAAGCGAGTGGCGCAGCGTCGAGGGCGAATTCGTGCTGCACTGATGCCGTGCGGCGCGGGTGCCGGATCGACGGCCCCCGCCTTGGCCTCGGCCTTTAGCCGCGCGTGCCGAAGATCGCGGACCCGACGCGCACGCTGGTGGCGCCGAAGGCGATCGCCAGCCGGAAATCGGCCGACATGCCCATCGACAGGCGATCGAGCCCGGCCTCGCCGGCAAGCTTGTGCAAAAGCGCGAAATGCGGACCGGGATTGTCTTCGGCCGGCGGGATGCACATCAGGCCTTCGATAGCGAGCCCGTGCGTGTCTTGACAGCGGCGCACGAAAGCGACGGTCTCGCGTGGGTCGAGGCCGGCCTTTTGCGGCTCGGACCCGGTATTGACCTGAACGTAGAACCGTGGCCGCCGGTCCTGCTTGGCGCTTTCCTTGGCCAGTTCGGCGGCGATCTTGTCGCGGTCGACGGTCTCGATCACGTCGAACAGGGCGACCGCGTCCCGGGCCTTGTTGGATTGCAGCGGGCCGATCAGGCGCAACTCGATATCGGCGAACTCGGCCTTCAGCGCCGGCCATTTGGCCTGCGCCTCCTGGACCCGGTTTTCGCCGAACACACGCTGTCCGGCGTCGATGGCCGGGCGGATCGCGTCTGCATCGAAGGTCTTTGAAACCGCCACCAGCGTCACCGAGCCGGCCGGGCGCTGGTTTTCCTCTTCCGCGCTGGCGATTTCGGCCCTGACGGCGGTAAGCCGGGTGATGACGTTGTCCATGACATGCCCTTGAATTCGTGGTCGCGACCCTCGGCGTTGCAGCATGCAACGCCGCGCCGGAGTTGACGCCTTCACCAAACCGTGGTGAAGGTCCGCCCCGACATATTCCAGCATCCTCTCTTAAGTGAAATACCGGTCATGGCAACCGAGCGATACAATCCCCGCGTCTCAGAACCACGCTGGCAGAAGGTCTGGTCCGAGCGAAAGCTGTTCGAGACGAAAAACGACGATCCACGCCCGAAATATTACGTGCTGGAGATGTTTCCCTATCCGTCGGGGCGCATCCATATGGGGCATGTGCGCAACTACACGATGGGCGACGTGGTGGCACGCTACAAGCGGGCGACCGGCCACAACGTGCTGCATCCCATGGGCTGGGACGCATTCGGCCTGCCGGCCGAGAACGCGGCGCGCGACAACAAGATCAATCCGCGCGACTGGACCCACGCCAATATCGAGACGATGAAGGGCCAGTTGAAGACGATGGGTCTGTCGCTCGACTGGGCGCGCGAGTTCGCCACCTGCGACCCGTCCTACTACAAGCATCAGCAAAAGATGTTCCTCGACTTCTGGAGGGCGGGTCTCGTCGAGCGCAAGTCGGCCAAGGTCAACTGGGATCCGGTCGACATGACGGTGCTGGCCAACGAGCAGGTGATCGAGGGGCGCGGCTGGCGCTCCGGCGCGCCGGTCGAGCAGCGCGACCTGACGCAATGGTTCTTCAAGATCTCGTCGATGAGCCAGGACCTGCTCGATGGGCTCGACACGCTCGAACGCTGGCCCGACAAGGTCCGGCTGATGCAGCAGAACTGGATCGGCCGATCGGAAGGCCTGCTGATCCGCTGGCAGCTTGTGGCGGAAACCGCGCCGGAAGGCGAAAGCGAGCTTGAGGTCTACACGACGCGGCCGGACACGATTTTCGGCGCCTCTTTCATGGCGATCGCGGCCGACCACCCGCTGGCCAGAAAGGCGGCGGCACAGAATTCCGAGCTGGACGCGTTCTGCGAGGAGTGCCGGCGCATGGGCACGTCGGTCGCCACCCTGGAGACCGCCGAGAAAAAGGGCTTCGACACCGGCATTCGCGTCGTCCACCCTTTCGACGCGAGCTGGACGCTGCCGGTCTATGTCGCCAATTTCGTTTTGATGGATTACGGCACGGGCGCTATTTTCGGCTGTCCGTCGGGCGACCAGCGCGATCTCGACTTCGCCAACAAATACGGATTGCCGGTGGTGCCGGTGGTGATGCCCGAGGGTGAGGACGCCGCGACCTTCCAGATCATCGACGAGGCCTATGTCGACGACGGGGTAATGATCAATTCGCGCTTCCTCGACGGTATGAAGCCCGAGGCCGCTTTCGACGCGGTCGCGCAACGGCTGGAAAAGGTTCCGTCGGGCAACCGGCCGATGGCGGAGCGCAAGGTACAGTTCCGGCTGCGCGACTGGCTGATCTCGCGCCAGCGCTACTGGGGCTGCCCGATCCCGGTCATCCACTGCGCCGCCTGCGGTTCGCTGCCGGTTTCGGACGCGCAGCTGCCGATCGAATTGCCGACCGACGTCAGTTTCGACAAGCCCGGCAATCCGCTCGACCATCATCCGGACTGGAAACATGTCGCCTGTCCGCAGTGCGGCGGTGCGGCCGAGCGCGACACCGACACGATGGACACGTTTGTCGATTCGTCCTGGTATTTCGCCCGTTTCACCGATCCGTGGAACACGGAGCGGCCAACGACGCTGGCCTATGTCGACGGCAAGGACGGCTGGCTGCCGGTCAACCAGTATATTGGCGGCGTCGAGCACGCGATCCTGCATTTGCTTTATTCGCGCTTCTTCGCTCGCGCGATGAAGGCGACCGGCCATCTGAATGCGGTCGAGGAGCCGTTCGAGGGCCTGTTCACGCAAGGCATGGTGGTCCACGAGACCTACAAGGGGCCGAGCGGCTTCGTGACCCCGGCCGAAACCAGGATCGACGACCATGGCGGCATACGCCAGGCGACGCTGATCGCCACCGGCGAGAAGCTGGTCATCGGCCCGATCGAGAAAATGTCGAAGTCGAAGAAGAATGTCGTCGATCCCGACGACATCATCGCCAGCTATGGCGCCGACACGGCACGCTGGTTCATGCTGTCCGACTCGCCGCCCGACCGCGACGTGATCTGGACGGAGGCCGGCGTGGAGGGCGCGCACCGCTTCGTGCAGCGCCTGTGGCGGCTGGTGTCGGGTGCCGCGCCACTGCTTGGCGATGTGCGGCCGGCGACGGCGAGTGCGGGTGAGGCGGCCGCAGTGTCCAAAACGGCGCACAAGACGGTCAAGGCGGTCGGCGAGGACATCGAAAAGCTCGCCTTCAACAAGGCGGTTGCCCGTCTCTACGAACTGACCAATGCCCTGCAGGCGCCGCTGTCGGCGCTTGGCGGGGGCAAGGCCGAGCCGGCGCTCGCCGGCGCCGTCCGAGAGGCTTTGGACTTCCTGATCGTCATGATCGCGCCGATGATGCCGCATCTGGCCGAGGAGTGTTGGGCCGCGCTCGCCGGGTCCGAGGCCGGACTGGTCGGCGAACGCGCCTGGCCGGCCTATGACCCGGCACTGGTCGTCGACGACCAGTTCACCTATCCCGTGCAGATCAACGGCAAGAAGCGCGGCGATTTGACAATTGCACGCGACGCGGATCAAGCTGCCGTCGAGCGGGCGGTCCTCGATCTGGACGTCGTGAAGAAGGCGCTTGACGGCAAGGCGCCGCGCAAGGTGATTGTGGTGCTGCGGAGAATCGTCAATGTCGTCGTTTGAGCCCATGGCTTCCCGTGACAGGTCCGTGCTGCGGCTTCTGTTCCTGGTGCCGCTGCTGGTGCTGCTTGTGGTCGCGTCGGCCTGCACCGTGCGACCGCTTCACGGCGAAGCGTCCGGATCGATCGGCGGCGCCGGTGGCCTCGGGACGATCGCGGTCAACCCGGTCAAAAGCCGTTATGCGCAGGAGGTTCGCAATCATCTGATTTTCGGCCTCAACGGCGGCGCCGGCCAGCCGGCGAACCCGCGCTATCTGCTCGATCTCAACGTCACCTCGACCTTCCGGAGCGCGGCCTCCGTCCAGGTGGCGCGGGAAAACGAACCGACGGCCGGCGCGGTGGTGATGTCGTCGCGCTACCGGCTGGTCGACGCGGAGACCGGCAAGGCCGTCGCCAACGGAAAACGCTCGGTCAATGCTTCCTTCGACAAGCCGCGGCAGGAGTTTGCCGTGGTACGCGCCGAGCGCGACGCCGAAAACCGCGCCGCGCGGGAACTTGCGGAAATGCTGCGGGTCGCGCTCGCTCAGGATTTGGAGAACCTTCCGGCGAATTGAGCGTTAAGCGCGTTCAGGCGCCCGGTGCGGGCGGGCGTCATTCTTGCGTCACAGAGTTTGGCCAAACAAGGTCGACCGGAGTGGATGACCATGGATATGCCGACGTCGCCGTCCTCTATCGCCAAGCTCATCGGAGGGCGGGCCCTCTACGGTTCCATGTCTGACGGCGACGCCCATATTATCGACCAACTGATCGAGGAGCGCACGGTCAACCTGTCGCGCAATCCGCTGTGGCCGGTGTTCAAGCCGTTTCTGTATCGCGCGTTTCACTATCGCGAGGCCGTGCGCATGGCCGACCGGATCGCGGCGATGGGCGGCCGTGAGGCGTTCGAACATATCAGCGGATTGCTGTCGCTGGAGATCGACGTCGCCGGCCTCGAGAACCTGCCGCGTGAAGGCTCCGTCATCATCGCGCCGAATCATCCGACCGGCATCGCCGACGGCGTCGCCATGTACGACGCGCTGAAGCGCCTTCGTGGCGATCTCGTCTTCTTTGCCAACCGGGATGCCTTGCGTGTCGCCCAGGGCTTTCGCGACATGATCATTCCGGTCGAATGGCGTGCTGGCGAAAAATCGCACGCAAAGAGCCGGGACACGCTGGAAATGACGGCGCGTGCCTTCGCGGCCGAAAGGGCGGTGGTGCTGTTTCCCGCCGGTCGCATCGCCTATTGGCACGAGGGCCATCTCACCGAACGCCCCTGGCAGACCTCGGCGGTCGCCTTGGCGCGCCGTTTCGACACGCCGATCGTGCCGGTCCACATCACCGCGCGCAATTCGGGACTGTTTTATTTTCTCGGCAAATATTCGACGGAACTGCGCGACATGACGCTGTTCCACGAGCTGTTGAACAAGAAGCGGTTTCACTTCTCGATCACCTTCGGAAAACCGGTTCCGGCAGACGTGCTCGATGGCGATCAGACCGCGCTGACAGTCGGTCTCCAGGCGCATGCGGTGCACCGGCTCGCGGTCGATCCCCACGCAGCCTTCGAGGCCCCGGTTTCCGCATAAGCCGTTTCGGGTCGGCCGGAAAGCCGCGCCAATTCACGCGAAATCATGGTGGCCGGCACCGTTTGCCCGCTGTCGCTTGAGGCGATGGCGGACCGGCGGTGCCGGCGCCGGATTATCCGATCTTCTGGCCGGTCTTGGCCCAGTCGGCCAGAAAGGCCTCCAGGCCCTTGTCGGTCAGCGGGTGCTTGACCAGGGCGCGCAGCGTCGCCGGCGGCACCGTGGCGACGTCCGCCCCGATCAGGGCGGCCTGCTTGACATGGTTGACGGTGCGCACCGAGGCGGCAAGGATTTCGGTCTTGAAATCGTAATTGTCGTAGATGGTGCGGATTTCCGAAATCAGCTCCATTCCGTCGATGCCGATATCGTCGATGCGGCCGATGAAGGGCGAGATGAAGGTCGCACCGGCCTTGGCGGCCAGCAGCGCCTGATTGGCCGAAAAACACAAGGTGACATTGACCTTGCGGCCGTCGGAGGTGATCGCCTTGCAGGCCTTCAGCCCGTCGAAGGTGAGCGGTACCTTGATGCAGATATTGTCGGCGATCTTCGACAGAATGTCGGCTTCCTTCATCATCGCGGCGAATTCCGTCGCGGTGACCTCGGCCGACACCGGGCCGTCGACGATGTCGCAGATTTCCTTGGTGACTTCCTTGATGTCGCGGCCGGCCTTCATGATCAGCGAGGGGTTGGTGGTGACGCCGTCGAGGAGACCCAGCTCGTTCAGCTCGCGGATGTCCTTCACGTCGGCGGTGTCGACAAAAAACTTCATAACCGTCTCCTTGGCGAATTTTCTGCGGCGGCTTGGCGCCGTCCGTCGTGTCGGGCTTTGATCTAGACGAAAGTCGGGGCAAGGTCACGCGCCATGAAACAAGATTCGCCCCACCAGGCGGTCGTGCCGGTGCTTGTCCCGGTCCCGACTGAGACGCCCTATTCCTATGCGGTGCCCGACGACATGAGCATCGTTGCGGGCTCGATCGTTCGCGTGCCGCTCGGGCCGCGCGAGATCGCGGCGATCGTCTCGGATCAGCCGGCCGGCAAAGTGGACGCCAGGAAGCTGCGGCCGATCTCGGCGGTGTTCGACTGTCCGCCGCTCTCCGGCGAAAGCCTGCGGTTCATCGCCTGGATCGCGAATTACACGATGACGCCGCCCGGCATGGTGGCACGCATGTTTTTGCGCGCGCCCGCAGCCCTCGATCCGGAGCCGCCGGTCGACGGCATCGCGCGCACCGAATGTATGCCCGATCGCATGACCGCGGCGCGCGGCCGCGTGCTGGAGATCGCCGAGACGGGTGCCGGGTGGACCCGGCCCGGACTGGCGCGGGCCGCGGGTGTGTCTTCAAGCGTGATCGACGGGCTCCGGGCCCAGGGCGTTTTCGAGGATATCGTCTTGCCGCCGCGGCCGGTGGTGGCCGACCCGGATCCCGCCTTCACGCAGCCGGACCTGACCGGCGATCAGGTCGAGGCCGGTCGGGTCCTGCGCTGCATGGCAGAGCAGGGCGGTTTCGGTGTCTGCCTGCTCGACGGCGTGACGGGATCGGGCAAGACAGAGGTCTATTTCGAGGCGGTCGCGGCGGCTATTCGACAAGGCCGTCAGGTGTTGATCCTGTTGCCGGAGATCGCGCTTACCCACGCCTTCCTGGAGCGGTTCCAGGATCGCTTCGGCGCCAAGCCGGCCGAATGGCATTCCGATCTGCCGCCGCGCATGCGCGAACGGGTTTGGCGGCAGGTGGCCGAAAACCAGGTCCGCGTGGTGGCCGGCGCGCGCTCGGCGCTTTTTCTGCCCTTCCGCGATCTCGGCCTGATCGTCGTCGACGAGGAGCACGACCCGTCCTACAAGCAGGAGGACCGGGTCTTCTATAGTGCCCGCGACATGGCGGTGGTGCGCGGCCATCTCGGTGGGCACCCGGTGGTGCTGGCCTCCGCCACGCCGTCGATCGAAAGCCGCTACAACGCCCAGCAGGGCCGATACCGGCGCGTGGCGCTTTCGGCCCGCTTCGCCGAGGCCGCGCTTCCCGTGCTCGATACGGTCGACCTGCGTCGCAAACCGCCGGCGCGCGGCGGCTTCCTGTCGCCGGTGCTGATCGACGAGATCGCCAAGACCTGGCGGCGCGGCGAACAATCGCTGCTGTTCCTCAATCGGCGCGGTTATGCACCGCTGACGCTGTGCCGGGTGTGCGGCCACCGCTTCCAGTGCCCGGATTGTTCGAGCTGGCTGGTCGAGCACCGGTTTCGCGGCCAGCTTTTGTGCCACCAGTGCGGCTATGCCGAGCCGCGCCCGGAAGCCTGCCCCTCCTGTGGCGCGCTCGACCATCTGGTCGCCTGCGGACCGGGGGTGGAACGGATCGCGGAGGAGGTGGTGTCGCATTTTCCCGAGGCGCGTTCGATCGTGCTGTCGTCCGACATGGCCGGCGGTGTGCGGCGGCTGAGGCTGGAACTGGAGGCGATCGAAAAGGGAGAGGCCGATATCGTGATCGGCACCCAACTCGTTGCCAAGGGGCACAATTTCCCGAATTTGACGCTGGTCGGCGTCGTCGACGCCGATCTGGGCCTGGCCAACGGCGACCCGCGCGCGGCCGAGCGCACGTTCCAGCTCCTGTCCCAAGTCACCGGCCGGGCCGGGCGCACCGGCAAGAAGAGCCGCGGCCTCTTGCAGACCTACCAGCCCGACCATCCGGTGATGCGGGCGATCGTGTCGGGGGACTGGGAGGCTTTTTATGAACGCGAGACGGCTGAGCGCGAGCGCGCCGGCCTGCCCCCGTTCGGCCGGCTGGCCGGCATTATCGTCAGCGCGGCGACGCGCGCGGAAGCCGAAGGACACGCGCGCGCGCTGCGCCGCGCCGCGCCCGGCGATGCGGGGATCGTCGTGCTTGGTCCGGCCGAGGCGCCGCTGTCGCTCGTGGCGGGGCGCTATCGGTTCCGGCTCATGGTGCAAGGCGGTTTGCGTGCCGATCTGCAGGCCTTCCTGCGGGCGATGGTCAAATCGGCGCCGTCGCTGCGCGGGTCGATCCGGGTGCAGATCGACATCGACCCGCAGAGTTTTTTGTAGTGACGGCCGGCCATTGGGCCTGCGAAATGTCGCCGACGGGCCTCATTCTTCCGATCCGGGATGGAGTGATCGAGCATCTGCCGTCGCCGCGCCCGGGCGGGTGGGGCACGCGGCGCCGTGCCGGTGAGCGGGTGTCGCAAGCCTTCCGCGACGGCTTGCATCCGCGACCGCTTCTGTCAAAGTCGCGCCGGAAACGGGGAGGGGAAAACGATGAAGTTTCTAACACGGGCGATCGCGGGGGCTGCCTTGCTGGCCGTCGCGCCGGCAGCCGCGAACCAGCTGGTCGTGACCGATATCCATTGGCCATACATCGACAGCTATTGCACGTTTTGGCGCAAGGACCACAGTTTCAATTTCAACGACCCCGAAAGCTGGCGCTTCGTCTTCTTCACCCAGAAGGACAGTCTGCACGAGCCTTATCCGGAAACGGGTTTTATCGCGCTCGGCCATCAGTTGCGGCAGCTCGAACTGGTGTCGGCCGCGGAGCTGGAGACTGGCGAGGAAAGGCGTTATCGCAGCCTTGGGCCATCGCCACACGATGTTGTCGTCACCATGACCGCCGGCGAGGCGGGGGTCGAATCGACCGGCTATAGCGGCACGATCGCCGTCGAGGGGCCGTACGGGTCCGAAACGGTCGCCTTCCAGGGCGATTGCGGGGTATGAGCCCACGGCGGGCAACGATGCGGGCGGCGGGATATGCCCTGCCGCGACAGCACGGAGGGACTTGATGGATTTCGCTTTTCCGATGCCGACCAGCGACGGCGAGTGGCTTGCCTGGAGTGCCGCGGCGATCACGGTTTTTTTCGGCCTGGTGCTCTTGTTCGCGCCGCGGCTGTCGTTTCGGGTGCTGCGACTCGAAACCGCCGCCGGCCACCCCGAGGCCGTCTCGGAGGCCCGTGCCACCATCGCCGGCTTCTATCTCGGGGTCGGGCTGTGCGCGATTCTGCTGGCCCAGCCCTTCATCTATATGACACTGGGTGTGTGCTGGCTGCTGACCGCCTTCGGCCGTATCATCTCGATGCTGTCGGACAGGGGCGGCACGATCTACAATTGGGCGAGCCTTTTGGTGGCGTGCGCGCTGGCGGCGCTGCCGCTCGCTTTCGTCTTCGGTTTCGTGCCTTGACTGCGCACCGATGCCGTGGCCGCGCGCGCGGATGCGACAATAGTGCCGGAACGGCGATGTTTCGGGTTGTTGCGAGTCATGGAAGCGTGTGCTAGACGGCAAGCGACTTTCGACCGGGGGATACGGCACGGATGCCGTGACGGTTGAGATTTATCAATAAGGTCAAAGGTTTAGCCGGCTTCTCACGCTTGCGCAGAAAACTTGCGGCCTTCCCAGGAAGAGAAGACCGTTCGTGGCACAGTCTAACTCACCCGTTTCCAACGTCGCCGAGCGCTATGCGGGCTCGCTTTTCGATCTGGCGCTCGAGGCCGATTCAGTTTCGCTCGTCGAAAAGGAGTTGGGCGAATTCGAGGCGCTTCTTGCCGGCAGCGCGGACCTGCGGCGCCTGATCACAAGCCCGGTATTTTCGGCCGATGATCAGTTCAAAGCGGTGTCCGCCCTGGTCGAAAAGGCCAAAATCAGCGGACTTTTCGCCAATTTCCTTCGGGTCGTCGCCAGGAATCGCCGGCTTTTTGCCGTTCCCGGCATGATCGAGGCGTTCCGGCGCATCGCCGCCGAGAATCGTGGCGAGGTGGCCGCCGATGTCACCTCGGCGCACGATTTGACGGCCGCGCAGCGCAAGGAGCTGGAAACGACGCTGAAAGGCGTTGCCGGCAAGGATGTGGCGGTCAACCTGACCGTCGATCCCTCGCTGCTCGGCGGACTTGTCGTGAGGATCGGCTCGCGGCAGATCGACACGTCGCTCAAAACCAAACTCAATTCGCTCAAGCTTGCACTGAAAGAGGTCGGCTGATGGATATCCGGGCCGCGGAAATCTCCGCAATTCTCAAGGACCAGATCAAGAATTTCGGCAAGGAAGCCGAAGTATCGGAGGTCGGTCAGGTTCTGTCCGTTGGTGACGGTATCGCTCGCGTCTACGGTCTCGACAATGTGCAGGCCGGCGAGATGGTCGAGTTCCCGGGCGGCATCCGCGGCATGGCGCTGAATCTTGAAAGCGATAATGTCGGCGTCGTCATCTTCGGTGCCGACCGCGACATCAAGGAAGGCGACACCGTCAAGCGGACCGGCGCCATCGTCGACGTTCCGGTGGGGCCGGGTCTGCTCGGACGCGTGGTCGACGCGCTCGGCAATCCGATCGACGGCAAGGGCCCGATCAAGGCGGCCGAACGTCGCCGCGTCGACGTCAAGGCGCCCGGCATCATCCCGCGCAAGTCGGTGCACGAGCCGATGTCGACCGGCCTGAAGGCCATCGACGCGCTGATCCCGGTCGGCCGCGGCCAGCGCGAGCTGATCATCGGCGACCGCCAGACCGGCAAGACCGCCATCGTCCTCGACACGTTCTTGAACCAGAAGCCGCTCAATGACGGCGACGACGAGAGCCAGAAGCTCTATTGCGTTTATGTCGCCGTCGGTCAGAAGCGGTCGACCGTCGCCCAGTTCGTCAAGGTTCTGGAAGAGCGCGGGGCGCTCGAATATTCGATCGTGATCGCGGCCACCGCCTCCGATCCCGCGCCGATGCAGTTCCTGGCGCCGTTCTCCGGCTGCGCGATGGGCGAGTATTTCCGCGACAACGGCAAGCACGCCGTGATCGCCTATGATGATCTGTCCAAGCAGGCAGTCGCCTACCGTCAGATGTCGCTGCTGCTGCGCCGTCCGCCCGGCCGCGAAGCCTATCCGGGCGATGTCTTCTACCTGCATTCGCGCCTGCTCGAGCGTGCGGCGAAGATGAACGACGACAACGGCGCCGGTTCGCTGACCGCGCTGCCGATCATCGAAACCCAGGCCAACGACGTTTCGGCCTACATCCCGACCAACGTGATCTCGATCACCGACGGCCAGATCTTCTTGGAGACCAATCTGTTCTTCCAGGGCGTGCGTCCGGCCGTGAACGTCGGTCTCTCGGTGTCGCGCGTGGGCTCCTCGGCGCAAATCAAGGCGATGAAGCAGGTTGCCGGCTCGATCAAGGGCGAACTCGCCCAGTATCGCGAGATGGCCGCGTTCGCCCAGTTCGGCTCCGACCTCGACGCCGCGACGCAGCGCCTTCTCAACCGCGGCGCACGCCTGACCGAGCTCTTGAAGCAGCCGCAGTTCTCGCCGCTCAAGACCGAAGAGCAGGTTGCGGTGATCTTCGCCGGTACGCAGGGCTATCTCGACAAGCTCGCCATTGCCGATGTCGGTCGGTTCGAGCAGGGGCTGCTGACCCATCTGCGCACCGAGGGCAAGAGCGTTCTGGACGCCATCCGTAAGGAAAAGGCGCTTTCGGACGATCTGCGCGACAAGCTCAAGGCGCAGATCGACGCCTTCGCGAAAAACTTCGCCTGAGGCTGACGGAACCCGCGTTATGGCGTCACTCAAGGACCTCCGCAACCGCATCGCCTCCGTGAAGGCGACGCAGAAAATCACCAAGGCGATGCAGATGGTCGCCGCGGCGAAGCTGCGGCGTGCCCAGGAGGCGGCGGAAGCCGCCCGCCCCTATTCCGAGCGCATGGCCGTCGTGCTTGCCAACATCGCCGATGCGGTGTCCGGCACCGACGCTCCGCCGCTGATGACGGGAACCGGCAAGGACGACGTGCACCTGCTCGTCGTGTGCACGGCCGAACGCGGCCTGTGCGGCTCCTTCAACTCGCAGATCGCACGGTTGGCGCGGGATCACACGCGCAAGCTGTTGAGCGCGGGCAAGACCGTCAAGATCATCTGCGTGGGCAAGAAGGGCTATGACATCCTTCGCCGCGACTACGCCAATCTGATCGTCGAGCGCGTCGATCTGCGCGAGGCCAAGCAGATCGGCTTCACCCATGCCGACGGCATCGCCAAGAAGGTGATCGGGCTGTTCGACGCGGGCGAATTCGACGTCTGCACGCTGTTTTATTCGCAGTTCAAGTCGGTGATCAGCCAGATCCCGACTGCGCAGCAGCTCATTCCCGCCAAGCCCGCGACCGATGCAGAGGCCGAGACGGTGTCCAATGGCGGCGGGGTCTACGACTATGAGCCGGATGCGGGAGAGCTGCTCAGCGATCTCATTCCGCGCAACATCGCCGTCCAGGTCTTTTCCGCTCTGTTGGAGAACGCTGCCGGCGAAATGGGCGCCAAGATGAGCGCGATGGACAATGCCACGCGCAATGCCGGCGACATGATCAACAAGCTGACGATCACCTACAACCGTCAGCGCCAGGCGCAGATCACCAAGGAACTGATCGAGATCATTTCGGGCGCGGAAGCGCTCTAGACGCGGAGCGCCGCCCGATCGCGGCGGCGCGGCGTCTCGAACATTAAGGACCGAAGAGGCACAGAAGATGGCGAAAGCAGCGACCCCCAAGAAGACGACGGCCGCATCCGCCTCCAAGGCTGCGGCGAAGCCTGCCGCGGCACGGAAGCCGGCGGCCAAGTCGGCCAGCACCAAGGCGGCTGCCACCAAGAAGGCCGCATCCGGCGCGACCGGCCGTATCCACCAGGTCATCGGCGCGGTTGTCGACGTGTCCTTCGACGGCGACCTGCCGGCGATCCTCAACGCGCTCGAGGCCGACAACCAGGGCAACCGGATCGTGCTGGAAGTGGCGCAGCACCTGGGTGAAAACACCGTGCGCTGCATCGCCATGGACTCCACCGAGGGTCTGGTACGCGGGCAGGCGGTGCAGGATACCGGCATTCCGATCGCGGTTCCGGTGGGCGACGCGACGCTCGGCCGCATCATGAACGTGGTCGGCGAGGCGATCGACGAGGCCGGCCCGGTCAAGGGTGACGGCACGCGCGCCATCCACCAGCCGGCGCCCGAATATATCGACCAGTCAACGGAAGCCGAGATCCTGATCACCGGCATCAAGGTCGTCGACCTGCTCGCGCCCTACGCCAAGGGCGGCAAGATCGGCCTGTTCGGCGGTGCCGGCGTCGGCAAGACGGTTCTGATCCAGGAACTGATCAACAACGTCGCCAAGGCGCATGGCGGTTATTCGGTCTTCGCCGGCGTCGGCGAGCGCACCCGCGAGGGCAACGATCTCTATCACGAGATGATCGAATCGGGCGTCAACAAGGACCCGCACAAGAATAACGGCTCGACCGAGGGCTCCAAATGCGCCCTGGTGTTCGGCCAGATGAACGAGCCGCCCGGCGCGCGCGCGCGCGTCGGCCTGACCGGTCTGACGGTCGCCGAGCATTTCCGAGACCAGGGTCAGGACGTGCTGTTCTTCGTCGACAATATCTTCCGTTTCACCCAGGCGGGTTCGGAAGTGTCGGCGCTTCTCGGCCGCATCCCCTCGGCGGTGGGCTATCAGCCGACGCTGGCCACCGACATGGGTGCCCTGCAGGAGCGCATCACCACCACCCAGAAGGGCTCGATCACCTCGGTTCAGGCAATCTACGTGCCGGCCGACGACCTGACCGACCCGGCGCCGGCGACCTCGTTCGCGCACCTGGACGCCACGACCGTTCTTTCGCGTTCGATCTCGGAAAAGGGCATCTACCCGGCCGTCGATCCGCTCGATTCGACCTCGCGTATGCTCGACCCGCGCATCGTCGGCGACGAGCACTACGAGGTCGCCCGTCAGGTGCAGGAAATCCTTCAGCGCTACAAGTCGCTGCAGGACATCATCGCCATTCTGGGCATGGACGAGCTGTCGGAAGAGGACAAGCTGACGGTTGCGCGCGCACGTAAGATCGAGCGCTTCCTGTCGCAGCCGTTCTTCGTCGCCGAGGTCTTCACCGGCAAGTCGGGCAAGTTCGTCGACCTGGCGGATACGATCAAGAGCTTCAAGGGACTGTGCGAAGGCGAGTACGATCACCTTCCCGAGGCGGCCTTCTACATGGTCGGCACGATCGAAGAGGCGGTCGAACAGGGCAAGAAGCTCGCTGCGGAAGCGGCCTGAGCCCCTCTCGACCAGACTGCTTCGCGGCCCCGCGCCGCGGAGCCCTAAAGGCACGATGAAACAGGCAGGTCACTAATGGCCGAGAGCTTCAAGTTCGAACTCGTCTCTCCCGAGCGGCTTCTGGTGTCGGAGGACGTCGAATCCGTCGTCGTTCCAGGCGCCGAAGGCGAAATGACGGTGATGGCCAAACATGCGCCGGTCATGACAACCGTCCAGCCAGGCGTGGTGACGGTCAAGACGGCGGCCGGCAAGGCCGACCGCTACGTCGTATTCGGCGGGTTTGCCGATATCCTCCCGGAAGGCTGCACCTTGCTGGCCGAATCGGCGACCCATGTCGACGATATCGACCGCGACGGGCTCGCCCGCCGCATCCAGAATGCGCGCGAGGACGTGTCCGACGCCAAGGACGAGGAAGCTCGCACCAAGGCCGAGGCCTATCTGGCCCAGCTCACCACGCTGGAGCGTGCCATCCTGCCGGCTTAAGCGGCACGGAACGCGCCGGGCGCGATATAAAGACATGTGAACGGCCGTCGGTTCTCCGGCGGCCGTTTTGCTTTCCACGTGCGTGACGGATGGCCGCCGGGTCTCGCGACCGAGTGCGGGCGACGGCGCGGCGTTCGGCCTCCGGCGAAGACCGGGCAGGACGGTCCGCGGGAACCTTTGCCGGCCGCCGGCGTTGGTTTTCGTCTTGGCTGCGGGTTCGGCCGGACTTGCCGGCGCGGGGCTCGTCGTCCGCAAATTGCCGCTTGACCTTCCTGTCTCTGGAAGCTTCAGAAGCGGCTGGCGGAACAGTCAGCAGACCGGGAGCCATCATCATGAGCCGACAGGAGAAAAATTCCCCAGGCGCGAAGCCGGCCGCATGTTGCGGTGGCCATAAAGGGGTTTCGGACGCGGACGACGGCGTCGTGCGCGACCCTGTGTGCGGCATGCTGGTCGATCCGGGCAACGAGACGCGAAGTCTCGAGCATGCCGGTCACGTCTATTATTTCTGTTCGCAAAGCTGTCGAGACGCTTTCAAGGGCGCGCCGGCGGATCATATCGGCGCGACCGATCCGGTCTGCGGCATGGATGTGGATCGTGCCAGCGCGGCGCATTTTTACCGCCACGACGGCACGGGATATTATTTCTGCTCGGCCCGCTGTCTGGAAAAATTCCGGGCTGAGCCGCAAACCTATCTCGACGGGCGCGCCGAACCCGAGCCGATGCCCAAGGGCACGCTCTATACCTGCCCGATGCATCCCGAAATCGTGCGCGAGGGGCCGGGCGCGTGCCCGAAATGCGGCATGGCGCTCGAGCCGATGGGTGTGCCGTCGGGCGAGGAGGGTCCCAATCCCGAACTGGTCGACTTCACCCGCCGGCTTTGGGTGAGCGGCGTGCTTTCGGTGCCGCTTTTGATCATCGCCATGGGGCCGATGGTCGGCCTGCCGGTTCGAGACTGGCTCGGAAACCGCCTTGCGGTGTGGATCGAGCTGGTTCTGGCGACCCCGGTCGTGCTGTGGGCGGCGGCGCCGTTCTTCGTGCGCGGCTATCAGTCGATCGTCAACCGCAGCCCGAATATGTGGACCCTGATTTCGATCGGCGTCGGCACGGCCTATCTCTACAGCGTCGTGGCGACGCTGTTTCCGGAGCTGTTTCCGCAGCAGTTCCGCAGCCATGGCGGCGCCGTGCCGGTCTATTTCGAGGCGGCCGCAGTGATCGTCGCCTTGATCTTCGTCGGCCAGGTTCTGGAATTGAGGGCGCGCGAGCGCACCGGCTCGGCGATCCGCGCTTTGCTTGATCTGGCGCCGAAGACGGCGCGCCGGATCGACGCCGACGGCAATGAGGAAGACGTGCCGCTCGAATCGATCGTGGAGGGCGACAGGCTCCGGGTGCGGCCCGGCGGCAGCGTACCCGTCGACGGCGCGGTGCTGGAAGGGCGCTCGTCGATCGACGAATCGATGATCACCGGCGAAGCCGTGCCGGTCGAAAAGGTCGAGGGCGATCAGGTCACTGCCGGCACACTCAACCGCAGCGGCACGCTGGTGATCGAGGCGCACAGGGTCGGCGCCGACACGGTGTTGTCGCAGATCGTGGACATGGTCGCCAAGGCGCAACGCTCACGCGCGCCGATCCAGGGCCTGGCCGACCGGGTGTCCTTCTACTTCGTTCCCGCCGTGGTGCTGGTCGCGGTGATGGCGTTTGGGGTGTGGGCGCTGTTCGGTCCAGCGCCCAGCATGGTCTACGCCATTCTCGCCGCCGTGTCGGTGCTGATCATCGCCTGTCCGTGCGCGCTCGGGCTGGCCACGCCGATGTCGATCATGACGGCGACCGGGCGCGGCGCGCAGGCCGGCGTGCTGATCAAGGATGCCGAGGCGCTGGAACGGTTCGCCGCCGTCGATACGCTGATCGTCGACAAGACCGGCACGCTGACCGAGGGCCGGCCGAAACTCACCGACGTGATCGCGGCCGACGGCTTCGACGAGGACGACATATTGGGTCTGGCCGCGAGCGTGGAAAAAGGTTCCGAGCATCCGCTCGCCGAGGCGATCGTTGAGGGCGCGCGCCAGCGCGACCTTTCCCTTGCCGATGCCGAGGATTTCGATGCCGTGACAGGCAAGGGCGTGCACGGCCAGGTAAAGGGTTGCAATGTGGCGCTCGGCAACCGGGCGATGATGGAGGATCTGGGAATCGACACCGCGGCGCTCGAGGCCAGGGCCGACGACCTGCGCGCTGCCGGCAAGACGGCGATGTTCGTCGCCGTGGACGAGCGTCTTGGCGGGATCGTGGCGGTGGCCGACCCGATCAAGGAAACCACGCCCGCCGCGATCCGGGCACTGCACGAAAGTGGCCTCACCGTGATCATGGCGACGGGCGACAATGAGCGAACCGCCAGCGCCGTCGCCAGGACGTTGGGCATCGACGATATCCGTGCCGGATTGCTGCCGGAGCAGAAGCAGGCGCTGATCGAGGAGCTGCGCGCCGGTGGCGCAAAGGTCGCCATGGCCGGCGACGGCGTCAACGATGCGCCGGCGCTGGCCGCCGCCGACGTCGGCATCGCCATGGGCACCGGCGCCGACGTTGCGGTGGAAAGCGCCGGCATCACGCTGGTCAAGGGCGACCTCAACGGCATTGTGCGCGCCCGCACGCTGGCCAGGGCGACAATCCGCAATATTCGCGAGAACCTGTTCTTCGCCTTCGTCTATAATACGCTCGGCGTTCCGGTGGCCGCCGGCATCCTTTATCCGCTGTTCGGCATGTTGTTGTCGCCGATGATCGCGGCGGCGGCGATGAGCCTGTCATCGGTTTCCGTCATCGGCAACGCGCTGCGGTTGCGCAGTCTCGACTTGAAATAGGACCGTCGATGGGCCAGATTGATGAGGCTTCCTGTTTTGGGAAGGTTTGTGCTGTTGAACGGGAACTGATGAGATGAATATCGGCATCGCTTCCGAACGGTCCGGCCTGCCGGCCAAGACAATCCGCTACTACGAGGATATCGGGCTCTTGAAGCCGGACCGCGGCGACAATGGCTATCGCGATTATTCGACATCCGACGTGCACCGGCTGCGTTTCGTGCAGCGCGCGCGGGGATTGGGTTTCACCGTTTCGGAATGTCGGCAATTGCTGTCGTTGTACGACGATACCGGCCGCGAGAGTGCCGACGTCAAGTCGATCGCGACGGCGAAACTGGTCGAGATCGACCGCAAGATCGCAGAACTCAAAGGCTTGCGCGACGTACTCAGCCACCTGGTGGCGCATTGCCACGGCGATCACCGGCCGGATTGCCCGATCATCGACGAACTGGCCGGAGCGCAGCCGGGCTCATGACGAACACCGTGGCCCGCTTGCTCGCCCGTCACCGCCACGCGGCGTGGAGAAGGCCCGTCGACACGGCCCGCCTGCGTGCCTGAGGGAAGCGATCCCACGAGCCCCGACGACCACGCGCGCTCCGGCGTTTGCGTGGTGACGGCTGGCGGGCCCTATCCCTGGATCATCGTCAATGCGCTCGCACGGCGGTTCGGAGCGATCGATGTGATCGAGGAGGAAGGCGAGCCGCAGCTTGCCTTTCTGCGCCGTCGGGCGCGGATGACCGGCTGGATCTCGCTCGCCGGCCAATTCGGCACGATGGTTTTGATCCGGCTCGGCAAACGCCTGTCGGCGCGTCGGATCGCCGGAATCGTGGCGGCGGCGAAACTCGAGCCCGAGCCGGCATCCGAACAAAGGATCATAAAAGTCGAGTCGGTCAACAGCGATGCATTCGTGCGGGAAATCGACCGGCTGGAGCCGCGTGTCGTGCTTCTGGCCGGCTGCCGCATCGTCAGGCCGTGGGTGCTGGCGCGGCTGTCCTGTCCGGTGCTCAACTATCATGCCGGCATCACGCCGGCCTATCGCGGCATGAATGGCGGCTATTGGGCGCTGGCCGAGGGCGACCGGGAGAATTTCGGCGCCACCGTGCATCTGGTCGATGCCGGCGTCGACACCGGCATGATCGTGCGCCAGGTGCGCGGATCGCCCGAACCGGGCGACACGATCATGACCTATGCGCACCGGTTGGCGGCGCTGTCGCGCGAGATGTGCGCGGATGCGGTGGCGGATGCGCTCGCGGGAAGGCTCGCGCCGCGCGCGCCCGAGGGCCCGTCGCGACAATGGTATCATCCCACCATCTGGTCCTATCTGTGGACGGGGCTGACACGCGGTGTGTGGTAGCCGCTCCCGGCCGTCGGCCGCGATCGCCGTTCAGGCCGCGAGGTGCCGGAAAGCGGCGATCACCGCGTCGTAGACCCCGCGCTTGAACGGCACGATCAGGTCGGGCAGGTCGCTAAGCGGTTTCCAGGCCCAGGCGTCGAATTCAGCCTCGTGTCCGCCGGGCGGCGGGTTGATGCGGATTTCGCTGTCGGCGCCCTCGAAACGGAAGGCGAACCATTTTTGGGTCTGGCCGCGATACTTGCCCTTCAACGCGACGCCGACGAGATGATCGGGCAGATCGTAGTCGATCCATTGCGGCGCCTCGGCGAGCAGGCTGACCGTCTTCATGCCGGTCTCCTCGAACAGTTCGCGCCGCGCGGCCAAAAGCGGCTCCTCGCCCTTGTCGATCCCGCCTTGCGGCATTTGCCAGAGCTTGTCCGCGCCGGTCATCTCGCCATCGGCAACATGGATGCGCCGGCCCACCCATGCATGGCCGTCCCGGTTCAACACCACGATGCCGACACAGCGCCGGTAGGGCAGCGCTTCAGGGCGCGCCGCGGTCTTGTCTTTTGCCATTCTGCGGTATTACCTTTTTTCCGGATCGGCGGCGAGCGCGGAGACCGGCACGATCTCGATGCCGCGTTTCCTAGCCTCCGCCACCCACGAGGCCACGGTTTCGACCGTGACGTCGAAGGCCGAACCGGTGCCGAGCGCGAAGCCGCGGGCGCGGGCGGTCCGTTCCAGTTCGTCGAGCTTTTCCAGGATGGCGGCCCGATCGCGGCGCTGGTCGATCGTCGTGTCGCCCTCGGCATAAGGAACCCGGTTCTTGGCCGCCAGCTCACCGGCAAGGCTGCGCGCGGACGAGCCGTCGTCGAGATAAAGCAGCCCGCGGGCGCCGAGATCGCGCATGACGGGTGCGAAGGCTGTTTCCTCGGCCGTGAAGCGCGCGCCCATATAGTTCATCACACCGACATAGTTCGTCGTGCGGCCCAGAACATTGTGCAGGGTGTCGATGTTCTGCTCGGTCGAGGCCTCGGTCGTCAGTGTGTCGCGGCCGGGATTGACGCGCGGATAATCGAACGGCTCGAGTGGCAATTGCATCAGGATCTCGTGCCCCTCGCGCCGCGCGGCCTGCATCCAGCGGCCGATCGAGTTGCCCTGCGGGGCGAAGGCGAGGGTGATTTCGGGCGGCAGCTTGGCGATCGCGGCCTGGGTGCCGGTCTGCGACAGGGCCATGCCGCCGATCACGATCGCCACGCGCGCGCCGCGCGCGCCCGACCACGGTCGCGCATAGACGTCGAACGGGCGGCGCCCGTCATCGGCCCGGACCGGCAGCGGTCCATGTTCTGACTGTTCCAGGAGAGCCCGGTCGGGCAGGTGGGCGACCCGCAGATCCTGGCCGATAGCCGAGGGGTCGCGGATGACGATCACGTTCGGGCCGGACGTGTCTGCCGGTCGTTCGGGGGCGCGTATGATGGAGGGGGATGGCGCGGTCGTTTCCTTGGCCGGCGCGACGGTCGTTTCGGCGGGTGGTTGCGGAGCGGATTGCTGCGCGGTCTCCATCGACACGATCTCGGCGGGCTGGCGCCATGGATCGGGCAGCAAGGCAACCCATAACCCGGCCGCCGCGACGAGACACAGGCTCGCAGCGCCGGCGATCTGGGCCACGCTGGGCGCCGACCACGGCCGCCTGGCCGGTCGCGCGCCGTGCTGACCGAGAGGGCGTTCGATCTGCTTGTCGAGCGGCAAGCCGGGAGCCTTTCAGGCGGGAATGATCCGCAGGTGTCGAGATATCGGGCGAACGGCGCCGGAGGGTCGAGCCGCCGGCGCCGGATGGTTACTGGTTGAGGACCGCCTGGTCCGGATTGGGCGGAAAGGCCGGATCGGTCTTCTCGCCGCGCAACAGCTCGAGCGCGTGGGTAAGCTGGACGTCGTCCTTGGCTTCCGGCGGCACATAGGCTGCCGAGCCCGAGCCTTCCTCGTTTTCCTCGTCGCCCTTGATATGGCCGCGCAGATCCGATTCGCCGCGGGTCACGTCACGTCCGAGCAATTCGTCCGGAAGCGGTTGTTCGACACGGATGTCGGGGGTGATGCCCTTGCCCTGGATCGATTTGCCGGCCGGCGTGTAATAGAGCGCGGTGGTCAAGCGCAGGGCGCCATTCTCGGCCAGCGGGATGATGGTCTGAACCGATCCTTTGCCGAAGGAGCGCGTGCCGAGCACGGTTGCACGGCGATGGTCCTGAAGGGCGCCGGCGACAATCTCCGAGGCGCTCGCCGAGCCGCCATTGACCATCACGATCAGCGGCTTGCCGCCGGTCAGATCGCCGGCACGCGCATCGAAGCGAACAACGTCCTTGGGATCGCGGCCGCGGGTGGAGACGATCTCGCCGCGATCGAGGAACGCGTCCGAGACGCTCACCGCCTGGTCGAGCAGACCACCCGGATTGAGCCGCAGGTCGAGCACGAACCCTTTCAGCTTGTCGGCCGGGACCTCGCTTTCGATGTCGGCGATGGCCGCCTGCAGATCGTCGAAGGTCTTTTCGGTGAAGGAGGCGATCTTCACATAGCCGACGTCGCCCTCGACGCGGTATTTGACGGCCCTGACCTTGATGATGGCACGCACGATCGTGATCTTGATCGGCTCGACCGCGCCCTCGCGCAGGATCGTCAGCTCGATCGGCGTGTCGACGGCGCCGCGCATGCGCTCGACAGCGTCCGACAGGTTGAGGCCGCGCACGTCCTCGCCATCGATCTCGGCGATCAGGTCGCCGGCAAGCACGCCAGCGCGGGCCGCCGGGGTGTCGTCGATCGGCGTGATCACCTTGACCAGTTCGTTTTCCATGGTGACCTCGATGCCGAGGCCGCCGAACTCGCCCTTGGTCTGGACCCGCATGTCCTTGGCGGCGTCCGGATTGAGATAGGAAGAATGCGGATCGAGCGAGGTGAGCATGCCGTTGATGGCGCTCTCGACCAGATTCTTGTCCTCAGGCGGCGTCACGTATTGGGCGCGCACGCGCTCGAAAATGTCGCCGAAAACCGCAAGATGGCGATAGGTTTCCGAACTGGCCGCGATCGCGGAAGAGCCCGTTGGGCCGTAAACGACGCTCATCGCGGAGGCGCCCATCAAGGCGCCGGCAAGAAGAAGCGACAACTTACGAATCATCTTTCGTCCTTCCAGAATCCCGGTCGGCCCACCATGGGGCCGGGTCGACGGGTTTGCCATCCTTGCGGAACTCCACATAAAGTTCCGGACTGCTATTCGCACTTCCCAGTGTCACCGCGCTGGCGACCCTTGCTTCACCCATGGCGCCGATCGGTTCTCCCGACAACACCGTCTGGCCCAGGGAAACGTTCGTGGTCGCCATACCCGCCAGCACGACATGATAACCGTCGCCGACATCGACTATCAAGAGTTGGCCGTATGAACGAAACGGGCCCGCATACAAAATACTGCCATCGGCAGGTGCGGTGACGATAGAGCCGGATTGTGTTTGAAGCGTGTCGCCGGCCATATGGCCGCCAAGACCGTCGCTCTCGCCGAAGCGCCGCACGAAGGTGCCCGACACCGGCAGCGCGACCGTTCCCTCAAGACTCTCAAAGGGTAGACCCGTCACCAGCCGGTTGGCCTCGGGCACTGGGCGGCCCGCAGCCTCCGCCTCGCGGCGCTTGCGCTCCTCCTCCGCCAGACGGGCCGCCCGCGCGGCTTCCTGGACACCGGTGATTTCGGCCTCGATCGAGGCGATCAATTCTTTGAGAGTGCCGGCCTTGGCGGCAAGGGCGGCCGCCTTTTCGCGCTCTTCGTCGAGGGTTGATTCGCTGGCCCGCAAGAGCCGGCTCTTTTCCTCCAAAAGAAGCGCCAGCCGCTTTTTCTCCGCAGCCTGATCCTGGACGGTGGCAAAAAGCGTCTCGCGTTCGCCTGCAATCGCGCTGCGCAGCGCGGCCAGTTCCTTGAGGTCGCCGAGCAGGATCTCCGTTTCGGCCCTCAACTCGGGCACCACCGCGCCCAGGATGATCGCGCTGCGTACCGACGACAGCGCGTCCTCGGGCCTGACCAGAATGGCGGGCGGCGGATTGAGCCCCATGCGCTGGAGCGCGCCCAAAACCTCGGCCAGGACACCGCGGCGGGCATGAAGCGAGGCTTTCAGCGCGTCTTCCTGCTGCTTCAGCGTCTCCAGACGCACCTCGATGGCGGCGATGTCGTTGGAGAGCTTCTTTTCGGTCTTCGCCGCCTGGATCAGAGCGCTGGTGATCGCGGTATTGTCCTTGCGCATCGCTGCGACCTCGCCCGCAAGCGAATCGAGACGCTCTTTCGACAGCGACATCTGACGCAAGACGGTCTCGTATTCGGAGGCGGTATCGGTCCGCTTTTCCTCCAGGGTCGCCATGTCCTGGGCAAAGAGCGGGGCGGCGCCGGCAACCGCAACGGCGAGAGCGGCAAGCAGGACAAGCCCGCGCCTGCCGTTTGTGTCGCTGCGGTTTTTCGTCATGACCTCGCCCTGATCCTGCCGGCGCTTCTCGGGTCGCGACCCTAGGAGCGGCCGGTTAAGGAAGCATCAACCATACCGCATCGCGTGGACGCGCGCGCAAGGTCGGCTCGCTTTTGTCGGAAATTGTGGCGGCGGGCGGCCAAGCCCGTGCCATCACGCCGTCAGGCGCGATGATAGGGGTGGCCGGCCAGGATGGTCGCGCAACGATAGAGCTGTTCGGCGATCATGACGCGCGCCAGTTGATGCGGCCAGGTGAGCTTGCCCATGCACAGGACGAGGTCGGCGGCGTCGCGCAACGCCGCATCGTGGCCGTCGGGGCCGCCGATCGCCACCACGAGCCGGCGGCAGCCGTCGTCGCGGGTCGTTGCGACCCAGCGCGCCAGGTCTTGCGATCCCTGCGCCTTGCCGCGCTCGTCGAGAAGCAGCAACGCCGATCCGGGCTCGAGCAGCGCGGTCAGGCGTGCGGCTTCCTCGCGCTTTCTCGCGCTTGCCGTGCCAGCCCGGCTTTCGGCGGTTTCGCAAAGCCCCGCCCATTCCAGGCCGACGGACGGGCCGGTCTTGGCCAGGCGATCGAAAAAACGGTCGGCAAGCTCCGCCTCGGGGCCGGCCTTCATCCGGCCCACGGCATGAACGGCAATCCGCATCGCCTTCGGTTCAGTGAACCGTTTCGTCCTCGAGATCGGGAGCCTGCCACATCTTTTCGATGTTGTAGAACTCGCGGACCTCGGGCCGGAAAACATGGACGATGATATCGCCGGCGTCGATCAAAACCCAATCGGCGCTCGACAGGCCTTCGACCCGGGCGTTGCCCAGTCCGGCCTCCTTGAGCGCCTTGATCAGATGGTCCGACACCGCACCGACATGGCGGTTCGACCGGCCCGAGGCGATCACCATATGGTCGCCAAGGCTGGATTTTCCCCGGATGTCGATGGAGACAATGTTTTCCGCCTTTGAGTCTTCCAGAGATTCAAGGACGATCTTCAAGGCCTGGGACTCACCCTGGCGGGTCATCCCGGCCGCAGAAGGCATGATCTCAGCCTTCTTGCCCAGTGCTGTTCTCAGTGTCTTTCCTTTCACGACAAGAACAACTCCGCCACGCGTGATTCACGTGACATGCAAAACATAGGCACGGACCCTTAACAGTTTCAAGACTGGGCGGGCGCTTCGTCGGCCGCATCCGAACCGGACTCGTCGCTGGCATAAGCGAATTCCGCGGCTGGCGGCGCCTGTGCCGACAGGGGTGCGAAGTCCACGCTTTCGGCAGGCGGCACGGCTTCGGCCTGCGTCAGGCGCCAGATCACGAAGGCGCAGAACACGGCGGCGATCGCGATCGCCATGACAATGAAGGCGCCGGTGCCGGCAAAGGCGGTCAGGGCGGTGGCAATTCCCGGCATCACGAAACCCGACAGCGACCAAGCGAACAGCATGGTGCTCGACAGCAGCACGAGGTCGCCTTTTTCCGCGCGGTCGTTGGAATGCGCCGAGGAGATCGAATAGATCGATTCGATCGCGCCGCTCCATACCATGTAGATCAGGATCATCCATGCCAGCTCCGACCGGTCGGCGCCGGTTGCCAGCGCGCCGGCGCCGACCACGATCACGGAGGCGGCGACGAGGACATAGCGTCGGTCGGTGCGGTCTGACAGCCAGCCGAAGGGCAGCTGAACCAGCATGGTGCCGAGCGGCATCGCCAGCAGCAGCAGGGCGACCTGATCCTTGGAAAAACCGGTCGCGGTGGCGTGGATGGGGGCGAAGCCGGCAACCATCATCGAGAGCCCGCCCACGGCGAGCATGCCGGCCAGCCCGACGGGCGAGATCTGCCAGGCGCGTCTCAGCGCGATCGAGGCGATCGGCGGGGGCGGCGGCGTGCGCAGCCGCGTCAGGCCGACAGGGATTATCGACAGCGCGCCAAACGCGATCGCCACCACCGGCGCGGTGTTGGTCATGATGTCGACAAAGGTCAACAGGTAGGAGCCGATGCCCAGCCCAACGATGTAGCTGACATAGAAAAACGCGATCACGCGGCCGCGCACCTGATTTTCGACGACGTCGTTGAGCCAGCTTTGGGTGACGATGAAGAGCCCGGCTATGGAAAAGCCGTAGAGCGCGCGTGCCGGAACCCAAAGCGTCGGGTCGACCTTTACGCTGACCGCCACGCTCGACAGGATGATCAGCGCCGAAAAGATCATGAAGGCGCGGGCGTGGCCGACGCGATTGACCATGCGCCCGGTCAGGAAGCAGCCAGCCATGCCGCCGGCCGACATGCCGGTCAGGATCAGGCCCGCCCAGGTGGGCGGGAGACCTTCCGCGGCCAGACGGACCGGCACGAAGGCGAACATCAGCCCGTTGCCTATCGCCACCAGCGCCGTCGACAGGACCACGCTGGCGATCGCGATCGCCGGCGCGGACTGGGCCGGGTCGGTCGGCGGCGCAGTGGCCGCATCTGTGCTCGAAACGAGGCTCATCGCGCCGATGATGTTCCTTTCGCGCGCGGCGGAACACGACGAAAGCGGCACGAACTGTCTTGAACTGGACGGGCGGCGGCCGCGGCGCGCCGATGGCGAAGAGAGGATCGGTCTGCGGGAGGCGGCTTTAGCCGGCGTTTCGGATCGCGGTCGAGGACAGGGAGGAGCGCGGCCCGTGGATGAACGTCCACGCCGGCGCCGGCGTGCGGGCAAGCCGCGAGGCCTCGTCCTCGTCGATGCGCGCGCGGCTGAATGCCTTGGCCGTCACCGACGACAGGAAAGACAATGTCGCGCCCGGCCGGTCGATGACGGCGATCGGCATAATCGCCATGATGTCGCGCCAGCGCTGCCAGCGGTGAAAGCTGGCCAGGCTGTCGGCGCCCATGATCCAGACAAAATCGACGCCGGGATTGCGGCGCCTGACCAGTTCCAGCGTGTCGGCGGTGTAGCGGATACGGTGAGCGGCCTCGAAGGCGGTCACCTTGATGCGCGGATCCGGCGTGATCACCTCAGATTGTGCCAGACGCCGGGCCAGCGGCGCGAGCTCGTTGACGTCCTTGAGGGGGTTGCCGGGCGTGACCAGCCACCAGAGCTGGTCGAGGCGCAGGCGGCGCAGCGAAATCTCGGCAACCAAGGCGTGGCCGGCATGCGGCGGGTTGAAGGAGCCGCCGAAAATGCCGACCGCCATGCCATGCTCGACATGGGGCATGCGCAGGTAGTGGGCCGGAATGCCCGCAAGGCGCTGGCTGGCGCCGGTCAAGGCCGGAGCTGGCCGGAACCGCGGACGCGGTACTTGAACGATGTCAACTGCTCGACGCCGACCGGCCCGCGCGCATGCATCTTGCCGGTCGCGATACCGATCTCCGCGCCCATACCGAACTCGCCGCCATCGGCGAACTGGGTCGAGGCGTTGTGGAGCAAGATGGCCGAATCGATCTCGTTGAAGAAACGCTCGACCGCCAGCGGATCCTCCGCCACGATCGCCTCGGTGTGATGCGACGAATGGGTCTCGATATGGTCGATCGCCCCCTGGATGCCGTCCACCAGCTTGGCCGAGATGATGGCGTCCAGATATTCGGTCGTCCAGTCGTCGTCGCTTGCCGGAGCCGCCGTGGGATAATAGCTGCGCACCGCGCTGTCGGCACGGATTTCGCAGCCCGCCTCGCTCAGCGCGGTCAGGATCGGCACGAGATGGGTGTCGGCCGCGGCGCGGTCGACGAGCAGGGTCTCCGTGGCGCCGCAAATGCCGGGGCGGCGCATCTTGGCGTTGACGGCGATCTCGCGCGCCATGTCGGGATCGGCCGAGGCGTCCACGTAAAGATGGCACAGGCCCTCGAGATGGGCGAAGACCGGCACCCTGGCCTCCTCCTGCACCCGGGCGACAAGGCTCTTGCCGCCGCGCGGCACGATGACGTTGATCGTGCCGGAGAGACCTCTCAGCATCGCGCCGACGGCGGCGCGGTCGGTGATCGGAACGAGCTGAATGGCGGTTTCGGGCAAGCCGGCCGCTCTAAGCCCTTCAATCAGGCAGGCGTGGATCGCGGCCGAGGAATTGGCCGAGTCCGACCCGCCGCGCAGAATGACGGCGTTGCCGGCCTTCAGGCACAAGGCCCCGGCGTCCGCGGTAACGTTGGGGCGGCTTTCGAAAATCACCCCGATGACACCGAGCGGCGTGCGCACGCGCTCGATCTTGAGCCCATTCGGTCGTTCCCACGCGGCGATGACGTCGCCGACCGGGTCTTTCAGCGCGGCGATGGCGCGCACGCCCTGGGCCATGGCGCCGATACGTTCGGGGGGCAGGGCGAGGCGATCCATCAAGGCGGCCGAAAGGCCGTTTTCGGCGCCGTTGGCGACATCGATGGCGTTGGCGGCCAGAATCTGGCGCTCGTTGGCTTCAAGCGCATCGGCCATGGCGTGGAGGGCGGCGTTCTTGACGGCTTCCGACGCGGTCGCCAACGGTCGCGCCGCGGCGTGGGCGGAGCGGCCCATCTCGTTCATGAGCGCTGTGACGTCGATCCGGGTGTCGTCGTTCGTCTTGAGCATGTCGTCCTCCCAGCGCTCAGTCGCTGGCCTGTGTCCTGGCCGACAGAGCCGGCGTCACCACGAGATCGTCGCGGTGGATCATGGCGGCGCGCGCCTCATAGCCCAGCTCCCTGGCGATGTCGGCGCTCTTCAGCCCCGCAATCCTTACGGCATCGGCGGCATCGTAGGCAACCAGGCCGCGCGCGATCTCGCTGCCGTCCGGCGCGAGCACGGCTACCGTGTCGCCGCGCGCAAAGCCGCCTTCGACCGCACGCACGCCGGCCGGCAGCAGCGATTTGCCGGAGCGCAGCGCGCCGACCGCGCCGTCGTCGATCACCAGCCGGCCTGCCGGTTCGAGCTGACCGGCGATCCATGTCTTGTAGCCGCGGACCGGCGTCGGGCTGGGCGCGAAGAAGGTCGAGGGCTCGCCGCGGTCGATCGCGGCCAGAGGCGATAACCTGGTGCCGGAGGCGATGATCATGGCGGTGCCGGCCCGGGTGGCGATCTTGCCGGCGTCGAGCTTGGTGCGCATGCCGCCGCGCGAGAGCTCGGAGGCGGCCTCGCCGGCCATCGCCTCGATCTGCGGCGTGATTGCGTCGACCACGGGCACGAAACGGGCGGCGGGATCGCGCGCCGGCGGGGCGGTGTAGAGACCGTCAATGTCCGACAGCAAGACCAAAAGATCCGACTGCATCATGGTCGCCACGCGCGCGGCCAGCCGGTCGTTGTCGCCATAGCGGATCTCGGTGGTGGCGACGGTGTCGTTTTCATTGATGACCGGCACCGCCCCGAGCTTGAACAGGGTCGAGATGGTCGCCCGGGCGTTGAGGTAGCGGCGGCGTTCCTCGGTGTCGCCGAGGGTCACCAGCACCTGTCCGGAGACCAGTCCCAGACGGTCGAGCTCCTCCGACCAGGCGCCGGCGAGCGCGATCTGACCGACGGCGGCGGCGGCCTGGCTTTCTTCAAGCTTCAGCGTCCGGCGGCCGAGGCCGAGCAGGTTTCGGCCGAGCGCGATGGCGCCGGAGGAGACGACGCAGATCTCGGCCCCGGCGGCGGACAGGCCGGCGACATCCGCGCACAGCGAGGCGAGCCAGTCGCGCTTGAGGCCCCGTTCGCGGTCGACGAGCAGGGCGGAGCCGACCTTGACGGTGACGCGGCGATAGGCCGAAAGCGCGTTCGCAGCCATCATCCCTCCGGGCGCTGCCAGCGCGGATCGGGGGCGGCATCGGTTTGCGCCTCGCTCGCGCGAGCGTCTTCGATCACGGCGATCAGCGCCCGCAGCACCGGCTCGACGCCTTCGCGCGTGGCCGAAGACAAAAGCAGCGGCGCGCGTCCGGCGGCCGCCTCAAGGGCGGCGGCCTTTTCGGCGCGTTCGTCCGCGTCGAGCGTGTCGACCTGCGCCAGCGCGACGATCTCGGGTTTTTCGCCGAGGCCGTGGCCGTAGGCCTCGAGCTCGCCGCGCACGGTGCGGTAGGCGGCGGCGGGATCGTTTTCCCGCGCGGAAACCAGATGCAGGATGACGCGGGTGCGCTCGACATGACCGAGGAAACGGTCGCCGATCCCCGCCCCCTGATGCGCGCCCTCGATCAGGCCGGGAATATCGGCGATGACAAATTCGCGGGCGTCGACCCGTGCCACGCCGAGGCCCGGGTGAAGCGTGGTGAAGGGATAGTCGGCGATCTTCGGCTTGGCGGCCGTAACGGTCGACAGGAAGGTCGACTTGCCGGCATTGGGCAGGCCGACCAGTCCGGCGTCGGCGATCAGTTTCAGTCGCAGCCAGATCGTCCGTTCCTGGCCCGGCAGGCCGGGATTGGCCCGGCGCGGCGCCTGGTTGGTGGAGCTCTTGAAATGGGTGTTGCCGAAACCGCCATTGCCGCCGGCGGCGAGCCGCACGCGCTGACCGACCTCGGTCAGGTCGCAGATCAAGGTCTCGTTGTCTTCCTCGAAGACCTGGGTGCCGACCGGCACCTTCAACACGGCGTCCGCGCCCTTGCCGCCGGTGCGGTTGCGGCCCATGCCGTGCGTGCCGGTCTTGGCCTTGAAATGCTGCTGGTAGCGGTAGTCGATCAGCGTGTTGAGCCCGTCGACCGCCTCGACCCACACATCGCCGCCACGGCCGCCGTCGCCGCCGTCCGGTCCGCCGAATTCGAGATATTTCTCGCGCCGGAAGGAAACCGACCCGGCCCCGCCGTCGCCCGAACGAATATAGACCTTGGTCTGGTCGAGGAATTTCATCGGATTGACAACTTGCCGTTCTATCTGCTTCAGGCGCTTCGTCCGCGCGAGCGGGCGCGAGAGCGATAACGGAAATGAGGGTTTACCGCAATCTTTGCGGCGGTAGGCGCTACGGCAGGGGCGGGCTCGAGACCATGAAATGCGTCACCTATAATATCCAGTACGGGATCGGCCTCGACGGTCGTTACGACCTGGCCCGCATCGCGGATGCCGTGCGCGGGGCCGATCTGATCGCGCTGCAGGAAGTCTCGCGCAACAATCCCGACAATACCGGCCGCGACATGGTGGCCGAACTGGGCGAACTACTGCCCGATTATTTTTCCGTCTTCGGCGCGCCCTACCAGGCCGATATGGGCTCGGCCGTGGAAAGCGGGCGCGCGGTCACCCGCATGTTCGAGTTCGGCAATATGGTTCTGTCGAAAAAGCCGATCCTGTCGTCGCGCAATCTTTTGTTGCCGCGTCAGCGCACTTTCGATCGGCTCAACCTGCAGCGCGGCGCGCTGGAGGCGATGGTCGAAACGCCGTTCGGGCCGGTGCGCTTCTATTCGGTCCATCTCGATCATACCAGCCCGGCCGAACGCATCGACCAGATCGGCTATCTGGTCGACAAGGCCCTGGCCTATGGCATCGAGGGCGGCGCGCTGACCGGCACGTCCGAACGCGGTTTTCCCGAGCCGCCGCATCCCGAGGCCTTCGCGCTGATGGGCGATTTCAACCTCGTGCCCGGCTCGCCCGAATATATCGCCATGACCGGCCATCCCGACGTCGAGTTCGGGGTGACGCGGCGCAGCCGGCTGCCGGTCGACGCCGCGGTGTTGGCCGATCCCGACCACGCGGCGCGCGTGACCTGGCTCGATCCGAAACGGCTCGACGACGCGAATGCGCAACGCTGCCTCGACTATTGTTTCGTCTATGCCGGGCTGGCGGCCAGGGTGAAGCGTTGCTGGGTCGACAGCCAGGCGCTCGGCTCCGACCACCGCCCGGTCTGGATGGAGCTGGGTTGAGGGGCGACGCCGCCCGTCCAGGCGACGGGCGACGGGGCGGCGGTCGGAGCGGACGTCTCAGCTCTGCGCCCAGGTGCGCAGGCTTACCCAGGTCCTGCGGTCGAGTCGGTAACGCTCCACCGGCACCTGTCCGGCGGTAAGCGAGTTCAACATGCCCTGGCCGGCATACTGAAACCCGCATTTGTGGATCACGCGGCGCGAGCCGTCGTTGATGACGCGGCAGGAGGCGTGCAGCGTGTCGATCGCGGTCGCGCGGAAGGCGAGGTCCACCAGCGCGTGCGCGGCCTCGGTGGCGTAGCCGCGCCCCCAATAGGGCTCGCCGATCCAGTAGCCGACCTCCAGGCCGCGCGGCGTGACGTTCAAGCCCGCGCAGCCGATGAAGGCGCCGTTTTCGGAGTTGGTGATGGCGTAGGTGCAGCCGGGACCGCGATCGTCGGCCGTGGCGATGAAGGCCATCGCCTCCAGTTCGCCATAAGGGTGCGGCATGCGTCCGAGCATCTCGGCGATGCGGCGATTGTCGGCCAGCTCGATCAGCTCCGGCAGGTCGTCGCGGTGCGGCGGCCGCAGCACCAGCCTGCCGGTGACCAGCACCGGGCAATCAATCCGCAGACTTTCGTCCTCGACGTCTTCCTTTTCGGCAACCATGTCCTGTCCTCCGGCAATGAAAAAGGGGAGATGGCGCCCCATCTCCCCTGATCCTATCGCTGGAGTGTCCAGACACCGGTTCCCGAGAGGGGCGCCGGTATCGTGAAGCGGATCCGGCTATTCCGCGGCTTCCATAATCGGATTGACCGATACGTAGGTGCGGCCATTGGCTTTCTTGCGGAAAGACACCGCACCGGCCTCGAGCGCAAAAAGAGTATGGTCCTTGCCCATGCCCACACGCTCGCCCGGGTGCCATTTGGTGCCGCGCTGACGCACGATGATGTTGCCGGCGAGAACCTTCTCGCCGCCGAACTTCTTCACGCCAAGGCGCTTGGATTCCGAATCGCGACCGTTGCGCGACGAACCGCCAGCTTTCTTGTGTGCCATTTTCTGCTCCTTCGCGCCGCAGGGGCGCCTTCAACCTTTATGGGCGCGTTCGCGCCGCTTTTCAAACCTTCGGCTCAGCCCTTAGCCAGTTCCTTGGCCTGGTCGCGCCAGTCCTTGATCTGGTCGGCGCTGAACGGCATCGCCTCGTCGATGCGCGCCACGTCCTTGTCGGACAGCGCGGCGATCTGCGCGAAGGTGGTGATGCCCTGCTCGTTCAACTGACCGGCCGCGACCGGGCCGATGCCCTTGATCGTGGTCAGATCGTCCTTGTCGCCCGCCGGGGCGGTGAAAAGCGGAGCGGCTGCGGCGTCGGCCTTGGCGTCCGTCTTTTTCGGCGCCGCCTCTTTCTTGGCGGCGGGCTTGTCTTCGGCCTTCTTCGGCGCGGCGTCCTTCTTGGCTGCCGGCTTCTTCGACGGCTTGGCGCCTGCGGTCAGGATCTCGGAGATGCGCACCGTGGTCAGAAGCTGCCGGTGGCCGCGCGTGCGGCGCGAATTCTGGCGACGGCGCTTCTTGAAGGCGATCACCTTCTTGCCGCGGCCCTGCTCGACCACTTCGGCCGCCACCGAGGCGCCGTCGATGAAGGGCGCGCCGAGCGTCACGTCCTCGCCCTCGCCGACGACGAGCACGTGCGGAAATTCGATGATGTCGCCGGCTTCGCCCGCGACCTTTTCGACCTGCAGAAGGTCGTCCGCGGCAACGCGGTACTGCTTGCCGCCGGTTTTGATGACTGCGAACATTTCTTGCCTTTCGCTGTTCGGACCGGCTCGTTGAGCGGACATGTGCCGCCCGGCCGTCTTCTTTTCAGTCTGTTTCGGGTTCAAATGACAAACGGCGCGGAGGGTTTCCACGCCGGAAGCCTCGCGTCGTTAGCCGAACGGGTGCGTCAAGTCAAGCAAGGGCGGCGTTTTTCGGCGCGACGGGCCTTGTTTCGGCGCGCGACCTTCGCTATCTGTGCGCCGCGCCGGCAACGGCTGACCATGATCCGCGGAGAGGTGGCAGAGTGGTCGAATGCACCGCACTCGAAATGCGGCATACTCGCAAGGGTATCGGGGGTTCGAATCCCCCCCTCTCCGCCATTATCTGACTGTACGACCCGGAGACATAGGTAACAGAATGTCCCTAAGACATGGGTGACAACCTCGTGCCGAACGGGTTGTCGATGGGTCTGCAGGGTCCTCTGTTCCAGGTCGATATATCCCACATCATAGTGCATGAAGCTGACGAGCCAAATGCCGTCGTCGACTTCTTTGATGCCGAGCCTCTGGCCGGCGAGCACGGTCGAGACGTTGATCTTCTTTCTTGCCATGCAGATGCGGCCGCAGGCGGTGACGAGGATGTCCCTATCGTGGAAGGGGTAGTCCACGTCCGGCAGGCCACAATAGGCTCTTGAAGCGGGCGTGTAGCGTTCGGCCGGCGTCTTCATGGCGAGCGCCTCGTGGGGGCGCTCTTCGTTGAACTCGCTGACGAATCGATCGAAGCGGTCCTGCTGCTGGAGCACGTTCATGCCCGGCGGGCGCGCCGTCTCGGCCTTGAGGGTCCGGTGCATGCGCTCGTGACGGCCATTCTGTTGCGGGTGGCCGGGCCTGATGCGCTCGATCGCGATGCCGAGCCTCAGCCACCACACCGACAGTTTCGACAGATTGTAGAGCCCGTTGGGCGACGCAAACGGCAGGCCGTTGTCGCTGCGGATGGCGGCTGCTCTGACTGCTCTGACCTGCTCTGACCCCTGAAAACTGGATCGTTCGAAACTGGAGTTTTCCGCTGTAATGTTCCTTGGCTGGGAGGAGCGGAAGACGATGAAGGCATCGAAGTTCTCGGACGCACAAAAGGCGTTCATTTTGAAGCAAGGAGCCGACGGGATCCCCGTCGCGGAGATCTGTCATCGCGCTCGGACCCAGCGGCACAGACAAGACCCATGTTGCGATCGGCCTCGGCCTGGCAGCCTGCCAGAAGGGATTGTCCGTCGGCTTCACCACGGCTGCCGCGCTCGTCAGCGAGATGATGGAGGCGCGAGACGACCGCCGCCTTCTGCGCTTCCAGAAGCAGATGGCGGGCTACAAGCTGCTCATCATCGACGAACTGGGCTTCGTGCCGCTCTCCAAGACCGGAGCGGAGCTGTTGTTCGAGCTGATCTCGCAGCGTTACGAGCGTGGTTCCACCCTGATCACCAGCAATCTGCCCTTCGACGAATGGACCGAAACCTTCGGTTCCGAGCGTCTCACCCGCGCGCTCCTCGACCGGCTGACCCATCAGGTCAGCATCCTTGAGATGAATGGCGACAGCTACCGACTGGCGCAAAACCAAGCGCGAAAAAGCACCACCCCTCACCAATAAGATCGCCGAAGCTGCAACCGGGAAACTCTGGTCGGGCTATGCCCTCCCGACGTTCCCCACTCGCAGCGCCAGGTGGCCTACTTTTTCGCCGCCCAATGGCCGACTTTTACTCCGCCGTTGACAGAAGAATACCGGGTGGTCAGACGATTCTGCTGAAACTCGTCATGGCCAGCGCGGTTAAAAATCTGTCATGTCTCATTCAAATGGCAGTAGGGCGTTCCGAACGCGCGCGCTGCCAGATGAATCAGGATGATGATGGCGCAAAGCGGAACCGATACCGCAACCCAAACGATGGGAATACCCAATGTGTCGGTCTGAACGAGGTATTGTCTTGCTAAAAAACCGCGCGCGGCCGACCCGCTTACGCCGATAAAGGAATAGTAGATCACCGGCCCCAGGAAGGTTACGACCGCAATGGCGCGGAGCGCCTCGCCAAGCCAGCCGAGCGGATGCGGGCGCTCCGGAAACACGCTTTTCATCAGGACCGCGTCCATCCGGGTCTTGAATGACATGGTGGCTCCGAGAAGGCCCAACCAGATCATCGTGTAGCGCGCGACTTCTTCCGCCCAGGCGGGCGGCGAGTTCAGGGCATAGCGGCTGACAACCTGGAACATCACGACCAGGAACATCACGGAAAGGCAGAGGATGACAGCCATGCGGACAACCCTGTGCAGGCCGTCACTGAGCAGAAGAAGGACGCGCGCCATTGTTTACTCCTCGACGGCCGCCTCAGCGTGCCGCTTTCGAGGTTTCAACCCAGAAATCGGCGGCTTCCTGGTCCAACAGACCAGAGGACCAGACCGGGCGCGACATTTCGCGGAACAGGTCGCGATTCTCGTCCGAGATCGCCGTTATCGTCACGCCCGCCTTCTCGAGCGCCTTCATCGACGCGTCGCGCGCGGTGACCTGCCACGCGCGCGTGGCGACGGTTCCGGCCTTGATCGCGGCGTCCACCGTGGCCTGTTCGGCATCGCTCAGGCCTTGATACCAGCTGCGCGAGATGATCACCGCCCGCAGCGGCAGGGTGACGCGCACATCACTGAAGTATTTCACGAAATCGGTATGTCCGAAGACGATCGGCACCAGCGGTGTCTGCAGGTAGCCATCCACGATCCCGGTTTGCAGGGCGGTCGGCACCTCGCCCCAGGAAACGACGGTCGCAGAGGTTCCCCAAGCTTCGAAAATCTTGACATGGCTTTCATCGAGGGCGCGCATGCGCAGGTCGGACAGGTCGGCGGGCTTTTCCACGACATGGCGCGTGTTGAAAATTCCCATCGCGCGCCCGAGGGGCACCAGCGCGGCAAGCATGATGTCAGCCTTGGCAACGCGTTCGTTGACTTTGCTCAGAACGTCCCCGGCTTCGAGGGTGCGGTCCATGTGGCCGAGGTCATCGAAGATGAAGGGTAGCCGGACCCCGTAGATCAGGGGGTCGATGCTGCCAACGGATTTCACGTTAGAAAGGGAGACCTGGATCAAACCGGTCGACACCTGGTCGAGCACTTCCGCCTCTCCGCCGACGGCACCGCGCGGCAGTTCGCGCACGTCCATGCCATCCTGCTTGAGGCGTTCGGCGAAGGCATGCGCCCAGACGTAGGAGCCCGAGCGCTCCAGGTCCGCGGGCCCGTCGAGCGCGATCTGCACGTCGGCGGCCTGTGCCCCCGTGGCAAGCGACAGCGCCGTCACGGCGGCGGCGCCCATATATGCGATATTCTTCAGAACCGACATTTGAATCCTCCTGTTCATGGGTCAGTTGACGCTCAGACCGACAAGCCGTGGCAGAAACAGGCTTATTTCGGGCTGGATGACGAGCAGCAGCAGAACGACAATCTGCACTACGATGAATGGCAGAACGGCTCGGGCCAGCTTCCAGTACCCGATCCCGGTGATGGCCGACACGACCACCAGCCCTTTGCCCAGGGGTGGCGTAACGAGGCCGATACAAAGGTTGAAGCACAGCACGACGCCGAGATGGACCGAGCTGACGCCCTGGGCCAGCGCCACGGGCACCATCAGAGGAACCAGAAGCGTGAGCGCAACGGGCGTGTCCATGAACATACCCGAGATGAGGAACAGCACGACCAGGAACAGCAGGTACCCGGTTCCCGTCAAGCCAAGCCGCTCCACCCAGGCCCCGAGAAGCGTGGGCCAGCCGGCAAGGCCCGACAGGTACCCCAGAACGGAGATTGCGCAGAAGATGATGAAGATCATCCCCGTGAGCTTCGCGCTCGCCTCCATCGCCTCAGTCAGCACCGCGAGGGTCAGCTCGCGATAGTAAAACCCCATCAGAAGCGCCATCAGAACCGCGATCGCAGCGCCTTCGGTGGGCGTGGCAAGGCCGAAAACCAGGCTTCCGATGATCACCGCGGGCAACAGCAGCGCCGGCGCCGCCGCGCGCAGGCTGGGCCAGAAGGCGGGTATCTCATTATTCTGCCCTCCCGGATGGCCGGCGCGCCTTGCCGCGTAGGCGTTGTAGCCAAGCAGAGCGAAGGTCAGCAGAAGCCCCGGCAGCACCCCGGCGACGAACAGTGCGGCCACGGATGTTTCCACCAGCCCACCATAGATGATCATGATGATCGAGGGCGGCACGATGGGGCCGATCATGGACGAGGCGACCGTGATCGCCCCGGCATAGGCGGGCGGGTAGCCGCGCGCCACCATCTCGGGGACGAAAGCGCGCGACAGCGCCGCCGAATCGGCCACGGCCGACCCCGAGATGCCCGCGAAGAAAAGGCTGGTCAGGATGTTGACATGTCCCAGGCCGCCACGCAGACGCCCGACGATGGCCATCGCGAAATCGATGAGCGCGCGCGTCACCCCGGTGCGGGACATCAATTCCGCCGTGAGGATGAAAAGTGGAAGCGACATGTAGGCAAAGACGTCGAGCTGCGAAAATACCCGCTGCGGCAGGATCGACAGGTAGGGCGCGTACCCCATCGCGACGAACGAGACCACGGAAACCGCGCCGATGATATAGGCGAAGGCGGTTCCGCTGATCAGCAGCAACGCGAATATCGGGATGAGGCTCCACATAGCCGGGCTCAGACCACGTTCAGGGTCGGCCCCGCAACGGGCGCGTCCGAGAAGATCGGCGGATGAGTCACGATCGAGGTCAGCGCGGGCGTGCCGGGACGCAGCGCGTCGGGATCGGGCAGGGGGCGACAACGCAAGGGATCATCGCTCCAGTGATGCTCGATCGCGCGGCCGGCGGCGATAAGGTCGGCATCGCGTGCAGGCTTGCCCAGCATCTGCAACCCGAAGGGCATGCCCCCGCGCGCCTTGCCTGTGGGCAGCGTCAGCGCCGGGCAGTTCAGCAGCGTCGCCCGGTAGGTCAAGGCCAGCCAGCGATAGTAGTTGTCCTGCGCGACCCCGTCGATTTCCATGACAGCCGGCTCGGACCAGGCAAAGGGCGCCACGGGCGCCGTCGGAGTCAGAATGATGTCGAAATCGCGCATCAGGGCATTGTAGCGCCGCAAGAGCCGTGTCTGTTCCAGATGCGCACGGGCGCGCATCTGCAGGGTCATCCCGCGCGCCATCTCGAGATTGGCGGCCACCGCGGGAGAAAGCTGATCCTCGTCCACCTCCATCTCGCCTTCGAAAACGGCAACGAAGGCCTCAGCGCGGCCGGTGTCGAAGCAGCTGTCCATCTCGCCCAGGGCCAGGTCGACCGCCTCGCAACTGGCGACCAGCGGGGCAAGCGAGGCGATGCGATCCCGAAATGCCGCGCGCACCTCGGGGGCGATGGCAAGCCCGCCGAAATCCTCGCTATGGCCCACTCGCAACGCGCCCAGCGGGGGCAAGGGGCCGGCATCGAAACTTGACGCGTCAACCGCAAGGGAAAGCGGGTCATCCGGGTCCGGGCCAAGCGAGGCGCGAAGGAAAAGCGCAAGGTCGTCCATGCTCCGGGCCATGGGGCCGAGCACCGACAGGTTCGACCAGCCTAGTGTGCGGGCGCCATTGGCCACCAGGTTTGCCGTGGGGCGAAAGCCGATTACCCCGCAGAAGGCGGCAGGCAGGCGAAGCGACCCGCCGGTGTCCGAGCCGGTACAGAGCGGCAGCAGGTCTAGCGCCAGCGCGGCCGCGGACCCGCCCGAAGACCCGCCTGCGGTCAGATTGGGATCGAAAGGGTTGCCGGTCGCGCCCCAGACGGGATTGCGGGTGTTCCCGCCCGCGCCCATTTCCGGCACGTTCGTCTTTGCCACCACGATGGCGCCCGCGCGCCGAAGCCGGGCGATCCACGGGCTATCGGCGCCGGGCACGTTTCCCCGAAGGTGGCGCGCGCCGTAGGTCGTGAGCAACCCGGCCGTGTCCTGCAGATCCTTCACTCCGATCGGGATCCCGTCAAGCGGGCCGACCAGCGCACCGGCGGCGTAGCGCGCCGTGGCTGCTTCGGCCGCGATGCGCGCACGTGCGAAATCCGTGGCGGTGATGGCGTTGACCAGCGGGTTCAGGGCGGAAATCCGGGCAATACATGCCTCCAGCACCTCGGAGGGCGTGGTTTCGCGCGCCTTGAACATGCGGATCAACTCGGTCGCCATGCGGGACGTCAGATCGACCATTGCTTCGCCCCTCCACCGGGCGCGTAATCGTCACGGTTCCCGCGCAAGCCTTACAGGTTGGAAATGCCGATGAATAATGAATAGGAAAGACCAGACCATTGCCGGGGGTTATAGTTTGGTCGCTACCCGCCCTCTCGCTTCGCCCTAGCCGCCATTCGCCCCGAGTTCATCAAGGTTACGCAAGAGCAGGTTGAGCGTGGCATTGCTCTTGTCCTGCCCGATGCGCCAGAAGCAGCGCGTTTCGAACAGGAGTGCATCGACGCGGATGGGAAGCTCGACCATTTCACCGCGTGCAATATGGGGACGAGTCATCGAGCGGGGAAACAGGGTGATGACCGGCATCTCGCGCAACAGCGCGAGGTTCAGTTGCAGGGAAAGCGACGTGATCACGTTGCGAGGGCTGCGCGTTCCGTTGCGTGTGAAGAAGGCATCGAGTTCCTGGCGCGCGATCGAATCTTGATCCGGCAGTATCCAGGGCCATTGCGTGACTTCATCCCATTCCAGATGGTCCCGCCGGGCCAGGGGATGCCCCGGGTCCGCCACCACGCAAAGCGGCTCGCTCGCCAGCGGGCGCTGCGCGACGCCGGCGATCTCCTGCTCGTGCCAGGTCCGCGCGATCGCGATGTCGATGGCCCCGTTGAGAAGCTTGGGTAATAGTTCGCGAAAATGTCCCTCGGTGACGCTTACCGAAACGTCCGGGGCATTCTGTTTCAACGTGGCGATGGCCTGCGGAAGCATCACAGCCGCGAGAGAAGCGACGGTTCCGATCCGAAGATCGCCAGAAACGCCGAAGCGGACCGCGTCTAATTCCAATTCGGCGCGCTTCAACTGATCCAGAACCGCTTGTGCGTGTTGGGCCAGTCGTTTTCCCGCGGGGGTTAGAAACAGACGGTTGCGCTCACGCACGATAATGGCAATTCCAAGAGAATGCTCCATCTCTGCGAGCTGTTTGGAAACCGCGGGCTGCGTGATCGCCAGCGCGTCTGCTACTTTGGTTACCAACTTTAGCCGCGCCAAAGCCGCCAGGATTCTCAGATGCTGTACCTTCAACCTCTGCCCGAAGAAGCCCTCCTCCCGGGCGGCAGAAGAATAGAGATTATAATTTTCGCTCATCAGCAGGCGATCTCATCTTTCTCAAATTAAGTTATCTTCGATTTCCAATATTTTCCCCCTTTTTTTACGAATACTCCCGGTTCCGGAGGATTTTCTTGGTAGTGAAATTCTTCAAATAAAGCGCTTGCGGAACCAGCGGAAGCCGGCTGTTCCCCGGTCTCGTGCCTTGCGTATACTTGGGTATTTCGTCGTCCTGAACGGTTCTTAGAGTCCGTACCCAAACCGCTCATAAGTTTCGTGCGATGCGCCTGACGAGGATCATGATTGCTGCAGCGTAGAGGAATGCGGTGGCGGATTCGATGGTGGCCTCTGCATCCTTCCATAGCCTGCGGTTGCGGCAGTTCGCAGCGCTTCGGTCTCGACATCATCAGGCTCCAGATCGGCGTATCTGGAACCCCATGAAGCACACATCAACGGCAAACTGAATCCTGAATGTCGATTGGACCTAGGCTCAGGACTCATTGATCAAAGCCAGAAGATGACGGTGGCTGCGATGCAGATGGCGGAGAAGAAGGTGTGGGCACACC